>NZ_JBHZQA010000001.1:0-647648 GCF_042787335.1 Flavobacterium fructosi | reverse complement strand
AAATCCTCTTGAAAATACCTCTACAATCTTTACGATAACTCCATAGTGTTGACGGCAGGTACTCGGTTCCGTTCAACACGGGCTTCATTGTTCGTGCTGCGCACACAACGAAACCCTAGCTGTTAGTAGCTGTTTTTCTTGTTGGGTTGGGAATTATAAGCTAAAATACAATTTTGAAAGCAATTCACAACGATATACCCTCTTTGGCTTCGGATATTATTGTTGGGAATTATAAGCTAAAATACAATTTTGAAAGCAATTCACAACGGCAACGGTGTTACTGAAGACACAGTTAAAGTTGGGAATTATAAGCTAAAATACAATTTTGAAAGCAATTCACAACAGTATTATAGTGTGTAGTTCCATTACCCAAGTTGGGAATTATAAGCTAAAATACAATTTTGAAAGCAATTCACAACAAGTAATGTAACCCCATCTTTTTTATATGGGTTGGGAATTATAAGCTAAAATACAATTTTGAAAGCAATTCACAACTAAATTCATGGAATAGTATAGATAAAAATGGTTGGGAATTATAAGCTAAAATACAATTTTGAAAGCAATTCACAACTAGATTCGGCAACTGCTGTATAGTGATTGTGTTGGGAATTATAAGCTAAAATACAATTTTGAAAGCAATTCACAACTATGATCCATCAAATGGACGTTGAGGACGAGTTGGGAATTATAAGCTAAAATACAATTTTGAAAGCAATTCACAACTACAAGTAATATTACTTAATTTGTATCAATGTTGGGAATTATAAGCTAAAATACAATTTTGAAAGCAATTCACAACAGCGGAAGGTATAAAAAGAGCATCACAACAGTTGGGAATTATAAGCTAAAATACAATTTTGAAAGCAATTCACAACGAAGGTTTGGTAAATATGTCAGGATCTAAAGTTGGGAATTATAAGCTAAAATACAATTTTGAAAGCAATTCACAACCACCCGCCAATAAATTTGCAGTTCAAGAATGTTGGGAATTATAAGCTAAAATACAATTTTGAAAGCAATTCACAACCAATAGACTGATCACGCATAGTATTCATTAGTTGGGAATTATAAGCTAAAATACAATTTTGAAAGCAATTCACAACAAACGATTGGTTTTGGTTTCATTTTCATTTGTTGGGAATTATAAGCTAAAATACAATTTTGAAAGCAATTCACAACGGCAACGGTATTACTGAAGACACAGTTAAAGTTGGGAATTATAAGCTAAAATACAATTTTGAAAGCAATTCACAACTATATTGTAGCTGTTGTTATATTCTCGGCTGTTGGGAATTATAAGCTAAAATACAATTTTGAAAGCAATTCACAACATTGGCTTAAATAATTGCGTAATAGAGCAGGTTGGGAATTATAAGCTAAAATACAATTTTGAAAGCAATTCACAACAAACCATCGGAAGCCAAGAAAGAGCATTACGTTGGGAATTATAAGCTAAAATACAATTTTGAAAGCAATTCACAACACCGGCTAAATAATGCTGATTTGGAACTAAGTTGGGAATTATAAGCTAAAATACAATTTTGAAAGCAATTCACAACCATCAGCTCCTAAGATAATAAATTCTCCTGGTTGGGAATTATAAGCTAAAATACAATTTTGAAAGCAATTCACAACTATGGTAATGTTATTTGGCAACCCGCAGCGTTGGGAATTATAAGCTAAAATACAATTTTGAAAGCAATTCACAACTCTTCTTCTATCGTAAAACTTACACCATTCGTTGGGAATTATAAGCTAAAATACAATTTTGAAAGCAATTCACAATTGGTACTTTCCTTCTAGTTTTTATAGTATGTTTGGAAATAGCACAAACCCATTATATCATTTTATCATCCCCTGATAAGCCTCAATAAGCTCCTTCAAGCCTTCCTATAAAAAACATTAAAATTAAAATACCAACTGACAAACCCGCAGCTATAATAAAAAAAGTTCCTATATATAAAAACAGCCTGTTTTTATGTGATTTTCTTATTAGCTCCATATTTCCTGTTCTAAATTTAATTTCAGTCATTTTTTTCTATAATATTAAATTTAAAAATCTGCCAACAATAGAAATCTATCTTTGTGTAAATGAACAGGATTAATGCAGTTTAGACAATACCAACTTTTAGTGATATTTACATTATTTCTTCTATTATTGTGCAAAAATACCGGTTTCAACTAAAAAAAAATTGAAGTTTTCCTGACTCTACGAAATTTTATTTACCACATTTCCAAATTGTTAAATATTTACAACTAGTCGAAACTTTGTTTGCAACGTGTTATTTTTTTTGGCAATGGAAAATTAAATATCTTTAAGAATATGCTATAAAAAAAACGTCTTGGTAAACTACCAAGACGCTTATAATTAAGAGTAATTCATTCTATTTTTTGAACATTTCCTGCAAAGGTTTTAACTGCTCTAAATCGACTTTAGATTCTTTCAAAACTGAAAGCATCGTCATAATATTATTGGGATTCATATCCTTTCCTAAAATTCGGACTACCGCAAAGCCAGTTGTTTTTTTATTGGCAAAAAGCACAAACTCTTCTATGTGATCCTCTGAACCTACATAACTTACAGAAGCACCTTCTTTACCTGAACCAAACTTCATGAGCTGTTGGTACTTTTTGTCCTTTAAAATCAAATTAACCTTCGCTCGTTCCGTTTCAAATTGTGCTTTATTTGTTCCATTGAGTTTAAAAGCCAATACATTCATCTTCTCAAAGGATTGCAAAGCTTCCTTTTGTTGCAATGACAGTTTAGCTTTATCCACATTCAATATACTTGGAGAAACATCTAAAGCAATGAAATTTTTGTTTTCTATATTCTCTACAAAGTATTTCTGTAGTGTAGGTTCTGAGTTGCAACTGATCAAAAACAAGCTAACGAGTAGTGCAATACTATAAACAGCTTTCATTTTACTTTTTACCTTTTGTTGCTTTCTTCAAAACGTCGCCACCTGGAATTCGCATTTTATCCGTAAGAATAGAAATCTCACTCAAATCGAAATCTCCCGTTAATGACATTAAAACCGTGTCTTCGTTTTTAGCACCCTCAATAAACATAAGCAACTCTCTTATCTGTGAATCTTTCGCTCCAGATTTTACTAAAATTTTGATGTTTTTCCCACCGTCATTCACACGCATCAACTCCTCCAGACCTGCCGATTTTACGTACTTTTCAGCCGAAGCTCTCATTTCGTTTTCTACTCTGGTACTTTTAGTGGTAAAAACTTTCAGGTTGTCTAACTTTTTTATCAGGTTCAAATACTGTTGTGTCTCCTTATCAGAAGCATCCACTTTTACTTTACTCATTAAATCAAACATTTTTTTGTTGACTATAATTGAAGTCACATCATCCTGACCATCAAATTTATCGAAGGCAGCTTGAGCAAAAAATGGGCTTGAAACTAATACTACTACTAATGTTATTAAAAACTTTTTCATTTTCTTATAGATTATTTTATTGTTTAAAAATTAATTCTTTTGATTCTTGGTATTCTTCAATGTATTTAACACTTTCTATGCCAACATTTACATGATTTGACAATAATGCTAATGCTTTTTGAGTTTGTCTGAAGGCAAGTTCAGGATCATCATACGTTCCTAAATTTTGTTTTCCCTTTTCAAACTCGTCATTATAATACCCGTACGTTCCTATTCCCATCAAAACAACAACTGAAGCAGCAATAGACAACCATGTTACTTTTCGTTTTTTAAATTCGTTCTGAAAGTCCTGTTTAGAATCCAGTGCAATTTCTGGCGCAAACTTTTGGTCTGCCGCGAGCGACAAATAACCAAATAAAGGCTTGTACTGTTCTAAATGCTGCGCAACATGCAGTGAAGAAAAATAAGTACGTAATTCATTTTCTTCAGCAATACTGCTTTCCCCTTGAAAGTATTTTTCTACTAGTAATTCTATTTTATTTAATTCCATAATTATGCGTTTTTGTCATGCCTTCTCTTATCGTTTTTCTAGCTCTCGAAAGTGCAACACGAACAGCGGTTTCATTCATTCCGGTTATTTTTGCGATTTCAGCAAATTCATACTGTTCTATATCCCGCATCTGAATTAGTAAACGTTGTTGCTCGGGTAACTGATTAATTATTTTCTCCACCCAATTCAAACTATCACTGTCTTCTACTTTTTTATCTACACTTGGTTCTCTATCGGTAAAATTAGTATGAACAATTTTCAGATTTCTTGCTCTTTTTGATTTTAATTGATCCAAACAATGATTTTTTGTCAGAGTCATCGCAAAAGCTTCCACACTATTAAACCCATTCAAACTCCCCTTTTTACTCCAAAGCTTTACCAAAACTTCCTGAGTAGCATCTTCGGCTTCCTCCGTGCTTGTCAGCAATCGCTTTGCCAGCCGAAAGACTTTGTCTTTGAATGGAGTGGTTAGCTGCACAAACTCATTTTGGTTCATAAAGAGTAATTATTAAATCGGTTATACAATCAAGACGATCCATATTTCTTTTTGTTACAAATAATAGAAAATAAAAACTAAAGTTACTATTTTTACGTTTATAATTGATATTGAATCAACGATCATGAAAAAAACATTCCAATTTACGCTTTTATTGATTATATCCCTTTTCACGTTCCAAGGTTGTCAAGATATGGACGATGTTGCTGCGCCAATGGATCTGGAAGTCAAAGATTTTATATGGAAAGGCCTAAACCAATACTATTTATGGCAAGCTGATGTTCCTAATTTATCAGATGACCGCTTTACCTCTCAAGCACAATTAAATACTTTTTTGTCTGGATATTCTTCCCCCGAAAGTTTATTTGATGCACTACGAGTTGATAAATCCATTGATCGGTTCAGTTGGATTGTAAGTGATTATTTAGAACTTGAGGGTGCACTTCAAGGCACAACAAAAAATGACGGAGTCGACTACGGCTTGAGATATAAATCAGGAAGCACCACTGAAATATTTGGCTGGGTACGCTACGTTATCCCTGGTTCTGACGCATCAACAAAGGACATCAAGCGCGGAGCCATTTTTTACGGAGTAAATGGAACTCAACTAACCGTAAGTAACTATCAAACTTTGCTCAAAGCAGAAAGCTATACGCTAAATCTAGCGGATTATAATAATGGAGCAATTACCCCAAATGGAAAAACGGTTGCTTTAACGAAAACAATACTGTCAGAAAATCCAATTCTATTAAATACCGTGATCACATCGGGCACTCACAAAATAGGGTATTTAATCTACAATGGTTTTTATGCCGATTACGACAACAAATTGAATGAAGCTTTTGGCACGCTAAAAACGCAAGGCATAACTGATTTAGTGCTTGATTTACGTTATAACTCAGGAGGTTCTGTTCTTACAGCTACGCGTTTAGCAAGTATGATTACGGGACAATATACCGGGCAGATATTTGCAAAGCAACAATGGAATAACAAAATCAACAGTTATTTTGAAACAAATAATCCGGATGCCTTAAAAAATAACTTTACAGATAAAATTGGCGCTACGCCAATCAACAGTTTGAATTTGACTAAAATTCACATTTTAACCACCAAAAGTACGGCTTCAGCAAGTGAATTGGTAATTAACGGATTGAAACCGTATATGGATGTTGTTCAAATTGGCGACGTAACTACAGGAAAAAATGTAGGTTCCGTTACATTATATGACTCGCCTACTTTTGGCAAAGCCAACAGAAACCCGAACCATCGCTATGCGATGCAACCAATTGTTCTGAAAATTGTAAATGCAGCTGGTTTTGGAGATTATTTTAGCGGGTTAGTACCTACTTACGAGTTGAAAGAAAACTTGGGTAATTTAGATGTTCTGGGTAATGCAACAGAGCCTTTACTAAGCACCGCAATTGGTAAAATTACCGGGACAGCAAAAATGTTAAAACTGAGTCCTGAAAAAGATTTTAAATATTTTAATGATACAAAATCAATAAATGGGTTGCAGAATCAAATGTATATTGACAAAGCTCCGGAAGGGCTTTTGAAAGCATTGAAATAACTTTACGAGCATTATACTAAAAAACCATTTTACAAGTTAATACTTAATAATCAATATTTTACATCACAACGTCATGAAAAATACAAGTAAATTAGTTTTGGTTTTTACCGTAATTGTTTCTTTTGCATTTATAAAGCCAAAGCATTCAGAAGCAAAAAAAATAAATATTGTTATTGATGCAGGTCACGGTGGAACCGATTTTGGTGCGACATCAGATGCAGTCACTGAAAAGAAAATTGTAGAACAAGTCACTAAAAAAATAAAATCTTTAAATAGTAATGTGGTAATTCACTTCACTAGAAATGAAGATAGTTTTTTATCCTTGAACGATAGAACTGCTTTTATAAACAAACTCAGACCAGATTTAGTTTTGTCCCTACATGTAAATACCAGTTTAAATAATAAAACATCAGGCTTGGAGTTTTATGTGGCAAAAGAAACTGAGTTTTTTGAAAAGTCAAGTAAGATTGCCGCAGAACTCATAAATAAATTTACAACGAATAAAAATTTAAAAATATCCAATGTAAAAACGGGTCCTTTTTACATTCTTAAAAAATCAGAAGTTCCAGCTGTAATTGTAGAACTAGGATATTTAACTAATGAAAATGACAAAAAATACTTGGTTGATGACAACGAACAAAATAAAATAGCGCAGTCAATTTCAGAATTCATTTCAGAAATGAAATAGTAAAAATAATAGAATATAAGAAAGGCTTTCTTATATATAAATTTTCCAATCAAAAGGTTGAATTTGTGCTAACAAAAAACCCGTTCCAAATTATGGAACGGGAATTAAGAACTAACACTAAATGTTTATTTTTAGAATAATAAATTCAAACCAAGTTTAAAATTTCTTCCTCTAGTACTGTACCCTCTACTTTCAACAAAATCTTTATCAAAAACATTGTCCACTGCGCCAAAAATATTCAATCTGTTTTTGATTAAATCATAACGAACATTAGTATTAACTATTTGATAATCTTTCAAAATTTCTGAATTTAACACGGGATCGTAAGTTGGTGCAGGATACGTTGTGTATTCTAAATACCGGTTTGACACAAACTGATACGCCAGATTAAAAGCAAGACGTGGAGTTGCTTGCACATCTGCAGCAGCATTGACTTTATGTTTAGGATTCAATATACGAGATTGTCTTTCTAATTCTGTAAAAGTATAATTTGCATTGAATTTTACTTTATCATTAAAAGCATAAGAAATCATTGTTTCAAGACCTTTGGCTTTGTTTTTCCCATTTACATTAAAGTATTTATACGTCATCAAATCAAATCCTATTGCATCTTCCTCTTCTCTTTGAAAAGCTACAGCATTCAAAACTAATTTCTTATTCAATGCGCTTACTTCAAAACCAACTTCGGCAGTTGCATCTTTCTCTGGAGACAAATTCAAATCACCATAAGGAGAGTACAATTGGTACAAACTTGGAGTAATAAAAGCAGTACTATAGGAAGCTAAGACTTTTAAATTTTTAGAAAAAGTGTAAGAAGGATTAATATTGTACACAAAATTATTTCCGTATTTACTATGGATATTATAACGCCCTCCAAGATTTAAGTTAAATCCAAAATTAGAATTATAAACAACTGTTGCATAAGGATCAATCATATTGAATTTAGCCACTTCATTTGTTATGGCGTCATACTGACTCATGTTAGACATTTCGTGAAACTGAAATTGTGTTCCTGTTACTATAAATAATTGAGACGAAATTTCATATTTATTAAAGGCATCAACATTAACGCTTCTTGACTTCGCTTGAAATAAAGATCCATAACTAAAAATATCGCGATTGATTACATTGGCCCCAGAGTTAATTACAAATTCTCCTTTGTTGTATTTATATTTTGGAGAAAAACCAACTCTAAATTGCTCTGAGAGACTGAAATTTTTAAGATCATCTGCAAACGAACCTGCATCAAATTTATTTTTCATTCGATCATAATTAGCAAAGAAATCAAATGATAATTTTTTAGTTGGCGTAAAGCCAATTTTTACTAAAGAATTAACTCTTGAAAAAGCATCATTTTCGAATTTAGTATTTGAATTTAATGGTTTTGCTTCAGAAATCCCTGTAGTTTCCGTACTATTCAAAGACGCAAAATAATTTATTTTTTCAAAACTACCGTTTACAGCAAAACCTTGATTGTAATCTTGAACATTATAATTTGCTTTTTTAGCAACTGTTTGCGTTCCTATATTCATATAGGCATTTCCGGCAATCGCTTTTTTGCCTGCTTTTTTTAGTGTAATATTAATCACACCAGTCGCTGCTCCAGAACCATACAACGTACTTGAAGCGCCTTTCATAATCTCAATACTTTCAATTTGCTCCACAGGAAGTAATCTCAAATCATACGATAAACTAATCCCGGAAGCATCGGTTACCGGAACGCCATCAATCAAGATTAAAACCTGATGATTTCTCCCTCCACGAATGTAAAGCCCTAAGTCTTTACCATTACGACTCTGATTTCCATTAATTTCAACACCTGCTACCGTACTTAAAATCGAAGCTACTGATTGTCCTGCTTTTTTCTTCAAATCTTCGGCAGTAATTTTGACGATAACTTTTCCTGATTTCTCTTTTGGCAAAGCAAATTTCGAATCAGAAACAACCACCTCATCTAGTTGTTTTGGCTCTTGATCTTGGGCATACGTGTTCATTGCAAATAACAATGCAATCGCACTAAAGCGAATGATTTTTTTGTTCATTTTAAAAATGTAAAATTTAATAAATGGGAGAAAAGCATAGAATGACCCATACCCAAACCTTTTTTCCCGAAAGTTTGATACTCGATGTAATAGGCAGGTCTCCTGGCTTGCGTCTTGTTGTTTACCTTCTCATTCTTAATTTAAAATTTCAGAACAATGGTTTTGTAGATAACAACAAGCTTTATAGCTTACAGTTGCGGGTACAGCGTGAGATTTTTGAATTTTGAATTGAATAATGATTTCGGATTTTAAACTCTGAAATCAAAAATCGTTAATTTTCAATTTTCAATCACTCTCTTCCCTTTTAATGTGGTTTGAAAAAACAAACCTCAACCTCAATACGGCAGCAAATATAATGTTAAAATTACTGAAAAATCAATTTCACAATACTTTTTGAAGTAAATTTTAAACAAAAAACAGTAATTCAACCACTTAACAACTTTTATTACAAGAATTTATTCAATTTCAATTATACTTACAGAGCCAAAATCAACTTTATTCTGAAAAGCGTCTTTAAGAGGTAAATCCGAAATTTTACATAAAAAACTTCGTATCACTCCTGCATGTGCCACAATAATTACTGGTTTTGAATGGGTTGTCTGAAGTTCATTATTTATAAAATCAATTACCCGATCATGCAAATCCGTAAATGATTCTCCATTGGGTACGCGCACATTTACAAAATCAGTCATCCAAGGTGTAAAATCATCCGGTGAAATTACATCCCAATTTTTCATTTCCCAATCTCCAAAATTCATTTCCAGTAAACGGGAATCATGATTTACGGCAGCAATTTCTGAATTGTCTTTGATATAATTTGCCAAAAGCACACAACGCAGTAAAGGGCTGGAATACAGCGTTGCATCTTGAGGTAATTGATTTAAAACAGAGTGAAAAACAGCACCATAAGGCTCCATAATTTTCACATCGGATTGTCCGTAACAAATTCCTTTTTCGCAAACCGTTTCTGTGTGACGTACTAAATAAACTTCCATAATGCAATAACTGATATATAAAAAATCACTTCACAAACCTGCTGGGTTGCGCCCAAACAATCCCCGGTATACCCGTCAATCCACTTCTGAAAATATCGTGCTAAGAAAAATCGAGCCAGAAAAACAGGGATTAAAACCAACAGTATCGGCCACTGAAAATAGGACAAAATAATGATTGGAAGTAACCCAAAAAAGAAAGCTCCCACTACTTCTTTCCAAGAATAACTTTGTGCTATAGGTTTGCTTTTACTTGAAGCATCCTCACGAGAATATTGATGGGTAAAAACAATTGAAATCGCCGCTAATCGACTGATGGAATGCGCTGAAACAAACAATAATAAAGTTGTGAATTGTGAATTAAAAATTAAAAATTTAGTTTCCGAGACATTAATTAATTGAGTCAACGCCTGAAATTTAAGCACTAGCAGCAGGACTAAACCAATCGCTCCATACGCACCAATGGCGCTGTCTTTCATAATTGTCAATATTTTTTCTTTGGTCCAACCGCCACCAAAACCATCGCAAACGTCAGCAAAACCATCTTCATGAAAAGCTCCTGTAACTAAAACGGAAGCAATCATAGAGAAGATTACCGCAATTTCAGGAGTGACTAAATAATTAAAAACGCAATATACACTAAAAGCCACGCTACCCACAATCCAACCAATTAGTGGAAAATAACGAGACGCTTTATTTAAATAATCCGGATTATGATCGATGGTTGCAGGACATGGAATCCTAGTATAAAACATTAATGCTGTAAAAAATATGTGTAATTCTTTTTTCATTTTTCGAATTATTTTTTGATTTTATTTCTTGTAGAGAGGCACGTAGAGAGGCACTGCAGCCTCTACGACAATAGGGTATAAATGCCGTTTATCGACCGCTAACCCCCGCTGATTCAAAACTGGCCATCTCATTCAAGAATGCCACAGCCGATTGGATAATAGGAAATGCGACAGCGCAACCCGTACCTTCTCCCAATCGCAAATCAAGTTGCAACAGGGAACGAACTCCTAAGTAATCTAATATTTTTTGGTGTCCTTGCTCCGCGGAAGAATGGCAAAAAATAGCATTTTTAATAATGGATGGATTCTTTTTAAAGGCAATTAAAAAAGCAACACTGCAGATAAAGCCATCCACTAGAATCAGCATATTATCTTCTTTTGCCTGAAGCATTCCACCTACCATTTACATGATTTCAAATCCTCCGAAATAAGCTAACTTACTATCTAAATCTTCTGAACCATCGTAATTATCAAGGCATTTTTTAAGGATATCTATTTTTTTAATCAGCTGTTCCTCATTTACACCAGTGCCTTTTCCCACGCAATCTTGAATAGGCAATTCTAAAATAATGCTTATTAAGACCGAAGCTGTAGCGGTGTTACCAATGCCCATTTCCCCAAAACCAATACAATTACTGCCCCTCTTTGCAATCGTGAAAACAATCTCGCTTCCTTTTATAAAACACAAATCAACTTCTGTTTTACTCATTGCTGGTCCTTGTAAATAAGAATGCGTTCCCTTCCCTATTTTAGCCGAAATCAAATTCGTATTCATGGCGAAATCATAATTCACACCCGCATCCACTATAGCTAATTGGATCTTATTCTGTTTACAAAACACATTGATTGCTGCGCCACCCATTAAGAAATTACTCACCATTTGTCTCGTAACATCTTGTGGATAGGCACTTACACCATGATTTGCAATTCCGTGATCCGCGGCAAAAACAACCAGATTAGGTTTTATAATTTTAGGTTCTAAAGTTTGAAACACCATCCCTATTTGTTTGGCGAGTACCTCTAAAATTCCTAATGAACCCGTTGGTTTGGTTTTTTGGTCGATCTTATGTTGCAACGCATTTGCGAAAGCAGTAGCATTCATTTCTTTTTTATTATCAAAAAATACTTTCTCCACCTTACTTTGATGCAAAACAGTGATTTCCTCCACTAATGGAATTTCTTGTTTTTGTTTCCAATTCAATTGTTGCAACATGGGTTGATTATCATAATTGGTAGCTGGTTTTCCCACGCAAAAATACCCCAATGGCTCCATGTTTTCAGGCAGCCCTAATAATAGCTTGAACTGATAATAATTCAATATAGAAACCCATCCCATGGAATAGCCCTGTTCTGTAAGCGAAAGCCAAATATTTTGAGCCGCACAAACGGAACTGAACTTTACCGCTTCATTACTCCCAACGGTTCCAATCGTAAAATTATTCAAAACGGAACGATCATAGCAAATGACTAATCCGAGTGGCGCTTCTTCTATTGCTTCTAACTTTAGGGCTTTGTATGCTAGTTTTTGTCGTTCACTATCCGTTAGCGCAACTGCTTTTTTATCGTAATCTAAAAACAAATCTTTAATGGCTTTTTTTATATCAGCCGACCTAATCAGATAGTATTTTGTAGCATCAGTTAGACCCACAGAAGGCGCCCAATGCCCCGCTTGCAATGCTTTTTCAAGAACAGCATCCGGTACTTGATCTTCCGTAAAATGACGGGTGTCGCGACGGGATTTTAAAATTTCATCTAAATAAGTCATCTTAAAATAATTTTGTTTAAAAATTTATGCCCAAACGATGAAACAATAATCCTCATAAGTAATTTTAGTGAACTCAGGCAGTTTAATCGCTCCAGAAAACATCGGACAATTAATTACTAAAGTATGAAATTCCCCATTTTCACCGCAAGGATCTATTCCTTTTTCATATAATTCTTTGGCTAATTCTTTGGTTAAAATTTTCCCCAAATAACGTTCTCCCATCATTGTATTACAAGAAACAATCATCGTTACAATTCCGTTTTCAAGCATTTGGTTTACCAAAACGAGTCTGTCTTGTTGCCACAAAGGCAAAATTGCTTTTAGCGAAGCTGCGGCACATACTTTATCTTCCCAATCTTTATGGGGTTGCAAATCAATGTCTCCAAAAACCGTTGCTTCCAAATCATATTTGGCTTTTAGCATTTTCAAAACAGCAATAAACTTGGCTTCATAATCACCCCAAGTTGCAGGAATTCCTTCCAGAGGCAATCCCATTTTTTGGGCTTGCTGATTCAAAATAGACAAAGGCAATCCGTGAGAACGAGACACTTTGCCGTTTTCATTCATCATATTAAGCAATACCTTTGGAATAAGTCCTTGCTGAATTGCTTGCATCATTGCATAACAACTGTCTTTTCCGCCACTCCAAGAAGTTACAAAATTCATATGTAGTTATTTATTTATTTTTAATTGAATATGTAATACGCTATGAGGCAATACTTTCTTTGAATTTAATATTGTAAAATCATAGCTATTTCATTTTTTCTCTTTTATAGTTACAGGAATTCCAGAAACCATTAGCACAACGGTATCGGCATTTTTAGCAATGTATTGATTCATCCAACCTTGAAGTTCGGTGAATTTCCGACCAATATGCGTTTCGGCATGAACGCCCATTCCTATTTCATTGGTTACAATAATAATAGTTGCATTTTCTTGATTGGCAATGGCATCAAATTCGGTTTTAGCTTGTTCTAAACACAAGGAAACATCATTTTTAGTATCTACAAAAAAGTTCGTTAACCAAAGCGTAACGCAATCGACGACCGCTACTTTTCCCGAAAAATCAATTTCGCTCAAGTGTTTTTCTTTTTCGATATTAATCCATCGTTCGTCCCGATCTTTTTGATGCCGATCGATTCTCTTTTGGAAATCATCATCCCATTTTCGGGCTGTAGACACATACATTGGTTTATCCGACAATCCTTTTGCTAAATTTTCGGCATAACTACTTTTACCGGAACGTTCACCTCCAGTTATTAAATATATCATTTTTATATTTTTTTTAATCCATACGGACAATGTCGACATCCATTAGTACAACAATGTCCTCTTTTAAGATGAAACCAAGCCTTGAAAACATAATTTCCATTTTCTAAATAATAGTCAATTCCTTCTATGAGATCAGTCGTTTTGGGTAAATCTTTGGCTTTATTATCCATTGCAGTTTCAGTAGATAGTGTTGCTACATATTCGTCAATTTTAGTGGAGCATGTCTTTATAAAGCAACTGGAACATAAGCAATCCACCACTTCGGAGGGATTAAAAATGGGTGGAAAATTGCTGCACCAGCATTTACTTCCTTCTAATGTGTCCCCACAATTAAAAGGAATTCCGCAAGTAGAACAGTTTTTTACTTTAATGCTATTCATTTCGTAAAGATAACATTTGTTCAATTTTTTACTACTAAAAATAAACAAGAAATTTTATAAATTTGGTATACCTTTGTCGCTATTGAAAAATTAAATCATGAAATTCACCTTTAAATTAATCCTTTTTGTTTTCTCTTTTTCAACGATCGTGGGATGTAAAAAAAGCGAAAACGAGAACGTAACAGAAAGTATAAATTCAAAAAACACAATCGAATATGCCTCAGGACTTTCTATTAATACCTATAAAGGATATTCAGTAGTGACGGTTTCAAATCCTTGGCCTGAAGCCAATAAAAGCTTAAAGTATATATTAAAAGAAAAAAACGGCAGCATTCCTGACAGCCTACAAAAATACACCACAATTTCAGTGCCTTTAGAATCGATCGTGGTTACCTCAACGACTAACATCCCTTTTTTGGAAATGCTGGGAGTTGAAAAATCACTGGTGGGTTTTCCTCACACCGATTATGTTTCTTCTGAAAAAACCAGAAAACTAATTGAGGCCGGGGTTGTTAAAAACATCGGACAAAACGAAAAATTAAACGTGGAGCAGCTCATTGAATTGGAGCCTAATTTAATCGTAACCTTTGGAATTGACAACAACAATCCAATGATTGACAATTTACAAAAAAGTGGCCTTAGTGTACTCATACAAGCAGATTGGATGGAACAAACGCCGCTAGGAAAAGCAGAATGGATCAAGCTTTACGGTGCTTTATTTGGCAAAGAAAAAGAAGCCAAAACGCTTTTTGATGCAATCGTTAAAAATTATAATGACGCGATACAATTGGTAGCAACCAAAAAACCAACAGCTACAGTTCTTTACGGATCTATGTACCAAGACACATGGTATGTAGCGCGGGGAAATAGCTGGGTAGCTCAATTTATGAAAGATGCCAAAGCCAATTATTTGTGGGCAAATGTTGAAGGAACAGGTAGTCTTAGTCTACCTTTTGAAAAAATATTAGAGAAAGCAAAAACAGCGAAATATTGGATCGCAACAGGATCTTTTAAAAGTAGTGCTGAATTCGAAAATAGCAATCCGCATTACAATCAGTTTGACGCAACAAAATCTAAAAATGTATATACTTTTGAAAGTAAATTCGGTACAACTGGAGGCACGATTTATTATGAATTAGCACCAAGCCGACCGGATTTAGTCTTAAAAGATTTCATTAAAATCTTCCATCCGGAATTGCTTCCAAATTATAATTTTACTTTTGCACAAAAACTAAATTAAATTGGCGAATCAAAAACGAAATACGATTCTATTTTTCTTGCTTACTTTAGGGCTTGTGCTATTGTTTTTTGTAAACATCAGTTTTGGTTCTATTACGATACCTTTTAAAGAAATTTACACAAGTTTAACTGGTGGTCAAGCGAGTAAATCCACTTGGGAATACATCATCATCAATTATCGGTTACCCAAAGCCATTACTGCAATTCTTGTTGGAATGGGGTTATCCATAAGCGGTTTGCTGATGCAAACTTTATTTCGAAATCCATTGGCAGGACCTTATGTTTTAGGACTGAGTTCCGGAGCCAGTTTAGGGGTCGCTTTTGTACTATTGGGAGCGGGCTTACTTCCTCCTGTTTTAAGTACCATTTTGTTATCCTCGTATGGAGTGGTTTTAGCCTCAACTATAGGAAGTTCTGTTGTATTACTCGCCGTTTTGATGGTTTCCCAAAGGCTACGTGATACAATGGCCATTTTGATTGTAGGGCTAATGTTTGGTAGTTTTACCAGTGCAATAGTAGGTGTTCTTACATATTTTAGTTCGGCTGAACAATTGCAGAAATTCACATTTTGGTCCATGGGAAACTTAGGCAACTTGCCATGGTCTTCTATAGTAATTCTATCCGTTTGTGTGGGTATTGGCTTAGTAATAAGTCTGTTTAGCATAAAACCGCTTAATGCATTACTATTAGGTGAAAATTACGCTCGCAGTTTAGGTTTGAATTTCAAAAAAACACGATTAATTATTATTTTTGCAACAAGCATTTTAGCAGGAAGTATCACAGCGTATGCAGGTCCAATTGCATTTATAGGACTGGCGGTTCCTCACATAGCCAAATTAGTATTTCAAACCAGCAACCATTCGGTTTTGTATTGGAGTACGTTACTTCTAGGGGCTTCGATTATGCTTGTTTGTGATGTAATTTCAGAATTGCCCGGATTAGAAATCACTTTACCAATCAATGCGGTGACTTCAATAATTGGTGCTCCTGTAGTAATTTGGTTGTTGGTTAGTAAACGAAAAATGATTACCTAATGGAAAATAAAATCATCTTGCAAGCGTCTCAAATCAGCATTGGTTATTCTCATAAAAAAGAGAAAATCGTAGTGGCTTCGAATATTTCTATTGCTTTAAAAAAAGGAAAACTGATTGCTTTAATTGGCGCTAATGGCATCGGGAAATCAACACTTTTAAAAACGATAACGGGAATCCAGAAACCGCTTTCCGGTGCTGTTTTCTTGAATGAAAGGAAAATTACTGATTACGAACCTTTGGACTTGGCACAAAATTTAAGTATCGTTTTAACCGAAAAATTGCCTCCCAGTAATTTAACTGTTTTCGAACTCATTGCTTTAGGAAGACAACCCTACACCAATTGGATGGGAACTTTATCTGATATTGATATTGTTAAAGTTAATGAAGCCATGGCATTGACACAAATCAGTCATTTAGCCCCAAAAAAACATTATGAGATTAGTGACGGGCAATTGCAAAAAGTATTAATTGCACGCGCTTTAGCGCAGGATACTCCGTTAATAATTTTGGATGAACCCACTACCCATTTGGATTTATTACATAAGGTGGCTTTATTCAAACTTTTGAAAAAGCTTACTCATGAAACTGGAAAATGCATTTTATTTTCTACTCATGATATTGATATGGCGATACAACTGAGTGACGAAATGATTATTATGACTCCTGAAACTGTGCTTCAAGATGAACCTTGTAGTTTTATTGCAAAAGGAAGTTTCAATACTTTGTTCAAAGACGAGCATATTGTTTTTGACGTTGAAAAAGGAAAATTCATGATTGTTTAGTTTCTTGCAATCCCCGCTATTGAGACACATCGTATTTATAAAAATTATTTTTATAAAATCTGTTTTCGAAAAACTATCTTTTTTCCCTATCTATAAATTTCACAATAGATAAAAGGACACACTCTGTGAAATTTAAATTAGACTTTCAGTACATTTAAAATTAAAAAAAACCACTGATTATCAAGTTATTACAATATTTATTGTATTTTTGTTCTTCATTTCATTTTCCCCAAAACTCAACTTATCTACATCATTAAAAATAATTTTTTAAAATTTTAATTATGGAAAATTTGTTTACATTACCAAAAAAAATTATTGTTTTGGGGTCGTTATTTTTCCTGTTTTCTTGCAGTCAGGACAATATGATTAGCACAGATTTACAAAACAATGAGTACATGTCATTTACCGCTAAAATGAGTGCTCACAAACTTATTGCATTTAAAGGACCGCAAGTTGCGCTTGGATACGGAAAAGTCCGTTCGTGGATAAGTGTGGATTCAAATGGCCATCCTAACGAAATTGGACTTGAAATCACTCCCGAAGCTTTTAAAAACCTTGCGACAGACAATAACAAAACCGTTCCTCCGGATGGCAAAACTATTGTAGTGCCATTGCAATTAAAAGCAACACAATTAACGCCTTTTGATCACATTGGACTTAACTGGAATCCTCATGGTCACGAACCTAAAGGCGTTTTTGATGTACCCCATTTTGACATTCATTTTTACATGATTTCTGCTAAAGAGCAACTAGCAATACCAGCTTGGTCACCAGAAACGGATACTGCTTTTAACAACTATCCTCCCCTAGGTTACATGCCTGCAGATTATTTTACTCCACCTGGTTCAGCAACTGCCGAACCCCAAATGGGAAAACACTGGCTGCCTATAAACTTAGGAGCGTATCTTCCATTTTCTAAAATAATGATTTATGGTTCTTATAATGGAAAATTTATTTTTGTGGAACCAATGATCACTTTAGATTATCTACTTTCTAATGTTGATTTTAGTGCCAATTATTCTCAACCGGAACATTTTGAAAAAGCTGGAAATTATCCAACAAAATATAATATTTATCACGATTCGGTGAGCGGAAACACTTACATTACATTAAGTGATTTTGTTGCCAGAAATTAATTCTAAATGAGGAAGCTAAATAACTTCCTCATTTTATTTCTTTTTAATTATTCATTACAAAATCGTACTATCCAATTCCTTTCAATAAATTTATACTCACCGTTGCAATAGGAGAATCAGGAAATCTTCTAAAGAAATTAGTATCTGGGTACAATCCTGCTTCAGCAGCGATTTTGTGCAAAACGGGAATTTCGACGATGTATTGATCTGAAAAACCGTGCGTGGCATCATAAGCAGTTGCCGCCGTTTTCCCCAAATTAGCAGCAGTCAAATTTGGAGGAATCGTATGCAATTCAATCATTAACAACCCAAATTTCCGGACATAAGGCGACCATTTATTCAGATGTTCCAATAGATTATCCTCGACTAAACGATTCTTGATTCGCTCTCCTCTATGCGCAAAGGCGCCAGTGGAATGACTCACTCTGTCTTGGGTAACGTGTTTTGGCATTTCCCAAATTCGGTTGTGATCCAAAAAGGTTCTCACATTCAGTAAATCTTTCAAATCAATGTTATAATTTTCTAATAAGTCATTGGCTAACAAATCGGGTTGACCAATATCTCCCCAAATTACTTTGGCCCATATATCGGCTTTAATTAAATTGGCTCGGGTGACCTTCAAAGCTGCTTGATTGTAATCGGCACCAACAAGGAATAGAGGATAGTCATCCAGCATTTTTCCCCGGAGGGTTTGTCTTTTGATTACAGTATAAATATGCTCAATAAACGCTCCATTGCCGCAACCCATATCGAGAATTCCTTTCGGCTGGTCTTCGATAGGCAAATTAAATAATTTAATAATAATCTCGTCAACAACCTTAAAATAAGTATCATGAGCGCCTCCGCTCCCCCAAACATTCATTTCCCGATCCACATGAATTTCCTCTCCTCCTTCTGCTACATCTCGCAATACATTTGGGTTACCAAAAAGCAGTTCATCCATTTTACTAAAAGTAGGTAAATAGGAAACTGTCACTCCGTAAGCAGTAGCTCTTTTGGCAAAAAATAAACCAGTTTCGGTAAACTGATAATTCCCTTTTTTTTGGGTAAACCATCCCAAATGAACAAAAAAATCGAGTATGATTTTGAAATTTTCGGGGGACTTGTGAAATTCTTCGGGACGGAACGAAATCTCCATAAAATATTTGTGAAACATGCCACTCATGCCTAGGCGAACTAATGTAGGTCCCACTAAACATCCTTCAATATGCATTAAAATCTGATGCTGAATGGTATTTGTCAGAGGATCATTCGAAAAAGAAATGGCGTAATTGTTTTTGTATTTTTCGAAAATAACGCGCATTCGTTCAAAAGGAGCATCTTCGAATAATCGAGGGTGAAACTGCATCGAAAAATGCAATAAATCAATCACATCTTCGTAAAAATAAAACATCGAAAAAGCGATTTCACTATTATCATTAATGCTAAATTTAATCACATCGGCAGCGTTATTGATATGATAATCCAGAAATCCTTGAGAACATAAATTACGTAAACCCACGTTGAGATATCCTTCGTTTGCTTTAAAATTTGATGCAAGGTCTTCTAGCGTGACTTCTTTTTTATCGAGAATATAAACAAGCACGCCACTTTTATGTAAAGAAAAAGCAACCGGTGCAATAACCAACCCATCCAAATGTTTGAAAATAGTATTTCTAAGAATAACTTTATCTATCATAAAAGTAAATTTAAAGTAAGAATAATAGAAATAAATCATGCAATGTCTTACTCAAATATATAAAATTTACTTCAAAATATCATGCTTTACGCCATCGTAACTTTTCAACTTAGCGTTTAGTGCTAATTTGCCTTTTCGCTTCACCAATAACAAAAGCGACTGAATTTGCAATGTTAAAACTTCTTATCAATGGCGACATTGGAATGGTCAGATGATTTTCAAACAAACCCAAAACCTCCTCGCTTAGCCCTTTACTTTCTTTACCAAAAACTAACCAATCCCCATCTTGAAAATCAGTTACCAAATACGATTTTTCGGCGTGCGAACTCATTAGAAAAACTCTTGATTTATCTTGAATTTGACTCGTCCATTCCGCAATATTTTGATATTCCGTTACATCTAGATGTACCCAATAATCCAATCCGGAACGTTTCAGATTTTTATCATTGATAACAAATCCAAAAGGATGAATCAAGTGTAAACGGCTTTCGGTACCAACACACAATCGGCCTATGTTTCCGGTGTTATTTGGTATTTCGGGTTCAACTAAAACGATGTTTAACATATTATACTTTATTAAAAGATTGAAAAATTCAGATCATATCCGTTAAATCTCTATTTGAAAATTTTCTACTTCTTTAACTTCACCCGCCTGTAAATCATTGAGATGTACGTTTCCTATTCGAACACGAACCAATCGCAACGTGGGGAAACCTACAGCGGCCGTCATCTTACGAACTTGGCGAAATTTCCCTTCGTTGACAACAATGGAAGCCCAGGAAGTTGGACCATGACGTTCATCCCGTATTTTTTTTCCTCTAGTTCCAAAAACAGGAATTATAGGCAATAAACTGGCCTTGCATGGTTTTGTGATATACTTGGTTCCATTAAAACCTATTTCTACCCCTTTTTGTAATTGTTCAATGGCTTCCTGATGTACAATTCCATCGACTTGAACGTAATATTCTTTATCAACTTTTTTACTTCGAATAATTTCGCTCATCATCCCATCCGTGGTCAAGAGCAATAGCCCTTCCGAGTCTTCATCAAGACGACCTATCGCCATGGTTCCTTCTGGAAAATCATGCAATTCACCCAAAAGCTTCTTTTTGCGCTTCAGTTCATAAATAAACTGACTTAAATATCCGTAAGGCTTGTGAATGATGAAATGCGAATGAGTCATTATATTTTGTTTTTAAAGATAGCAAAGATAGTTTTGTTTTAGCAGTATTTAAAATTGAGCATTGACACATTTCACTTTACAAACCAAAAGCTATGTTAAATGATTCAAATTCTTAATATAAAAGGCGTAACATTATAGAAGTTAACAGTATTAACTTAAAATTTAAAGATTATGGAAAGCGACAATTTAAGTTCAAAAAAGACAAACAACAAGCAAAATACAAACGAAGGTTTCAGCGGTGAAAACTTGCCTGAAGATTATAATCCAGCAGCATCAATACTTAAAGAAGAAGTAGAAATAGATGCTAACGGAGATCAAAAAATTGTTCAAAGAGCCCGTAATGTAGATGGATCAATTGCTTCTATCCCAGAAACGGAAGAAAGAAGCTGGAACGAAAATGAAAGTTTAAGCCGGGGTGTTTCTACTGAAAAGGACGTAATGAAAACAATTGAAAATGAAGACCACAACTCAGATATCACCGCAAATCGTTATCCAAACGAACATCCCGATAATAAGGAAGACCGAGGAAATATAAAACTGGACGAATAACGATCCGTTTTGTTTGTGAAAAGCCAATAAGTGCCTCTTTTCTTATTGGCTTATTTATTTTAGAAAACTAAAGGAAGTGATTTTTATTAGATTTTATAGTTTTAATTTTCCACGAACCGGTCAACAACAATACAAACTAAAGCGCAATATAAAATTAATAAGAAATTAACTTCATACAAGAGCTTTACAGCAACAAACGGATAAGGATAAAAGATAGTTTTGACCAATCGATTTACCAAAATGGTTTAAGTTCAAATATCCATCATAGCAATTATGGCATCTTTTTATTACTTTTACTTTAAAAAAAAATAATACTTCTATGTCAAATATGCTTCCGTTCTTACTGCTTTTTATTATTGCTCTCGCTATTGGTGTTTACATTGGAAAACTCATTTTTTCCGCTCTATTTCAGTCGGAAAAAATTAGTTTAGAGGAAAAACTGATTGCTTCATCTTCACAATTCAATCAACTAAAAGAACAAATTGTTATTGACAAAATAGCCTTTGAAAAGCAATTAGAAAATGCCAATGTTGAGAAAGAAAGTATTCGTAACGAAAAAGACAGTTTGGCCATCCAGCTTTCTAAAAAAGAAGTTGATTTTGAGAATCTTTGGGAACGCAACAAAGAACAAAAAGAAGAGGTCGAGAAATTACAAGAAAAGTTCACTAAAGAATTTGAGAATCTCGCTAACAAAATATTAGAAGAAAAGTCCACTAAATTTACGGAACAGAACAAGGAGAACATGAAAAATATCTTGACGCCTTTACAGGATAAAATTCATTTGTTCGAAAAAAAAGTCGAAGACACCCATAAAGAAAGTATTGATTATCACGCAGCTTTGCGCCAACAAATTCTAGGCTTACGGGAAATGAATATCCAAATGAGCAAGGAAACTATCAACCTGACTAAAGCTTTAAAAGGTGACAGTAAAATGCAGGGAAACTGGGGCGAATTAGTTTTGGAACGCGTTCTTGAAAAATCAGGATTAGAGAAAGGCCGTGAATATGAAGTTCAACAAGCCTTCACTACTGAAGATGGAAATCGCGTTTTTCCTGACGTTGTGATTAATCTACCTGACGGAAAAAAGATGATTGTCGATTCTAAAGTATCTTTAACTGCTTATGAAAAATACATCAATGAGGAAGATGACGATGTGAAAATTGGATTTTTAAAAGAACATGTCAATTCCATCAAACGCCACGTAGAGCAATTAGGAAATAAAAACTACCACGATTTATATCAAATAGAAAGCCCTGATTTTGTATTGTTGTTTATCCCTATTGAACCCGCTTTTGCTATGGCTTTGAATGAGGATACAAGTTTGTACAATAAAGCATTCGAGAAAAACATTGTTATAGTTACGCCTGCGACTTTATTAGCTACTTTACGAACTATTGACAGCATGTGGACCAACCAAAAGCAACAGGAAAACGCTTTGGAAATTGCACGTCAGGCTGGTGCATTGTATGACAAATTTGAAGGTTTTGTAGGTGATTTGATCAAAATTGGAAAGAAGATCGACGAAAGCAAAATTGAATACAGCGGCGCCATGAATAAACTGGTGGAGGGAAAAGGAAACCTAATTGTAAGTGTAGAGAAATTGAAAAAGATGGGAGCTAAAGCAAAAAAAGCACTTCCTGAAAGCATATTGAACAGAGCGGAAAAAGATGAAAATCAATTATTAAATTAAATAAAATGAAACGAATTTTAGGAATTATTTTGGGAATCGGCACACTGGTCTTGATCTGTTATTTTGCATTTCTCTATTACGTTCCGTACAGTGAAGGGATTCGTTCTGGTGAACTTATAAAATTGAGTCATAAAGGAATGGCCATAAAAACATGGGAAGGAGAATTGAGTCAGGGAATTTCCGGAGCTCAGATTTTTAGTTTTTCTGTTTTGGATAGTGACAAAAAAGTGATTGAAGATTTGAAAGGGCTTCAAGGAAATTATGTAAAATTAACTTATGTAGAAAGATACAGAACATTTTCTTGGTGGGGAGAAACTCGATATTTTGTTACATCCGTTCAAAAAGAAATTTCCCCTTTTAATCAAAAATAATTTTTATGAACACTACTTTTAAAACTGTCTCTTCGTCAAATATCAGTATTTCAGAATTGATGCTTCCGTCGCACACTAATTTTAGCGGAAAGATTCATGGTGGTTATATTTTATCACTTTTAGATCAAATTGCATTTGCTTGTGCATCAAAATTTTCAGGGAATTATTGTGTTACAGCATCTGTTGATACCGTAAATTTCCTTAAACCAATTGAAGTAGGCGAACTGGTTACCATGAAAGCCTGTGTGAATTATGTTGGCAACAGTTCTATGATTATTGGTATTCGAGTAGATGCCGAAAACATTCAAACCGGAAAAACAAAACATTGCAATTCCTCCTATTTCACAATGGTTGCCAAAGACAAAGAAGGCAAAAGTGTAGCGGTTCCCGGTTTGATTCTTTCCAATCTTAATGAAGTGCGGCGTTTTTACAATTGCATCAAACAAATAGCGTTAAAAAAGGAGCGAGATTATCACGAGGAAGTATTTGATTACAAATCCAAAGAAAGCCTGACTACTATAAGAAAATATAATGTTCAGCTAGAATTAAAAAAGAGTAAATAGTTAAGGAATCAAATAAAGAAATATAACGCGGTTTATTTTAATAAAAATGAGGATTTAAGCTAATATTCTCCGTTCATTTGATTAGTTTTCAATTCATTTTTTTTGTAACTTTAAGTAGTTGAATTAATAAACGATCATGAAAAAAATTACGCTACTTTTCCTGATTATTATCACCTACACCGCTTCTGCACAAGAAAAAATGGGCACTGACAAAGGGATTCTAATTTTTGAAGCATCAGTACCATTTTTTGAAGAAGTAAAGGCCATAAATCAAAAAACTTCCTGTATTGTGGTTACAAAAACAGGGGCAATAACTTGTATGGTTTATATCAAAAAATTTCTGTTTGAAAGAAGTTTGATGCAAGAACATTTCAATAAAAATTATTTAGAAAGTGATCGTTATCCAAAAGCAATATTCAAAGGTATAATTGAAAAATTTGACCTGAAAAACATTGATTCAGATTCAAAAGAATACATGATAAATGGAAAGATCACCATTCATGGTAAATCAAAAATAATAATAATTTACGGAACCATCAAAAAAGTAGGTGAAGGAATTCAACTTGTTTCTAATTTTCCTTTAAACACAGATGATTTTGGTATTGAAATTCCTTTTATAGTGCGCAGTAAAATAGCCAAAAACGTCAACACACAAATTACTTGTGTTTTACAATAATTTTATTTTATTAAACAATCCCTAAGCGCTTCTTCTAAATTTTTAAATTTAAATTCAAAGCCAGTACTTTCAATTTTATCGGATGAAACTCTTCTTCCTGTCAATACAATTTTAGCCATCTCTCCCATTGCGAACTTTATTAAAAAAACAGGAACATTGGGCAACCAAAGAGAATATCCAAGAACTTTTGCTAAGGTCTTAGAGAAAATTAAATTGTTGGTATTGTCATTGACCGCCGCATTATAAGGCCCTACCATATGTGGATTAATAATGGCTTGATAATACATATCACATAAGTCATCAATGTGAATCCACGGCATATATTGCTTGCCTGAGCCTAAAGCAGCTCCCAATCTCCACTTAAAAACAGGCAACAATTTTTTTAGAAAACCATCCTCTTTACCCAATACTAAGCCAGTGCGGATTTTAACAGTACGTATGCGCAAATATTCAATAAAATCGATAGATTCTTCCCATTTGTAACAGGTAAACCCAAGAAAATCATTAGCATGAGGTGTTTCCTCTGTACAAATCTTCTTTCCGTTTGTTGCTCCGTAAATCCCTATTGCTGATGCAGAAACAAAGGCTTCAAGTATCTTATTATTTTTCTTCAGAACGGAATAGAGAAGCTGTGTTGATTGTTCACGACTATTCCGAATTTCATCCTTCCTTTTTTTAGTCCATCTTTTCTCCGCAATATTCTCCCCAGCAAGATGTATTATATAATCTGCCTTGAGAACAGCTTCCTCTTGAATATATTGGGTGGCAACATCCCACTTGTAATAAGAAATTTCTGCAGTATTCTGTTTATTGCTTCTGCTTAAAATGGAAACACTATATCCCTTTGCGATAAGCAAACTTGTTAAATGTCTACCTATAAATCCAGATCCGCCGCTTATTAATACATTTTTTTTTATCATACTGTAAAGCTAATCATTTATAGGGAATCTAAAATATATATTAAATTTTGTTTAACATTATAATTATTTAGTTAAACATTTTGTACCTTTATACTTTAATTACAAATTCAAAAAAAATGGCTGCTAAAAAATCAATATTGACAAAAGAGAAAATAGTTTCTATGTACATGGATTATGTACTTGAGAATAGTGAAAAACCAAAATCTGTTTATCATTTCACAAAATTAAACAACTTCAGTGAAACGGAGTTTTATTCTTTTTTTGGAACTATCGAAAGTATAGAAAAAGAAATTTTTAAAATATTTTTAGACAAAACAGTTGAATTACTGAATAAGAACCCTGACTACGAAAACTACGATATGAAAAGTAAAATGCTTAGCTTTTACTTTACTTTTTTCGAGATTTTAACCGCTAACAAAAGTTACGTAGTTATGGTTTTGAATGAAAACAACAATCAATTAAAGAAACTAGCACAGTTATCTGGTCTGAGAAGCAATTTCAAAAAATACATTAATGACATCATTTCTGATGATTACCGAGTTCAACAAGAGAAGCTTCAAAATTTTCAGGAGAAAGCAATACAGGAAACTTCATGGGTACAACTTTTACTGACATTAAAATTTTGGTTAGACGATTCCTCTCCTTCTTTTGAAAAAACGGATATATATATCGAAAAATCAGTTAAAGCAACGTTTGAATTAATGAATATAGCACCCTTAGAAAGTTTAATCGATTTTGGAAAATTTATTTTCAAAGAAAAAATATACAACAAATAATGAAAACGATAGATTATATTCCAACATCAAAAATTGAAAGAGCAACAAAACTAGTACAAACCGGGGCGAAAGTTGGCGTTAACTACCTCAAATATTATGGCGAAAAAATAGTTAATTCTGATTTGACCCGCGATAAACTCAATGAAAATAATGCAGAAGACATCTATGATGGATTGAAAAGTCTCAAAGGAAGCGCTTTAAAAGTAGCCCAAATGCTCAGTATGGACAAAAGCTTTTTACCACAGGCTTATGTGGAGAAATTCTCATTGTCACAGTTTTCAGTACCCCCTCTATCTGCACCATTAGTTCTAAAAACATTTAAAACTAATTTTGGGAAAACGCCTTACGAAATTTTTGATGAATTCAATGCCAATTCTGTCAATGCGGCAAGTATTGGTCAGGTTCATATGGCTGTGAAAAACGGTAAAAAACTAGCTGTAAAAATTCAGTATCCCGGCGTTGCCAATAGTATTTCTTCTGATTTGTCGATGGTGAAACCTATTGCGATCAGAATGTTTAATCTGCAAGGAAAAGATTCTGATAAATATTTCAAAGAAGTCGAGGACAAACTGATTGAGGAAACCAATTATCTATTGGAACTAGAACAAAGCCAAGAAGTAGTTAAGGCCTGCAAAAAAATAGAAAATTTAGTTTTTCCAGAATATTATTCTGAGTATTCATCCGAGAAGATTATCACGATGGATTGGATGACAGGAATTCACCTTTCAGAATTTACTAAAACGAATACCAATCAAGAAACTGCGAATCAAATTGGTCAGGCGTTATGGGATTTTTATATGTATCAGATTCACATTCTGAAAAAAGTCCATGCGGATCCCCATCCTGGTAACTTTTTGGTAAACAAAGAAAATCAATTGGTAGCATTGGATTTTGGGTGCATGAAGCAGATTCCAAATGACTTTTACACTCCTTATTTTGAGCTGATTGACAAAGAAGTCATTAATAGCCCCAAAATATTCAATGGAAAATTATTTGAATTAGAGATTCTTAGAGAAGATGATTCCCCAGAAGAAGTCACTTATTTCACTGAAATGTTCCATGATTTACTTTCGTTATTTACAAAACCGTTTCAAGAGGAAACGTTCGATTTCTCTGATGAAAGTTTTTTTAAAAGCATTGCAAAATTAGGAGAACGATTTTCAAAAGACTCCAACCTGCGCAAAATGAACGGCAATCGAGGGTCTAAACATTTCATTTATATGAACAGAACCTTTTTTGGATTATACAATTTGATGTTTGATTTAAAAGCGACAATTGTGGTCAATGAATATGAAAAATACAAATAGTGAAAAAGGAAAATCTGCCTTCAAAAATATGTCTTGTTTGCAACCGGCCTTTTAGTTGGCGGAAAAAATGGGAAAAGGTTTGGGAGGAAGTCAAATATTGTAGCGAAAAATGCAAAAGAAACAAAAAGGGTTAGTTTGGTTCAGAAATGATTTGAGAGTTCATGATAATGAATCTTTAACAAATGCAATACGACAAAATGATAGCGTTTTAGCGGTTTATTGTTTTGATCCACGGCATTTTGAAAAAATGAATTTCGGCTTTAAAAAAACAGAAAAATTCCGGGCTAAGTTCCTCATTGAATCAGTAAGCAAATTGAAACAAAATCTAGAAAAGTTGAATATTTCGCTTTTGGTTTATCATCAAAAACCAGAAGATGTTATATCGGAAATTGTTGCAAAAAATGAAATCAATTCTATTTACTTTCAAAAAGAATGGACAAAAGAGGAAATGGAAGTTTTAGAAAACATAAAAGGTAAAGTTGCGCATTCGGTATCTTTCAAAGCTATTTACAATCAGTTCTTATTTCATCCCGAAGACATTCCATTTGAAATTCAATCGATTCCAAATGTTTTTACACAATTCAGGATTCAGTGTGAAAAATCAACGACAGTCAGACCAGAATTTTCGGTTCAGTCGCTATCTGAAGAAAATTGTATACAAAACGAAACAGTAATTCCTACGATGGAAACTTTGGGCTTTACTGATTTTGAAATCGATTCCAGAACGGCATTTCCTTTTCGTGGTGGTGAAAACGAAGCGATGAACAGATTGGAAAATTATTTTTGGAAATCAAAAAAACTGAGTGTTTATAAATTGACTCGCAACGGATTATTGGGCACCGATTTTAGTTCAAAATTTTCTCCATGGTTGGCTAATGGCTCTATTTCGGCAAAAACTATCTATTGGGAAATCAGTAAGTATGAAAAAGAAATCGAGACAAATGATTCGACTTATTGGTTGATTTTTGAATTGATATGGAGGGACTATTTCAAATATGTTTCGCTGAAAAATGGAAATTCAATTTTCAAAATTGGTGGAATTCTAGATAAAAAATACGAGTGGAAAACTAATCAATCAGCTATAAATCAATGGATAAACGGCACAACAGAAGAACCTTTTGTCAATGCCAATATGATTGAATTGCAACAAACAGGTTGGATGAGTAATCGCGGCAGACAAAATGTAGGCTCCTATTTTTCAAAGAATCTTCTATTAGATTGGCGCATAGGAGCCGCTTATTTTGAGGCCATGCTGCTTGATTATGACGTACACAGTAATTATGGAAATTGGATGTACGTTTCAGGTGTTGGAAACGACCCCCGAGATCGCAAATTCAACATTAAGTTACAGGCTAAAAACTACGATGGTGAGTCAAAATTTCAAAACTTGTGGTTGCAGCAAAAATTATTTTAAAAATTATGACAGCTAATAAAAAACATATCAATGTAGTTTGGTTCAAAAGAGACCTTCGTTTACAGGATAACGAAGCGATTTTTAATGCCACAAAAACTGGCATACCCACATTATTACTTTATGTATTCGAAAAATCTTTAGAAAATGATTTACATTACAGTCCGAGACACTGGAGCTTCATCAAGCAATCACTTGTAGATATCAACAAACAACTGGAACGATCGAACACACAGGTATTGGCAGTATCTTCAGAGGTGCTTCAAATTTTCAATATCCTTGAGGAAACATATAAAATTGACAATGTCTATTCACATCAGGAAACAGGTTTAAAAATCACTTATGAACGAGACAAAACCTTCAAGCGATTTTGCAAAAACAATCAAATCAATTGGATTGAGAACACCAATAACGGAATTTTCAGAGCATTGAGAGATAGAACAAATTGGGTTTCAAAATGGGAAGAGTACATGAATGAACCACAGTTTATTTTTGATTCGAAAACAGAAAATTTTCTTAATATGGAGGCAATCAGTGAACTCGAAAAAGCATTTGAAAAGACCAATTTAGAAACTGTTCCAGATGCGATTTTCCAAAAGGGAGGTTCAACTATGGCAGGGAAATATTTGCAAACATTCTTTGATGAGCGCTATCATAACTATAATTCTCATATTTCAAAACCTTTATTGTCGCGAAGAAGTTGCAGTAGATTGTCCCCTTATATTGCTTGGGGAAATTTATCTTCCAGACAAGTTTTGCAACAAGCAGCTACGTTCCGACTTACCTGTAACAACAAGAAACAAATTGATTCTTTTGTTTCCAGACTGACTTGGCAGGCCCATTTTATTCAAAAATTTGAAATGGAAGAAATTATGGAATTCGAAAGTGTCAATAAAGGTTTCCATACTTTAAAAAAGAAAATAAATGAAAACTACATTCAAGCTTGGAAAACGGGTCAAACAGGATTTCCTTTAATCGATGCCTCTATGCGATGCTTGAATGAAACCGGTTATTTGAACTTTAGAATGCGTGCAATGTTAGTGTCGTTTTTTACCCATAATTTATGGCAGCCTTGGCAGGAAGCCACGCAACATTTATCCCAAATGTTTTTAGATTTTGAGCCCGGAATACATTTTCCGCAGTTGCAAATGCAGGCGGGTGAAACCGGAATCAATATGTTACGTATATATAATCCAATAAAGAACAGTTACGAACACGATCCTGATGGTGAATTTATAAAAAAATGGGTGCCGGAATTGCGCAATTTGCCACGTGCATTTGTACATGAACCATACAAAATGACCTATTTAGACCAGCAGTTTAATGACTTCGAAATAGGAATAAGTTATCCGAAACCAATTGTAAATATGGAAAGAACGCGAAAATTTGCCAGTGATTTTTTATGGAAAATGAAGAAAAACCCATTAGTAAAAGAAGAAAGTTCACGCATATTAAAACTTCACACCATGACTGATATTGGAGATAGTGAGTAATATTTTAATGGCAATATAATTATAATTTATGAATACAAGAAAAGAGCTTACCGATTTAGACAAAGACCGAATTATAGAAATGGCTTGGGAAGACCGAACCACTTTTGATGCAATTTTGATGCAATTTGGATTTAAAGAACAAGAAGTCATTGATTTGATGCGAATTGAAATGAAGCCTTCGAGTTTTAGGATGTGGCGCAAACGCGTTCAAGGCCGCAAAACAAAACATGAAAAACTAAGAGACTTCAAAGAAGGAAGATTCAAATGCACAATGCAAAGACAGATCAACAACAATAAGATCTCGAAAAGATAGCAGAGTCGATATAAAATATTTTAAATAACCTTTTGAACAAAAAACATGAAAAATATAGTAATCGTTGGTGGTAGCAAAGGAATAGGAAGCGCCATTTTGCTGCAACAATTAGAGACAAATATGGTGTTCAACATTAGTAGAAATGCCCCGGTCATTACACATCCAAACCTTAAACATTTTGCTGTAGATGTATTGCAGGATTCACTTCCGGATATAGAAAGTGCTGACACGGTGATTTACTGCCCGGGCTCTATCAATTTGAAACCCATAACAAGTTTGAGCATCGATGATTTCAGAAATGATTTTGAAATTAATGTTATTGGAGCTGTAAAAACTATTCAGAAATATTTACCTGTATTAAAAAAAGGAACTGATCCATCCATTATTTTGTTCAGTACTGTAGCCGCAAAACTGGGGATGCCCTTTCATGCGAGTATTGCTACTGCAAAAGCAGGTGTGGAAGGATTAGTAAAATCGCTGGGAGCAGAGTTGGCATCGGTAGTGCGCATCAATGCAATAGCTCCGACTATTACCGAAACATCACTTTCGGCAAATATTTTAAGAAATGACCGTATGAAAGAAAATATGGTAGAACGCCATCCCATGAAAGGATATTTGAAGCCGGAAGAAGTAGCTAATATGGTAAATTTCCTAATTTCTGAAAATGCAAAATCGATCTCAGGTCAGGTATTTGAAATGGATTATGGAATTGTGACATTCAAAATATAAAAATTATAAAAAATGCATTCATAACTTAAAAAAATCGAAAATGATACTTAGCAAAATAAAAAGCTACGAGAAAATCGAGCAATATGATACGAAAATAACGACATCATTAGCTGAAAATTACAAAACAATAATTGAAAATTTAGGCGAAGATGTAAATCGAGAAGGTCTCGAAAAAACGCCTGAAAGAGTGGCTAAAGCAATGCAGTATTTGACACATGGTTATGAATTAAATCCCTTAGAAATTTTAAAATCGGCACTGTTCACTGAAGACCATAAACAAATGATTGTGGTAAAAGATATTGAAGTGTATTCAATGTGTGAACATCACATGTTACCTTTTTTTGGAAAAGCGCACGTGGCTTATATTCCAAATGGTAAAATTGTAGGTTTAAGCAAAATCCCAAGGATAGTCGATGCCTTTGCCAGAAGAATGCAAGTACAAGAAAGACTGACAGATCAGATCAAGAATTGTATTCAGGAAGCTTTAAATCCGCTAGGTGTTGCAGTGGTCATTGAAGCACAACATATGTGTATGCAAATGCGAGGGATTCAAAAACAAAATTCCGTTACAACAACTTCTTCTTTTACCGGTGCGTTTGAAAAAGATAAAACCAGAAAAGAATTCATTAGCTTAGTTTCCAATAAATTGAGTTAAAATTAAATATCATTCGCCACATTGAACATTGGCTAAAAACAGCACAATCTATTATACGAATTATCTCTTATTTTTTGAGCAGCATCTAAAATTGGAGTTAATTCGTATAATTTATTGAAAAAGAAGCTTTTTAGAACAAATGCAATAATTAAAATGTAAAACCATGAAAATTCTCTTAACAGGTGCAACGGGGTATATCGGGAAGCGACTTTTACCACTTTTGGTAGCACAAGGTCAGGAAATCGTATGTTGTGTAAGGGATAAAAATAGGTTTTATATTCCAAAAGAATTTGAAAACCATATTGAAGTTATAGAAATAGATTTTCTTAAAGAAGAAAGTTTATCCGCAATACCTGAAGACATAGATGCAGCGTATTACTTGATGCATTCTATGTCTACTTCGTCTGCTAATTTTGATGATTTAGAAAGCATTTCTGCTACAAATTTTGTGCAACGATTAAATCAAACGAATGCGAAACAAGTCATTTACCTGAGCGGTATTGTAAATGACAAATCACTATCTAAACACTTATCTTCTCGAAAAAAAGTGGAAGATATCTTGAATACAGGCAAATTTTCGGCCACGACGCTAAGAGCCGGCATAATTGTAGGTTCTGGAAGTGCGTCATTTGAAATCATTAGGGATTTAGTAAATAAACTTCCCGTTATGATTACTCCAAAATGGCTCAATACAAGATGCCAACCCATAGCAATTCCAGATGTGTTGGCGTTTCTCTCTAAATCATTGCTAAATCCTTTGACCTACAATCAAAATTTTGATATTGGCGGACCCGACATTCTTACTTATAAGGAAATGTTATTGGGCTATGCCAAAGCAAAACACCTCAAAAGATGGATTTATACTATTCCGGTGATGACTCCAAAATTATCTTCGTATTGGTTGTATTTTGTAACCTCAACCTCTTATAAACTAGCTTCAGCTCTTGTAAGCAGTATGAAAGTCGAAGTAATTTGTAGGGATCATCGAATTAATGAGATCTTGAATGTAAAACCCATGACGTATGAGCAAGCGTTGTCTCGGGCGTTGCTAAAAGTCGATGAAGATAAAGTAGCTTCGAGCTGGAAAGACTCTTTAGTCAGCGGACGTTTTAGCAGCAGTATATCTGAATATCTCAAAGTTCCTAAAAAAGATTGCTTCATTGATCGCCGAAAAATGCAAATAGTAGACAGAGAGTACACCATCAATAAAATCTGGTCAATTGGTGGCGATTCTGGTTGGTATTACGGTAACTGGCTTTGGGAATTACGTGGATTCATTGATAAATTATACGGAGGAGTTGGTTCCCGAAGAGGAAGAACGAACCGTCATGACATACATTCTGGTGATGCATTGGACTTTTGGCGTGTCTTGTATGCTAATAAAGACGAGGGAAAGCTAATCTTATTTGCCGAAATGAAATTACCGGGAGAAGCTTGGTTAGAGTTCAAAATTATCGGAAACACTTTGTATCAATCCGCTACTTTCAGACCTAGAGGGATTTGGGGTAAATTATATTGGTATTCCGTTTTACCTTTTCACGGATTTATTTTTAATGGAATGCTGAAAAGATTGATTAAATAATTATTTTTTTGAAACATGTAAGTCATTTAAGTTGACCTAATTTCATACTCTTTGCCATTCCGATGAAGCAGGAAATCCACTCTTAGCTAATAATTAGTCTTAATGAAATTCTTCCTTCGTCGAAATGAAAATATAAAAAAATTACTTTAGAATTCCCGCTTTGTAGGTTGCTATAGCTCGATCTCTTGCCATAGCGTGAGGTACCATTGGTTCTACATATCCTAAATCCAATTCTTTGATCCATTTGCGGATGTAGATTCCATTTTCGTCAAACTTTTTTTGCTGAATCTCCGGATTAAAAACTCGGAAATAAGGAGCAGCATCGCAACCTGTTCCTGCTGCCCATTGCCAATTTCCAATATTAGCTGATAAATCATAATCCAATAGTTTTTCGGCAAAATAAGCCTCTCCCCATTGCCACTGAATCAGTAAATGTTTGCAAAGGAAACTTGCTACTACCATGCGCACTCTATTGTGCATGTATCCTGTTTCATTGAGTTGACGCATTCCGGCATCCACCATAGGATATCCAGTTGTACCAGAACACCAACGCTTGAAATCGGCCTCGTCATTGCGCCACTGAATTCCATCATACGCTGATTTGAAGTTTTGGGTAACTACTTTTGGAAAACTAAATAAGATTTGCATAAAGAATTCTCTCCAAATCAGTTCACTCAAAAAGACATCATTTTTATGAAAAGCCCAATTAACTAATTTCCGTATGCTTACGGTTCCGAAACGCAGGTGTGGTGATAAATAAGAAGTTTTGTCCAAGGCTGGGAAATCCCGAATTTCTTGATAATTTGAAATAAATTTTAAGTTGTTCGGTTTTACTTTTATGGGACTTTCTTCGAAACCTATTTGTTCCAAAGTTGGAAAAGCAAATTCACTTGGATAAAAATTAGAAAAATGATCGCTACTATCATATTCCTGAACCGGAACCATTGCTTTGTATTTTTCCAACCATTTATTTTTAAACGGTGTATAAACCGTGTACGGCAATCCGTCTGCTTTTGTGATTTCTTTTTCTTCGAAAATGACTTGGTCTTTAAAGGAATAGAAGATTGCATTGTTTGCCTCCAATATTTCACAAATCGCACTATCCCTCTTTATCGCGTAAGGTTCATAATCTTTATTGAAGAAGACTTCCTTTACATCAAATTCTTGCAAAAGTGATTGCCAAACTTCAAGGGTTATTCCTTTTTTAACTAAAAGCGAACTTTTTATTTCTTTTAATTCCGTATTTATTTTAGAAAGTGATTCATGAATAAATCCTACTCTGGCATCGTTTTTTGGCAAACTGTTTAAAATGGCATCATCAAAAATAAACAACAAAATTACAGGTTGTTTAGACTTTAAAGCATGGAATAATCCAACGTTATCTTCTAAACGTAAATCTCGTCTAAACCAAAAAATAGTTACTTGTTGTTTGCTCATTACTTTTTATTAAACATTTCGTCCACCTTAGTCACACGGTAAGCAAAAATGGATTTCAATTTATTTTTAACCACCAATGTATTCATGATTCGGCCCAGAAAGCCAAGTGGCAACCCGTAATGCACCACATCCGTCATTTTGGTTCCGTTTGGTGTTGCTTCAAAGAAATGTTTGTGGTGCCAAAAACTGTATGGACCAAAACGCTGTTCGTCTATAAAATAACTATTTTCCTTGACTTGGGTAATTACAGTCATCCACGACAAAGTAATCCCAAAAAGGGGCGTTACTTTGTATTGAATGATTTGTCCCGGATACATAGACTTATGATCAAAATCCGTTATTTGAAAACCCATTCCCTCTGGTGTTATTTTTTGAAGGTTCTTTGGGCTTGAAAAAAAAGCCCAACATTCTTCGACACTTGCATTTACATGTTGAACGGTTTCTTGTTTGTATATTTTCATGATTGCTGATTAAGAAAAGATTCTTTATTGGTTCACCGGAGTTCCGTGAGGGATAGAAGTAGAGCCCTTTTAGTATATGGCTTATTTGCCAGAGATATTAAAGCGGGAACGGATAGCCCGACCCGTCATACCTCAATTGAACTTTACATTTTATAGTATTTTAACGGCACAAATAACATTCCAAAACACTCTCCATGCTCTTTTCCCAAATGCTTATGATGTATTTTATGTGCTTTACGCAAGCCTATCAAATATTTATTATTGGTGTTTTTGAACCACTTAAAACGTTGATGTATCAAGACATCGTGTATCATGAAATAACAAAATCCGTAGAATGTGATTCCAAGTCCAATGAAGAACAGGTAATTCATACCACCTTGCACACCAAAATAAAAAAGTACGATACTGGGCACGGCAAAAATCACAAAAAAGATATCGTTTCGCTCAAAAACATTAGCGTATTTGGGCTGGTGATGGTCAGCATGAAAATACCACATCAATCCGTGCATGACATACTTATGTGTCATCCAGGTCACGCATTCCATAAAAAAGAAAACGCCTAAAAAGATTATAAAAGAAATCATTATTTTTTCATTTAATTAAAATATATTTTCTCAAAACAAGGCTATTATTAAACCAATCTCAACTTGTAAGTAACGAAAGATTGCGCCAGTAATCCCGCTTTAGTATAATTAGAAACTCGAATTCTTGCATTGCCAATTTCGTGACAAGGCGTATTTTCGAGCTTTTTCAAGAGCTTTTTATAATAGACAAATGCGGTGTAAACGCCAAATTTAGCTTCGATCGGTAACTTCAAAATTCCTTGATAAGCAACTCTGAAATCTTCTTCTATTTCCTTTATAATGGCTCTTTTTGCATTCTCATCAAAGGAGTTTAAATCGACTCCTGGGAAATAATTCCTGTTTAAGATTAAATTATCATCCTTAAGATCTCGCAAAAAATTAACTTTCTGAAAGGCTGAACCTAAACGCATGGCTTCGCTCTTTAACTGATTGTATTTTAAATCGTTTCCATCTACAAACACCTTGAGACACATTAAACCCACCACATCAGCTGATCCATAAATATACTCGTCATACTCCTCTTTGCTGTTGTAATCTAATTTAATCAAATCTAATTTCATACTTTTAAGAAAAGCCTGAACCAAGTCATCGGAAATATTATATTTTTTAACCGTTTGCTGGAAAGAGTTCAAAATTGGGTTTAGACTTATACTTCTGTCAATTCCTTTGTAGTACTCTTTTTCGAAATCATTAATCAAATCCTCCTTGTCGTATCCATGAAATGAATCTACAATTTCATCAGCAAAACGCACGAAGCCATAGACACTGTAAATAGCATCCCTAATACTTGGCGATAGCATATATACTGCCAATGAAAATGAAGTACTGTAGTTTTTTGTAACTAACTTGCTGCATTTGAAAGATACATCATCAAATATTTTTTTCATATTTATTGATCTGAAAATTGCTTATTAATTAATTCTGACACTAATTTTCCTGAGATTAGAGCTGGCGGAACTCCCGGTCCAGGAACGGTCAACTGACCGGTGAAATATAAATTTTTTACTTTTTTACTTTTAAGTTTTGGTCTCAAAAAGGCGGTTTGCAATAACGTATTTGCCATTCCGTAAGCATTCCCTTTATAGGAATTGTATTCGGAAACAAAATCATTTTTACAGAACGACTGCTTAAAGATAATATTATTTTTCACGCTTTGCTGTGTTAAAACTTCAAAACGGTTTATTATTTTGTCAAAATACTCTTCCCTTAACTCCTCAGTATCGTTGATTCCAGGTGCTAACGGAACTAGGAAAAAAGCGGATTCCATTCCTTCCGGCGCAGCCGTTTTATCCGTCAACGATGGAAAATTGGCATAAAACAAAGGCTCTTTAGGCCACTGTGGCTCATCATAAATATCCTTTGCATGCTGATAAAAATCAACATCAAAAAACAGGGCGTGATGCGAAATATTTTCTATTTTTTTATTGAAACCAACATAGAACAATAACGATGAAGGGGCAAAAACTCTGTTGTCCCAATATTTCTCGGAGTAAGCGCGATGTTCCTGATCTAATAATATTTCGGTGTGATGATAATCCGCACCGCTTAAAATCAAATCTGATTCAATCGTTTTACCATTTACCACTATCGCTTTGGCCGTTTTATTATCAACAATTATCTTTTCAATATTTGCATTAGTGTGAAACACAACTCCCAATTCACGTGCCAGACTTTCCATTGCACGAACGACATCAAACATCCCTGTTTGAGGATGCCAAGTTCCAAGACCAAAATCAGCATAATTCATAAAACTATAGAACGATGGTGTGTCTGATGGTTTTGCTCCAAGGAACAGCACAGGAAATTCGAGAATTTGAATTAATCGTTCGTTTTTAAATTTTTTACGAACATCTTTACTAATATTACTGAAAAACTGCCCCACTTTTTTAGCGGTTTCCAAAGTCACCAATTCCAAAGGTGAAATTCCTGGTCGGTACACCAAGTCTTTGATCGCAATATCATAATTGCTTTTGGCCTCTAAGATAAATTCATGAAGCACCTTTCCACTACCCTTTTCAATAGCTTCGAATGTTGCTTCAATTTCACCTAAATTGTCCGCTATGGCAATAAAATCGTCTATACCATAATAAACCCGATAAGCTGGTTTTAATTTTATTAGCTCATAATAATCGCTTGTTTTTTTCCCAAAGTCGGCAAAAAAACGATCAAAGACGTCTGGCATCCAATACCAGCTTGGTCCCATATCAAATGTAAAACCTTCTTTCTTTAATTGTCTTGCTCTACCGCCTATCGATGTGTTTTTCTCATACACTTCAACCTGATGCCCACTTTTTGCCAAATAACAAGAAGCAGCTAAAGCTGAAAATCCGGAGCCAATGATTGTAATTTTATTTTTCATTTGTTTAGCAAATATATAAAATGTTTAAACAAAAACAATTAAATTTTAGCTACTATTTCTGAAATTGAATCAAAAATGGAGATTTTCTCCGAAAGTCCTTCCTTTTTAATAAACTCAACCAATCGACCTGTTAACCATAACTCCGTGGTATCATCGATCAATTCTTCTGTCATTTTAGCAACATATTCATTTACAGAATCTCTCTCCGGCTGAACGGTAAAATAAGAAATGAAAACAATGGAATTAAAATGTTTTTTTAAATCTTTTAAATTCTCAATAGGCATACTTTCACCCAGGTAAATTGCTTTGTATCCGTGCAATAAAATTTCATAATGCAAATACATTAATCCCAGCTCATGTATTTCGTTCATTGGAAGGGAAAGAACAAAAACTTTATCCAATTTCGTTTGTTTCAAAAGTTGCAGTTTCTCTGTGTTTACTAAAAGTTTTTGCTTGATTAAATAGCTTATAAAATGCTCGTGAGCAGGTGTTATTGTATCCGATTGCCAAAGCAAACCAAGTTCATTCATCAAAGGGATGAAGACTTCGTGAAACACTTCTTTGAATGATTTATCTGTAATTAACCAATTGTAGGTGTTGAAAAATAATTCTTGGTCAAAGTTCATCATTGCCATCTTAAAAGCACTGATAGCATGGCTTTTTGCCGTTTTACTGGAAATTATTTCTCGAACTAGCGAAGGTATTTTATCTTGGGGATAGGTGGCAATTTTTGATATCTTATATCCATAATCATGTAATAAAGTGATATTTAGCAGCTTTTGCAAACTGGCCAAATCGTACAACCTAATATTAGTATCCGTACGCATGGGTTGGAGTATATCATATCTTTTTTCCCAAATTCGTATCGTATGCGCTTTTATCCCTGACAGGTTTTCAAGATCTTTAATACTGAATACATTTTTAACATTGTTCATTGTTTATCAAAATTTAATAAACAAATGTAAAATATTAATTTAACATTCTGCTCAAAATAAATAAAAACTATCCATAATACTATAAATCAACGTTGTTGTAAACATTTAACTTATCCAAATTAAGAATTGTTCTTGAATTATCGGCACTTCTGGTGTACATCGGTTCAAATTTGGCACCGTAAACAACCTCGTCAAAAGTATACGAGGTACGAGCGGCAACAGTATTACTAAACATATCGTCAAAGGTTTTTATAAAGACGAGTATCTCACCATTAGTCGTTTTAAAATCAGCTGCCGTGAATTTATAAAGCGGACTGTCTTCTGTAATTGGATGTACTAAGGTCCAACTTAAAGTCAATGCATTTATCTTGTCCAATTCTAATTCCAGCGCGTAGAATTTATTGGTCCGTTTCCCGTTTTCCTCCACACTCATCCCAAGAGTTATTTTTGCTTCAGCATCTGTAAAATTTGTATTTTTAAAAGGTGTGGTTCTAATCATCAAACCGGTAATTTCTCCATATGGCGCAATTACAGCATTATGCGAAAACTTCAAAAAAGCGGTAGGCTTACTAAATCGACCAAAAAATAAACCCGTAGCAATGGCAAAACTCAATAACCCTATCAGCGCTTCGGCAGCAGAAAGCGCACTGGCTAAAAAACCGCTAGGACTTATATGACCGTAACCCACTGTGGTAAAGGTTTGCGCACTGAAAAAATAAGCCTGTCCAAATTTAATCCATTCACTATCTGCAGTTGAAATCCCATTCAGATGTTCGATTCCAATTCCGTAATAAACAGAGGCAAATACAAAATTGATTGCCACGTAAAACGAGAGAATGATCAGTATAAATTTCCACCCTGACATATCAATCATAGTGTGATACCAACTGATGCGATGCAAAAAATGCATTCCCTGTTTCTCTACATTAGCCGTACCATTTTTATTAACGAAACGTCCGCCATAACTATTGGCATTAGTTCCAAAACCTGTATTCTTGTCGGCTTTTGCTTTGGCATTTACTGTATTCAAAGGAAGATTTTTTTAATAATTATTTGCTAGCAAATTTAGTTAAAATCCCGTTCAAAAAAAAGATGCTTTTTCCAATTAAATTAAATTTTAAGTAAAACCGCAACTAATCTAGAAAATTTCTAGGCTTTATTCCATTATTAAATACAAAAAAACGGGGATAAAAATTAAATGTCAAAATACTTCAGATTCAGGACCTTTAAATGCAATTTAAAAAAAATATTATGCAGAACTAAATGCTAAAAGATAGACTTGAAAATGGCTTATTGCTTTCAGAAAAATTAAAAAACACCATTACAGTAATAGCATTGTTCTTGGTGTTCCCAAAGGCGGAGTGCCTGTGGTGGTTATAATTGCCAAAAGTTTGCACCTCCCTCTAGATATTGTGCGCTCTAAGAAAATTGGACATCCTTACAATAAGGAATTTGCTATTGGTGCCGTATCGATGGATTCCATGGTTATTGATCAACATCCTGACATTCGCAAAGAATATATAGCGACAGAAATTGTGAGACTTCAAAAATTGATGCAAGAAAAATATGAAATCTATATGGGCAATCGTACCCCTCTTGAAATAAAAGGCAAGAATGTAATTATTGTTGACGACGGCATCGCAACCGGGAACACCCGACTGGTTAATATGAATATGCTTCGCAAAAGAAATCCCGCAAAAATTATTGTTGCAGTGCCTGTTACACCCGTAGATACTGTGCCCGTATTTGAAAAAATACGGATAAGTTTGTATTCCTGATTGCTTCCAAATATTATCGGGGAGTCGCCGGATTTTAGGAAGACTACAATCAGTTGGAAGATGATGAAGTGATTCAGTTATTGAGCTTTTCAAGTCCCACTAAATAGAATTTAGAACCTAGTATTGTGTATCTTAAAATATAATGGGTTATGAAAAAATCAGAAATTGACATCCCATTTTAAACTGTAATATTTAAAGGGGATTGAGTGATTCCTGAAAACGCTATCGGGCTTGCTGTATTCTCCCTTGGCCGCGGCAGCAGCAGGTTCAGTTTCAGAAACCAAATCGTTGAAGAATTGCTCCAGCATAACAATATTCCTACATTCCTTTTTGATTTGTGTAATGAAAAAGAAGACCAAATTTACGAAAACCGTTTTAATATTGATTTACTGACCAGCCGATTGATAGAAGCTACCCAAATAAAAATGCGAAAGGATTAGCTGTAGGCTTCTTTCGGGCAAGTTTCGGAGCAGCATCTGCATTGCGAGCCGCAGCCTATTTTGGAAATACCTTGAAAGCGGTTGTGTCATACGGAGACCGTCCTGATATAGCTATCAAGGAATTACCTATGGTAACTGCCCCTACCCTATTAATTGTAGGTGGGGAGGACATTCCCGTAATTAGAATGAATAAAATGGCATTTGACGAACTGCAAGCAGGAAAAGAAATGAAAATCATTCCAAATGCTATTCATCTTTTTGAAGAACTCGGGAAGTTGCAAGAAGCTACCGATTTGGCGATCGTATGGTACAAAAACCATTCGACAAAAAAAGACGATTAATGCCGGTTCTAAATTTTAAAATAAACTAACTTTTAAAATCAAACAACGATGGTAACAGTAAATATGGATTTAGTATTTAACCGAAATTGTAAAGAAGTTTTTGATTTTTACAAATCCGTATTTGGCGGCGAGTATTCCTATTTTGATTAATATTAAAGACATGCCTTCATACAATAGCATCAAAATTCCTGCTGAAGATGCCGAAAAAATAATGCATACTTCTTTACCAATACCTAAAGAGACTAGCTTGATGGGCAATGATTACATCGAATATTTTGGAAGCAGCACCATTTTCGGGAATAATTTTTCGCTTTCCATAAATACCGACAGTTAAGAAGAAGCTGACCGGCTGTACAATACACTTTCAGTTGGCGGAACTTCGGGGATGCCCATGGAAGATGCTTTTTGGAATACTTATTAAGAATGGTCACTAAAAAATGCGAAATTATATGAGTGGAAAGTTTCATGAAAAGTCAACGATAATAAATCTACTTGTTTTTTTATTCCAATTATTGAAAAATTAATTTATATAAAAATTAATTATATTTTCATAATTCACAGATAATCACCTTAACCATTAATATTTAGCTACATTTGAAAACGTATCCTTATTTAAACAAAAGGTAAAATTTAACCCCAATTAAACAATCATTTTATGATGAAGAAACAAATTCTCGCATTTTTATTTATTGCGCTATCAATTGTAAGCTGTAGTAAAGACGAACCGACATCGACACCAGCAATTGTATTTACACAGGCAGAAGGAAAAGCTGTAAATGGAGAATATACTATTACAGGAACAATTACTTCTTCGGTGGCATTATTAAAGGTTATTCTTACAAAAGAAGGAAGTGCAACACCCTTTATTGTTGATGACACAACAGCAAAAAATAAAAATAACTATCCTTACTCTTACCTAATTACTGGTATTACAAAGGACACTTACATTATGATTGATGTCTATGATCAAAACAACACAAAAACCTCTACGAGATTTTTAATCAGAGTTTAGTAGTACTATTAACAACTGGAAAGCTCATTTTTATATTTGGGCTTTTTTTATCTTTAAATTTCAAAGGTGGTACGTACAAATATATTATACTACCAAGTGGTCCTTTCAAAAAACACACACCCATAAAAAAAGCCCCAAAGGGGCTTTTTACATATAATATATTCAAGTTTTTATTTACTCAAATACATTTTTCTTCTGGAATACAATTCGTCGAACTGATCGTCTTTCGAGTCATCAATAAACAAGATGCTTTCTCTTGTTGATTTCATTTCTGGTCCTAATGCTTTATTTACATTATGAAATTTACTGAAAGAGAAAACCCGTTGCTTGATGGCGTATCCTTTTAATTGGGGGTTAAAAGTAAAATCGGTTACTTTATTGTGACCCAACATTACTTTAGTCGCATAGTTCACACAAGGTTCTCCGTATGCTTTTGCAATAAATGGAACCGTACGGGATGCTCTAGGATTCGCTTCAATGATGTAAACGATATCCTCTTTTATCGCAAACTGAATGTTGATTAAACAAACGGTTCTCAAAGCCAACGCAATATTTTTCTTATAGTTTTTTATTTGTTGCATTACAAATTCGCCTAAGTTAAACGGTGGCAAAGTGGCGTTACTGTCTCCAGAGTGTACTCCACATGGTTCCATGTGCTCCATAATCCCTATGATGTATACATTTTCTCCGTCGCAAATTGCATCAGCTTCAGCTTCAATTGTGCCATTTAAATAATGGTCTAAAATCCCGATCCTTCAGGAGAACTGACGTTGGCAGTAATTGCAAAAAAAAATCGAAATCTATATTTATTACGTCCTAAATTCGTATAACTGTACGTATAAATATTTTACGTTATGCATACTAAACTCACATTGAAGCTTGATCAAGAGATAATTGAAAAAGCGAAACATTATGCGTCTGAAAAAAAATTAAGCTTACCTCGAATTATAGAAAATCACGTTAATTCTTTGACTTCAGATAAAACAAATAATGACATACAAATTTCACCGTATGTAAAAAGTCTTTCTTTCGGAATTAGCATTCCAGCTGATTACGATTACAAAAAAGAGTATACTGAATATTTAGAACAAAAATACAAATGAGCAGAATTTTTTTAGATTCCAACGTAATATTAAATTTATTGGTAGAAAGAGTTCCTTTTTTTGATTCAATAGCTAAGGTTGCTACCTTGGCAGATCAAAAAAAAAATTACCTTAATTATTTCTCCTCTTTCATTTACGATAATAGATTACATTTTAAATAAATATGAGATATCAGAATCTATTTTTAATAAACTTCGAAAGTTTAAAATAATCTGTGAGGTTTGTGAGGTTAATGAAGAAACAATAGACAAAGCGTTGAATTCGAGTTTTAAAAATTTTCCAGATGCTGTCCAATATTTTACTGCTTTACAATCTAACTGCTCAATAATTATAACTAGAAACGGAAAAGACTTTAAGCATTCTACAATTCCAATTATGACAGCTGAGGAATATTTATGTAGCATTATATAAACCGACTACTGCCAAAAGCTAGAGTTCGTTGCGTCTATAGCACCAACAATAAAACTCTTGTTGTTTTGCGTAATCGAAACACGAAATCAAACAAATGAATCCTGAATTAAATTTATTATTAACAAAAGAAGGTTAAGATATGAGCGACGACCTTAATGCTCCTAATAAACGGTTAAGAAACTAGGATACAAAATAAAGTTCCAAATAGAATCGCTATGCGACACATTTCTTAGTAAACGAAACGTATTTACGTTATATTCGGGAATTATTAGCGCGCAATAGTAGAAAAACTCACAGTCAATGAAGTACCAAAAGCATTCAGCAAATAAAAAGTCATTTTGATGATTTGTAATAAAAGATTATCTATACATTTGGAAAGACTAGGCTATTCAATAGCGATTACAGACAGGCTGCCAATATTTATAGATCCTTTACGATTTTAAACTTTTCAATTTTTAAAAACAAACCTTATGAAATCCAAACAAATTCTTCTTTTAATATTATTTATTTCCACTTCGCTTTTTGCGCAAAGCACAGCACCACAATTAGATAAAATTAAGCAGCAAGATCTAAAAGATGATTTATATGAACTGGCGGGTGATGCCTTTAAGGGACGAAGAGGAGGAGAACTTGGCGAAATGCGAGCTTCTGTTTGGGTGGCTCAAAAGGCCCGTGAAGCTGGCCTTAAACCTGCAGGCGAAGATGGAACCTACTTCCAATTCTTTAATCTGAAACGCAGCCGTGTGGCCAATAGTAGTACTGTTAGTGTAAATGGTAAAGCACTTGATCTTTGGAAAGAGATTTGGCCAACTAATTTGGTTGACACTACCCTAGAAGGCTCCGTAGTTTGGTTGGACAAAATACCGGATAATACTGTCGATCTGAAAGGCAAAATTGTAGCTATGAATATTATGCCTCCAACCCCCATTATTCAAGACTGGGTGAGCCTCTGGCAATATCGTTATACCGCTTCTGCCATGAATCAGCAGGGAAAAGAACTCCTCAGCCGCGGTGTTACTGCTATCATTTTTATTGCTGATGATACTGTAGAATCACTTATTTCGTTTACGGGATTTCATTATCAAGAAGGAAGTTATGGAATTGAAGATGCCGAATCCTCTACTACAGCTACGGTACCAATTATATTGGCAAGTAAACAGTTAAAGAATATATTTTCTAAACAAGGCGCTTATTTAAAAACTAATTTGAAGGTAGAGAATTTTGACTATCCTTCTATTAATGTTGTTGCAAAGGTTGATGGAACTGATCCTAAACTGAAAGAGGAATATGTTTTATTTAGCGGTCACCAAGACCATGACGGAGTAGGACCTGCTGTTAACGGTGATCCTATCTGGAACGGTGCTGATGATAATGCATCAGTAACAGTAGCGATGCTTGCAATAGGGAATGCGTGGAGTACACAACCCGCTAAGCGATCGGCTTTATTTGTGTGGCACGGATCTGAGGAAAGAGGTTTATTAGGATCTCGCTATTTTGTTAGCCATCCCACCGTTAAACTGCCCTCCATAGTTGCTGTTTTAAATGGCGATATGATAGGACGCAATGCACCTAATTCTGCGGCGCTATTAGGCGCAACAGAACCTCATCTTAATTCTTCTGACCTTGTAGCAATCACTTTAGCTGCGAATAAAAGTATTGCCAACTTCAAAGTAGATACTTCTTGGGATGCTGCAGATCACCCAGAGAATTGGTACTTCCGAAGCGATCATCTTCCTTATGCTCAAGCTAATGTTCCAGCAATATTTTTTACCACCTTATTACACCCTGACTACCATACCCCCTTCGATAGCCCAGATAAAATCGATTATCTAAAACTAACTAAGATGACAAAGTGGATTTATGAAACCGGATGGAGAGTTGCTCAAAGTGCCAAACGTCCTGCTGTAACGATTGAAATAAAAAAGTAAAAAATAATTAACCATTATGTTCTTAATAGACAAGCCATTTGTTTCCGATTTTCTTATCAAAACAATAAAAGATAATAATTATAAAATAATTGCAACCAAAGTAGCAAAAGAATTGGTAAAAGATGATTCTTTGGCATGGATAGCCGAAGAGGAAGCAATCGCTTTACTAAAAAATAATCCAGAAATTTCTCTTTACAGCAATTCAGAGAACGCATTAGCTTGGATCGATCAATACTATGGAGAAAGTGAATTATCAAGTCAATTACAAGTTTTAAAAAATAAAGTAAAGTTTAGAGAACTTATAAAAGAGTTGTTTCCCGACTTTTATTTCAAGCAAATAAGTATTGAAGAAATCCAACGATTGTCCGATGATGAAATTCGGTTCCCTTTTGTAATTAAACCTGCTGTTGGTTTCTTTAGCATAGGAGTTCATATAGTAGAAAATGAGAAAGACTGGATAAAAGCTAAAAGTGAGTTACAACCTGATAAACTTAAAAGTATATTTCCTGAAAATGTATTAAACACAAGTAATTTTATCATTGAAGAATTTATTCGTGGAGAAGAATATGCAATCGATTATTATTACGACAATAACGGAGATGCTGTTGTGTTAAACGTTTTACACCACCTCTTTTCATCCGGAACAGACACAAGTGATCGGGTTTATTCAACATCCAAAGCAATCATTGAAAAGTATAAAATTGATCTTGAATATTTTTTAAGTAAAATTGGTAAAGAGTTACATTTAAAAAATTTCCCGGCTCATGCAGAAGTCCGCATAGATGAAAATGGGAAAATAATCCCCATCGAAGTAAACCCTTTACGCTTTGGTGGATTTTGCACCACGGCCGACCTTCTAGGAGTAACTTTAGGATTTAATGAATACAAATGCTTTTGTGAAAACAAAAAACCAGACTGGGATACTATATTTAAAGGAAAAGAGAATAAAATATTTAGTGTCATTGTTTTGGATAATAATTCAGGAATAATCCCTTCGGATATTTTAAGATTTAACTATTCAGATCTTGCTAAAGATTTTGAAAAACCGATAGTAATTAGAGAATTAGATATAAATAAATATCCTGTATTTGGATTTGCTTTTATTGAAAGTGCAGCCAGTAATAAAAAGGAATTAAATGATATTCTAACCTCTGATTTAAGAAAATATATAGTATCGAAATAAGGAGAATTTTAAAGCTCAAAAAACTTTTTTTAGCTACATCATTAATTAACTCTATGTCCTTGTTTGACTTTATAAAAAATCATCATGAAAATAAGATATAAGATATTTTCCCCCGCTAGCGCACGAACCCGACCGCGCGGATATCAAATTTTTCGGACAACGATAGCGGATTTGCAATCCGTGCCCACAAAGAGAATGATTCAGCAAGAAATTATGCTAGTTTCGAGAGTGAATTAGAGGTGGTTTTATTAGAATTATTTTGATATTATTTACGGGCACGGATTGCAAATCTGCGCTATTGAGTAAACAGGTGTTTATTAGTGAATCTACCCACAAAAAAAGCCCCCGCTCTCCGATATATTCATCGGATTATGTCACGCGGAGGCCACACTGATATGGCGGTCAAGATTCCTACTTTAGCTGCAGCAGTTCCTTATTACGGCGGACAACCAACAAATGAAGAATCCGAAAAAATGAAGGCGTGAATCATGGTACACTATGCTGGTTTAGAAACCAAAGTAAATGAGGGTTGGCCTGCTTTTTCTGCCATACTCAAAAAAACAAAGTAGAAAATACCGCTTATTTTTATCCCGGAGTCAATCATGGTTTCCATAACAATACCACGCCCCGATACGATGAAGCAGCCGCAACTTTATCCTGGACACGAACTATTGATTTTTTTAAGGAGAAATTGAAGAAGAAATAAGTTTAGCATTTTGATATTTAAAAGTCCCGTGATTGAGACTTTTTTTTTGTTACGGGTTATTTCAAGAAAATAATCTATAAATAGTAACTTACTAAAATTTAGCCAGTTTTTTTTGTATAAATAGCTTTATAATTAACTTGAAAAAATATAATATTTATTATAGAAGTTCCGTGTTTTTTATTTGGTAATAATTTTAAATTCGATAAAAATCGAAGATCTTATTTGATTAAAAAATGTATATTTACATCTAATCCTTAAACAAACCCCTATATCAAAGGGTTTCTTATTTGACACTTATTTGACAATATGGAAGAAATCGAATTAAAATCATTAATAAAAGAGCTTGTAACCTTTTCTCAAGAAACCGAATGGGTTGAATTCAAGTTGAACTTTCATTCTAATGAAGAAATAGGAGAAAGAATTTCAGCCTTAGCAAATGGTGCTTGTTTAAATAATAAACTAAATGGATTTTTAATTTTTGGAGTCGAAGACAAAACCCATACAATTAAGGGAACAACATTTAAAGTAAAATCGGCAACTCAAGGAAAAGAGGAACTTGAAAATTGGCTCATTCAACGTCTAGATCCTCGTATAGATTTTAAAACTTATGAATTTTTTTATTCAGAGAATATCAGAATTAGTATGTTTGTTATTCCTGCGTCTATTAATCGTCCCGTTAAGTTCCTTAATCAAGCTTACATCAGGATTGGTAGTTACACGAGATTACTTAAAGATTTTCCAGAAAAAGAAGCGAAAATTTGGAATAGAAAAACCAAAGATAAATTCGAGTTGCAATTAGCTAAAGAAAATGTTGATGACGACTTAATCATTTCTTTACTTGATACTCAAACTTATTTTGATTTACTGAAACTTCCTTATCCGTCTAATAGACAAGGAGTAATCGATAAATTCATTTCAGAAAACTTAATCATTAAGAAAACTACAAAATACTCAATTACAAATTTAGGCGCCATTTTATTCTCTAAAAACTTAGAAGACTTCCCAGATTTAAAAAGAAAAGCAATTAGAGTAATAGTTTACAAAAACAATAATAAGATTGAAACAATTCGTGAGCAAATTGGAGGCAAAGGATATGTATCAGGCTATCAAGGATTAATTGATTGGGTAAATAGTCAACTACCCGCAAATGAAGAAATAGGTAAAGCATTTCGAGATGATAAAAGAATGTATCCAGAAATTGCTGTGAGAGAATTATTAGCTAATGCAATAATCCACCAAGATTTTGAAGAAAAAGGATTTCCTATGGTGGAAATTTTCTCAGATAGGATCGAAATTACAAATCCCGGAATTCCGTTAATTACTCCAGAGAGGTTTATTGATGAATACCAATCTAGAAATGATACCCTTGCAGATTTAATGAGAAGATTAGGAATATGTGAGGAAAAAGGAAGTGGAATTGATAAAGTAATATCTTATAATGAAATTTATCAACTTCCTGCTCCAGAAATACTTATTCAAGAGAAGCATACCAAAGTAATTATGTATTCTTATAAAACTCTAAATCAAATGGATAAAAAAGATAAAGTAAGAGCTTGTTATCAGCATTGTTGTTTGAGATATGTTTCAAATGATAAAATGACTAACCAATCACTAAGAGACAGATTTAAAATTGAAGATAAAAATGCTGCAATAGCGTCTAGAATTATAAAAGAAGCTTTACTTGCAAAAGTTATCAAAGAAGATGATCCCGAAAGCAATTCAAGAAAATATAAAAAATACCTCCCTTTTTGGGCATAATTCTTATTTGATGGTTATTTGATAATTGATGACTTTAAAAACACAAACGACTGAAATTCAACAATTTTTTATTTGACATATAAAACTATTAACAAAATATAGAATTCGTTGGGGCAAATGTATCCGACTTTGACCCCGTAACAATGAGCCACTAACAAAAAAACATATCCTACAAAAAAAAGCCCCAATCGGGGCTTTTTCAATATCAATAAATTCAAGTTTTTATTTACTCAAATACATTTTTCTTCTGGAGTACAATTCGTAAAACTGATCGTCTTTCAAGTCATCAATAAACAAGATACTTTCTCCTGTTGATTTCATTTCTGGTCCTAATGCTTTGTTCACATTATGGAATTTGCTGAAAGAGAAAACCGGCTGCTTGATGGCATATCCTTTCAACTGTGGGTTGAAAGTAAAGTCGGTTACTTTATTGTGACCTAACATTACTTTAGTCGCATAATTCACATAAGGTTCTCCATACGCTTTAGCAATAAAAGGAACCGTACGAGACGCTCTAGGATTTGCTTCAATGATGTAAACGATATCATCTTTTATCGCAAACTGAATGTTGATTAAACCAACGGTTCTCAAAGCCAACGCAATATTTTTGGTATGGTCTTTTATTTGTTGCATTACAAATTCGCCTAAGTTAAATGGCGGCAAAGTGGCGTTACTATCTCCAGAGTGTACTCCGCAAGGTTCGATGTGCTCCATAATTCCTATGATGTACACATTCTCCCCATCGCAAATCGCATCGGCTTCGGCTTCAATCGCACCATCTAAATAATGGTCTAAAAGCAATTTATTTCCTGGGATCGTTTTCAATAAATTGATAACGTGTTCTTCTAATTCTTGTTTGTTGATTACAATTTTCATTCCCTGACCACCCAACACATAAGAAGGACGAATTAATAATGGAAAGTCTAAAGTATCAGCCAAAGCAGAAGCTTCGTCAGCGGTTTCTGCAATTCCAAACTGTGGAAAAGGAATTTTTAAATCGGTTAACAATTCTGAGAAACGTCCTCTGTCTTCGGCTAAATCCAAAGCATCAAAACTCGTACCTATAATTTTAATACCGTATTTAGACAGTTTTTCGGCCAATTTCAAGGCCGTTTGCCCACCTAATTGTACGATAACGCCTTCCGGTTTCTCATGTTGAATAATATCATAAATATGCTCCCAGAAAACCGGTTCGAAATACAATTTATCGGCCGTATCAAAATCAGTCGAAACTGTTTCTGGATTACAGTTTATCATAATCGTTTCATAACCACATTCTTTGGCGGCAAGCACCCCGTGAACACAAGAATAATCAAACTCGATTCCTTGTCCAATTCTATTTGGGCCTGACCCAAGAACAATTATTTTCTTTTTATCCGTTACTATACTTTCGTTATCAACGTAACGTGTTCCGTCTGCTTTTTCTATTTCGGCTTCAAAGGTAGAATAGTAATAAGGGGTTTTTGCTTTAAATTCCGCCGCACAAGTATCAACCAGCTTGAATACACGGTTGATGTTCATTGTAGTACGCAACGTATGCACTTGACTTTCCAAGCAACCTACCATGTGCGCGATTTGTCTGTCGGCAAAACCTTTTTGTTTCGCTTCCAATAACAATTCTCTTGGTAAAGATTCTACTTTATAGTTTGAAATTTCTTTTTCTAACGTATAAAGCTCTTCGTATTGTTTCAAGAACCACATATCGATTTTAGTGATTTCATGAATGCGGCTCAATGGAATTCCCATCGCGATAGCATCATAAATCACAAAAACACGATCCCAACTCGCAAAAGTCAGTTTCTCGATAATTTGTTCGTAGTTAGTATATCCTTTTCCATCAGCACCCAGACCATTTCTTTTGATTTCCAAGGATTGAGTCGCTTTGTGCAATGCTTCTTGGAACGAACGTCCAATTCCCATTACTTCCCCAACAGATTTCATTTGAAGTCCTAACGTTCTGTCAGCTCCTTCGAATTTATCAAAGTTCCAACGAGGAATTTTTACAATCACATAATCCAAAGTTGGTTCGAATAAAGCCGAAGTCGATTTGGTAATTTGATTTTGTAATTCATCTAAATTGTAACCCAAAGCCAGTTTGGAAGCGATTTTTGCAATAGGATATCCCGTTGCTTTTGATGCCAAAGCAGAGGAACGAGACACACGAGGATTGATTTCAATCGCTACAATGTCTTCCTTATCGTCAGGAGAAACGGCAAACTGCACGTTACAACCTCCGGCAAAGTTTCCGATGCTTCTCATCATCAAGATTGCATAATCACGCATTCTTTGAAATGTCGTGTCAGATAATGTCATTGCTGGCGCCACAGTGATGGAATCTCCGGTATGAATTCCCATTGGATCCATATTTTCGATAGAACAGATAATCACAACATTATCATTTTTATCTCTCAAAAGTTCCAATTCGTATTCTTTCCAACCCATCAATGCTTTATCAATTAAAACTTCGTGAATGGGTGAAGCTTCTAAACCTCTGGTTAAAAGTTCATCAAAATCTTCTTTTTTATAGACGATAGCAGCTCCAGTTCCTCCTAAAGTAAAGGACGGACGGATTACTAAAGGGAAACCAAACTCCTGAGCAATTTCTTTTCCTCTTAGATAGGAAGTACATATTTCGGCAGGTGCAGATGGCACACCGATTCTTTTAAGCAGTTGTTTAAACTGTTCTCTATCTTCGGTAATATTGATAGCGTTTACATCAACACCTATCAATTTCACTCCGAAATCCTGCCAAATCCCTTTTTCATCGGCTTCTAAACAGAGATTTAATGCCGTTTGTCCACCCATAGTAGGCAAAACAGCATCAATTTGAGGATGTTCTTTTAAAATTTGAATAATTGATTTTGTCGTTAAGGGCAATAAATAAATATGATCCGCCATTGAAGGATCTGTCATAATTGTTGCCGGATTCGAATTGATCAAAATAACTTCAATTCCTTCTTCACGAATAGAACGTGCAGATTGTGATCCCGCATAATCAAATTCGCATGCTTGACCAATAACAATAGGACCTGAACCTATTATTAAAACTGATTTTATGGATGTATCTTTTGGCATTGTGTTGTAATTATTGTGTTGTGTAGTTATTTTTTTTCCAGATCAAAGTTACTCTACTTTAAACCCTTAGCCTTTAATCTTATTCTTTTTTTAACGATTAGGTATAAAAAAAGGCGATACTAAAAAAAGTAACGCCTTATTTATGTTTATACAAACATTATTTTTTGTGTCTTGGTTCACAAGAAACAGTCAATTTATGTCTTCCTTTAGCTCTTCTACGCGCAAGAACTTTTCTTCCATTAGCAGAAGCCATTCTGTCCATAAATCCGTGCTTATTTCTTCTTTTTCTTTTCGATGGTTGAAACGTTCTTTTGCTCATTGCTTTGTATCTTTAAAATCTTATTTATATGTCTTCCTATTTCGAATAACTGTTATTCTAAAACCGAGTGCAAATATACAAAGACTTTTTTTTCTCGCAAGTAGTTTTGTAAAAATATTTTCAATTCATTTTACTATATTTGTGATCTTAAAATAAACACACTATGTTTCACAGAAATATTAAACTTATTATCGCCGGACTTATTATAGTTACTGGCATTTGGCAAATGACCGAAGGGAATATCGGCAACGGAATATTCCTTATTTTATTGAGTGCAATTCCTATTTTTCTTTACTTCAAAAACGAATTCATCTTATTGGCCTTCTTAAAATTAAGAAAACAAGATTTTGAGGGCGCCAAAAAATGGTTAGCATACATCAAAAGCCCAGAAACGGCTTTGGTACAAAAACAACAAGGATACTTTAATTACTTACACGGGATCATGCTTTCGCAAACGAATATCAATCAAGCAGAGAAATATTTCAAGAAAGCAATTGAGTTAGGACTGTCGATGGATATGGATTTGGCTGTAGCCAAATTAAACTTAGCTGGCGTTGCCATGACACGTCGCCGAAAATTAGAAGCTACTTCCCTATTGAATGAAGCTAAAAAATTAGACAAACAGAATATGTTAAAAGATCAGATCACAATGATGAAAGATCAAATGAAGAAAATATAATTTATTATAACTATTGAAAAAGGGTCAAATGATACACATTTGACCCTTTTTTTTCGCTTATAACTCAACTTATATTTTCTTAAAAACCTTAAAGGGTTTAAAAAGTTAATACCCTTTCAAAGGAATTTCGATTTGGTATTTTTTACCGGTATCGTTAATTAATTTATTCTCCCTGAGCCAAGGATTGTGTATTTTCAAAATCTTATAGTTAATTCCTTGCCCTTTTGCAAACTGTGCCAAGTCTGTAATTGAACTGTCAATGTCGATTTTTCTGGTCGGTAGAATTTCATACCTATCTCCTGAAAGTATATTAAATTCATATTTTACTGGATTTTTCATGATCTCTTTCAATGCTAAAATTCTAAAAACATAGCGATACGTTTCTTCCGTAAGCAACAAATCATAATAGTTAGATACTTTTTGAATCTCGATTTGCTTATTCACGCCCGACATTCCACCGTTATAAGAAGCTGCAGCCAATGTCCAGCTCCCAAATTTTGCCTTGGCACTCAAAAAGTAACGACACGCCGCTTCTGTAGATTTTACTAAATCATAACGCTGGTCTATATTGTCATTGACTTCCATTCCGCGTTCTTTTGCTGTATCTGGCATAAATTGCCAAACTCCTCTTGCTCCTGCTGGTGAAACCGCATTAACCAAACCACTTTCTATAACTGCCAGATATTTAAAATCATCTGGAATTCCGTTTCTTTTAAGAATGGGTTCAATTACAGGAAAAGCACGATTGGCTCTTTTTATAACCAAAATAGTCGATGCGTGCGCATAGGTATTTACCAGTAACTCTCTATCTAAACGCTCCTTAACATCAGCTATTTTCAAAGGTGTTTCTTCACCTGCAAAATCAAGTTTTACTGGAAAATAATCAGAAACTGATTCTTTAGTAATTTTATCCTTTGCATCATCTGTGGTTGCGAAAACAAACAGTCCGCTAACAAAAATAACGCTGCTAATTATTCCAACTTTTTTTATCAATTCCATCTTTTCTACTTTAAATTTAATACCTTGACAATAATCAGTCCGTATCCTATTTTGAATCTAAAATAATAGCTGGTAAATTTTCATTTAACCACTTGTATTTATTCAAAATCATAACATGTGTACCCCCTTTTACAACGATGCAATTCTTAATGTATTTTATTGGAAAAACATCATCCATATCTCCATGGATATGAATCACATTTTCATCAACTACCGTCCTGTCCCACAAAACAACCTGTTCTACTGCCCAATTTAAATAGCCAATATCCCGCACCGAAAGAAATCTTTTATACAATTTTAATCTTTGATTTACTTTTTCTCCAAACGAAAATTTAGCCAGACTTTCAATATTCAAAATCAAACTCATCGGAATCAGTTTATAGGCTTTGGTCGTTTTTGCAATTTTCATTCTTCGGGGAAATTCTAAATTACTTTTCACACTAGAAATAATAATTACTTTTCTTGCTTTAATGTATTTTGCCATTTCCTGAACTAAAATACCCCCAAACGAAACTCCAATCAAAACTGGATTCGGTTTTTTAATTTTGTCTGCAATTCTCTTGGCGTACTCCGCCAAAGTTTCTTTGTCAAGAGGAATCTCCCATTCTAAGAGATGAATTTCAAAAACATCTGCAGGAAGAACAATTCGCTCAAAAATAGCAATACTTGCCGCTAATCCAGGCATTAAATAAATGGGTATTTTACTCATAATTCCTATTAACGTTTTTATATAAAGCTCTGGTTTACGATCTCTAATTTTTTATAAAATTAAATTTTTAATTGAAATCAAGCTGGTTTACTCCCTTATATTATCAATAATTTATGACTACAAAATTAATTGAACGAAATAAAAAGTTAAAAAGTAACTTAGTTTGTCCAAATGTTCTAATTATCGATATTTACTGACAAAGAATGAGTTACACTAAGATAGACACTAAAATTATTTGATATTGAAAATCAAAACAATACCTTTGTAGTAACTATTTCGATAATAAATAATGATAACAAAAATACATTTTGGATTTATCAGAAACATTTTTTTAATAGAAAATTACGGTAGCAAAACCTATTAGTACTTCAAGATATGCATTATTCAAAACAGAGCTTATCTTTTCTCGAATGAAGGCAAGAGATGCCATGGAAATTATTGACTTTGACACATTTCAAATCAGAATCAAGCTCCAAATCAAAAACACCTTTGGTAAAAACACCATTAAATCTAATTAATAACATGGAAGCGGATATGACGATGGAAATTAAAGACAATACTTTTGCACGACAATTTGAAACTTTAGCAGACAAAGGGTTAGTTTCGGTAGAATACTCTTTTCAGGAAAAAAAAATATTTTTAACAAAAATAAACACTCCAGAATCCTTTGATGATGAGGAATTTATTTCGACTTTTCTCAAAAATATTATGGGAATCGCAATTGAACGAAAATTCAAAGTCGTTCCTATTCTACCAAAAATAGTGGTTTTTTTCAAAAAAAATTCAATTTACAAAGAGTTACTTCCTCCTGGAATACGATTATAACAAAAGAGGCGTCCAAAAAGTAATTTTCGGACGCCTCTTTTTTATTTCCGAAGTGTTTCGTCTTAAAACTGAATACTACTTCTTCTCTATCTCTTTCATGCTATCCATTTTTTTGTGCGCTAAGAAACCCGTAATATCTTCAAAGTGTTCAACGACTCTTTTGTTTCCAAATTCAAAAACCTTAGTCGCTAATCCATCCAAGAAATCCCTATCGTGAGAAACCAAAATTAATGTTCCATCAAAATCACGTAGTGCCTCTTTAATAATATCTTTGGTCTTCATATCCAAGTGATTCGAAGGCTCGTCCAGAATCAATAAATTCACCGGTTGCAACAATAATTTTATCATTGCCAAACGGGTTTTCTCACCACCGGAAAGCACTTTTACTTTCTTGGTTACATCATCACCGTGAAACATGAAAGCTCCCAAAATATCTTTAATTTTAGTTCGAACGTCACCCACGGCAATATCATCTATAGTTTCAAAAATAGTGGCGTTTTCATTTAATAAAGAAGCTTGGTTTTGGGCAAAATAACCAATTTGTGCATTGTGACCGATCTCTAAACTTCCACCATCAATCTCAATTTGCTTCATGATTGCTTTAATCATCGTCGATTTTCCTTCGCCATTTTTTCCTACGAAAGCCACTTTCTCCCCTCTTTCGATCACAACATTAGCATCTTTAAAAACAACATGCTCGCCGTATGATTTGGACAACTCTTTCACAATCACAGGATATTGTCCAGAACGTACTGCAGCAGGAAACTTTAATTTTAATGCCGAAGTATCCACTTCGTCAACCTGTACAATAACCAGTTTCTCTAACATCTTAACTCGCGATTGAACAGCATCTGTTTTAGAAAATGTCCCTTTAAAACGGTCAATAAAAGTCCTATTATCAGCAATCATACGTTGCTGTTCGTCGTATGCTTTTTGCTGATGCACGCGTCTGTCTTTTCTCAGTTCCAGATAATGAGAATATTTAGCTTTGTAATCATAAATACGCCCCATGGTAACTTCGATGGTACGATTAGTAATATTATCTACAAAAGCTCTATCGTGAGAAATCACCACAACTGCTTTAGCTGAATTAATCAAGAAATCCTCTAGCCATTGAATACTTTCAATATCCATGTGATTGGTAGGCTCATCCAGTAAAATTAAGTCTGGTTTTTGCAAAAGGATTTTGGCTAATTCTATTCGCATTCTCCATCCTCCAGAAAATTCAGAAGTTTGACGGCTAAAATCTTCGCGAACAAAACCTAAACCAATTAGAATTTTTTCTACTTCGGCTTCATAATTTATTTCTTCAATTGCATAAAATTTCTCGCTTAAGTCCGAAACTCTCTCAATTAATTTCATGTAGGCATCACTTTCATAATCGGTACGAATTGTCAATTGCTCATTGATTTCATCGATCTCTGCTTTCATTCCAAAAACTTCACCAAAAGCTTTAGACGTTTCTTCCATCACCGTTGCGCCATCAGTTGTCAATAAATGCTGGGGCAAATATGCTACAACAGCATCTTTTGGTGCCGAAATATTCCCGGTTGAAGGCTTACTTTGACCCGCAATAATTTTAAGAAGCGTCGATTTTCCTGCTCCATTTTTACCCATAAGGGCAATTTTATCATTCTCATTAATGGCAAAAGAAACGTCACTAAAAAGTGTTGTTCCACCAAATTGCACGGAAATATCGTTAACTGTAATCATTATTTATTTGTTGATTTGGTAATTCGGTTATTCGTTCAGTGTAAAGACCGTTTTTTTGAAGGTGCAAAGATAGATTAAATTGATAATTAGACAATTTGGAAAAGGGATTATACGAAATTATTATTTCAAATTTCTTATAATCCCTTTTCAGATTCCTATTTTTAACTCTTTCGAATGATCTTATGCCGTATTACTCTTTCCTCCACTTTTTAGATTCCTCAAAGATATGTTCTAAAATCGCAGCTTCTCTTTCGTCAAAGTCAACGTTTCTGCGAGCCATAACTAATCGAGCCGTTTCAAACGCTTTTTTGGTCACATACGTAGTAAAACCAGAAGCACCTCCCCAAGAAAAACTCGGTATAAAATTGCGAGGAAATCCACTGCCAAAAATATTAGCGCTAACTCCTACTACTGTCCCCGTATTAAACATCGTATTAATTCCGCATTTACTGTGATCTCCCATCATCAATCCACAAAACTGAAGTCCTGTTTTGGCAAACCCTTCGGTTTCATAACTCCACAATTTCACTTCTTCGTAATTATTTTTTAGGTTTGAATTATTACTGTCGGCACCTATGTTACACCATTCTCCAAGAACGGAATTTCCTAAAAACCCGTCATGTCCTTTATTAGAATAACCAAACAATACCGAATTATTAACTTCTCCTCCAATTCTGGAATGCGGACCAACAGTTGTAGCGCCATACACTTTGGAAGCCATTTTTACAACTGCATTTTCGCACAAGGCAAAAGGACCTCGGATTACGGAACCTTCCATAATTTCGGAATCTTTACCTATGTATATCGGTCCCATTGAAGCATTTAAAGTTACAAATTCTAACGTTGCCCCTTCTTCAATAAATATATTTTCCGGTGCGATGACATTGACACTTTTAGGAATGGGTTGTGATTTTCTGTCTTCGGTTAAGAATTCAAAATCCTCTCGAATTGCTGCATCGTTTTTGGAAAAAATATCCCATGTATGCTCTACCGTTAAACAATCGTCTTGATATTCTATAATTTCATAGGTATCAAAATCGACTTCTTCCTGCTCGTCATTGGTATAAAAAGCAATTACTTCATCTCCTTTAAAAATAGCCTGATTTGCCTCGAGATTACTTACCATCTCCACCAAAATATCATTAGGAAGAAAAGAAGCATTTATCATTACATTTTCTTCTAGTTCTACCATTGGATATTTTTCAGACAAATATTCTTCTGTCAATGTTGTCGTAGTGGAACCCAAACGCATTTCCCATTTTTGACGAATGGTCATTATCCCAATAAGAATATCAGCAACTGGACGCGTGAAAGTAAAAGGCAATAATGCATTTCGTGAAGGACCGTCAAAAAGTATGTAATTCATAAAGTTTTTTTATTTGTTGATTCGGGTATTGGTTGATTCAAAAATTAATTTTAGTCTACCGTTATAATACTATTGCGACCAAAGTTACAAAGTTTTCAAATAGATAAAAATAAAAAAAGCCCTCCGAAAGGAAGGCTTCAATGTATTTAAAAACAAGTTAAAATTATTTAACGTGTTTAGCGTATTTAGTTTTGAATTTATCAATACGTCCTGCAGTATCGATAAGTTTAGATTTACCTGTGTAAAAAGGGTGAGAAGTTCTAGAGATCTCCATTTTCACAACTGGGTATTCAACACCGTCAACTGTTAATGTTTCTCTTGTATCTGCAGTAGATTTAGTAATAAAAACTTCGTCATTTGACATGTCTTTAAATGCAACTAATCTGTAATTTTCTGGGTGAATTCCTTTTTTCATCTTGTTAATCTTTTTTTATTTGTTGATTATAACTTGTCTTGAAGCTTTTCTTCTAACAGAAAAGGTATAAACTCCTTATAACTTTTTGTTTTACAATATTATTTTGAGTTTGCAAATTTACAATTTTTTTCCAATAATCAAATCTTTGCATGACTTTTTTTATATAATCGTAAAAAGCGATTTTTATACTCGAATATATTGGGAATTGTTATATTTGTGGATTAATAAATAAACTCTTTATGGAAAATAATGTATCGCCAGCAAAATCTGGTATTTTGTTTGGTGTTTTGTTTGGTGTAGTTATGGTTTTAGAATTTGTGATTATGTATATAGTCGGAATGAAATCATTAGTAGGAACTAATGTCGGTGTGATCGTAAACCTTGCTAACTACTTAATATTACCACTCTTGTTTATTTATTTAGGATGCAATAATTACAAGAAAAACATAAATAACGGATTTATATCTCTTAATGAATGTCTAAAAACAGGAGTTTCAATAACTTTTATTGCTGCGCTTATCTATGCTGTGTTTAATGTAGTTTTCAACTTTATATTTCCTGAATTTATAAATGAAATGGTAGCAATTAGTAAAGAAGCGATGCTAAAACAAAACCCATCTATGACTTCTGACCAATTGGAAACAGGACTTTCAATGATGAAAAAATTCATGAATCCGCTGATTGTTTTTCCTGTTACGATAGCAATGTATTCTTTCTTTGGTTTAATTTATTCACTAATTATAGGTGCAATTCTAAAAAACGCAAAACCTCAAAGCTTCTAAATTAATGAATTTATCAATACTCATACCGCTTCTCAACGAAGAGGAATCACTTAAAGAACTTTATACTTGGATCATTAAAGTGATGCAATCGAATAATTACACTTACGAAATCATTTTTCTGGATGATGGAAGCACGGATGATTCGTGGGCTATTATCGAAGAATTTGCAAATGAAAATCCTCATGTAAAAGGTGTCCGATTCATGAAAAACTTCGGGAAATCGCAAGCGTTACATGCTGGTTTTGCAAAAGCCAAAGGCGATGTAATTATCACCATGGATGCCGATTTACAAGACAGTCCTGAAGAGATTCCCGGATTGTACGAAATGATTGTCAATGGTAAATTTGATTTGGTATCCGGCTGGAAAAAGAAACGTTACGATTCTGTAGTTGCTAAAAATTTACCTTCAAAATTATTCAATTGGGCTGCCAGAAAAACATCGGGAGTTGAGCTGAATGATTTTAATTGTGGCCTAAAAGCCTATAAAAATGTTGTGGTAAAAAATATTGAAGTTTCTGGTGAAATGCACCGATATATTCCGGTTTTGGCAAAAAACGCCGGTTTTGGAAAAATTGGTGAAAAAGTGGTACAGCATCAAGCCAGAAAATATGGCGAAACTAAATTTGGAATGGAACGTTTCATCAATGGTTTCCTGGATTTAATTACCATTTGGTTTCTTTCCCGTTTTGGAAAAAGACCGATGCACTTATTTGGTGCTATGGGATCATTAATGTTTATTATTGGTTTTTTATTAGCCGGTTACATCGGAGTTTCAAAACTCTATCACATGTATAATAACATGCATTATAATTTAGTCACCAGCAATCCTTGGTTTTACATCGCGCTAACAACGATGGTATTGGGAACCCAATTATTTTTGGCTGGATTTCTTGGTGAAATAATTTTGCGAACCAAAAATAATGAAGAACGTTATAAAGTTTCAAGTGAGGTAAATTTTTTATAATTCTCACAAAATTAAACATACATTTATAGTAGAACTTGAAGATTGACTTATACGATTTTTGTCATTCTGATTGCAGGAAGTGAATATTGAAAGAACATATTTTTCGCTACAACAAATCTTTAGCCCTGATTAAAGTGGAAATCCTTTTTTGAGGTTTTTACAGATAAAAAGATTGAAACGGAAAGCAGGAAACAGCTCCTAAAAAACATCAAAATTGTTAAATGAAATGACTATTTTGAAATTTTAAACTAAAAATTTAGACACTAAAAAAATCTATAAAATGGATATCAAACAAAACATTTTGGATGCAGTAAATGAATGGCTTACGCCAACATTTGATAATGAAACACATGCAGCCATCAAGGAATTGATGACTACTTCCTCTAAAGAACTGGAAGAAAGCTTTTATAAAAATCTAGAATTTGGAACGGGCGGAATGCGCGGTGTTATGGGCGTTGGGAACAATCGGATTAATAAATACACCCTTGGAAAAAGCACGCAAGGTCTAGCCAATTACATGCATAAAGTATTCCCAAATAAAGACTTAAAAGTTGCTATTGCTTACGACTGTCGCCATAATAGTGATACTCTGGCAAAAGTAGTTGCTGATGTTTTCTCAGCAAATGAGATTACGGTTTATCTGTTTTCGGAGTTGAGACCTACTCCTGAATTGTCATTTGCGGTTAAACATTTAGGTTGTCAAGCCGGAATTGTTCTTACTGCTTCTCACAATCCGCCAGAATACAACGGTTACAAAGTGTATTGGGAGGATGGCGGGCAAATTGTTCCGCCAGAAGATGAAGCGATTATCAATACTATTGAAAACTTAAATTACAATGAAATCAAGTTTTCTGCTAATGAAGATTTGATCCATCATATTGATACGGATGTTGACAAAGCGTTTATAAAATCCTCGATTGCAAATGCGAGTTTTAATACTTCTGCTGCAGCCAAAGAAAATTTGAACATCGTTTTTACCTCTTTGCACGGAACTTCGATAACATTAGTTCCTGATACATTATCACAAGCCGGGTACACGAATGTACATATTGTTGAAGAACAAAGACTGCCGAATGGTGATTTTCCGACGGTAAAATCTCCTAACCCGGAAGAACCGGAAGCATTGACTATGGCACTAGCGTTAGCGAACAAAACCAATTCCGATATTGTTATTGGGACTGATCCAGATTGCGATCGATTGGGTGTTGCCGTTCGAAATAATGAAGGACAAATGACCTTGCTCAATGGAAATCAATCGATGATTTTAATGACTGCTTTTCTATTGGAACAATGGAAAAAAGCAGGAAAAATAAATGGTAAACAATTTGTGGGTTCGACAATTGTTTCTACTCCTATGATGATGGAATTAGCCACGAATTATGACGTAGAATGCAAAGTGGGTTTGACCGGCTTTAAATGGATTGCCAAAATGATAAAGGATTTCCCGGAGTTAGAATTCATTGGTGGCGGTGAAGAAAGTTTTGGTTACATGGTTGGCGATGCGGTCCGTGATAAAGATGCTGTTGCCGCTACTTTATTAATTTGTGAATTAGCAGCTCAGGCCAAAGCAAAAGAAAGTACCGTTTACAAAGAATTACTTCAATTATACGTTGAAAATGGGTTTTATAAAGAACATTTGGTTTCATTGACTAAAAAAGGAATGGACGGTTTACAGGAAATCAATCAGATGATGATTGACATGAGAGAAAATCCATTGAAAGAAATCAACGGACAACGAGTGATTATGCTGGAAGATTACCAATCCTCAACAGCAAAAAACTTATTGACCGATGAAGTAACTAAAATGGACATTCCAAAATCGAATGTACTTATTTATTACACCGAAGACGGTTCTAAAATTTGTGCCAGACCAAGCGGAACAGAACCAAAAATAAAATTCTACATCAGCGTCAATACGGAACTGGAATCTATTGAGGATTTCAAGGAAGTGGAGGCTGTTTTGAATGAAAAAATTAAAAATATTATTACTGCAATGCAATTGAACTAATGGACAAAAGCTTATTAAAATTAATTCCTTATACAAAACCATATAAGTCTCATATTACCTGGAATGTCATATACAATATCTTGTATGCCTTGTTTAGCACTATTTCTATGCTAACACTTCTTCCTGTCCTTGAAGTGCTTTTTGGTAAAACCAAAAAGATACTAAAGGAGCCGGTTTATACAGGAATAGGGCATATTAAGCAGTTTGGTTCGGATTTTATGTATTACAAAATTTCAGAACTGACAAAGGAAAACAGCATTCAAGTTGCGTTGTTATTTGTTGTTTTAATGGTTATTACAACATTCTTATTCAAAAATTTATTTAACTATCTCGCATCGCATCACATCATGCACTTAAAAAATGGTGTGTTACGGGACTTAAGAAAATCAATGTACGACAAAATAATAGAATTGCCAATTTCTTATTATTCTGAAAAAAGAAAAGGAGATATTATGGCCAGAATGCTTGGCGATGTCAATGAAGTTCAGAATTCCTTTTTCTCTATATTAGAGCTCGTGGTAAAAGAGCCCTTAACCATTGTCTTTGCGCTAGTTACGATGTTTTTTATCAGTGTAAAATTGACTTTATTTGTTTTAGTATTCATCCCTATTTCAGGATTAATCATTTCAAAAATTGCCAAAAATTTGAGAGCACAATCCATGCAGGCTCAAAAAGAAAGTGGCTTTCTAATTTCTATTGTTGATGAAAGTTTGACCGGATTAAAAGTTATAAAAAGTTACAATGCTGAACGTAATTTCAAAAGCAGGTTTCACGATTCAGTGACTCGATTGTTGAATTTATCAAATAGCATAGGCAGCAAAAACAATTTAGCAACGCCATTAAGCGAATTTTTAGGAATTACAACTATCGCAGTCTTATTGTTTTATGGTGGGAATTTAGTTCTGGTAGAAAAAACATTGGAAGGATCTGCTTTTATCGTTTACCTGACCTTGGCTTTCAATATTCTTACGCCAGCGAAAGCCATTTCTAAAGCTTCTTATTCCGTTAAAAACGGATTAGCCGCTGCAGAAAGAGTTTTTGAAGTTTTAGAAGTCGAAAATGAAATCACTTCAAAAGAAAATGCAGTTGACAAAAAAACGTTTGACTCTACAATAACAATCCAAAATATTAATTTTAAATACGAAGATGAAGCGGTTTTAAAAGACTTTTCACTTGAAGTAAAAAAAGGACAAACAGTAGCTCTTGTAGGACAATCCGGAAGCGGAAAAAGTACCATTGCTAATTTACTGACTCGTTTTTATGATGTAAATGAAGGAACAATCGCTATTGATGGAATTGATATCAAAGACATGAACCTGCACTCGCTTCGTGATTTGATGGGATTAGTAACTCAAGACAGTATTTTATTTAATGATACCATAAAAGCCAATATTTCGCTTGGTAAAGATAACGCAACGGACGAAGAAATTGTTGAAGCCTTAAAAATTGCCAACGCTTATGAATTTGTCAAAGATTTACCGCTTGGAATTTACACCAACATTGGCGACAGCGGAAACAAACTTTCAGGAGGTCAAAAACAAAGATTATCTATCGCTCGTGCTGTTTTGAAAAATCCTCCAATTATGATTTTGGATGAAGCGACATCAGCATTGGATACCGAAAGTGAAAAATTTGTACAAGTCGCATTAGAAAACATGATGCAAAACAGAACTTCAATTGTTATTGCGCACCGACTTTCAACTATTCAAAAAGCAGATTTAATTGTGGTCATGAAAAAAGGAAAAATTGTGGAACAAGGGAAACATGAACAACTTATGGCACTTAATGGTACTTATAACAAATTAGTAAACCTGCAGTCTTTCGAATCCTAATAGTTAAAATATAAAAATGTACCTCAATAATCCAAATATAAAACTGCCAGAAGATCCAAACACAATCGTTTGGAAATACCTGGATTTGTCTAAGTTTTTGGATTTATTGATGTCTCAAAAGTTATTTATGTCTCGTTCTGATAAATTTGAGGATCAGTACGAAGGCACTTTTAGCGAACCTACATTTGAAGAAATCAGGAAATTATCCATTGACAATCCTGACTTTTTGAACTATTACAAAAGTCATCGGGAAAGGGTGGCTATCAGCAGTTGGCACATCAATGAATATGAATCGTTTGCGATGTGGCAGATTTTCACGCAGAACAGCGAAGGATTAGCGATTCAATCCACGATTGGGAGACTACAAAACGCGCTGCAACCTGAAACAAATTTTGATCAGCATATTGGAGAAGTCAATTACATCGATTACAAAAAAGAGTACATTCCGTTTGACGATATGTTTTTCCCTTTTCTGTTTAAACGAAAAAGTTTTCAGTACGAGCGAGAAGTCCGAATCATCACTGATATTGCCGAAAATAATATCAAAATTAATGAAGGTTTAAAAATCAATGTTAATATCAACCAATTAATCGAAAAAATTTACATTCATCCAAAATCAGAAAATTGGTACAAAAATTTAGTAATTCAACTGGTTTCCGAATTAGGTTTTAATTTTGAGATTGAAAAATCTGACTTAGAAAGTGACATTTTGATTTAACTCTTTCTGCTATAGTTTGGAAGAAAAATCATTAATTGAGAATCACTGCTAAAATCCTAAATTAAAGCATTAAACCGGCTTATAACTAACGACTTTCCAGTCTTTCTTTGACAAATCGATATAGTTGTAATGCACCACATCTTTATTATCAAATTGTCCATTTTTATTAGTATCCTCAACAGTTCTAAAATACAAGTAGTTTTTAGATTCCATCAATTTCCAATCAATTAATTCTTGAAAATCATCGGATACTTTAGTGAATTTTTCACCGCTTATTTTACTAATATACAAAGCTTTAATATCGCTAGTATCTAATTTTCCATCCTTATTGGTGTCTACATCAACCATCGTATAAACCATAATTTGATTCTTGGTTTTAACAGAAACAGATTTTAAATAGGTAGCGGTTTGAATTAAAACTGGTTTAACCGTCAATGCTTTTATAGAATCAGAGTCTACACGCTGAAACTTTAAATTCTGCAAAAAACCAGTGATTTCATTTTCTCCATAGTTAGATATTGTAAAACTCAAATCATTCACACTAGAAGATCCATATCTCGTTTTAATCCCTTTTTCACGAATACTTAAATCGCCAACTGGATGAATCAAATAATCGGTACCTTCCATCTGAATAGGTAAATCAGCAATTGCTATTAAATTAGAATCCGTTTTTGCCATACTTTTTCCTTTATTACTTGCATCATAAGTAACTTTTGGTTTTTCTTGATCTTCTTTGCAGCTGGCTAAAAGCAAAACAAATATTCCTAATAAAGTGATATGTAACTTTTTCATGATGGTATACTTTTTATAATAAATTCAAATGTAATCATTTTTAAAAACGGTAACGGCATTCTTTTATTGATTTGTATCAGAAAAATCGTTTCAACCCTTATTAAAATTCCTTGTTTTACTTCAATTACAACTTTACATTTAATTTCACATTAAAAACCCTTGTTGTCATATAATTTGGAATTGCGTATTGATTTTTGGAATACACATCGCGAACCCAAGTATTCGTAATTGCATTTTGGTTATCAAAGAGGTTAAAAATCTCTAATCCTATCTCTAATTCTTTTAAGCTTTTTAACCATTTTCTGTTAATATTCGTACTTTCATTAATAAGCACTTTTGAGAACCCGACATCAGTTCTGCGGTAATCTTTCAGCCTGTTTTGGTATAAATATGGATCTGCATATGATGGCGATCCACCAGGTAAACCAGTATTATACACCAAATTTAAATACAACTTGACACTCGGAATATTAGGCATAAAATCTTGAAATAAAAGTCCAAATTTTAATCGCTGGTCCGTAGGTCTGGCAATAAATCCTCTATCGGCACTATTTTCTTCTGTTTTTAAGTAGCCAAAACTCAACCAAGATTCTGTTCCGGGAACAAACTCACCATTCAACCTTACATCTAATCCCTGCGCATATGCTTTAGCATTATTCGTAGCTGCATAACGTATGCGAACGTTATCAATCGTATAGGTATTAACATCCGTCAGCGACTTATAATACAACTCTGAAACCAGTTTGAAAGGACGATTCCACATTTTGAAACTATAATCATTACTCAAAACAAAATGAATGGATTGCTGTGCCTTTACATTAGGTTGCACTACTCCACTGGCATCCCGCAACTCCCTATAAAACGGTGGCTGATGATACAATCCTCCAGAAAGCCTAAAAACCATATCTTTCTCCCAATTGGGTTTTATAGCAAATTGAGCTCTTGGACTAATTGTCATCTGTGACTTGCCAGCTATATTATCTCCTAAAACTTCCCAATTATGAATTCGCACTCCTGCATTATACCAAACTTCACTGGAACCTATATGCTCTTTACGACTCCATTGTCCATAACCCGAAAATCTATTGATGGTATCAAAATTAGTGGCTCTCACATTTTGGTATGGAACTAAAGGTCCTGTGTAGGGAGAGTAGGGCTGGTCATTTTTAGGCAAAATTATAATTGGAGGGTTTATAAAAAAGCCCGCTGAATCGATTACTTCCCACTCTACCACTCTATCTCGTATAGATTCTCGTGTGTATTTTACTCCCCATTCCAATTGGTTTTCTTTCCAATCATAAATTCCTTTTACCTCTGTATTGACAATTAAGGCATCTAAATCGTTCCGAGCATGATTCAGTTGTGTTCCAATTCCTCTAGTAAAATCAACATTACCATACGTTTCAGAACCAATATTAGCATCCACTTCTCCCAAACGGTATTGTGCAAAAATGTCAAAATATTCTTGTTCTAAAGTATGAAAAACGGACCCGATAAATTTTAAAGTAAAGTTAGTATTTACCTTAAATGTAGATTTTAAAGCTCCAAAATAAGTATCATATTTATCTTTCTCCTGTCCCTCATAATAAATCAAAAGCGCCATCGGTTTATCAAGCGTTCCAAAATTAGTTTGGCGCGTTAATGGCTGATAATGGTATTTGTTCTGAGAAATATTCCCTAAAAAACCCCACTGCCATTTAGACGAAGCCTGATAATTTATGTTTGTTTGAATATCCGCAAATGAAGGGGTGAAGTTAGTTTGAGTATCCTGACTTTTTACCAAAAGACTGTTATTTCGATATCTTACCCCAGTAATCGCTGACCATTTATTATTTTTAGAAACGGCATCTACAGACACGCTTCCGCCAAGAAGACTCGCTTCAAGTGTTGCTCCAAATTTTGTAGGTTTTCTATAAGTGATATCCAAGACTGAGGATAGTTTATCTCCAAATTTAGCTTGAAAACCACCAGCGGAAAAATCAACATTTTGCACCAAGTCGGTATTTGTAAAACTTAATCCTTCTTGCTGTCCGGACCGAATAAGAAAGGGACGGTAGACTTCAATTTCATTTACATAAACCAAGTTCTCATCATAGTTCCCACCGCGAACCGCATACTGCGTACTCAGTTCATTATTCGAATTCACTCCAGGCAAGGTTTTTAAAATATTCTCAATACCGGCATTAGCGCCAGGCATTTTCCGAATAACTTCAGGTTCAATTGTAATAATTCCTTGAATTCTTTTTTTGTTTTTGGATACAATGATAACTTCTCCCATTTGTTCCTGATACTCATTCATTACCAAGTTCATTTCATAGTCTTCATTAGGTTTTAATAAAATAGAAACGGTAGTTTTTTTCAAAGAAACATGCGTAAAAACAACTGTCATTTTTTGATTTGCAGGAACAATTAAATCAAAAAAACCATTCGCATTGGATTGTGAAGAATTACCTATACAGACAACATTTACATTCGCAATTGGTTGATTGCTGGAGTTCAGAACAATTCCTTTAATTCGAGCATTCTGGCCCGTTGCAGCAAACCCAATACAGAAAAAAAAGAAAACAAGTATTAATCTATTCGTACTCAAATGATTTGGTTTTTATTTTTTTTGACTTCTAAAAAAATGAGTCACAAAGGTAGCAGAATTTCCTACATTATCAATTACAACAACTTTTAAATCATTGGCACCTTCGACCACAATTCCATCGCTAAAATTATGTGTTATTTTTTTAGTTTTATTATCATATTCGAATAATATCCAGTTGCCGTTCAAATAGCCGTTATATGATTTTATACCTGATAAACTATCACTTATGCTAAGTTGAATTGTCTTTTGCTCACTTAACCACTTTCCTTCAATTGGTTTTGAAATGCTAATTATAGGAGCAACTGTATCCAAAACTAAAGCAAACTTACCTAAGATCTTTGACTTTGCTGTAAATAAACTGTCTTTACGAAAGGTAGGAAGGTAGCTTATTTTTTTTCCATCAATCATACCAATAAATAGTTTGCTTCTTTGAGTCTCACTATATTTAATGTCTTCAATGGAAATGGCAAAATTAGTATGAGCCGGAACGGTATCATCATGAAGAAATAAAGTGTTGTTTTTAACATCAAAATTCATATCAAAATCATCATAGAAAGTGCCGGCAGGAAAGAAAACAGACATGTTCTCTTTGGCGAAATTGGAATCTTTGTTTGCTTTTACAAAATAGTTAGATACACCTCGCTCCTTGTCAATAATAGTGGACAATAAATCGTATTGAATAGGAATTGAAACAGTTGTTTTATTTCCATAAAAATCAGAAACTTCAATACGGCAAACCGATGCTAAATTTGGGAGTACTGAAAATATCCCATTGGTCTCATCGGTTTTAATGATACTTAACCCATATTTATTTTTCATAAATAATTTTTGAATCCTTTGATCCATCGTTTTATATCTCGAATAGTCGATCAGTGCGTTCATGTATCTCATTTCATCAAAAGAATAGGTGTCAAATTGATAACCGAAGTTTGGTTTTCCATTGCAAAAAGACTGTATCTTAAATACTCCATTTTTGTTGAAAGAAACATCATCGTAATCAAAAGTCGAAATTCCGAAACCTATTTTCCCGTTGGAAATTACTTTCTCTGCCAAATAACTACCGTCCTTTTGCAAAGACAAATTTAATAATAAAGGCCTCTTAGAATGATTGATAGTTGTTTTAGAATCTAACGGATATACATAAACAGCAGAAATAATAGGTTTTTTTGTATCTCTTATGTTTTTATCAAAACCAAAAAATAATGGGTTTATCACCTTCTCCGTTTTAGTATCCCGAATCTCAAAATGTAAATGTGGTCCCTCGGAAGCACCTGTATTTCCAGAAAGCCCTATTATTTGTCCTTTTTTGACAACCAATTCATCTAGTTTTAGAAACATTTCAATCTCAAATGACTTCTCTTTATAGTGGGTCTTTATAATGTATTTTTCAATTGTATCATTAGCGCTTTGCAGATGCCCATATACTGACGTAAATCCGTTGGGATGGGTAATGTATATTGTTTTTCCATTACCAAAAGTTGAAATTTTAATTCTTGACACATATCCATCAGCAACAGCGTGCACCTTCAATCCTTCCTTTTGCATTGTTTTTAAATCAAAACCTGCATGGAAATGATTGGGCCTTAATTCTCCAAAGTTTCCTGAAAGCTGCATCGGTATATCAAGTGGCGGACTAAAATAGTCTTTTGGATATTCTGTCTGAGCAAAAAGAGAACTGCTAAATAAAAATAAAAAAACAAAAAGTTTCATTCGAATAGATTTTTGCTAAGATAAAAAAAAACTACCTAATACAAATTAGAAACGAAATCAAATCACAACTTACTGAATTACATTGGATTGATTTTTTTAACGTAAAAAAATCAATAAAATATTGCAATAATAAAAAGGAATACTAACTTTGTAAGATTAAGTAATGAAATAGCAATATAATGAGTGTAATTGCAGAAATAATTAATACTCTTGAAAATAAGGTTGAAAAACTTTTCCTGAAAATGAAAAGTTTAGAGAAAAACAGTCAAGATTTAAAAATTGAATTAACAAAAGCTGCACAAGTCATACAAACTCAATCTCAAGAGATTGAAGCGCTAAAAACGCAGTGTGAAACACTAAAAATGGCAAACGCATTACTAGGCAGTGACGAAAATAAAAGAGATACGAAGCTTAAAATAAATTCATTAATTCGCGAAATTGATTACTGTATAGCACAACTATCAGATTAATAATAGATATGGACGAAAAGCTTAAAATTAAAATATCAATTGCAGACAGAGTTTATCCGTTAACGGTTGAATTGTCTCAGGAAGAAGGCCTTAGAAGCGCTTCAAAGAAAATTGATGTGATGATTAAGCAGTTTGAAGAAAATTACGCAGTTCGTGATAAACAAGACGTATTAGCCATGTGTGCTTTACAATTTGCATCACAATCAGAACAAAAACAAATTGATAATGCTATTGATGGTGAAGCAACCATTGAAAGAATAAAAAAAATCAACGCGCTTTTAGATCAATATCTCGACAATTAAACGTTCTTTACAAAAGACTAAGATACTGCCTACATTAGTTCACATTTGGTAAACTCAACACTAACAATTTAGAATGAGCAAATCATCGTTACTATAACAAGCCAATTCAGTTTGGAAGTTTGAACAACGAGTTAGCTCAAAACTTGTCATTCCGAGTTTATTCAATCTCACTAATGTAGGCTTTTTTATATATAAATTTTAACAAACATGGACATAGTAACGATCATCATTTCAGGAATTATAGGTATTGTAGGGGGTTTTGGAATAGCCAAAGTAATTGAAAAAAGCAATATTTCTAATTTGATTAAAAATGCTAAAAAAGAAGCTGCATCAATTTTAAAAGACGCTAATCTTGAAGCTGAAAACATAAAAAAAGATAAAATACTTCAAGCAAAAGAAAAATTTATCGAATTGAAATCAGAGCATGAGCAAGTAATCCTTTCACGTGATAAAAAAGTAGCAGAAATAGAAAAAAGAATCAGAGATAAAGAATCTCAAATTTCTAATGAATTATCAAAAGCTAAAAAGGTTAATGATGATTTTGAATCAAAAACGTTAGAATACAATACTAAAATTGAAGTTTTAGACAAAAGACAAACTGAAGTTGACAAATTACATAAAAGTCAATTGCAACAACTGGAAGTTATCTCCGGATTATCTGCCGAAGATGCTAAAAACCAACTAGTTGAAGGTTTAAAAGCCGAAGCTAAAAGCAAAGCAATGTCGCATATTCAAGATACTATTGAAGAAGCGAAATTGACAGCACAACAAGAAGCAAAGAAAATTATTATAAACACTATTCAGAGAGTTGGAACTGAAGAAGCAGTAGAAAACTGCGTATCGGTATTCAATATTGAATCTGATGATGTTAAAGGTAGAATTATTGGTCGTGAAGGTAGAAATATTAGAGCGCTAGAAGCAGCAACTGGAGTTGAAATCATTGTAGATGATACACCAGAAGCTATCATACTGTCTTGTTTTGATCCGGTACGTAGAGAAATAGCTCGTCTGGCTTTACACAAATTGGTAACTGACGGAAGAATTCACCCTGCCCGAATTGAAGAAGTTGTTGCTAAAACCGCTAAACAAATTGACGATGAAATTATAGAAGTTGGTAAACGCACCGTTATTGATCTGGGAATTCATGGATTGCATCCGGAATTAATTAAAGTAGTTGGGCGTATGAAATACCGTTCTTCGTACGGACAAAATTTATTGCAACACTCCCGTGAAGTTTCTAAACTTTGTGGAATCATGGCAGCTGAATTAGGTCTGAATGTAAAATTGGCCAAAAGAGCCGGTTTATTGCACGATATTGGTAAAGTTCCTGATGCAGAAAGTGATTTACCTCACGCTTTGTTAGGAATGCAATGGGCTGAAAAATATGGTGAAAAAGAAGAAGTTTGTAATGCAATTGGTGCTCACCACGATGAGATCGAAATGAAATCATTATTATCTCCTATTATTCAGGTTTGTGATGCTATTTCTGGAGCTAGACCGGGTGCAAGAAGACAAGTATTAGATTCTTATATCCAACGTTTAAAAGATCTGGAAGAAGTAGCTTACGGATTCAGTGGTGTAAAAAATGCTTACGCTATTCAAGCTGGTAGAGAACTTCGTGTTATCGTAGAAAGCGAAAAAGTTTCAGATGATAATGCTGCTACTTTATCTTTTGAGATATCACAAAAAATACAAACAGAAATGACTTATCCAGGTCAAGTTAAAGTAACTGTAATTAGAGAGACAAGAGCTGTCAATATTGCAAAATAGTCCTTCTCTAATTCTAAATAGATAATGCAAAAAGACTTATTGATTCAAAATCGATAAGTCTTTTTTTTATGGAATCTTTAATCTAAACATTATTTACTAACTCTTTCTGGGATGAAAAGTATTAATTACTTCTCTCAAAAACTTTCTGTCAAGATGCACGTAAATCTCCGTAGTGGTTATTGACTCATGTCCCAGCATTAATTGAATAGAACGCAAGTCAGCACCATTTTCCAGAAGATGCGTCGCAAAAGAATGCCGCAATGTATGTGGGCTTATATCTTTATGCAAATCAATTTTTACCGCTAAACTTTTAATAATGGTAAAAATCATAGCTCGCGTCAATTGTTTACCCCTTCTATTCAAAAATAAAGTATCTTCAAATCCCTTTTGAATACTTAACAGAGTTCTGTTATTGTTTTTATAAATTTGAATGTACTTCTGAGTCAAATCCCCAATAGGTACGAAACGCTGCTTATTTCCTTTTCCTGTAATTTTTATAAATCCTTCATCAAAAAATAAATCAGAAATTTTAAGAGCTGTCAATTCCGAAACTCGAAGTCCACAACCATAAAGCGTTTCCAGTATAGCTCTATTGCGTTCGCCCTCGTTCGATGTTAAGTCAATTGCTGCAATTAGTGCGTCAATTTCAGCAGTTGTTAAGGTATCCGGTAGTTTTCTACCTGTTTTAGGTGTTTCAATCAATTCAAGAGGATTAGTTGCACGGTAATCTTCAAATATCAAATAGCTAAAAAAACTCTTTAAACCAGAAATGATTCTGGCTTGCGAACGGGGATTAACTTGTTTTGAAACACTATAAATGAATTGCTGCAAAGTCTCCTCTCCTATTTGTATGGGAGAAACAGCAATTTCATTTTCAGTAAGAAAAAGTCGTAGTCTATCAATATCGAAAGAGTAATTTTCGATCGTATTCTTTGACAAACCTCGTTCGATTTTCAAATAAGATTGATAGCTTTTGATGTATGAATTCCAATCCATGTTTACAAAGTAAAGATTTTTTTAGACATAAAAAAACCTCCTAAATTAGAGGTTTTAAAATAATTCACAAAAGAAGTTATTTGCCCCATTTGCCACCACCTACATAAAATCCCAAATGAATTCCTAGATATGTATTGGAAACTGTCCCTCTATTATTACCATCCATATCGTGTAAAGTCGATTCCGGTACTAAGTTATATTCCACTCCCATTCTAAATTTCCCCCACTCAAAACCACCTCTAACTAACCCGCCAAAATTACTTGTGGCATCTAATGTTACGTTATTTGAACTATTAATATCATCAAACTGAACATTCCCTACCGTATAAAATCCTGCACCTCCACCAATATAAGGAACAAAACTTTTACCTAATTTGTTAAAGTAATAATCATAAGTAGCAACGTAGGAACTATTAGCCGAAACTGTGGCGCTTGTGCTAGTACCCGAATCATTAATATCTCTAACTATTCCTGCAGCACCTATCCGCAAACCCACATTCATATTGTCTTTAATATTATATTTTGGTTCAATAGAAAATAACACACCTGCCCCACCTTGTGCTGGAACAAATCCAAAATCTAAACCAACTCTGAATCCACCCTCTTTTTGCGAATAGCAAATTGTAAATACTAAGAATGCCGAAACTGCTAAAATTACTTTTTTCATTTTTATTTTTTTAAAATATCTAAGACAAATCTAATTAATTGTTAAATATAAAATTACTATTTATACTACAAAAAAAAACATACACCAAAATCCATTTTAAAAAAGTTCCTTTCGTAAAAAAACCTTCCGCTATAACGGAAGGTTAATCAATATGTTTTTTTTAGAACGTTAGAATTTGTATCCTAGCGAAATTTGAAAAACAGAATTTTTTGACTCTGACTCCCCTGGGAATAAATCTTTTTGTATTCGTGTTAAGCCTAAATTATAGCGCGCGCCAAGCATAAATTTTTCAGCAAAATAATAACCAGCACCAAAACCCAAACTTATATCAGTCGATTTTAACTGATCTTTAATATCTTCAGAAACGCCGCCAGATTTTGCTTTGGCAGACACCAGAAAACCAATTTGAGGTCCAAATTCAAGACTAAAAGTATCAGCCACGTAATATTTAGCCATGACTGGAATATTGATATAGTCCAATTTCAAATCGCCATTGTCACCACCAGACTCCAATTTTACCCCTTGTGCGGAATAAAGTAGCTCCGGCTGAATTGCAAAATTATTGCTTATCATAAATTCGCTAAAAAAACCTACATGAAATTCTATTAAAGATTTTGAATTTACACCGTCTTGATCAGTGTTAGTAACGGAAGAAACATTCAAACCACCCTTCACTCCAAACGACATATCTTCCTTGTCTTGAGCGTTCACAAAACACACTGTGAAAATTAATACTAATAATAAAGTAATTTTTTTCATGATTAATTATTTAAAATTTATACCAACAAAGTTAAAAAAAGCAAACTTTGAATTGTCATTAATGAATTAAACTCGTTGATTGTCAGTATATTACAGATATAACCGCATAAAAAAAGAAATAAGTAAGATTTATTTTTCATTTTTTGGCATGAAAAATGCGACTGCACAACAAGCAAGCCTATTATTTGAGGTAGATAAATGATAATAAATTAAGAAAAATACTGCTTTTAAATTTTGCTAAATAAGCTTATTTTTGTTTTTAAAATATTTCTGACTATTATTTTGTTTACTAATTGTAGGCAATAATTGTCAAAATTGAGAGTTTTAAGTTTAAATAATTAATACAAATTAAATACCATTTTATGAAAAAGACAATCTTCGTTACCGTTTTACTTGTTGCAATATCGATGAATATGCAAGCACAATTAGTTAAATTTGGAGTTAAAGCTGGAGTAAATTATGCCAATCAGAATGGATCTGATATTATAGTAAATAACACAAATTACACCACTTCAGCCATTACAAGTTACCATGCGGGTTTAATTGCCGAAATAAAACTTGTAGATAGTTTTGCTATTCAGCCAGAGTTACTTTATTCGACCCAAGGAGCAACTTACAAAAATGCCGGTGAAGAGTTTAGAAATGAATTAGGCTACTTATCAATCCCTGTCTTAGCAAAAATTAATTTGAACAAATTTGTTAGCCTTGAGCTAGGACCACAAGCATCATTTTTATTGAGTGAAAGAAACAATTTTGATGTTAAGGATGCAAATACTTTTGATTTTGCAGTCGTTGGAGGTCTAGGACTAAATATTACAAAGAGTCTATTTATTCAAGGTCGTTATGGCTTAGGATTAACTGATGCCTCGAAAGATGCACAAGTGAAAAACTCTGTTGTTCAAGTTTCAGCAGGTTTTAAGTTCTAAGAAAATTAAAATATATTTTTTTTTTAAAACCGTTCCATAAATCGGAACGGTTTTTTTATTTTTACAAAAACAACCACATGAAAATTAGTATTATTAATGGGCCTAATCTAAATCTTTTAGGAAAACGTGAGCCCGAAGTATATGGAAATCTAACTTTTGAAGAGTATTTCACTACTTTGCAAATTAAATTTCCTGCAATAGAATTTACCTATTATCAAAGCAACATCGAAGGGGAATTAATCGATAAAATTCAGGCATATGGTTTTTCTTTTGATGGAATTATATTAAATGCTGGGGCTTATACGCACACTTCTATAGGAATTGGCGACGCTGTAAAAGCCATAACTACACCCGTGGTTGAAGTGCATATTTCGAATACTTTTTCTCGTGAAAGCTTCAGGCATCAATCCTACATTTCAGGTAATGCCAAAGGGGTAATTCTTGGATTTGGTTTAAAAAGTTATGAATTAGCAATACAATCTTTTCTTTAGTTTAATATCAAAATTATGTAACATTACTTACAATTAAGCGTCTTATAAAAAACTAAATTATGAAGAATGCTTACTTGTTTGTATTATTAGTGTTATCTTTTTATTCCAATGCCCAAATCAAAGGGACCATCTCTGACGAAAAAGGAAAGCCATTACCTTTCGTAAGTGTCTATGAAGAAAGCACCTATAATGGCACTACTTCTAATGAACAAGGAAACTATCAGCTGAATATAAAATCAGGTGGAAAGAACAAAATAGTTTTTCAATTATTGGGATTTAAAACTAAAAATATAGCAATTCCAACAGAAAAGTCCTCTTTTATTTTGGATGTAAAAATGCTAGAGGAAAGCTATTCCCTAAACGAGGTTATAATCAACAAAAAAAATAATCTTGCCATAGCAATTATAAAAAGTGCAATTGCATCCAAAAAAGAAAATTCAGAAAATACAGCGCGATACACAGCCGATTTTTATTCGAGAGGATTATTTAAGATTAAGGATTTACCCAAGAAAATAATGGGAATGAAGGTTGATATAGGCGATGACATGGCTACGAATCTTGATTCAACCGGTAGTGGTATTTTATATTTATCGGAAACTGTTTCAAAAATAACTTTTGAAAAGCCCAACAATTTAAAAGAGAGGATTGTTGCTTCCAGAATTTCAGGAAATAACAAAGGGTATAGTTATAATACAGCAAAATCATCTACCTATGATTTTTATAATAATACTTTAGAGTTTGGAATCAACATGATTTCGCCCATTGCCGATAATGCTTTCAATTATTATAAATTCAAACTTGAAGGCACTTTTTTTAATGAAAACAATCTGCAAATCAACAAAATAAAAGTCACTCCAAACCGTGATAAGGAACCCGTTTTTGAAGGATATATTTATATTGTCGATGACAGTTTTGCAATTTACGCCATAGACCTTGACATAAAAGGATATAGAATAAAAAATGAATTTACTGATATAATGACCTTAAAACAAAATTTCAGTTACAATTCCAAAAACAAAATTTGGTCAAAAAACTCTCAAAGTCTGGCCTTTAATGCCGGAGCATTTGGCGTAAAGTTTTCTGGAAAATTCAATTATGTATATACCAATTATGAATTCCCTCTTACTTTCGAAAAGAAAACCTTTGGGAATGAAATTTTGAGTTTCGAGACAAATGCCAATAAAAAGGAAGATGCCTTTTGGAATACCATTCGGCCAATTCCTTTGACAATAGAAGAAAGTAACGATTATATAGAGAAAGACAGCCTTCAAACCATCAGAAAATCCCGAAAGTATATGGATTCAATTGATGCGAAAAACAATAAATTCAAATTTATCGCTTTAATAATGGGTTATGATTACAAAAACACTTTCAAAAAACATTCCTTTAAATACAATGGATTACTGGATTTGAGCTCTTTAAGTTTTAATACCGTTCAAGGTCATAGTCTTAGTTCTGGTTTTTCGTTCAAAAGTTGGGATGAAGAAAAAGGGAAAAACACTTCGATAAGTACTACTATCAATTACGGTTTCGATGAAGATCGTTTGCGCGCCACTGGACAATTTACTCACCAATTCAATAATCAGAATTACGCTACTTTATATGTAATAGGAGGAAGTTCCGTAAAGCAGTTTAATCCCAATGAACCCATCAGTAAAGTTTTAAACACGATAAGTACATTGGCATTCAAGAATAATTTCATGAAACTGTACAACCTAGAATCAGCGGCAATTGGCTTCAGCCAAGATATTGCAAATGGAGTGAACCTATATGGAAAGATAGAATACCAGCAACGGAAATCATTATTCAACAATACCGATTTTTCATATTTTAACAAAAACGATTTATACACCTCGAATAATCCTTTGGCGCCAAATGATTTCACTAATCCGGCTTTTGAAAAACACCATTTAACAAAAGCTAATTTGCTTGCAAAAATTAATTTTGGGAACAAGTACTCTTCTCGTCCCGACGGCAAATTCAACATTAGGAACAATAAATATCCAACTCTTTATTTGGAGTATGAAAAAGCATTTGCCGGAAGCGAAAAAAAATATGAGTTCGATCATCTAAATACACGACTTTATTATGATGTAACATTAGGAAACAAAGGAAATTTTGCAATGAATTTAAAAGCAGGAAAATTCTTTAATGCTGACAATATATCTTTTGTAGATTACAAACATTTTAACGGAAATCAGACGCATATTGGTCAAACAGTTCGTTATTTGAATGTTTTTAATTTATTGCCTTATTACTCCAATAGCACAAATGACCGTTATTTTGAAGCCCACATGGAGCACAATGAAAAAGGGTACATCATGAATAAAATTCCTTTGTTGAATAAACTGAAATCTACAATGGTTTTAGGATTCCATACTCTTGCCGTTCCAAATTCGAAACCTTATTCTGAATTTACTATTGGTCTTGACAATCTTGGTTATGGAAAATTCAAACTGTTTAGAGTTGATTATGTTCGTTCGTACCAAAACGGTTACAAAGGCGATGGTGTTGTTTTTGGCTTGAAGATTTTAAATGTTTTGGAGTAAAACAACAACGATAAAATAGTTTAACAACCAGAAAGAAGGCACGAGAAATAATCTTCTTACACCTTTTTTAATTTTATAAATTTAAAAAATGATTTTAACAATACTATTTATTTGGCTCTACATGAATTAAAATATGTCCTAATTCCGGAATTTCTTGTTGCAAAGTATCTTTGAGTTTGTGCGCCAATTCGTGCCCTTCTTTTACAGAAATAGTCGCATCCACTATAGCATGAAGATCTACATGATATTGCATTCCTGCTTTACGAATAAAACATTTTTCGGTATCAATTATTCCATCAACCTGAAGGGACACTTTTCTAATATTTTCAATTAAGTCATCATATAAATGCTCGTCCATAATTTCTCCAAGAGCTGGTCTAAAAATCAAATAGCTATTAAATAGAATGAATCCCGATGCAAAAAGTGCCGCCCAATCATCTGCCGACTCGTACCCTTTCCCTAAAATTAAGGCCACCGAAATTCCAATAAACGCCGCAACAGAAGTTATAGCATCGCTTCTGTGATGCCACGCATCAGCTTTTAAAGAGGAACTATTAGTCTCTATACTTCTTTTCATTACTATTCGAAAGGAATATTCTTTCCAAAGAATTATTGCTCCAAGAACATAAAGAGTCCACGATTTAGGCAAATCATGTGGCGTTTTAATATTACTGATGCTTTCATATGCAATAATCGTGGCGGAAGTAATCAAAAATCCTACGACCAAAAAAGTAATTAACGGTTCCGCTCGACCATGTCCATAAGGATGATTTTTATCTGCCGGTCTATTAGAGTACTTGATTCCGAACAACACTAAAAATGACGCAAAAATATCGGTTGTAGATTCAATAGCATCCGCTATCAAAGCATACGAATTGCCAAAAAAACCAGCTAAACCCTTTATAATCGCCAAACTAATATTTCCGATGATACTAAAATATGTAGCCTTTATTGCTGTTTGTTCGTTTGACATAATTACATTTAATTAAATAAAATAAAATCGTTTAAATAAACCCAATTGAATGTCACTATTCAAAATCTACCGGTTTACTTAAACGATTTTTAGTACTGCTTATATTTTTACGCACGAATAATATGAGCACCAATGGCTCTCAATCGTTCGTCAATACGTTCGTATCCTCTATCTATTTGTTCAATATTCTGAATAGTACTCGTCCCTTTCGCGGAGAGGGCTGCAATCAATAATGAAATTCCAGCACGAATATCTGGTGAAGACATTGTCGTAGCTTTCAACTGTGATTTAAAATCGTGTCCCATAACAACTGCTCTATGCGGATCACACAACATAATTTTTGCTCCCATGTCAATCAACTTGTCAACAAAAAATAATCTGCTTTCAAACATTTTTTGATGAATCAAAACATCTCCTCTTGCTTGCGTGGCTACCACTAAAACAATACTCAATAAATCGGGCGTAAATCCGGGCCAAGGAGCATCTGCGATGGTAAGAATAGAACCATCAATATCTGTTTTGACCTCATATCCATCAACGTGAGCCGGAATATAAATATCATCCCCTCTTTTTTCTAACGTGATTCCTAATTTTCTAAAGGTATTTGGAATAACACCAAGATTTTCCCAGCTTACATTTTTGATGGTAATTTCGCTTCTCGTCATGGCTGCTAATCCAATCCACGACCCAATTTCGATCATATCTGGAAGAATTCTATGTTCACAACCTCCAAGACTTTCCACTCCTTCAATCGTCAATAAATTAGAGCCAACACCTGTAATATTGGCGCCCATAGCGTTCAACATCTTACAAAGTTGCTGCAAATAAGGCTCGCAGGCTGCATTATATATTGTGGTTCTTCCTTTTGCTAAAACAGCAGCCATCACAATATTTGCCGTTCCAGTTACTGAGGCTTCATCAAGCAGCATATCTGCTCCCGTTAATCCATCTGTAGCTTCAACACCATAAAAATGATCTTCTCTGTTGTAACGAAATTTCGCTCCTAAATTAATAAAACCCTCAAAATGCGTATCTAATCTTCTGCGGCCTATTTTATCTCCTCCAGGTTTTGGAATGTACCCTCTGCCAAAACGAGCCAATAATGGTCCAACAATCATAATAGATCCACGTAAAGATCCGCCTTCTTTCTTAAAAGCTTCAGTTTCTAGATATTGTAAGTTAACTTCATCTGCCTGAAAAGTATATGACCCTGATCCAGTTTTCTGAATTTTCACGCCTAGATTTCCTAAAAGAGTGATAAGTTTATTGATATCAATAATATCCGGAATATTATTAATTATTACTTTTTCCGGAGTTAAAAGAACAGCACATAAAATTTGCAATGCTTCATTTTTGGCTCCTTGTGGCGTAATTTCTCCTTTTAATGGAATACCACCTTCTATTTTGAAAATTCCCATATTTTTTTTTAAGTTTCTGCGGAACTGAAGCAATAACCTCTGAGATTTTAGCTAATTTTTTTAGTCTTAGCACCTCAGGAAATTAGGGCCTTAGCACTCTTATTTTGGATTATTTTTTTGAAATGGTTTTGGTTTTCCTGTTTTTAAATTCTTGTTACTTAAAATTTTTGGCTGACCAACAGGCAAAATTTTATTAGAAACACGTTTATTTGTTCTCAATAAATCTGTTGTGTTCAATAGTTCTTCTGTACTTTGAAGTAAGTTTAATTTTCCATCGGATAGTTCATAGAGATGTTCAAAAATAACATCATCCTTTACTGTGTCTTTATTCCAACTTAAATAGGATTTTTTCATGTGATTAGCTATAACTTTCACTAACGCATTTTTCATTTCGCCTTCCTCCCATTTATTGGCTACATCAATCATGTATTTTATATTGTTGCCGTAATACCTGTATTTTGGAAAATTTTGAGGATATTGTAATACATCCGGTTTCAGTTGCAAAACTTCACGTGAAGGAATTGGATACGGGGAATCCGCAACTAACTTAAAATCAGACATAATAAAAATCTGATCCCATAACTTGTGTTGAAAATCTGGAACATCACGCAAATGAGGATTCAAGCTACCCATAACCTGAATGATGTATTTTGCCGCCTTGTTGCGCTCTACAGGATCTTCAATTTTAGTTGCCTGATCAATTAGCTTTTGCAAATGACGTCCGTATTCCGGAATAATCAAATGAGACCGCTCCGCATTGTATTCCAAATGGTGAACAACATCGTTCGAGTTTTCTTTTATATATTTTGAATTCATATTCGAATGTATGTATTTTTGATTTCGTATGCTACTATTCCCGAAGATTTATAATCATCCGAGTGCACCATCCAGAATTTTTTTCTCATTTAAAGAGAGACAATACCTTTGATTGTAGAAACTTCTAGGTATTTATCTACTATTTCTTGCGCATCTTTGACAGTGACGTCAACAGATATACTGGTAAATTTCCCAGTTTTCGATTTAGTGGTTTTTATAACTGCACCCATGCAATCAAATGCCAATTCAACGCGCTCAACGTTATCATTTTCAGTAGGCACTATAAATTTAAATAAGTACAATGCTGGCCATGTATTACTCATATCGAGCTCCACTTTTAATCTGTCGTAAAATTCTTCCGTCGCTTTGTCCATTTCCTTTTAAAAAATAAAGGCAAATATACGGTTTCAAAAGTAAATTATGAATATTGAAATATGATTTTTTGTCTATTCTTATTTTAACGGCAATCATTTTTTCAAATCCCGATAAGTTTAAGTAAATTTGCGCCTTATTTTTTAAAAGTGCAGAAAGAAATCATAGTTATCATTGGCGGTCCCGGAACAGGAAAAAGTACTATCATAGACGGATTGATAGCTAACGGATATTGTTGTTACCCCGAAATTTCTCGGGAAGTAACCTTGCAAGCCAAAAAACAAGGAATTGAACAATTATTCCTAGAAAAACCGCTATTATTCAGCGAATTACTTCTTGAAGGAAGAAAAAAGCAATTTCAAGACGCTTCCCAAGAACCTCACGATATTGTATTTATAGATAGAGGAATTCCTGATGTTTTGGCCTATATGCATTATATAGGGGATGGTTATCCTGACTTTTTTGATGCTGCCTGTCGCGAACATACTTACACAAAAATCTTCATTCTACCGCCTTGGGAAGACATATACATTAGCGATGGAGAACGTTATGAAAACTTCGAACAAGCCAAAATCATCTATACGCATCTCGCTGAAACCTATCAAAATTACGGCTACGATCTCATAGAAGTACCTAAAGACACCTTAGATAACAGAATTCTTTTTATCTTAGATGAAATTTCTAAATAATTTGAGAATTACAAATTGGGATTTACGATTTTTTCATATTGTATAACTTAAAATCTAATCCCGAAGTCTCGGGACTGTAATCTATGCAAGAAGCAGTAGCTATTCTTCGAAAATATTGGAAACATGATAAATTTAGGTCACTGCAAAACGAAATTATTAATTCTGTTTTAAGCGGTCAAGATACTTTTGCATTGATGCCAACCGGTGGCGGAAAATCAGTATGTTTCCAGATTCCTGCGATGATGAATGAAGGCATTTGTTTAGTGATTTCCCCTTTGGTAGCTTTAATGAAAGACCAAGTGACTAATTTACAAAGGAGAGACATAAAAGCGATTGCTTTAACGGGAGGCATCCGATCAGAAGAAATGATTGACCTGTTGGACAATTGCCAATTCGGGAATTATAAATTCCTTTATTTATCACCAGAACGGCTTCAATCAGACTGGATATTGGAAAGAATAAAAAACCTTCCCATCAACTTAATTACTATAGACGAAGCGCATTGTGTTTCGCAATGGGGACATGACTTTAGGCCTGCCTATTTAAAAATTTCCTCCTTAAAAATACATTTTCCAAAAATACCTTTCTTGGCTTTGACGGCAACAGCAACTCCAAAAGTAAAAGAAAATATTATCAACGAATTAGGATTGCAGAATCCACAAATTTTCGAAAAATCATTTGCAAGGGAAAATATTGCCTATATGGTTTTTGAAGTAGAAGATAAACTTTTCAGAATTGAACAAATACTAAAAAAAAATCCAGAATCTTCCATAATCTATGTGCGAAACAGAAAATCGTGCTTGGAAGTTTGCTCGCAACTTCAGTCTTTAGGGTTTAAAGCAACGTATTATCACGGAGGACTTTCGTCCAAGGAGAAAGACAAGAACATGCAGTTGTGGATGAATGAAGAAGTTCAGGTCATTATTGCCACAAATGCCTTTGGAATGGGAATTGACAAAGCCAATGTAAAAACGGTAATTCATATTCAGTTACCGGAGAATTTGGAAAATTATTATCAGGAAGCTGGACGTGCGGGAAGAACTGGTGAAAAAGCATATGCTGTTTTATTAACAAGTCCTTCGGATATACTTCAAACCGAAAGTCAATTTATAAATATCCTCCCCGATAAAAACTTTCTAAATCAAATGTATGTAAAGCTTTGCAATTATTTCCAAATCGCATACGGGGAAGGAATCAATGAACAATTCACTTTCAATTTGAATCATTTTTGTATAAAATATGGTTTTCCTATATTAAAAACGTACAATGCCATGCAATTTATGGATAGACAAGGAATACTTACCCTGTCTCAGGAATTTTCTGAAAAAATCACTATGCAATTTTTAATTCCTTCCAAAGAAGTGATTCGTTATATGAGTTTAAATTCGAATGATGAGGAAATTATATTAGCAATATTGCGAACATATCCGGGAATTTATGAGATGCAAACTGCTTTTAATTTAGAATTAATTGCAAAAAAATCGAATCATGCTTCAGCAGAAATACATGCCGTTTTAAAAAAATTAAAAGAAAAAGGCCTTATTGAATACCATTCGAAAAATAATGATGCCACATTAATTTTCAACGAAGTTCGGGAAGATGAAAGAACAATTAGCAGAGTTTCTAAATATTTAGAAAATCAAAATCAATTAAAAAAGGAACAACTCAAAGCTGTACTTGATTATATCAATGAGAAAAAAGTTTGCAAAAGCAAATTAATTTTGAATTATTTTGGAGAAAAAGTCAGCACTGATTGTGGCATTTGTTCCTACTGCATCACAAAGAAACAACAAAAACCTAATGTCATTTTACTTTCAAAAGCAATCATCACTTTACTAGAGACCGAAGATTTAAATTCAAGAGAAATTCAAAATAGGACTAAAAATAGTCCGGACGAAGTCATCTTTGCATTGCAACATTTACTGGATAACAGTGCAATACGTGTAAAACCAAACAATAAATATACTATAAGATCATAATGAAAAAATTACGAATTGTTTTCATGGGAACACCCGAATTTGCAGTTGGAATTCTGGATACGATAATCAAAAACAACTATGAAGTTGTGGGTGTCATTACCGCAACCGACAAACCAGCAGGCCGTGGACAAAAAATAAAATATTCTGCAGTAAAAGAATTTGCATTAGCCAATAACCTTACTTTATTACAACCTACAAATCTAAAAGACGAAACTTTTTTAGCTGAATTAAAAGCCTTGAATGCCAATTTACAAATTGTAGTTGCTTTTAGAATGTTGCCAAAAGTGGTTTGGGAAATGCCTTCATTAGGAACATTTAACCTTCACGCTTCTCTCCTACCCAATTACAGAGGTGCCGCACCCATAAATTGGGCAATAATTAATGGCGAGAGTAAAACAGGTGTTACCACTTTTTTTATCGATGATAAAATCGACACGGGAGCCATGATCATAAGTTCAGAAATAGAAATTGGAGACACTGAAAATGCCGGACAATTGCACGATAGATTAATGGACTTGGGCAGCAAGACTGTTATTGATACTTTAAAACTTATTGAAAAAGGAAATATAACCACTATTATTCAAACTGAAAATTCAGCTATAAAAACGGCATACAAACTAAATAAAGAAAACTGCAAAATAGATTGGACAAAGTCAGCTTTGGAAATCAATAATTTAATCAGAGGATTGAGTCCCTATCCGACTGCTTGGTGCTTCTTTAGAGACAAACTTGAAGAGTGGAATGTGAAAATTTATGAAGCAAAAGTTATTTCAGAAGATCATTCCTATGCCATTGGTCATTTGATTTGCACCAAAAAAGAAATGAAAATTGCTGTGGCAAATGGATTTATTCAAATATTAAATTTGCAATTTCCGGGAAAAAAAAGGATGACTACAGCCGAATTACTGAACGGAATTTCTTTTACTGAAAATTCAAAAGCCTATTAACGTCAGTAAAATGGGCGTTTATCGATGATTTTAGCACGAAAAATACTGCTTTATGAACAAAAAAAATAAGTTATCAACAAAACGAGCTAAAAATAGCTAAAACACTTGCAAGGAACGTATTTCCTATTAAATTTGTGTATTAACAATTTTTTATAACCAACAATTAATAACTATTCATTATGAACAAATCAGAATTAATCGACGCTATGGCTGCTGAAGCAGGAATTACAAAAGCTGCTGCAAAATTAGCTTTAGAGTCATTTTTAGGAAATGTAGGCGGTACTTTGAAAAAAGGTGGAAGAGTATCTTTAGTAGGTTTCGGATCTTGGTCAGTTTCAGCTAGAGCTGCTAGAGACGGTAGAAATCCTCAAACAGGAAAAACTATTCAAATCGCAGCTAAAAATGTTGTGAAATTTAAAGCTGGTGCAGAATTAGAAGGAGCAGTAAACTAGTTTAAGTTTTCCAATATAATAAAACCTTCCCATGGAGGGTTTTTTTATGCAGTTTAACGAGTTTATTTGGTATCTTAATGAATTTTTTCTTAAATTTAATTACTTAAAAAGACAATGTCATGATCTCAGAAAAATTGAGAAAAGGCCATCTACTTATAGCAGAGCCTTCTATAGTTGGCGATCTATCATTTAATAGATCTGTAATCTTATTAGCAGATCATAATAAAGAGGGATCCGTTGGTTTTATTATAAATAAACCATTGAAATATACTATTAATGATTTGATTCCGGAAATCTTTGCCCGATTCAAAATTTACAATGGAGGTCCGGTAGAACAGGATAATCTTTATTTCATACACAATATTCCTAATTTGATTCCAAACAGTATTGAGATATCAAATGGAATCTATTGGGGAGGTGATTTTGAGTCTACCAAAGAACTAATCAACGATGGAAAAATTAATAAAGATAACATTCGTTTTTTCCTTGGTTACACCGGTTGGGATGAAAACCAATTAGAAAATGAAATGCTAGAAAATTCATGGATTATAACCGAAAATAATTACGAAAATAAAATCATCGGAAAATCCACAACGCATTTCTGGCAGGAGCAAATAAAAGAATTAGGAGGAGAATATCTCATTTGGTCAAATGCCCCTGAAAACCCTTATTTAAATTAGTTTAACCTTATCATTTCGTTCAGCATTTGCACCAATTGATTTGCTACATTGCTAGTAAATGTTTTCTTGCGGTATTTTGTTATAGGCTGTATACCTGCAATAACATTAGTTATAAATAATTCATCCGCTTTCTGAAGGTCGAACGGAGAAATAGTCTCTTCAACTACTTCTAACTGATTAATTTTTTTTGCCAATACTAAGATTTGTTTTCTCATCACACCATTCAAACAACCTTCTGAAACTGGTGGGGTAATCAATCTATTTCCCAACAGCATAAAAATATTTCCCTGCAAAGCTTCCACTACATTTTTACTATCATTCAATAAAATACAATTGTCTAAACCATTTTCATGAGCATAAATACTTCCCGTAATATTGATAATTTTATTGGTTGTTTTTATCGAGGAGAGTAATTGCTTCGTCACATAAAAATCTTTGTAAAGATCTACTTCATATTCCCTTTGTTCAATACAATAAGAGGTGTTTTCTAATGCAATACTATGTATCAAAAAGGAAATACTGTTATTGCTTGGTAAGTAATAGCCTCCATCATTTCTATAAACCGTAATTCGAGCACGAGATGAGTCCGACAACGAATTATTTTTAACCAATGACAGAATTTGTTCTTCTAAATATTCCATAGTGAAATTCATGGGTATTTCCATTCGGATTACCCGCATAGAAGACATTAATCTAAAATAATGATCTTCTAAAAATAGAATCTTATTACTTATTATTTTAACCGTTTCAAAAACAGCATCACCATATAAAAAACCGCGATTTTGTGTCAGTATATTAGTGTGTTTTGACACTATAGTTCCATTAAAATTAATCATAAAAAAAGTCCTAAATTTATTAGGTCAAATATAAGTCATAAAATAGGATTAAACTACACAGAACCTATGAGATGTTTCAAATCTGAAATTTGATTTTCCCACAGTTGTGTAGCTTCATCCACTTCGTCTTTATCTGCAAAGTCAACTACCATAAGGGAAACATCTTTAGTCAACTCATCAACCAAGATATGCAACTCAAAAAAGTATTCAGTATCTTTATTATTTTCATCTATCCATTTGAATTTTACCTTTTCACCTGACTTTTTAGAGGCAAGTCTGGCTTTTTCCTCGGAATCATTCCAAATAAAAGTAAAAAATTCACCACGAGAATTTACATTATCGGCAAACCATTCTGATAGACCAGATGGAGTCGATATATATTGATATAATAATTGAGGCGAGGAATTTATGGGGAACTCGATTTCGAAACGTACTTTTTGATCCATGAGCTACATTTAATTTTTCTGAAATATATAGAATATAAGTCCGAAAAAAAAGCATTTTTAAAAATATTTTTTTTTCTTTAAAAAACGCTTGTAAGCTGTATTATTATTTTTATATTTGCACCCGCATTCAGGGATGGTTTACCACCCTTAATCATGGCGAGATAGCTCAGTCGGTTAGAGCGCAGGATTCATAACCCTGAGGTCCCGAGTTCAAATCTCGGTCTCGCTACCAAAGCAAAAACCCTAACATCAATATGTTAGGGTTTTTTATTGGATTAATATTTCGAAAATATAGAATCTAAAACGCTCAAGTGAGGACTTCAGTGAGGAAAGGGAGTGAGGAATTTTATAAATCGAGATGCAAATATTATTAAGTAGGAAACAGAAAAAGTATTAATAAAAAACTACATTTCATTTATACTTTTTCTGTTTCAATCAAATATTTTAATTTTCAAAACCGCTTTTTCAATTGCCTTAGACTGTCGGATCTGAATAATATTCTGTTAGAAAGCCATATATTGAATAAGACGATAGAATTTTTGTCTCCATATCCTTAACTCGATTTACCAATGCGGGATAAGCCTTTCTCAAATTATTCAAACTAATCTCTTTTTCGATCCCTGCTCCTTTATGATAATGAGTAATACTTTTTACAGAGAATCCATTATCATAAATGGATTTAGCAACACTAAAATCAACAAAATTATTTTTACTAGAAATAGCTTCTTTACGGAAAACCGTAAAGGAATGGAAAATCATTACATTATATTTGCCGAAAATCTCTTTTTTCCTACGTGAAAATGATACTTTACGTTCGTTGAATTAAAGCATAATTATGAAACACCTTTACAAGATTATTTTTTTATTTGTTCTAATAAATTTTAATTCGACCCTCGCTTATTCTTCCAATAAAACCGAAAAAAGCATACTAATTAAAACGGTTGCCGATCCATCTGGACAGATAACAGGAAATGCAACTGTATGTTTGAATGCAGCACAGCCGGTAATAACATTTGAAGTAAAGGACGACAATAAAGAGCCGTACACATTTACTTATACGCTAAATGGAGGAGCTTCAATAAATGTTTTAACGACAGGAAATAATAAAAGTGTAACCGTTACTGCTCCAACTAATGTAGCAGGAACTTTTACTTATGTTTTAAAGGGTGTAAAAGATAAAGAGGATAAGGATGTTGCTGTTTCTAGTGATGATAAAGTAACAATTACAGTATATCCTTTGCCAATAGTTGATTTTACATTCACTAATAATGCTTGTTCCGGAACTGCAGTTCAGTTTACAACATCAAGTAACGGTAATACTTACACTTGGAATTTTGGGGATAGTGGTACATCATCAAATAAAAATCCAACCCATACATTTACTTCTTCAGGATGTGGTACCGAGGTTTTTAATGTTACTTTGACCATAACTGACTCTAATGGTTGTTCCAATTCGAAGACATATGCTATTACAATAAAACAGCAGCCAAACGTTTTATTTATTGACAATAATCATCTGCCTTATAACCCTTTAAATACTACTAATCAATTTAATAATTGTAATTCAGCTGGAGCAAACCCCAATTATAATGTAAGTGTAGGGGCTTCTAGCGCAAATTCAAATTGCATCAGCAGTTATAGTGTAATATGGCAAAATGGAGGTACCCCAGAAATATTTACTGCTTTACCTTTTACCCATACTTATACTTCTCTAGGTGCATTTAATATGGCTATTACAGCAATTGGTCAAAATGGCTGCTCAACTACAAGAAATTACACTATAAAAAATGAATCTAATCCTGCAGGTGGTCTTGTTAGTCCAGGAAGCACAACAAACTTGTGTGCTCCTACACCAAACCTGCAATTTACATTGTCAAACTGGGCATTAAATTCGCCAGGAACAAAATATTTAATAGATTATGGAGACGCGTCCCCCTTGGTAAATCTCTTACAATCAGATTTAATGCAGAACACATTATATTATAATTCTTCCAATCCGTCACTTTCATCAAATTATCCAGTTCCTCATATATATAATACAAGCAGTTGCCCTAGTGCTAGTATTACTGCGACTTTAAAAATATCAAATTCTTGTGGTACAACAAATTCGACAATTTCACCAATAGTTATATTAAAGCCTCCTACCCCTAATTTTACAAATCCCACTAATGTATGCGTCAACAGTTGTGTTCAGTTTACTAATACATCATTACCGGCTTCTAATGAAAATTGTCTTGAAAGCACACTTTATGAGTGGAATTTTGGAGATGGCTCAAGTGTGTATTCCATAACCGCTGCTGGCACCCCAAACCCTCCGTGTCATACCTATAACTCACCTGGCAATTACACTATAACATTGACCACATCCGGATATTGCGGAATATTTATTAAAACAAGTACAATTTGTGTAGAACCTCCACTTGTTCCTACTTTTACACTCAACAACAATGTTGGCTGCACACCACAATCAATTACAGCAACAAATACAACTGTAACTACGAATTCTTGTGTTACTTCAACATATGTATGGAGTGCAACTTTTCTTCCTTCAAGTTGTGGAACAACTATTGCACCAATTCCAAATCAAACCACTACAAACGCTTCCTTTAATTTCACTGAAGCGGGAACCTATACCATTAAATTAACCGCAAATAACTCCTGTAGTCCATCTCAATTCATTACTAAAACGGTAGTAGTTACAAAACCACCTATTGTAACAATCGCTCCAATACCAACTATTTGTCAATTAGGAAGTTCAACAATTATAAATCCATCGGCTACTATTACAAATTGTGGCACACAATCACCGCCGACTTATGAATGGAGTTTTCACGGGGGCACACCAGCAACACCAGCATCATTATCTACAGCTAATCCTGGAACTATTAGCTACAGTACTTCGGGAACATTTATATATTCTTTAAAGGTGACCAACGAATGCGGTTCCTTTACAGCAAGTGGTTCCATTACTATTAATCCTTCACCAACCATAACTGGGACATTGTTTTCTTGCATTGGTGCTACATCCCAATTAACGGGTTCAGTAACTGCAGCTACAACAAGTCCTTGGGCTTCATCGAATACTGCAGTTGCCACTGTCGGATCTACAGGTTTGGTTACGGGAGTTTCGGCAGGAACTACAACTATTACTTATACCAATAACTTGGGATGTAAAACAACGGGCTTGTTTACTGTAAATCCATTACCAACAATTACAGGAAATTTAGGTATTTGCATTGGTTCAACTACTTTGTTGTCAGGTTCTGCCTCGGCTGCGACCTCCAATCCATGGATGTCGTCTAATACCTCTGTCGCAACAATAAATTCTACTGGTTTGGTCACTTCTTTATCAGTTGGAACAACAACAATAACTTATACGAATACAAATGGTTGTCAAAGAACCGCGACAGTAACAGTAAATCCTTTACCAACTATTACAGGAACTATTACTGTTTGTGTCGGTTCAACTACCTCATTAACGGGCTCTCCAACTGCTGCGGCATCTAATTCATGGAGTTCTTCTAATCCTTCAGTTGCAACAGTTTCAACAACAGGAGTTGTTACAGGAGTAAGTACAGGTACAACAATTATTACCTACACGAATTCAAATGGATGTCAAAATACTGTTACAGTTACAGTAAATCCAAAGCCTGTAATTCCAGCCCAAACAGCTTCAATATGTGGTGGTTCCACATTTACAGTTACTCCCATTAACGGTCCAGGCACAGTTGTTCCCATAAACACAACTTTTAAATGGATAGTTGCAACTAATACCAATGTAACAGGGCAATCAGCATCCTCAGCTGCTGGAGTTAGTAGTATCAGTCAAACTTTAACCAATTTAACTAATGTAGTTCAAACGGTTGCTTATACAGTTACGCCGACTTCGGGTGATACCGGTAATTGTGCAGGAGTTCCCTTTGCAATTACGGTGACAGTAAATCCAAAGCCAGTTATAGCAAACCAGACAATAGCGGCATGTAGTGGCACCGCATTTAATGTTCCTTTAATAAATTCTCCACCTTTATTGATTTTACCACCAGGTACAACTTATACTTGGACAGTTATTCCCCCATCAGGAATAGCAGGTGCAAGTAATCAAACAACAGGTGTTAGTGCCATTAGTCAAACATTAACCAATTCGACCAATGCTTCAATTAACGTAATCTATACTGTAACAGCTTCTTCGGGAACTTCTCCCAATAATTGTACGACCCCTTTCATAGTAACAGTTACGGTAAATCCAATACCTATTATTTCAAATGCAACAGCAACTATTTGTTCGAATACTTCTTTTAGTGTAACACCAACAAATGGAGGAGGAACAAATTCTACTGATATAGTACCGATAGGCACAACTTACTCTTGGCCAATACCAGTAAGTAGCCCAGCAGGATCTGTTACGGGAGGAAGTGCTGCAACTAATGTGTCTGCACCAATAAGCCAAACTTTGGTTAGTACTTCATCTTCACCAGCAACTCTAACTTATACGATTACTCCAAAATCAGGAAATTGTTCAGGAACAACTTTCACAATTGTGGTCACTGTTAATCCTTCACCTTCAGTTATTTTTTCTCCAGTGCCACAAACCCTTTGTTCTGGAGATTCAAGTACTCTAGTTACGTTAAGTAGTGCATCATCGGGTGCAACCTTTAGTTGGTCCGCAGTTCAACCTTTTGGAATAACAGGTGTATTAACTGGTGGAACCAATACTATTCCTTCTCAACAATTATTTAACACAACGACATCACCAATAACAATAACCTATAGTGCAACGGCAGCCACTAATGGTTCAGCTGTATGTAGTGGAACTGCTTATAATTATACCATTGTAGTAAAACCAAAACCGGCTATTACAGAAGTCTTTACTCCAATTACTTGTAGCGGTATAGCCTTTTCTGTATCTCCAAATACTTCTACTTTAAATAGTATTCCTATAGGGACTACCTATTCATGGGGTACTCCAACAGTTACTGGTGGAGTAACTGGTGGAGTAGCTATAACAGGACAAACAACTATTTCAGGTACATTAAATAACCCAACAGATACTTTTCAAACAGCAGTCTACACAGTAACTCCTTCAACAAATAATTGTCCCGGTATTCCGTTTATCGTTACTGTTACAGTAAATCCAAAACCTGTAATTCCAGCCCAAACGGCTTCAATATGTAGTGGTTCCACATTTTCAGTGACTCCCATTAGCGGTCCAGGCACAGTTGTTCCCTTAAACACAACTTATACATGGACAGTTGCAACTAATACCAATGTAACAGGACAATCAGCATCCTCAGTTGCTGGAGTTAGTAGTATTACTCAAACTTTAACCAATTTAACTAATGTTGCTCAAACGGTTGCTTATACAGTAACGCCGACTTCTGGCGATGCCGGTAATTGTGCAGGAGTTCCTTTTGCAATTACGGTGACAGTAAATCCAAAACCAGTTATAGCAAACCAGACAGTAGCGGCATGTAGTGGCACCGCATTTAATGTTCCTTTAATAAATTCGCCACCTTTATTGATTTTACCAACAGGTACAACCTATACTTGGACAGTTACTCCCCCATCAGGGATATCCGGTGCAAGTAATCAAAATACAGGTGTTAGTGCCATTAGTCAAACATTAACCAATTCGACCAATGCTTCAATTAATGTAATCTATACTGTAACAGCTTCTTCGGGAACTTCTCCTAATAATTGTACGACGTCTTTCGTAGTAACAGTTACGGTAAATCCAACACCTATTATTTCAAATGTAACAGCAACTATTTGTTCGAATTCTTCTTTTAGCGTAACACCAACAAATGAAGGAGGAACAAATTCTACTGATATGGTCCCATCAGGCACAACTTACTCTTGGCCAATGCCTATCAGTAGCCCAGCAGGAGCAGTTATGGGAGGAAGTGCAGCAACTAATGTTTCTGCACCAATAAGCCAAACTTTGGTTAGTACTTCATCTTCACCAGCAACTTTAACTTATACGATTACTCCAAAATCAGGAAATTGTTCAGGAACAACTTTTACAATTGTGGTAATAGTTCAATCTAATATTGGAAATTCTTCAATTAATATTGCAAAATGCGGTGGTGATGCAATTGGGGTATCTTTAGGGGGAAATTCTTCGATCACCTATCAAATAACATCTATCAGTTCAAATGGAATGATCACATCTGCTGGAAACCCAACAACAGGAACCAATTTTTCATCAAATGAAATCGCAGATGATGCCTGGATCAACACTACGGTATCAGCAGTAAATGTTGTTTATACTATTGTTCCTAATGGAAATAACGGCTGTTCCGGTCAACCCTTCACGGTAACGGTTACCGTTAACCCAGAACCGATTGTCACTAATCAAACAAGCACTATTTGCAGCGATTCCCCTTTTGGCATTTCATTAAATCCCAGTACTGGTGCTACGGCAGCAACCTATAATATAACAGCTATCAATTCAAATGGATTAACTGCATCAGCAGGAAATCCAGCACTAGGAACAGGATTATTATCCAATGCTATAACAGACGATGCATGGACTAATACAACACCAGCCGCAGTTGATGTCGTTTACACGGTCGTGCCAAAAAGCGCATCGGGTTGTTCAGGAAATTCCTTTACAGTAACAATAACGGTAAATCCAGAACCAGTAGTGGCAAATCAAACCGGTTCAATATGCAGTGCTATTGCTAATAACATACTTTTAGGAAATGATATTGATAGTCCATCAGTATCAACCTATACTATCACCAATATTAATACCGGAGGACTGATTCTTTTTGGAGGAAATCCAGTAACAGGCACGGGATTTTCAAATAGTGAAATAGCTGATGATGCTTGGACTAATACAACCCCAGCCGCAGTCAATGTAATCTATACCGTTGTTCCTGTAAGTGCATCTGGCTGTACGGGTAATTCGTTTACAGTAACCCTAACGGTTGAATCTACTCTCGGAGTTGGACCACAAACGGCAATTACTTGTAGTAATGTTGTCCATGGATTTATTTTAGGAACAGCATTAAACACAACTTATGATATTATCTCTATTAACTCCAATGGATTAGGGGCATCAACAGGTAATCCAGTGACAGGAACTGGATTTTTAGCAAACGAAATAGCTGACGATGCATGGACGAACATCACTACTGTAGCAGTGACTGTTGTGTATACCATTGCTCCTAAAAGTTCTAACGGATGTTTCGGTCAACCATTTACAGTAACCGTTACTGTTAACCCGGAACCGGTTGTAGCTAATCAAACAAGCACTATTTGTAGTGATTCCACTTTTGGAATTTCATTAAATTCCAGTACAAGCATTCCGGCAACAACCTACAATATAACGGCTATCAATTCAAATGTATTAACTGCATCAGCAGGAAATCCAGCAATAGGAACAGGATTATTATCCAATGTTATAACAGACGATGCATGGACTAATACAACACCAGCCGCAGTTGATGTCGTTTACACGGTAATTCCTGTAAGTGCAGCAGGTTGTTCAGGTAATCCTTTTACGCTAACCATTACGATAAATCCAGAACCTGTAGTTGTGAATCAGACAGGTACTATTTGTAGTGATGTAGCTAATAAAATAATTTTAGGAAATGATATTGACACTCCATCAGTGTCGACTTATAATATCAGTACTATCAATTCCAATGGATTAGCAGCGTCAGCGGGTAGTCCGCTTATCGGTACAGGTTTTAGCGCTAATGAAATAGCTGACGATGCCTGGACAAATACAACACCAGCCGCAGTAAATGTGGTATATACCGTTGTTCCTGTAAGTGCATTAGGCTGTACAGGTAATCCGTTTTCAGTAACCCTAACAGTAGAATCTACTCTTGGAGTTGGTCCACAAACGGTAACTACTTGTAGCGATGTTGCCCATGGATTCATTTTAGGCACCACTGTCAATACTACTTATACCATTACTAATATTAACGCCAATGGGCTGACTGCTTTAGGTGGCAATCCTGTTACAGGAACTGCTCTTGGAGCGAGTGAGATCTCAGATGACGTTTGGAACAATATCACGACTTCTCCTGTTGATGTTATTTATACCATTGAGCCTGTTAGTGCCAATGGCTGTGCCGGTCAACCATTTGCAGTAACCGTTACTGTTAACCCGGAACCAGTTGTAGCTAATCAAATAGGCACTATTTGTAGTGATTCCCCTTTTGGAATTGCATTAAATTCCAGCACTAGTGTTCCGGCAGCAACCTATAATATAACAGCTATTAATTCAAATGGATTAACAACTTCGGCAGGGAATCCAGTAATAGGAACAAGATTTTTAGCTAATGAAATTGCTAATGACGCATGGACAAATACTACACCAACAGCTGTAGATGTAATTTACACCGTAGTTCCTGCAAGTGCAGCGGGGTGTTTGGGTAATCCATTTACGGTAACCATCACTGTAAACCCTGAACCCGTTGTGGTAAATCAGATAGCTACTATTTGTAGTGATATTGCTAATAATATGCTATTAGGAAATGATATCGACACTCCATCAGTGTCAACTTATAATATCACTGCTATCAATTCGAATGGATTAAATCAATTTGGAGGAAATCCAATAACAGGTGCAGGATTTTCAAATAATGAAATAGCAGATGATGCGTGGACTAACACAACACCATCGGCTGTCAATGTAGTATATACAGTAGTTCCTGTAAGTGCATTAGGATGTACGGGTAATCCGTTTACCGTAACCGTTACGGTAGAATCTACTCTTGGAGTTGGTCCACAAACGGTAACTACGTGTAGCGATGTTGCCCATGCATTTATTTTAGGCACAGCAGCCAATACTACTTATACTATTACGAATATTAACGATAATGGTCTGACTGTTGTAGGTGGTAATCCTGTTATAGGAACTGGGTTTTTAGCAAATGAAATAGCTGACGATGCATGGGCTAACATGACCCCAGTAGCAGTAAATGTAGTTTATACCATTAAGCCTATTAGCGCCAACGGTTGTTCCGGTCAACCATTTACAGTAACCGTTACTGTAAACCCGGAACCGGTTGTAGCAAATCAAATAGGCACTATTTGCAGTGATTCCCCTTTTGGAATTGCATTAAATTCCAGTACTAGTATTCCGGCAACAACCTATGATATTACTGCTATCAATTCGAATGGATTAACTGCATCAGCAGGAAATCCGGCAATAGGAACAGGATTATTATCCAATGTTATAACAGACGATGCATGGACTAATACAACACCAGCCGCAGTTGATGTCGTTTATACGGTCGTACCAAAAAGCGCATCGGGTTGTTTAAGTAATCCATTTACGGTAATAATTACTATAAACCCAGAACCAGTTGTGGATAATCAGACAGGTACTATTTGTAGTGATATAGCTATTGGAATTATAATAGGCAATGATATAGATTCGCCATTGGCAGTTAGTTATAATATTATAAATATCAATTCCAATAGATTAACAGAATCCGCTGGTAATCCGCTTATCGGTACAGGTTTTAGCGCTAATGAAATATCTAATGACTCCTGGACAAATACAGGAGCTTCAGCGGTTAATGTAATTTACACAATTGTTCCGGTAAGTGCAGCTGGTTGTGAAGGCAATCCTTTTATGGTGACTGTTACGATTGAATCTGAATTAGTAATTGCCAGCCAGTCGACCACAGTGTGTAGTGATGCAGTTAATGGCATTATACTGGGTACAGAGCCAACAGCAACTTATACTATTACCGCTATTGTTTCAAATGGATTAACCGCTTCAGCAGGTAATCCACAAGTAGGCACTGGATATTTAGCAAATTCCATTGCTGATGATGCATGGACTAATTTAGGAACTGTAGCTGTGGATATAGTGTATAGTATTATTCCCCAAAGTAGTTCAGGCTGTTTGGGAAATCCATTTACGATTACGTTGACGATAAATCCAGAGCCAATCGTTGCCAACCAAACACTTACGCTTTGTAGTGATGAACAATCAAATGTTATCTTAGGTGATGATGTTGATGGGCCTTCAGCTACGACTTATACTATTACGAATATTAATTCAAATGGTTTATTTTCATTTTCAGGAAATCCACAACTGGGTAATGGATATTTAGCAAATGAAATTGCAAATGATGCGTGGAAGAATACCACTTTATTGACAGTTCCTGTGGTTTATAAAATAACTCCTGTTTCTGCTGTCGGTTGTCAGGGAAATCCATTTACTATTTCAATTAATGTAAATCCACAAATAAATATTGCTGCTGCGACTACTCCAATAATATGTTATGGCTCTAATGATGCATCAATTACTGTAACCGTGACTGGAGGTACTTCTCCTTACGCAATTGCATGGAGTAATCTGGGACGCGGCACGTTTCAGAATAATCTCTCTGCTGGTGATTATCTTATTACCGTTACAGATTCAAATAATTGTGTAAAAACGCTTAATGTAAATATCCCTGAAGCACCCATTTTTACAATCAATCCAGTCGTTAAAAACATTTCTTGTTTTGGTGCCCATGATGGTAGTATCATTCTAAATATTATTGGAGGGATTGCTCCTGTGAAATTAGTTTGGGATGATAATGCAGTAGCCGGAAATGTCCGGAATAATTTGGGACCAGGCTCTTATACGGTAACGATTGTTGACAGTAAGCCTTGTACAATTAAAAAGACTTTTATTATTTTGGAACCTCAACCTTTAATTTTATCAGCCAATGTCACCAATGCCTCTGATTGTGATAATGCCAATAGTGGTGCAATAAATCTTCTCGTTGCTGGAGGCACACCGCCTTTTACCTATTCTTGGTCAAACGGATCTACAGCCGAGGATTTGGTGGATATCCCGGCAGGAAATTATTTGGTGACCGTAATTGATAGTAAGGGTTGTTCAAAACAGGCTCAATACAGTATCAACCGGCCACCACCTATCGTAATTGTAGTGGCAACAAAAACAGAATTTGACTGTGAAACGAAGTACGTAAAACAAACATTTGTAGCCCAAGTTTCGGGTGGTGTTCCACCCTACCAATTGACCTGGTCCAGCGGAACGGTCAGCGGTTCGAATAATGAAATGATGAATACCAGTCAAAATGGTACAGCAATATTATACGTAATGGATGCTTTGGGTTGTAAAGCAAATTATTTCTTCAATGTTAAATTGCAGTCCCTTGGAACACCTTCATTTAATGCAACTTCGTATTCTTTTGTAACATATGGCACTTATTCTATAATCGATCCCATACAGTTTTCCAATACCGCTACTGGTGATTTTATCAGTATGGTTTGGGATTTTGGCGACGGTAGCTTTTCCACAGAGCTCAACCCAATGCACACATTCCTAAATCCAAAAGAGTATGTGGTGACACAAACTGTTACGTATCCTTTTGGATGTGTCTATGTGCAAAAAATTACTTTTAATATTGAAAAAGGATATTTATTTGTCGTTCCCACTGCCTTCACACCCAACAATGATACTATGAATGATACATTCAGACCCGTGACTAAGGCATTAAAAAATGTTCGATTGGATATTTATGATACTTGGGGTTCACTAATCTATTCAGAAACCGGAGACACTTTAAAGGGATGGGATGGTAAAATAAAAGGACAGAATGCGGAAAACGGTAATTATTATTGTAAAGTGAGCGCAGAAACCTTTTATGGAACTATTGTCAATGAAAATCGCCCTTTTGTATTAATAAAATAAGCACCCATTGAGAATGAAACTAAAATTTATTATATATGTACTTTTAACTTCCATATCGATTGTAGAAGTTAAAGCGCAAGACCCTGTTTTCACGCAGTATTATTTTGTTCCTGAAACGCAGAACGGTGCGTTTACAGGAACCGTAAATACTTTAAACACAGGAATTCTACACAGAACGCAATGGCCTGATGGAGCCAGAAGACTGGATACTGATTATGCATTTATTAACGGCTCAATCGGAAACTTATCAGAAGATTCACGTCCAAGCGATTCCAATCTTCAAAATATTGGAATAGGGCTGACAGTCCTAAACCAGCATGAGGTTTTTACAGATTATAATTACACTCAAATCAATGGTGTATTTTCCCTAAATCTTGACCTTGATAATTTTTATTCCGGTTTAAGAATGATTTTAGGATTAGAAGGAGGTTATGGATCTAAAAATTTTAATTTCAAAAGTCTTTTGTTTGAAGACCAAATCAATACTAACGATGGCAGCATTGCCGGTGGAAGTTCAGATCCAAGTCTTTTACATCTCAAGGACAAAATAAATTTATTTGATATTTCTTCAGGATTTTTGCTATATACCGATGATTTTTGGCTCGGAGCTTCAATGAAGCATCTTAACACACCCAATATTGCATTTGACTCACAAGGTAAACTGCCGTTAGATATGAATTTCACTCTTCAAAGTGGCTATTCATTTAATCTCGACAGTGGCCCCGGTTTTTCGTTCTTACCGGATGATTCCAAATTAGTCCTCACATCAAATTTCATGAAACAAGGACAATACAATCGATTGGATTTTGGCAGTATAGTACATTTTAATCCATTTATTATTGGCGTCATTGCTGCAACAAATCCTATGATGAAAAGTGCTGACAGCCATCTTCTGACTTCAGTAAATCTGATTGGTTCCATTAAAATATATAACTTCACTTTTGGTTATTCGTATGATGTAAGCACTTCAAAAATAGAGAATACGCAGGGAGTTCATGAATTTTCCCTGACTTGGCAGATAGGCCGGGAATGTCATAGTTGTACTAATTATTTGGCAAGAAGACCTTGGGGCAGGAATTATGATGAGTAACAATGTAAAACGAAATTTAATAAAATCTTCGATCTAAAAAGAAAAATAATCAAACGAATTAATCATAATGCAATCTGCTACAACAACTAAAATTTCGAAAATGCTTATTTAAAAAACAAACTATAATTTCTTAAAAATTTATGTAAAACCGCTATTTGCGGTTTTTTTTGTGTCTAAAGTAAAACTTCACGATTAATTCTGCTAAAAAACACTGTAAACTAATGCTATTCCAGGAAGGATTTAGAAAGATTCAGAAGGATTTACTACTCTTAAAATCTGAAAGCTATAAAATCTTTCTGAAAATTACTTAAAGTTACTTTGTTGTGCCAAATTTCCATGAATCTTGTCCTAACCTACCGAATCCTTTTTGGCATCTATATTAAAACTAAATATTTGCTACATGGATTTCAAAAAATATAGCTAATTTGTCCTAACAATTTCCTAGACATTGAAAATTTAATGCTCATCGTGCACCACAAAAATCTTGATAAATACAAACGAATTAGTACTAATTAAAACAAATGTGAACAAATCCGTATAAATCGAAACGACCTTAAAAGTTAAAATCAAACATTTGTAATTAAAGCAAACACATAGTTTGTTGGTAAAATCTAATTAATGACTGCTAATACGTTATATGATATTTTTCTTGTTCTTCCAAAAATGGAAAGACAACGCCATATTGCATCAGTAGATGAATGTTAAAGGAAAGAAGAAACAAAATTCTCCATCGTATAAAAAAAAGAAAAAGAGTTTACCAATACCAAAAAAAAAGAATTTACAATCTGTTTAAAAATGTCTTTACTTCAAAAAAATAGATTAAAATTTATTCCGCCAATATTTAAGCGGTTTTAAGTATTATCAGTTTACACACGTAAAATTGAATAAAAAAGATATTTAATAATATTATTTCATTAAAATTACCATTTAGCAACCAAATTAATTACAAAAATGTAGCTTAACTTAATGCGTAGTTTTTATTAGCATATCCACTTCGCCACATAAAAGACATTAAACACTTAATGCGAGATGATACCATAATCATCCCTGCGAAAATTGCTGGTCAAGCATTTATAAAACTTGCGATACTATTGAGGGATTAAAAGAAAGTTTAAATGCATTACTCTATGAGGATCATAATTTTATCAATTATGAAATAATTTATTTAGTCATGCAAGGTGAAGGAAATACTATTTACCTCAATGAGAATTATTACAGTTTAGAAGAAATAGCGGAGTTTTTTGAAGGAAAAATGAAAGGTAAAATTTTGCATTTCACCAATGCAAAAGTATTGGACTTGAGCCAGGAAGAAGCGCAATACTTTTTAGATGTTACTGGTGCGCGTGCAGTTTCTGGTTCTGGCGGAGCATTAAATACAACAACGAGCAGTGCCCTAGACAAAGCTTTCTTTAGCTTATTTGAAGAACAGGATAATGTTGTCGATTTTGTAAAAGAATTATTTTAAAAACATTATTCCCTTTGTAAACTACTCGATTTTAGATTGTATTATTAAATATGAAATCTGCCGTGGATGTCACCGTCCCCACCATGTGCGTAAATTGAATTCTCTGCAATTCCAGTTTTTTTTATCCGTAAAGACAAAAAATAACCTTGTATGAGATATCACAAAATCCCTTTTTTTCGCGAAATATTTCTGGTTTTTTTATTTATTTTAACAGTAAGACCTACGGTCTAACAAACTCTTAAAGGGTCTTTTCTTGGCAGATAAAACCTGTCTTAAAAAATTCTTATATTATTTTAGAGATATAAAAAAAATTCTAAGATACAACAATGTGATATCCTGCCGTGGGTACAAAAGGTACTTGTGGAACAAGTGGGACAGCAGGCAAAGGTACTATAGGAGGGACAGAAGGTTCAGCAGGCTCCGGTATTATTTGGGGTGCTGGTGGTTGTATTGGTATGGGTATTGGGGCTGGTGGTTCGGTCGGTTCCACTGGCGGCTGTATTGATGGCTTTGGCTGTGTAGGCACAATAGGTTTAACCTCATCAATATAGCGCATACTATTTACAGTAGTTTGAAAATTAGCATTCACAAGAATTTTTCTTTTTAATTTTCCATTGAGATTATCCGATGCTTGAATTACACTTTTTTTATTAAGTAATAATTTAACATAATTTTCTGCTTCGATTTGATTTCTAGGTTTGGATGTTTCTTTAATCGATTTGATCGTTCTTATCATCTTGTTTTTATTTCCTGTGTTTTTTTTCCGTTTTTTACTTGTCCCAAAAACTATTAAACTCTGATACCAAAAATTATTAAATTTAGTTTCTACGCTAAGGTAGTCAATGATTTTATTATCCTTCAGTCCAAATCTGTTAATTTTTATTTAAAGTAGTTCTAATAATTTAGCAGTAGTTCATTGTTTTTAATAATTACACCCAAAGGGTTGGCTGTTTAATAATTCAGGATTTTATTAATGTAACCCAACGGGTAAACCATATTATAATTGCAGAACCTTTATTTCAATAAATTTCGTGCTGTACAGTTTTCCTTATGTAAAAGTCATTGCTAAGTAAATTGAATCGGCAGGAATAGTGGGCACTTTAATTTCGTGTATAATTTCTTTTTCAAGTGCAAAAAAAACATTTTTATCTTCTCCTTGCCGAAAAAGAGAACTGATTTCTTTTTCAGTCAGTTTAGTGTGTTCACTGAGCGCGTGCGCAATTCTATTTTCCATACCTTCCAGTCTGCTTAGATTTTCTTTTAACATTGTTGCAGTGCAGCTCGAATTAATATCCAAGGTAACGCCATGAAATAAAAATGATGCGCTTGGTGCAGAGAATCTCTTATCAGCACTCACAAAAATCACATTAGCAATTGAATCAATGGAACCAATATTGTGCATCGTTACAGTTAATTTACTTTTTAAAGAAATTAAAAAATTATAAAGTACAAACCCCGAGTCAACATCGCCTCCATTAGAAGATATAAAATAATAGAGTTCCTTTGGGTTATGATTTTCAATAGCTTGGGTGGTAAACTTAATAAATTTATTTACTTTATCTGAGTTTATTTCGTCAAAAAAATGGATAAAAACTGTTTTGATATTTTTCATATTTCACTTATTTTCTTATGAATTTATGAATAAAAATATAGATGTTAATTGCTTCCGCTACGGTCTTAATTTTATTAAAACATTAAAGTTAATCAAAAAAAATCTAGTGTAAAATTTATTTAAAACATAAAAGACAGTTAATTTTTACTAAAATTCATGAAGCATAATTAATAAACAGTCGCACTGTTAAAAAAACCTCATTTTTTATATAACTACTTGCTTATCATTTAATTAGTATATAATTTTATGGTAATATTAATTTAAAAAAAATTACATTATGAAACCTTTAAATGAAAAAGACACTAAAGCAAAAAACGCCGTCGAATCTTCAAAAACAGAGGATGAAAAAACAACTGGCACCAATTCATCTTCTAAAACAGATGCAAAAAAAATGGACGAAAAAAGACCTGAAACTTCAAAATCTAAAAGTCATGAAAAAAAATCAGACAAAGATTCTGGAGCTCATTCAACTAAAAAACATTAATTCTATTATCAATTTTTATGGAAAATAATAATAAAGGTAATTTAGGTCAAGAGAACCGGGATAACCAAAACCCACAAAAAAAAGCGAATTTCGAGACTTCAGATTCGGAAAATACTAGCAATCAAATGAAAGGCCAATCTAATCCACAAATGGAACAAGATTCAAAGGACATTTCAGCTCACGATCAAGTAAGAAATCCTACTAATGAAAACATTATTGAAGAATTTAAAAGTTCAACTTCTGCAATATCAGATTGGAAGAAAGATCTTTATAATCAGGAAGAAAGCAAATCTGCTTCACAAACGGACCAAATTTTTAACGAAAATCAGGAGCAACGATCTAATGAAGAACAAAATAAAGATCCGCAAAGTGTATCTAATGTAGAAGAAAACACAAGTGAAAATGATTTAGATTCACCACAAAATGATAGCAATAACAATTTCAAACGGGCGAATGTAAATGATGAAGAAGATTCAGAGATTGAAGATCAAAACAAATGTCCGAAAAATTTTTTGTAAATAATATCTTTTAAATTTTATAAAAAAAAGAAATAGAATTATTGATAAGATGCATTAATTCTATTTTTTTTTTAATGATGTAAAATCTACTAAAAAAAGTTTATAATTATATTTAATTAAGCTATCGAAACTTCGTTGGTCAAGTATATTTCCTGTACCGCATGTATGAGTTCTACACCTTCGCTAAAAGGACGCTGAAAAGCTTTTCTTCCCATGATCATTCCAGCTCCTCCCGCCCTTTTATTAATAACCGCCGTTTTTATAGCTTGCGCCAAATCACTTTCCCCTTTTGACTCCCCTCCTGAATTAATCATGCTGATCCGTCCCGAGTAACAATTCAGTACCTGATAACGGCATAAATCTATGGGATGATCGCTGGCTAATTTGGTGTACATGGCCGGATTTGATTTGGCAAATTTTATTGCTGTAAAACCACCATTGTTAGTTGGTAACTTTTGTTTTATAATATCAGCCTGAATGGAAACACCAAGATAATTGGCTTGGCCAGTAATGTCGGCTGCAGTATTGTAATCGACACCGTCTTTTAGAAAAGCATCATTTCTAGAATAGCACCATAGAATAGTAGCCATACCCAAATTATGAGCTAGTTCAAAAGCCTTTGCGACTTCTACTATTTGCCGGTCTGATTCGGCAGAGCCAAAATAAACAGTCGCACCCACCGCAACAGCTCCCATATTCCAAGCGTCACGCACACTACCAAACATGATTTGGTCGTATTTATTTGGATAAGTCAATAGCTCATTGTGATTTATTTTTACCACAAATGGAATTTTATGAGCATATTTTCTGGACAACATTGCCAATCCTCCCATTGTAGATGCGACCGCATTGCAACCAGCTTCCAGGGCTAACTTTACAATATTTTCAGGATCAAAATAAATTGGGTTTGGAGAAAAGGAACTTCCGGCAGTATGCTCAATTCCTTGATCCACTGGCAAAATTGACAGATAGCCAGTGTTAGAAAGCCGACCGTGATTGTATAACTGCGTTAAGCTTCGAATGGATTGTGCCTTTCTATTACTTTGCAAAAAATGAGTCTCTATATGATTTGGATTCGGAAAATGAATGTGCTCTTTCGTAATTTTTGTACAGACATGATTTAACAAAGAATCCTTTTCGTCCGCTAATAAATCCAATAATTGGCGTAAATTTTTCATTTTTAATTTTATATGAATAAATTTCCAAAACACTTTTTAACAGATAAACGTAATTACTTTACTCCATTTTGTAAAATGGATAATCAGTATATCCTTTTTCGTCCGCTGTATAAAACAAATCCATATTGAGATCCTGTGATAAAGGCCAATTGTTTTCAAATCTTTCAACAAGGTCGGGATTATTGATAAATGGCCGCCCAAAAGCTACCAGATCCGTAAGTTCACTTTCGAGAACTGCTTCAGCACTCTCTTTATCAAAACCACCACAAAGGATAATAGTGTTTTTAAAATTGTTTCGTATCCGTTTTTTAATTTCCAAAGGAACCGGAGGCGCTCCCATAGCCGAGTGATCCACAAGATGAATATAAGCAATATCTAATTTACTCAGTTCCTTAGACAAGTAATCATAAGTGGCATCTATCTCCGGATAATGAGGCATATCACTGGCCACACCATAAGGTGATAAACGAATTCCTGTTTTATCTTTTCCAATTGCATTTGCAACGGCTGTTACCACTTCAATCACAAAACGGCAACGGTTTTCAATACTTCCACCATAATTGTCTTCTCGAATATTGCTTATTGGGGAAAGAAATTCTTCTAAAAGATATCCGTTAGCCGAATGCAATTCAACTCCGTCAAAGCCTGCAAACAAACCATTTTCTGCAGCGGCAACATATTCTGTTTTGGCATGCAAAATTTCCTGAGAAGTCATTTCTTTTGGAACATCAAAATCTTGCAATCCTTTTAAATCGGTCCACATTTGTCCAGCTGCTTTTACTGCTGAAGGTGCGACAATCTGCGCATCTTTATGCATATTGAGATGATGGCTAATTCTTCCGGAATGCATTAACTGAACTATAATTTTACCACCGTTTTTATGAACTGCCTTCGTTGTCTTTTTCCATCCTTCGACTTGTTTCTCACTAAATACCCCAGGAATTCGCGCATATCCTAGACCATTAGGGGATGGCGATGTTCCTTCCGTTATTATCAATCCTGCACTTGAACGTTGTATGTAATATTCAGCCATCAGTTCATTAGGAATATTATCTATTGCTCTACATCTTGTCATTGGTGCCATAACAATTCGGTTTTTAATTTCAATAGAACCTACTATTTGTGGTGAAAATAAGTCGGATGCTTTCATATTTTTATTCTTAAATGATTAGTATAAAGATATCTAAAATTATTTTCAAAAGTGTGATTTATTTCTTTTTAAAATAAGATAAATCAATCTATTGCTGTTTACTATCAAGGAAAAATAGGTCTTTATAGAACCGACCACAATAAAATACAATAAAAATATTACCATATTTATGGCAATCAAAACCACCTCGAAAACCCATAATTTCACTTAGGGCGGATGCAAGTAAATAGGAACGAAAGCCAAGAAATACCGATAGAGATTTATAATGATTTTTTTAATTTATTATAGTCAACATTACCGTATTTTTTTACGATAATTATTTTAATTTTTATACTTTTTTACCTACAATAAAATATAAAACATGCACTTTATCGATTATATACGCTTTTAAACTGTTAAGCAAAACAAAATACATAATTTTGAAGTCAAAATACATTCTTTTTTAAAGCTAAAAAAGCTTTTTTAAATAAAACATATACCATAATTAGATTATGAGAAAACTTTACTTTAAAACAACCAACTGTAAATCTTACTGTTTACGATTTTCGATACTACTTCTGCTTGGGTTTATCCAAGTGGAGGCTCAAACACTGACATCTCCGCAAGTTAATTTTTCGCAAAGAACTTCATCAGTTACACCGGCCAAAACAATATATAACATCAAAGGTGATTTTACGTTGTTAGGCAATACCAATTTAACTCTTGCTAGCTACGGTGTAGGAACTGACAATGAAGGTAATGCAATGAAATACATTGATATTGATGGAAATCCCGCTACTTTAAATTCATCGATGGCTACGTTGGAAGTTTCTAATTTTGGTGAAAATTCAGCGAGTCAAAATTGTACAACTGTTCTTTTTGCAGGACTTTATTGGACCGGAAAATCAGATGACGCCAATGAAACGTTTTCTATTGGTACAACTATTTCCCATAACTCGACTGTTCCAAACACTAATTATGTACTCACTGTAAGTAGAGGAGGAAATGGGGGACCACCAAATAATTATTATCCAATTTATACCTTCACTGGTAATGGTCATACTTATGCTTTTAGTTTTACCAATGCAGGTGCGAATGGTACTTCTACTGTTACCCTTACATTAGACGCAGTTGCACAACCAGGCATTAATGTTACCTACAGTGCCGGGACAGCGACATTTAGTTATACATCAAATGCTGCTTATGGCAGCACCTTTACTATCAATAGCTTAACGAGAGATACTTCCAAAAATAATTCTGAACTTCAATATCAATCTAGCAGTTCTACTAACGTTTCTAATTCTCTTTCAAAAATTTACAACAAAAAAGTAGTTTCTTTAAAAGGACCTGGCGCTACAACGTATACTCCTATCACGGCAAAAACTAACGGTGCTAATTCTGATATCCGTTTTCCCGCTGCGGCTCAAAGTGGCATTTTTGTAGGTTATCAAGAAATTACCGATTATGTAAAAACACACGGTCCGGGAGCCTATACTGTAGCCGATATGGCTTTAAAAGAAGGAACGAATGCTAATCCGGGTTTATCAGGTGGTTGGGTAATGGTTGTTATTTATGAAAATCCTGTAATGAAAAGTCGTGCTGTGACTCTTTTTGATGGCTATGCTTACGTAAATGGACAACTTGCAGGAGGCGGCGAATTTGGCACGATTCCCATTTCAGGATTTACTACCGCAGGTTCAGGTGCTGTGAATATGAAACTGGGCGTAATGGCAGCTGAAGGAGATGTAGCCTTGACAGGAGATTATCTGGCAGTACAAAAATTAAATGCGGATCCAACATCTTATCCGGCAAGCTATTTAGCATTAAACCATGCCGGAAATTCAACTACTAACTTCTTCAATTCTTCTATTTATCCAGTTCCTGCGGCTGGTCTTAGTAATCCCATTTTACAAAATAACACAGGGGTAGATTTTAGTATGTTCACTATTCCAAATGCTGGAAATACCATTATAACTAACAATCAAACATCTACAACTTTCAGGTTTGGCTCTTCTTCTGACGTATTTTCCATTTTCGGTTTTGCCATGTCAGTAGATGCCTATATCCCAGAACCAAAAGGATTAATAAGTGTAAATTCAATTAATAATGTAACAAATCCGCCCACTCTAAACGCTTTACCGGGACAAACAATCAATTACTCACTGAATATTACTAATGAAGGGACGGAAGCCACGAATAACACAATAGTTTCAATACCCATTCCGGCAACAGCAATTTTCAATACAGGAGCAACTATTATATATCATACGTATAACGGTTTTACAACGACCAACATTCCCTATTTTGACGCATTGACAAATAAAATCATTTGGAACTTAGGCACATTACCTATAACATCAGGTCATCCTGAATATATATATGCCGATTTAAGTTTTACCCTCAATGTTACAACAGATTGTAATATTATATTAAGTGCGGGCTGTAGCCCCGAAGTTTCTTTAGAGACCGGAACTATAACGGGTAATGGTGCCACATCTGGATCTTCCTTTACGAAGTATTTCTTTCAGGGATATGATTCAAACTCTTGCCATTTACCTGTTGAGGGCTCAATTAAAGTCGCGATCGATGCAAGTTCCTGCTTATCAAGTATGGCGGGTCCAGATCAAATAGCATCTTGCGGAGGAGAATCTGTTATATTAGCGGCATCAACAGGAAAAACAGGAATATGGACTATTATTAGCGGACCTACCGCAGGTGGAGAAATTTTTTCGAATAACACAAGTCCAAGCTCAACATTTTACAGTCCTAATATTGGTGTATACGCCCTGAGATGGACGACCAGTTGCTCAACAACAGATGATGTTATCATCACTTTTACACTATGTAATGTTGTCAACTTTGATGGACTTGATGATCATATCAACTTTAAAAACAACTATAATTTAAACAGCGGTAATTTTAGCATAGAAGCTTGGGTAAAATCAAGTACGACTAATAGTAATAACCAAACCATTATTTCCAAACGCTTAAATACTGGTTCAAATGATGGGTATGATTTAAGACTAGTAAACAATAAAATTTCATTTAATTGGAACACTAATTCCATAATTACCACTAATTCAATTGACAGCAACAGATGGTACCATATTGGGGTTACTTTTGACGGAACTAATTATAAATTATACATTGACGGATTATTAGAAAAAACAGCTTCTGGAACTAACCCAACATCAAATAATGTTGATTGTATTTTAGGTGCGATGGCCCAAAACAGCACAACTCCTTATAATTACTTTAATGGTTATATCGATGAGGTTCGAATCTGGAATGCTTCTTTAACCATTAGTCAAATTCGCCAAATGATGAATCAAGAAATCATAAATGATGGTAGTGGCAATATTAAAGGAGCAATTGTACCCAAAAACATCACTGGAATAAGTTGGACTAATTTGTCCGGTTATTTTCAAATGAATCGTACAAGTGATATCTTAAACGGCTATTTAATAGACAAATCAGGCAACATCAAAAATGGTAAATTGAAAGGTATTTATGTTCAAGAACCTGATACTGCACCAATTCCTTATACTTCCGGAGCTAATGGCAGCTGGGAAACAGACGCTACTTGGACTAATTATCCAGTTTGGGATGTTCCTAACAGTATCGGTATCGACGGCACAACAAAAATAGATTGGAATATTGTTAAAACCACACACAACATAACCTCAAATGGCAATAAGATAATTTTAGGATTATTAGTAAATAGCAATATATTAAGTGCAGCAAATGATTCAAAAATTGAAGTTTCCAGTTATCTAAAATTAGATGGAAAAATAGATTTAGTGGGCAAGTCACAATTAGTACAAACCATTGACAGTGATCTAGATGTTTCAAGTGGAGGATCAATCGAACGAGACCAACAAGGACAATCAAACAAATACAATTATAATTACTGGAGTTCTCCTGTCAGTCCTATTAATACAAGTGCTAATAACACTGATTTTACTGTTGCCGGGATAATGAAAGATGGAACGGCAGCAATACCACAAAATATAAATTGGATCAGTGGCTATGACGGATCACCCACCAACCCTATTAGTTTAGCTCGCTATTGGCTCTATAAATTTGATAATTCTGCTAATGATTATGCAAATTGGTCTCAGATAAATGAAACAGACGGCCTCAGAGTTGGACAAGGATTTACACTAAAAGGAAGTGGGACACTATCTTTAACCCAGAATTATACCTTTGTAGGAAAGCCAAATAACGGGACCATTGCATCCAACGGTGTTAGTGCCGATCAATTGCTATTAACAGGAAACCCATATCCTTCCGCTATGGATGCCAATGCTTTCATAAATGATAATTTGGCTTCTATGGATGGTACTTTGTATTTCTGGGAACAGTACACTACTAATGACACCCATATTTTAAGGGATTACCAGGGTGGTTATGCCGAAAGAAATTTAACAGGGGGAGTACCCGCAACGGCAGTAGGAGTAAATTTTATAAGTGGTCAAGGCTCCAATACCAAAGGAATTCCAAATCAATTTATTCCTGTAGGACAAAGCTTTTTTATATATGGTAATATAGGTGCTGGAGGTCCTATTACCTACAAAAATACACAGAGAGGTTTCCATAAAGAAGATGAGACAGGTGTTTCTAATACTATGTTCAAAGTGACGTCTACTGATAAAAAAGACAAAAATTCAAGCAGCAATAATAATGATATTATAGAAAAGGATACTTACAAAAGAATTCGTCTGGGTTACAATTCGAATAACAATTATCACCGTCAAGTATTGTTAGGATTCATGGATGAAAAAGCAACTTCAGATATCGATAATGGTTATGATGGTTTTAATTTTGATGACTTTCCTAATGACATGTATTTTTTGAATGATGAGGATCAATTAGTAATTCAAGGAGTTGGATACTTTGACAGAAACGATTCCTTCCCTATTGGAGTAAAAGCGGATACCGATGGAAAAGTAAAATTCATGATTGATGGACTTGAAAATTTCGACAAAAATGAAAAAATATTCATTTATGATTCGGAAAATGACAGCTATAACGACATCCGAAAAAAACAATATGAAGTTTTGATTCCAAGTGGCGAAAACAATGATCGTTTTTCATTGTGCTTTAAACAAAGAACTAAAAAAGAAAAAGAAGAAACAAAGGAAGAAAAAGACAAAAAAAATAAAAAATCAGATGATATAAAAATAATACACATTCAGAAAGAAAATGTTCTTGAGATTACTAATACATCATCCGCAGCAAGTCTTCAAAAAGTAACTCTTTATAATCTGAATGGCCAATCAATAACAACATGGGAAATTGAGGACCAATCACAACAACAAATCCAACTGCCTGTTAAAAATTTGAGTTCGGGTGTATATATTGCAAGAATTCAAACTACAAATGGAGCTATTAACAAGAAAATAATTATCCGTTAATTTTTTAAATCCGCTTTTATAAAAAAACTGTCTTTCAAGACAGTTTTTTTTTGTCCTTATTTAAATCAAAAGAAAATGTGCGAGAAATAAAATAATCTTTATAAAAAAAAGCATTTCATCGAGAGAAAAAATACTTTAATCGAAAATATGTTCTTAAAACACAAAAACAAATTTTAAACACCTAATTTTAAGATAAATAAGTCCTAACCCATATTTCATTTTAAGAAAAGCAGCTATTAAAAATTTAAACTTTAAGAGCCCCTTCCCCTTTTTTTAGTGGAAATATTGCACGTATAATAAATATTATTTTACTTATAAAATTAACCAAGTTCCAACTATCTAAATTTTATAAAAGTATTAATTGTTTGATTCTAAAGTGGTAATATTATGAAAAAAAAATACTCTAATTTCCATATAAATTTATCTTCAGCATTAAAAATATCGAAAACATATCGTCTGTTTACAATTGTTTTGATTGCTTTTCTGAGTGTTAATAATTGTTTCGCTCAAACAATCTCAAGTTTTAGTCCCTCCAGTGCTTGTAGCAATTCTGGTGCATCTGTGATTATAACTGGTACTGGTTTTACAGGAACAACCGCTGTGAAATTTAATGGAGTAATAGCCGCTTATAGTGTTAACAGTGATACTCAGATAACGGCAACATTGCCTGTGGGCGCAACAAATGGAACTATTTCGATAACAACACCTTTGGGAACCGCTAGTAGTGCCGCTACTTTTACGGTAAATAATATTTTAGTCCCATCCGTATCAATTGTTGCCAGTCCGGTTAGTCCTATATGCGCCGGAACTTCGGTAACATTTACTGCAACTTCTGTAAATGGAGGTAGCACTCCAACATATCAGTGGCATGTTGCTGGAATTGCTGTTGGTACAAATAGCCCAACCTTCACAACCAGTACTCTTGGTAATGGCAACCAGGTAAAAGTTGAAATGACTTCTAATGCAACTTGTCCAGTTCCTGCTACTGTAACCAGTAATGTTTTAACGATGACGGTGAACCCCTTGCTGACACCATCTGTTACCATTGTAGCTACTAAAACAGTATTTTGTACCGGAACATCTGTTACATTTAGTGTTGATGTATTAACGAATGGGGGTCTCGATCCAACTTATCAATGGCGTCTAAATGGGACTGCGGTTGGAACAAATATCAACACATTTACTTCTTCAACCCTATCAGATAATGATGTACTTATATTAGATATAATTTCATCAGCTACTTGTGCTACACCTGCAATGGTTAGTAGCAATTCCATTATGGTTACGGTTAACCCTGACGCAGTAATAAATTTAACTTCTGGAGCAGGTACTAATAATCAAACATTGTGTGCAAACACATTAATATCAAATATTACATTTGGTATAAGCGGTGGTGCGACAGGCGCAAGTATAATAGGTTTACCTGGTGGATTATCCGGTAATTTCAGTGGAGGAGTGTTTACAATAAGTGGCACTCCTACTGTGAGTGGTTCATTTCCTTATATCATTACTACAACTGGGACTTGTGCTCAAAGTACAAGTACCGGTACAATAACAGTAAATCCAAATTCAACAATCAACTTAACGTCTGGAGCAGGTAGCAATAACCAAACAAGATGTATTAATGCTGCAATAAGCAATATCACATTTGGAGTAAGTGGTGGAGGAACCGGAGCAGGAGTAACTGGTTTACCAGCAGGAATAACTGGTAATTTTAGTGGGGGCGTATTTACAATAAGCGGAACACCTACAGTGGCAGGAACTTATAATTATATGGTAACAACAACTGGCACTTGTTCTCAAACCTCAGCGGCTGGAATAATCACTGTTAATCCAAAATTACCTACAAGTGTAAGTATTGTTTCAACAGATGCCGACAATACAATTTGTGCAGGAACAATCGTTACTTTTACAGCAACTCCAACCAACGGTGGAACCACTCCAAATTACCAATGGTATGCAGGAGCAACTCCTGTTGGATCAAATAGTGCAACCTATACCACATCAGGTCTTACAACAGGACAATCCGTCTCGGTAGTTATTACTTCAAATGCAGTCTGTGCTACTGGAAGTCCTGCTACTAGTAATGCTATTGTTACAACTGTCAATCCAAATTTATCTGTAAGTGTGAGTATTGGTGCAACAGCGACCACAATATGTGCAGGAACATCAGTAACCTTAACCGCCACTCCAACAAATGGCGGCACAACACCTGCTTATCAATGGCAAGTAAATGGGGTAAATACAGGAACAAATAGCAATCTATTTACAACTTCAAGTCTTACAAATGGCCAAGTTGTAACCGTTATATTGACTTCAAGTGCCACTGCTTGTGCAAATGGAAATCCAGCCACAAGCACCGGAATTACAATGACCGTCAATCCGAACTTACCCGTTAGCGTGAGTGCAGCGGCATCTGCCACAACAATCTGTCCTGGAACAAGTGTAACTTTTACGGCAACTCCAACAAATGCAGGAACAACTCCTTCTTATCAATGGCAAGTAAATGGGGCAAATGCAGGAACAGGCACCAATATATTTACAACTTCCGGTCTTACAAATGGCCAAGTTGTAACCGTGATATTAACTTCAAGTGTTACTCCTTGTGCAACTGGAAATCCAGCCACAAGTACCGGCATTACAATTACCGTAAATCCGAACTTACCCGTTAGCGTGAGTGCAGCGGCATCTGCCACAACAATCTGTCCTGGAACAAGTGTGACTTTTACTGCAACGCCAACAAATGGAGGAACAACTCCTTCTTATCAATGGAAGGTTAATGGCGTAAATGCGGGAATCAACAGCAACACATTTACCACAACAACACTCACAAATGGGGAAATTGTCATCGTTGTTTTAACCTCCAACGCAACCTGTCCGACCAGTAACCCGGCTACTAGCACAGGAATAACAATGACTGTTAATCCAAACTTATCCGTTAGCGTGAGTATTGCAGCAACAGCGACAACAATCTGTGCCGGAACATCGGTAACTTTTACAGCCACTCCAACCAATGGTGGAGCCACTCCAATGTATCAATGGAAGGTAAGTGGGGTAATTGCAGGAACGAACAGCAATACATTTACCACAACAACTCTTACAACTGGACAAGTAGTTACTGTCGTATTAACATCCAATGCTACACCATGTGCAACAGGAAATCCCGCGACGAGTAATAGTATTACTATGACGGTGAATCCGTTAGTTACACCTTCAGTAAGCATTGCTGCAAGCGCTACTACAATTTGTTTAGGAACAAGTGTAACGTTTACGGCAACGCCAGCAAATGGTGGTGTAACACCTACTTATCAATGGAAAGTAAATGGTGGAAGTGTAGGAACAAATAATCCAACTTATACTACTTCTGGTCTTACAAATGGACAAATAGTAACAGTGGTAATAACTTCTAACGCAATATGTCCTACCCCAACAACGGCAACAAGCAATGCTGTTACAATGGTTGTATATACAGGCATTCCTGCTTTTTCCGGCGGAAGTCCAGGTAGAATTACTGGAAACAATTCTGTTTGTCCCGTTTCATCTCAAACATATACTGCTGGGAGTCTTTCCAGTGGAATTGCAACAAGTTACACTTGGTCATTCCCTACGGGGTTTTCAATAGTATCACAAACAGGAAATCAGGTTACTGTAGATGTAACTGCTGCCGCTGCGATTGCAAACAATCAACCTATTACCGTCATTGCCTCCAACCCTTGTGGGTCAAGTACCGTTTCACAAACTTTCATTGTTAGTGTCAACAAATTTGCAGGAGTCACAGTAGGATCCAATCAATCTGTTTGTGTAGGAGGCTCAACAGTAGTGGTAGCTACTTTAACAGGAAATGCTACGACAGCAACATGGACTGCACCAAGTGGAAGTTTTTCTAACATTATAAACACAAGTACAAATGTAACCGCAACTTACACACCTTCTATTTCAAATGGTAATGTAACATTAACTGTAACTACAAACTTACCATCAGGTAATTGCACACCAGCCGTGGCTGGAACGGCACAACTTATTATTACCGTAAATCAACCATCGATTGCGCCAATAAGTGTAAGCACATCGGCATCACCTATATGCAATGGTTCAAGCATAACATTGACCCAAACCGGGGGTAGTCTTGGAACAGGAGCCAACTGGAAATGGTATTCGGATGCAGGTTTTTCTGTTTTGATTGGGACAAGTGTTTCTGCAAATGCAAGCTTGACTTTAAATCCTGCTGCAACGACAACTTATTATCTGCGTGCTGAAAGTTCAACTGGTGCTCCTTGTACAGCCAATGTTGCAGCTGCCGGAAATGTTACGGTTACCGTAAATCAATCCTCGGTTGCTCCTACAAGTGTAAATGCATCGGCTTCAACTATCTGTAATGGCTCAAGTATAACATTGACTCAAACTGGTGGGACTCTTGGAACAGGGGCTAGCTGGAAATGGTATTCTGACGCAACTTTCTCTACTACAGTTGGAACAAGTGCTGCTGCAAATGCAAGTTTAACTTTAAGTCCAACAGCAACTACAACTTATTATTTGCGTGCCGAAAGTTCAACTGGTGCGCCTTGTACAGCCAATGTTGCAGCTGCAGGAAATGTAACGGTTACCGTAAATCAACCATCTGTTGCACCAACCAGTGTAAACACATCGACTTCGCCTATTTGTAATGGTTCAAGTATAACATTGACCCAGACTGGCGGTAGCCTTGGAACAGGAGCCAGCTGGAAATGGTATTCAGATGCAGGATTTACTACTTCAGTTGGAAATAGTGCTGCTACAAATGCAAGCTTAACTTTAAACCCTACCACAACTACAACTTATTATTTGCGTGCCGAAAGTTCAACTGGAGCACCTTGTACAGCCAATGTTTCAGCTGCTGGAAGTGTAATTGTAACCGTAAATCTTTCCTCTGTTGCTCCAAATTCTTTAACTGGTTCACCAAATACAATTTGTAATGGAAGTAGCACTACTTTAACACAAACTGGTGGAACTCTTGGAACTGGAGCCAACTGGAAGTGGTATTCTGATGCAGGTTTCATTATTCCAGTGGGAACAAGTTTGTCAGCAAATGCAAGTTTGTCAGTTAGTCCAACTGCAACTACAACTTATTATTTGCGTGCCGAAAGTTCAACTGGTGCGCCTTGTATAGCTAATGTTGCAGCTCCAGGAAATGTAACAATCACCATAAATCAACCATCCGTTGCACCAACCAGTGTAAACATATCGGCTTCGCCTATTTGTAATGGTTCAAGTATAACATTGACCCAGACTGGCGGTAGCCTTGGAACAGGAGCCAGCTGGAAATGGTATTCCGATGCAGGATTTACTACTTCAGTTGGAAATAGTGCTGCTGCAAATGCAAGCTTAACTTTAAACCCTACCACAACTACAACTTATTATTTGCGTGCCGAAAGTTCAACTGGTGCGCCTTGTGCAGCCAATGTTTCAGCAACTGGAAGTGTAACTATAATCGTAAATCAATCCTCTGTTGCTCCAACTTCTTTAATTGGTTTACCAAATACAATTTGTAATGGCAGTAGCACTACTTTAACACAAACTGGCGGAACTCTTGGAACAGGAGCCAGCTGGAAGTGGTATTCTGATGCAGGTTTCACTATTCCAGTGGGAACAAGTTTGTCCGCAAATGCAAGTTTGTCAGTTAGTCCAACTGCAACTACAACTTATTATTTGCGTGCCGAAAGTTCAACTGGTGCGCCTTGTGCAGCTAATGTTGCAGCTCCAGGAAATTTAACAATCACCGTAAATCAACCATCCGTTGCACCAACCAGTATAAACACATCGGCTTCACCTATTTGTACTGGTTCAAGTATAACATTGACCCAGACTGGCGGCAGCCTTGGAACAGGAGCCAGCTGGAAATGGTATTCAGATGCAAGCTTCATAACCTTAGTGGGAACAAGTGCTGCGGCCAATGCTAGCTTAACTTTAACCCCTGCAGCAACAACAACTTATTATTTGCGTGCAGAAAATTCAACTGGTGTACCATGCACTGCCAATATTGCAGCGGCTGGAAGTATACTAGTAACCTTAAGCCAATCCTCTGTTGCTCCAACTTCTATAAATGGTTTGCCTAATACAATTTGTAATGGCAATACTGCGACCTTAACTCAAACTGGTGGTAGTCTCGGAACTGGAGCCACTTGGAAATGGTATTTAGATGCTGGCTTTACTGCCTTGGTTGGAACAAGTGCCGCTGCAAATGCAAGTTTATCTGTTATCCCTAGCGCAACAACAACTTATTACTTACGTGCAGAAAGTATAACAAGCGCTCCATGCACAGCAAATGTTGCTGCTTCAGGAAGCATAACAATTACAGTGAATGATGCTGTTGTAATCAACTCACAACCAGTAGCTACCCAAACCTTATGTTCAGGAGATAATGTAACCTTCGGTGTAACGGCAACCGGTACTGGTTTAACATACCAATGGAGAAAAGGAACTACAACTCTTGTTAATAGTGGTACTATTAGCGGTGCTACTAGTTCTGTTTTAACAATCTTAAATTTAGCAACAACTGATGCTGCCAATAATTACAATGTTGTAATCACTGGAACAAGCCCATGTGTATCAGCGAGTTCAAACAACTCAATACTGCTTATTAATCGTAAAGTTACCATAGGAACACAACCATCTAATGTAGGTATATGCGCTAGTAACCCTGCAAAATTTGGAATCGTGGCTAGCGGAGATGGTCTTACATACCAATGGTACAAAGGAACCTTCCCTGGCACTGCGGTTACCAATACTGCATTTATTACGGGAGCTCAAACTAGCATTTTAAATTTCAGTCAGGCGTTTTTGGCAGATGATGGCGTTTATTATGTAGTCGTAAGTGGCGCAAGCCCTTGTTCATCATTAAAATCAAATGAAGTGACATTGAATGTAGACCAATCTATTTTGATTACATCCCAACCTGTTGCACAAACTGTTTGTGAAGGTGCTCCCAATATTAGCTTCTCCGTTACCGCCAATGCAGGTGGCGATCCTATTACTTATCAGTGGAGAAAAAATAGCGTCAACATTTTAAGTGCAACAAGTGCAACTTACACAATCGCAACAACAGTTTTGGCAAATGCAGGTAATTATGATGTGGTTGTTTCAGGGCCTTCGGGTTATACTTGCACCTCTATACAGTCAGCAGCAGCAATATTAACAATTAATCCAAAACCAATAGGATCTGCCACTACTCAAACTATCTGTAGCGGATCTTCAATAAATGTGGCGTTAAACTCAACCGTTAGCGGCACAACATTTAGTTGGATTGCTGCAATTCAAACTAATCCAACGGGTGGAACAATTTCTGGATTTAGCGACAGTTCGGGAAATATAATTGCCCAATCTTTAACCAATACAGGCACATCTGCAGGAACTATCCGCTATACAATTACTCCTACTGCAAACTCTTGTATAGGAATAACTTTTACAGTTGACGTAACAGTTAATCCCGCGCCTGTGGGTTCTACCATAGCTCAAACGATTTGCAGTGGTTCAACAACAAACGTAGTATTAAACTCGACTGTAACTGGCACAACGTATAGTTGGACAGCTGCCATTCAAACTTCTCCTACTGCAGGGACAATTACTGGATTTAGCAATGGTACCCAAAATACAATTGTTCAAACTTTAAACAATACGGGGACAACGGCCGGAATTATTCGATATACCATTACTCCTACTTCAAATTCTTGTTCGGGAGAAGCCTTCACCGTTGATGTTACCGTTAATCCTAATTCAACTATTGTATTATCATCGGTTTCAGGGTCAGACAATCCAACAAATTGCGTTAATACTGTACTTAATATTAGTTACGCTATTGGAGGAGGTGGAACTAATGCTTCCATTACAGCTGGTGCACTTCCAGCTGGTGTTATCGGTTCATACGATTCTGGAACTAGAGTGTATACAATAAGTGGTACTCCATCTGCAATTGGAACTTTTAGTTATACGGCAACAACACTAGGACTTTGTAGTAACGCTTCTGTAAGTGGATTCATTACAGTTAATCCAGATTCAACTATTAGCCTGAACCTAGGTACCGGATCAGATAATCAAACAAAATGTATAAATTCTGCAATTACTCCAATCAAATATACCATAAGTAATGGAGGAACTAATCCTAGCATTGCTTGGAATCCAGGACCGGCTAATTTTATAGGGTCATATGATTCTGCTGCTGGCGTTTACACAATTAGCGGTTCTTCCGCGGTAGCTGGAACATTTAATTATACCATATCAACGGCCAGTAGTTGTATTAATAGTTCATTGACAGGACAAATAACTGTCAATCCCAATCCTGTGGGCTCTGCCGTTTCTCAAATAATTTGTAGTGGTTCAGTTAGTAACGTGGTATTAAACCCAAGTACTGGTGGTACTACATTTGCTTGGACCGCTGCAAGTCAAACTACCCCAACTGGTGGATCAATTAGCGGGTTTGGCAGCGGTTCAGGAGCTTCAATTCCACAGACTTTAACTAATACCGGGACAACATCAGGAAGTATTCGTTATACGGTTACTCCTACGGCGAACTCCTGTCCTGGATCACCTTTTACAGTTGATGTTACCGTCAACCCTAAACCAAATGGTTCTGCCATTGCACAAACTGTTTGTAGTGGTGTGAAAACAAATGTACCACTAAACTCAACTATTAGCGGCACAACATTTATATGGACCTCAGCTATTATTTCTATGCCATCTGGCGGAACCATTTCAGGGTTTAACACTGGTACGACAAACACAATTGCCGAAACTTTAAGCAACAGTGGTACAACAGATGGTGTTATACGATATACTGTTACCCCCACTGCGAATAATTGCTCAGGAGCAGTTTTTACCGTTGACGTAACTGTCAATGCGCCTACTGTAGGTGGTACAACCACTATCTCGTCAACCACTAACCCTAGTAATGTGGATAATGGAACCACTAAACTAACTGATTGCCATTCTTCGGGTGGAGTCATTAGGTTAAATGGGAATGTAGGTACTATCGTGGGATGGGAAACCTCTACTAATGCAGGAGGCACTTGGATTCCAAGAGGAAAAGCAGGAAGTTTAACCTATAATTATACCGGAATAACTGCGGCCACTATCTTTAGGGCAGTAATTCAAAATAGCTCTTGTACAATTGTAAACTCTGGGATTTCTACATTATTTATTATTCCAAATATTAAACCATCACCAGTAAGCGCAATTCCTTCTACAATATGTGAAGGGGAATCCACACAATTATCCTCTGATAGTGGTTTCTCAAGCAGTCAAAATCTAGCGTCAGGCGGTCTATTCAATCAAGCTAACCCAACAGGTTGGCTAGTCGATGATAAAATTTTTCCTGCCAGCGGTGATAACGGTATTAACAATGAATTTAGTGAAACAAATGGAAATGCGGGGGACGAATATGATTCTGGCGATGGGAAATTTGCTATTACAAGGGGAAATAGAACTTCTGTAATGCAGACACCAGTATTTGATCTTATAGGATTAACCTCAGCAAATTTAACATTCGATCATGCTTATAAATTAGATGCTGTGAATGATTATGCTGAGGTGAAATTTTCTCTGGATGGTGGATTAACATATCCCGTGACCTTGGCCACTTTTAATGGGAATACAAGTATTAAAAATCCGTTTAAGAATTCAAATCCTGCTAACTCCATATCTCTTAATTTGAACGCATATTTAGGCTATTCGAACATTAAAATAGGATTTTTCTTTTATGGAACTGTAAATGCTGCGGGTACTAAAGTTCCTAATGTAGGTAGCACATGGGCTATCGACAACGTTAAAATTCCTCAAGCACCGGATCCGCTGTTAACTTCACAATGGAAGAATCTAAACAATAATGCAATAATAAGTGTCACTAATACTACTCGTGTTACCGTTACTCCACCTGTAACAACAACTTATGAGGTAACCTCATTCCTTAATGGCTGCACCAGTTATGGAACCGAAGGAACAACTTACGTTACCGTAACAGTAAATAAAAGACCAACGGCAAATATAGGTCCAGACCAAACTATTTGCTATGATGGAACTGGTACATTTAGCGTAGCATTAACTGGTGTGGCGCCATGGACAGTTACCTATACAAATGGTGTAACTTCGACAACTGTAAATAACATCAACACAAATCCATTTCTATTTAGCGTTCCTAATATTAAAACCGATGTCACCTACACGATTACAGCCTTAAATGACAAAAATTGCACTTCTTTTCCAGGAGGAATTACGGGCTCCGCTAAAGTTACTGTTCTATTAGGAAGACCTGGGTGGTGGACAGGACTGGTAAGCACAGATTGGTTTGATTGTAAAAACTGGGAACAAGGATTGCCTTCATTTATCGTAGACGCAAACATTCTTCCAATTGTTGCCAACGGGAATAGATTACCTGTTATTGATAAAACTTCCGCATTTGCAATTCTCTACGGTGGGATAGCAAGTGCTAAGGATATGATAATAACAACAGCTGGTTCAGTTACTATGGTTTCCACCAATAATTCTGAATTACAAATTAGCGGTAATTGGAGAAACAGTGGTGCTTTTATTCCTGGAACTGGAACGGTTACCTTTAATGGAGCAACAGCGAATCAAATCCAGACTATAAATGCAGGAATTAAAACTAATGAGACTTTTTATAATTTAACTACAAATAATTCAGGCACAGCCAAAGGAATAAGTGTAGTTGACGGTTTTAAATTAACCGTGTTAAACAATTTAACTTTAACAACAGGTGATTTACGTTTAACCGGCGAAGCTCAATTAGTTCAAGCCGGTACCGCTGCCAATCCATCAACTGGAACAGGTAAACTATTAAGAGACCAACAAGGTCAAAAAAACAGTTTCAATTACAATTATTGGTCATCACCTGTAAGTTCCAATGGTTTAGATTACTCCATTGGAAGCGTGTTGCGAGACGGAACTTCTATGACAAATACGTACACTGATATATCTAATTTTAATCCAAGTACTCCCAGCCCGACAACCACTATTTCATTCATTGATGGAGCATTTAGTGCCGATGCACCATCAAGTCCAATAACAATTAGTAACCGATGGTTATGGACCTTTAATTCGCCAGCATTATCAGACCCTTTGCTAAATTACTACCAATGGAAATATATAGGAAGCACAGGGTCGATAAAAGTGGGTGAAGGATTCACCATGAAAGGAACTGGTGGAATCGCACCACTTAGTGCAACACAAAATTATGTTTTTGTAGGAAAACCTAATTCTGGAAATATCTCTTTAAATTTAACTAAAGATCAAACTTATTTAATAGGAAATCCTTATCCATCTGCTCTTGACGCCGATGAATTTATAAAAGATAATATTAAAGAAACAATAAACGGTAAAGTTGGAAGAAACACGGAAAATGTATTTAACGGCGCCCTTTATTTTTGGGATCATTTTGGTCTCTCAAACAATCATTATTTGGCGGAATATCAAGGTGGTTATGCAACGTACACTTTAATAGGAGGTACAGCAGCTGTTGCAGACAGTCCTCTAACCGCAGGTGGGACAGGATCAAAAATACCGGAGCGCTATATACCCGTTGGGCAAGGATTTTTTGTCGATGCTTTTGTCGATGACGGTTTAGCAGGAGGCATAACATCCCTAATATGTCCTACTGGATGTAGCGTAATTTTCAAAAATAGCCAAAGGGCTTTCGTGAGCGAAACCCCAGGAAATTCTCTCTTTATGAAAACAAATGCAACCACTAAATCAAATACAGCTGAAATAGATACAATATCAAAAATAAGACTTGGTTTTGACTCTCCTTTAGGTGCACATCGACAACTGTTGGTTGGTGCAGATGCTAATACGACGAATCAATTTGACATCGGATATGACGGACTAATGTTTGATACCAGTGAAAATGACATGTTTTGGGAAATTAGCAATAGCCAATTTGTGATTCAAGGAGTTCCAAATTTTGATGATAACCAAATACTTCCTCTAGGTATTACAATTGCAAATGAAGGTTTAAGCACTATAAAAATTGATGCTTTAGAAAATATGCCGAACACAACTAAAATTTATTTGCATGACAATCTAACGGATATATACCATGAACTTATGGAAAATGCTTTTAAAATTTCACTTGCTGTTGGGGAATACACCAACCGATTCTCCTTACGATTTACTGATAAAACACTTAAAGTAAACGATTTTACTTTACCTGAAAACATTTTCATTTATTTCACAAATAATACTAAATCCCTAAATATAAAGAACAACTTTACCAACGGAACAGTAAACAAAGTATTCCTTTTCAATTTATTGGGTCAATCTATTGCCAATTGGGATGTAGAAGAACAAAAACAAAATAACATTCAGATTCCAATTAAAAATGTACCTGCAGGAGTCTATATTGTAAAAGTTAAGACCACAAAAGGAATTTTTAGTAAAAAAATAGTCATTCGGTAAACAATCTTTTCCTGATAATTAAAGGATAATGGTTTAAGTAAATATTAACCATAATTTTAAAATTGATATTAATTATTGTTAGTATATTTGGTGAACAATTTGAAATTTATTTTTCAAATAAAAAGAGATAAAATAATTTTAATTTTAATAAAATGAAAAAAACAGGTATTCTTTTAGCTATAGCTTTATTTACAATTAATGTTGGCGCACAAGAAGTTAAGCCGGACGTAAAAGAAAAAGCTAAAAAAGAATCATGCTGCGCTAAAGCAGATTCTAATATAAAAGCTATGACTGCAGCAGAAGTAGAAAAATGTCAAGCAAAATGCAAAGCCGACGGCAAAAAGTGTGATGCAAAAATGGCTCAAGCACAAGGTAAAAAATGTGATGCCACTATGGCTAAAGTCGAAGGAAAAAAATGCTGTGCTAAAAAAGCATAACTATTGTTTTAATAAAAATGCCTCTAAATTTAGAGGCATTTTTATTTAGATTGAGATTCTAATCGTACAATTATAACCTCCGTTTTATTTAACTCTTACGCTCCATTCAAAATCCATTTCGGATACTTGGATTCCTTTTTCATCAATCCCAATAGATCGCATCCAGAAGGTTTGCCCCTCGCTCGTTGCAATTGTATTTCGTATTGCTTCTTCGATTAAATGTCCATCATTACAAGTAAAAGTAATCCTTCCCGTTGCTTTCTTAGTAAAATTTCCTTTATTATTAGCCACTAACATAGAGATTTTTCTTCCGCTTTTTTGAATTTGAAACATCACTAAAGCACCCGTTGACAACTCTGCGGCCATGGCTTGTACCGCAAAATACATCGAATTAAACGGATTTTGGTTAATCCATCGATGTTTAACTGACACTACGCATTTATTTTCGTCTATTTCCTTCACCCGTACTCCGCATATAAATGCCGCCGGTAGTTTGAATAATAAAAATTTATTGAGTTTAGAAGCTGTAAGTCTCATTTTCAGTGGTTTTTTTGCTAATGTACAAAAAAATACTATGCGTACATATAAAAAATATTTGTTAATATTTTGTTAATATTTGGTACTATGCGATACAAGATACTTTCTTTTAGATATATATTTGCATAAGAAATTACTAGGCAACCTAAATATTCAAGAACCTTGGATTTTCAATCATCAATCAAAAAACAAAAAAATGGAAACAACCAGCGACAAAAACACAGCAACATTTACACATTTAAGTACATTAACTCAATATTTTTTTCCTTTTGGAAATTACATTTTTCCAATATTGATTTGGTCATCAAAAAAAGATAAATCTGAGTTTGTAGACTTTCATGGTAAACAAGTACTTAATTTTCAACTGAGTTTATTGTTATATTCTTTGACTTTAATTATGATTGCAGTTCCAATTTTTATCTTCACTGTATTTAATAATATATCTTTTAATTCAATGATGAATCATCACGATTTTGTTTTTACAGATTTCAATTTCGAAAATAACATCGAAATAATTACAGTTGGTCTGGTTGCCGTTCTTATTTTTGTTCTCTTGAAAGTCGCGGAATTTTTCTTAATTATTTATGCTGCAATCAAAACATCAAATGGAGAAAAATACCAATATCCTTTAACCATCCCTTTTATAAAATAAACAGAAGCAAAAAAAATCATCAATTATCAATCAAAAAATGAATAGTTTAATTAACAAAAAATCAAAAAAAACGAATTATGAACATTGAAAACACAAAAGCCCAGATGCGTAAAGGTGTTCTCGAGTTTTGCATCCTATCCGTATTAAAAGAAAAAGATGCATACACGTCGGAAATATTAGACACTTTGAAAAACGCAAAATTATTAGTCGTGGAGGGAACGATTTATCCGCTGCTTACCCGATTAAAAAATGACGGATTACTAAACTACCGTTGGGAAGAATCAACCTCGGGGCCACCTAGAAAATACTATGGTCTAACCGAAATAGGACAAACATTTTTAAACGAACTTAATGGCACTTGGACTGAATTGTCTGATGCTGTAAACCTAATCACAAACCAAAAATAATAGCCATGAACAAGACTGTAAATATTAACTTAGGCGGAATGTTCTTTCATATTGATGAAGATGCATACCAAAAAATGACGCGTTATTTTGACGCTATAAAACGTTCTCTTTCTAAATCATCAGGACAAGAAGAAATCATCAAGGATATTGAAATGCGTGTTTCGGAATTATTGACCGAAAAACAAAAAAGCGATAAACATGTTATTAGTTTGAAAGACGTAGATGAAGTTATTGCTGTGATGGGCCAACCTGAAGATTATATAATCGAAGAAGACAGCCACACTTCACAAACCTATAATGCTGACTCTAAAAGAATCAAAAAGCTTTACCGAGACACTGAAAACGGAATGATTGGTGGTGTTCTTGCAGGATTGGGACATTATTTTGGAATAGACAAAGTTTGGCTTCGAATTTTTCTTTTGTTGATGGTTTTTGTATTTGGATCCGGTGTTTTAGCTTATATCATTCTGTGGATTGTAATGCCAGAAGCAACGACAACTGCTGAAAAACTAGAAATGAGAGGCGAGCCGGTTACCATTTCAAACATCGAAAAAAAAGTAAGAGAAGAGTTTGAAAATGTTTCTGATAAAATAAAAAATGCAGATTACGACAAATATGGCAATCAAATTAAAACGAGCGCCAATAAAATAGGAAGTTCTTTAGGTGATTTTATAATGAACGTTTTCAAAATTTTTGCAAAATTCCTTGGAGTAATTTTGATTATTGCCGGAATTGCAACTTTATTTTCATTACTGATAGCTGTTTTTACTTTAGGTTCTTCTAACTTTATTGATGTGCCATGGAGAAGTTTCATTGAAGCGGGGAATTTTACTGATTATCCGATCTGGTCTTTTGGACTATTGATGTTCTTTGCTGTTGGAATTCCATTCTTTTTCTTGACTCTTTTAGGTTTTAAATTATTATCCCCAACTATCAGGTCTATAGGAAACATTGCAAAATACACATTATTAGCACTTTGGTTAATTGCCATCGCCATTCTAATTTCAATTGGAATCAAACAAGCGTCTGAAGTGGCATTTGAAGGAAAAACAGTAAAAAAAGAAACTATTAATTTGATGCCAAATGATACCTTATTAGTGAAATTCCGATACAACGATTATTACACTAAGGACATTAATGACAGGGAAACCTTCAAGTTTGTACAAGACTCCTCAAACACTGAATTAATTTATTCAAACAATGTAAGATTGCAAATTTTACGCACTGATGAGAAATTACCATTCATTCAGATTGAAAAAATGGCAAGAGGAAAATCATTCCAAGCCGCTAAATTAAGAGCCGAAAAAATAAAATATGCAATTAAAATTGAAGGAAATCATTTAATTTTAGATAATTATTTACTGACTGAAGTAAGCAATAAATTTCGTGATCAGGAAGTGGAAATCTTCTTATATTTACCTGAAGGAACTTTATTAAAACCTGACTCTTCTGTTCAGGATTATGACAGATCTGATGATTCATTCTTCAACTTACATTATAGTTCTGATAACTATGTATACAAAGTACTAGGTTCAAAAGTAAAATGTTTGAATTGTCCTGCCGATGAAAATGAATTTGATGATGTCGATACAGAAAATGATAGCACGCAAACATCAGTTATAATTAATGAAGATGGTGTTACTGTAAAAGGAGATACCATCAGCAATTCGAAAAAAGATTTTAAAGAATTAAAAATAAACAAAGACGGTATTATCATTAAAACCAAATAGCCATGATAAAAATCATCACAATAATCACCAAATTTATTATTGTAACTCTAATTGCCTTACTATTTGCCTCCTGCAACTTTTCAGCAAACATGAAATCAATAAGAGGAAATGGTCACGTTACAACTGAAAAGAGAATTGTAATGGGAGATTTCAAAAGTGTAGAAGTCAGCAATGCCATAGATCTTGTCATTGAACAATCTGACAAAACGGAAATCACTGTTGAAGCCGATGACAATTTGCAAAAAGAAATCATCACTAAAGTAGAAAATGGTGTACTCATAATCTCCTGTGATTACAATTCTTTTATTAACATTAAATCAAAAAAAGTAATTGTAAAAATGCCACTTATTGATAAACTAGAAGCCTCCAGTAGTTCAACAATTAAAAGTACAAGCACACTTAAAGGAGAAAACATTAGCTTGGAAGCCTCGAGTGCAGGCTCTATAAATGTAAATTTAGAAACCGACTCTGTTATTTGCGAAACAAGTAGCGGCAGCACAATTACAATTAGTGGAAAAGCGTTAAAACTGGAAACAACATCTTCAAGTGGAAGCGAAATAGATGCAAAAGGGTTATTGGCAAATGATATAACAGCCAACTCGTCGAGCGGAAGTTCAATATCGGTTCATCCCTTGGTAAGTTTGAATGCGAAAGCCTCTAGCGGTTCTGACATTAATTATGACATTATTCCAAAAAAGATTACTAAAGAAGAAAGTTCAGGAGCCAGTATCAGTAAAACGTAAGAGTTTCCTTTTTATCAAAAACAAAATAAATCATTCATCAAAAGTGGATGATTTTTTTATATTTGTAAAACATTAATCAAAATTCAAAATGAAAAACAATATAACGATATTCCTACTAATACTGTCTACCACTTTAACTTTGGCACAGAAGAAAGACAAAATAAAAGGATCCAGAATAGTAACTATCGAAAACAAGGAAGTGAATAATTTCCAAGCGTTGGAAGTGGAAGATAACATTGAAGTGAACCTAGAGCGAGGAGAAAAAAACACTATAAAAATTGAAGCCGACGATAATCTTCATGATATTATTTCTTTTGATTTAAAAGACAACACACTTCGCATTTATACTTCAAAAGAAGCGGTAAATTATAAAAAATTAATTGTAAGAGTAACCTACAATAGCGATTTAAATCTGGTAACATCAAAAAATGAGGCAACTATAAATGCAATAGAACAAATTCAGTTGGATGAAATCACTTTTAAAACCTTCGACTATTCTAAGCTTTTTTTAAATGTCAATTCTAAAAACTTCATCTTGCAGGCAGATGACAAATCAAAAACAGAACTCAATCTCAAATCGGAAAAAACTACGATACAATTGAGCAAAAATGCAGTATTAAAATCTTTACTTACCACTTTTGATTTAAAAGTTGATTTATATCAAAAATCCAATGCAACCCTAGAAGGTAACGCCACTAAAGCAATAATCCGATTAGACAATAATTCAACTTTAACCGGGAATAAACTAATTGCAAAAGATGCTGAAATAATTACAGAAAGATATACCAATTGCAGCCTATTTATAGAGACAAACGTCATTATTGATGCAGCCGATAAGTCGGAAATACAGCTTTTGGGATCGCCAAAAATAGAAATGCGTCAATTTAGTGGCGAAGCAAAACTATTCAAAAAAATAAATTAAGAAATCTTCTCCTCTGTCCTAAAGAAACGGTCAAAATTAGACTAAATTAATTTCCTAAAAAATTCCTAAAAAAAAAGCCCTGATTTTTTACAAATCAGGGCTTTTTTCTATTGAAAAAATTTCTAAGTCCATTATTCTTTAGAAGCTAAATATCTTTCCGCATCCAATGCAGCCATACAACCTGTTCCAGCAGCAGTTATCGCTTGACGATACACATGATCTGCGGCATCACCGGCAACAAAAACACCGGTAACATTTGTTTTTGAAGTTCCAGGCGTATTAACTATATATCCCGTTTCATCTAATGTGATAAACTCATTAAAAATATCTGTATTAGGTTTGTGTCCAATAGCGACAAAGAAACCAGTTGCTTCTATATCGAAAGTTTCACCCGTTGTTTTATTTAATGCTTTTACACCTGTAACTACTTGTTCATCTCCTAAAACTTCAACGGTATCGTGATTCATTAATATGGTAATATTCTCTGTTTTACGAACACGTTCTTCCATAATTTTTGAAGCTCTGAATTTTTCGCTGCGCACTAACATCGTTACTTTTTTACAAAGTTTTGACAAATAATGTGCTTCCTCACAAGCAGAATCCCCTGCCCCAACTATTACAACTTCTTGGTTTCTATAGAAAAACCCATCACAAACTGCACATGCCGAAACTCCGCCGCCCATTTTCAAATAATGCTGCTCTGATGGAATCCCCAAATATTTAGCAGATGCTCCTGTAGAAATAATTACTGTTTCGCAATGCAATTCTTTAGTTCCATTGATCCATACTTTATGAATATCCCCGGAAAAATCAACTTTGGTAGCCCAACCATCACGCACATCCGTTCCAAAACGTTGTGCTTGTGCCTGTAACCCCACCATCATTTCCGGACCAGTTATTCCTTCAGGATTTCCAGGCCAATTTTCGACTTCGTTAGTTGTAGTCAATTGACCTCCTGGCTGCATTCCTTGATATAAAACTGGATTCATATTTGCTCTGGCAGCATAAATCGCAGCAGTATAACCTGCTGGTCCAGAACCTATAATAAGACATTTAATTTTTTCGATTGTATCTGACATGGTAAGATTTTATTACATTTTTGAAGTTACAAATGTAGTTTTTTAATAAAAAATACGGCTAAAAAAACATCATTTTTACTTATTCCCAAATAATATTCTCCTATTTATCAATATCGCTTGTTAGTCTCAAAATTAGTTTTATATTTGCACTCGCGTTACGGGGTGTAGCGTAGCTCGGTTATCGCGCCTGCTTTGGGAGCAGGAGGCCGCAGGTTCGAATCCTGCCACCCCGACCAAAAGCCGAACATTTCTGTTCGGCTTTTTTTATGCATAAAAATGATTGATCAATCGCATTTTTAAAAAAGAGCATATTATTAAGTTCTACACTAAAATACGATTGCAACCACAAGCAATAAAATTAACCACCTCTCCATCTCAAATCTCTACTTTCCTAGCACAAATTGTAGAGGAAAGCTTCACCGAGCCATAAGCTAATTTTTTCCTGACAGAAAAGAACGACCAAAGGAATCTCCTTTTATGGCAATAGAAAAAAGCTTATCACTCAATTCCTGAAGTATCGAGATTGAGACGAACAGTTGGAACAGCTTCGAAAAACGACCTCAATTTAAAAAATGAGAATAGGCCAAATAGCAAGGAATCAAGCTTTAACAAATGTTAACAAAATAGATTTTTAGAAACCATAAATAATTGTATTTTTACGGTTCAAAATTTAGAAAAATAAATGGGCAAAATCATTGCGATTGCTAATCAAAAAGGTGGAGTTGGAAAGACTACAACGTCTGTAAATCTTGCTGCTTCATTAGGTGTTTTAGAAAAAAGAGTTTTACTAATAGATGCAGATCCTCAAGCAAATGCCAGTTCTGGCTTAGGTATTGATGTAGAAAACGTTGAAATAGGAACCTACCAAATTTTAGAACACAGTCATACCCCGAAAGAGGCCATCATAAAATGTTCCGCTCCAAATGTAGACGTTATCCCATCCCATATTGATCTTGTTGCCATCGAAATCGAATTGGTCGATAAAGAAAATAGGGAATATATGCTAAAAAAAGCATTGGAAAGCGTTAAAGATGACTATGATTTTATCATTATAGATTGCGCTCCATCACTTGGATTGTTGACGCTAAATGCTTTGACTGCCGCTGACTCCGTAATCATCCCAATACAATGTGAATATTTTGCATTGGAAGGTCTTGGGAAGTTATTGAATACGATAAAAAGTATCCAAAAAATCCATAATGCCGATTTAGATATTGAAGGATTACTACTAACGATGTTTGACTCTAGATTGCGTTTATCTAACCAAGTGGTAGAAGAGGTTCAAAAACACTTCAACGATATGGTTTTTGATACAATTATTCAAAGAAATGTAAAATTGAGCGAAGCACCTAGTTTTGGCGAAAGTATTATAAACTACGACGCAACCAGCAAGGGAGCTACTAACTACCTGCACCTGGCTCAAGAAGTTATAAAGAAAAACAGTAAATAGTTTTATGGCAAAAGCAATAAAAAAACAAGCCTTAGGAAGAGGATTATCAGCATTACTGAAAGATCCGGAAAACGATATAAAATCCGTTGCCGATAAAAATGCCGATAAAGTTGTAGGAAATATTATTGAGCTTGAAATAGATGCTATCGAAATAAATCCGTTTCAGCCAAGAAGCAATTTCAATGAAGAATCATTGAGAGAATTAGCCACTTCTATCAAGGAATTAGGTGTTATACAGCCTATCACTGTACGCAAACTAGACTTCAATAAATACCAATTAATATCAGGGGAACGTCGTCTTCGCGCATCTACTTTAGTTGGTTTAACTACCGTTCCCGCCTACATTCGTATCGCAAATGATAACGAATCATTAGTTATGGCATTGGTGGAAAATATTCAGCGTCATGATTTAGATCCAATAGAAATTGCACTTTCGTACCAACGTTTAATCGATGAAATTCAATTGACTCAAGAACAAATGAGCGAACGTGTGGGTAAAAAACGGTCTACGATTGCCAATTATTTAAGACTTTTGAAATTAGACCCAATAATCCAAACTGGAATTCGTGATGGATTCATCAGTATGGGGCATGGTCGTGCGATAATTAATATTGAAAATCAAGATATTCAAACGGATATTTATCAAAAAATCGTAAGTCAAAATCTCTCGGTTCGTGATACTGAGACTTTGGTAAAAAATTATCAGGAAAGTTTGAAACCTAAACCTGCAGGTAAACCTAAAGCGGCTTCTTTTGAAATTGCTGATTCACACAAAAGTACTTTTACGAATTATTTTGGTGCCAAAGTAGATGTAAAAGTAGCTGGAAACGGCAAAGGAAAAATCACTATTCCATTCCATTCCGAAGAAGACTTCAACAGAATTATTAAACTAATAAACGAATAGTGTATAAAATCATTTTCATCGCTCTATTCCTTTTTATTGCAGGAAACACTACTGTTTTTGCACAAACGGAAACAGAAGCGGTGCTGGTTGCTAAAGACACTTTGAAATCAAATAACATAGATCCTTTGACTCCCGCTAAAGCTGCCTTTTATTCGGCTGTTTTGCCTGGATTGGGGCAAGCGTACAACAAAAAATACTGGAAAATCCCCCTTGTTTATGGAGCCATTGGAACCAGTCTCTATTTTTATATTGACAATAATAAAAAATACCATCAATATAGAGATGCCTATAAACGACGATTAGAAGGATACACAGATGATAATTACGCATATTTGGACAAAGCCAGACTGATTGCGGGCCAGAAATTTTATCAAAGAAATCGTGATTTATCTGCTTTAGTAACATTAGCCTTTTACGCATTAAATATTATTGATGCCAATGTTGATGCCGCTTTACTACAATTTAATGTAGGTGAGAACTTGTCTGTCAGACCTATTATTTACCCCAATGATGTAACACTTAAGACTAATGTTAGTCTAACCCTTAATTACCATTTTTAAAAAGTAAAAAACAAGATTTATTTACTTTCTAATTTTTTTAATCATAAATAACAAACAAATGAAAATTGCGCTTTTAGGATACGGAAAAATGGGCCAGGTAATTGAAAGAATTGCACTTGAAAGAGGTCATGAAATCGTTTTGAAAAAAGACGAATTCAATACTTACGATGGACTTTCAGAAGCAGATGTTGCCATCGATTTTAGCGTTCCGACTGCTGCTGTAAGTAACATTTCAAATTGTTTTCATGCAAATGTTCCAGTAATCTCTGGAACAACTGGTTGGTTACAACACTATGATGAAATGTTAATATTATGTGCAGCAAAAAATGGAGGGTTTATATCCAGTTCGAACTTTAGTTTAGGTGTAAACATTTTCTTTGAACTTAATGAATATTTAGCTAAAATAATGTCAAAATTTGATAGCTATAGTGTTGACATGGAAGAAATTCATCACACTCAAAAACTGGACGCACCAAGTGGAACAGCTATTTCCTTAGCAAAAGGAGTTATCGAGAATAGTTCCTACACCAACTGGACTTTGGAAAAACCAGAACGAAATCAAATTCATATCGAAACCAAAAGAATCGGTACTATTCCTGGAACGCACACCGTCACTTATAATTCGACAGTGGATGCAATCGAAATCAAACATACAGCCCACAGTCGTGAAGGTTTTGCACTAGGAGCTGTAATTGCTGCAGAATGGATTGTAGGCAAGCACGGGGTTTTTACAATGAAAGACGTTTTAAATTTAAAATAGAATTATTCAAGTTTGAGGCTTCAAGTGAATCTTAAACAATAAACTTTAAACAAAGAATTATGACTTTATATCAATGGTTTGTATTTTTCTTATTAGTACAAATAGTTCACTTTTTAGGAACATGGAAATTATATGAAAGTGCCGGCAGAAAACGTTGGGAAGCAGCCATTCCCGTATATAATGCCATTGTATTAATGAAGATCATCGGTCGTCCGACTTGGTGGACCGTATTACTTTTTATTCCAATTGTAAACCTGATTATGTTTCCTGTTATTTGGATTGAAACCTTAAGAAGTTTTGGAAAAAAATCTAGTGTAGATACTTTTTTAGGAATAATTACTTTTGGATTCTATATTTATTACATTAATTACACTCAAAAACTAGATTACATAGCCGACAGAAGTTTACATCCTGAAAATAAGACAGCAGACACCATTAGTTCATTACTTTTTGCCGTCATCGTGGCTACTTTAGTGCACACCTATTTTATTCAACCTTACACCATACCAACTTCTTCACTGGAGAAATCTTTATTAATTGGCGACTTTCTATTTGTTAGCAAAATGAATTATGGAGCCAGAGTTCCGATGACCACCGTGGCTTTGCCAATGGTACATGACTCCATTCCTTTGACTAAAAGAAAATCGTATTTAAATTGGCCTCAATTACCGTACATGAGATTACCCGGTTTTCAAACTATTGATAGAACAGATATCGTAGTTTTCAATTGGCCGGTTGACACCGTGTATAAATTTTTTGACACTTCTAAAAGACATGTTTTAAAACCTGTAGATAAAAAATCCAATTATGTAAAAAGATGTGTTGGAATTCCCGGAGATAGTTTGTCCATAAAAGATGGAATTGTGTATATCGATGGCAAAATATTGGTAATGCCAGAAAGAGCAAAACCTCAATATTCTTATGCGGTAGCTTTAGATGGTAAAACACCAATCGATTTTGAATATTTAATAAAAGATTTAAATATAACAGACGAAGCTGGTTTTAAAAGCGAACTAAGAGATACCTTATTCTTAAAAGCACTTACTGCAGCTGGTGCTGAACGATTAAAAAATGTTCCCGGAATAGTGTCTGTTACAAGACAAATTGCTAAAGGAGTTGAAGCTGGTATATTTCCTCATATCAACAAATGGAATCGTGATAATTTTGGTCCAATTTATATTCCACAAAAAGGAAAAACGGTTGCATTAACCGCAGAAACTTTGCCGTTTTATAAAAGGATTATCACTGAATATGAAAAGAATGATAGCGGTAAAAAAAATGACCTAAAAATAACAGGTAATGAAATAAGACTGAACGGAACAATTGTTAAAAATTACACGTTCAAACAAAATTACTACTGGATGATGGGAGACAACCGTCATAACTCAGAAGATAGTCGCTATTGGGGTTACGTGCCCGAAGATCATATTGTAGGGAAACCTATTTTTATATGGATGAGTTGGGATACAAACGGCAAAGGTTTAAATAAAATTCGTTGGGACAGAGTTTTTACAACTGTTAGCGGTGAAGGACAACCACAATCGTATTTTAAATTATTTCTGCTTGGTTTAGTGGCCTTCTTTGTTGGAGAATATTTTTGGAAAAAAAGAAAAGAGAAGAAAAATATTTAGATTAAAATTTCTAATTTAAGGCTAAGGTTTAAAGTTGTATTCGCAACTTTAAACCTTACTTTTTATACTTAAAACTAATTGTATGAAAACCCTGTTGTTCCCTACGTATTTCCCTTCGATAAGTCATTTTGCTACTCTTGCGCAATCAGAAAGCACAGTGTTTGAGATAGAGGATAATTTTCAGAAACAAAGCAATCGCAACAGAACGTATATCTATAGTCCAAATGGAATTCAGCTTTTGAATATTCCAGTAAAGCATTCTAAAGAAAGTCATCAAAAAACAAAAGACATTCAAATAGAAACTGATTTTAATTGGCAAAAACAACATTTTAAATCACTGGAAGCTGCTTACCGAAGTTCACCATTCTTTGAATTTTTTGAAGATGACCTCCGTCCAATTTTCGAAAAAAAACACATTTTTTTATTAGATTTGAATTTTGAAACGTTAGAAATTGTCTCTAAATGTCTCCGAATGAAGCTGGAATACACGACCACTAAAGAATACTTTCATGAGGTGGACACAAATGAGTACAAAGACTTCAGAGCATTAGTAAACGGGAAAAAAGATTCTTCTTTGTTCGAAAGTTATACTCAGGTTTTTGATGATAAATACGGTTTTATCAATAATCTTAGCGTTCTTGATTTATTATTTAATGAAGGGAAGTATGCTTTAGATTATTTAAAGAAACAAGAGCTGATTATAAAATAGGGTTCAGCAATCATTCTCCTTCAAATGACATTCTAGCCATAACAGGAAAATGATCTGAATTTATAAAGTCAGGAAAACTTTCGAATTTTTTAATTTTCATTCTATCATCTGCAAAAATATAATCAATTCTCGCCGGATAATATTTAAATTTATAGGTAACTCCAAATCCTTTACCAGCTTCTTCAAAGCTATCTTGTAGTTTTCCTTTGATGCTCCTGTAAACATAGGAAAACGCACTGTTATTCATGTCTCCACAGATTATTATGGGATACGGACACTTATTCTTATGTTCCATGAACTTCTCTGCTTGTTCCTGTTGCTCTTTGAAAGCGACACTAATTCTTTTGAACATCATTTGGGATTTATCCTGATTAATTGCCTCAATATTTTCATTGATTTCATTAACATCAGGAGATATTTTTAAGGACTGCAAATGCATATTATATACCCTAATTATATCTTTTCCCTTTTTAATATCAGCAAAAATGATGTCATTTGTGGTGTTATCAAAAACAATACTCCCTTGGTTAATAATGGGAAATTTAGAAAAAATAGCCTGCCCTGTTTTGACATTATCACCATCGGTAAAAATATATCTATGCGGATAAACTTTAAAATCAATATTAGCTGAAGAGGAGTATTCTTGAATACATAAAATATCTGGATTTTTCTCATTCACAAACGACAGAATCTCGCTAGGAACATCATCGCTGTCAATCCATTTGAATACATTAAAAAGACGAACATTATAGCTCATTACAGTAAAATCCCTTTCATCTACAGGAAAATCCTTCGAGGAAAATTTATAGAATTTATTTATAAAAGTGATTCCTATCAGAAGTACCAAACCAGACAAAATCATTCTCTTTTTAAATTGTAAGAACCAATAAACAAAGAAAAGCCCATTCATTATAAAAAAAAATGGCATAAATAACGTTAAAACAGCTAAAAGCGGGAAGGATTTAGGTGCCAAAAATGGTAAAACATAAGCTATAAATGTTAATACAATTAGAGCTATATTCAAAAAAAACATTACTTTATTGAACCAAGAGAGGTTTTTCATTTATTCTATTTTTTTATTCCTACTGCAACTGAAAACTACCAACTTACTTCCCTGCTTTGAATAAAAACTCTTTTTCTTCTTTAGTCAAACTATCATAACCAGACTGACTGATCTTATCTAATATTTCATCAATTTGTTGTTGTGCTTTGTCTTTTGTTATGATTCTGGAAGCACTTTTTTCAACAGGTCTGCTATAATTTTTGTGTACCTTTTTGAATGGCCTGGAAGGAGATTTGGTGAAAATATTTGCAAAAAAATCTAAAACACGTGACACTATTTTACTTAAATCAATTCCATTCTCAAGCAATTTAATAAAAATAAAACCAAACAATGCTCCTGAAAGGTGAGAAATATGGCCGCCAGTATTTTCCAGTCTAAATTGCATTAGATCCAGTAAAACAATTACAAAAGTAATATGCCATAGTTTTACGTTACCAATAAGTAACAATCGAACATTCATTAGAGGATGATAAGTCGTCGCAGCAACCAAAACAGCCATAATTGCGGCAGAAGCGCCTACAATCGAAGCACTTAAATTTAAAAAATAATACCCCGCAACAAAAGCGATCCCTGCAAATATACCACTCAATATATACAGTCCCAAAAATTGTTTAGGAGTGAAAAAAGTCAAAAATAGAGAGCTCGAAAAATTTAAGACCATCATATTAAAAAACAAATGCCAAAATCCGTCATGAAAAAAAGCATACGTCAGAAAAGTCCAAGGTTTCAAAATAAAATTAGAAGGCTCGGAAGAAAGCGCAATCCAAGAAGGAAAATCAAATGCTCCAACCTTAAATTGATAGAAAAAAATTAATGAAATTAGAAAACATGACACATTCCAATAGATCAACCTTTGGGCAATTCCACCTAATCTATACTGTAATTTCAAGTCATCAATAATACTCATTGTTTATTTTTTCGTTTAAAAAATTTATTTCGTAAATATATAAAATTCTATTTTTATTTTATTATCCCTCATCGGACTATCTAAAATTCGCAAACTTTGTTATCTCTAAGACACTAGTTTCTAAATTAATTCCAACGATTTTGATTGAACTGATTTCTCTTCCAGTACCACATTATGATAAAACCAAATAACGCACCACCAACGTGTGCAAAATGAGCTATTCCTCCACCTCCGAAAATTGATTTGCCGGAAATTCCTAAATACAGATCTACTAAAACTAAACCGGGAACAAAAAACTTTGCTTTTATTGGAACAGGAATAAACATCAATGCCAATTCGGCATTTGGAAACATAAAAGCAAAAGCAACTATCACTCCATAAATAGCTCCGGAAGCACCTACTGCTGTGCCTAAATAAGCGCTTGTAAAATTTTGCAAGTCAGAAACTGATAAGATTTCCTGCCATCTTGTGTCTATTTTACCTTCATTCAAAATTTGCAAGATCTGTGTTTTTTGAAATCCATTAGCCAATAGTGTATTCAAACTGTCTTGAAAATAATAGTAATTAACGCCTGTATGCAACAATGCTGCACCTATCCCACAGGATACATAAAAAAACAAGAATTTCTTGCTACCCCACATTTGTTCCAATGCTGATCCAAAAGAATATAAAGCAAACATATTGAAAAAGATATGCATCAGCCCACCATGCATAAACATGTGAGTAAGCGGTTGCCAATATTGAAAACTAGGGTTTTCAGGAAAATATAACGCCAAAAATTTATACGTTACATCACCTAAAGCCAATGTTCCAACATAGAATAAAATATTAATAATGATTAATTGCTTAACCGTTTCCGTTACGTTTCTCATACTGCAAATTTTTTGTCTAAATCTTCCACACGCATTGTGATGAAAGTGGGTTTATAAAATGGTGAAACATTGGGGTCCTTACAGGCAAAAAGCCCGTTTACCAAATTTTCCTGTTCCTTTTCTGTAAGATGGGTTCCTGTTTTAACGGCTAAACTTTTAGCCATTGATTTAGCAATCGTGTCATTTTGACTGAAACCGTTTTCTGGAATTCCATCTTGTAAATCACTTAATAATTGTTCCAAAACAATTGACACTTCACTCTCTGTAACATTCACAGGAATTCCTGAAATGACGATGTGGTCTTTATTTGTTTCTTCAAAAACAAAACCAGTATTCATCAGTGATAATTGTAACTCCCCGATGAGTTCCATTTCGCTTGATGAAAAAAACAAGTTCAAAGGAAACAATAACTGTTGGCTCGACGCCTGCAAAACGGTCATATTTACAAGAAATTGTTCGTACAAAACACGCTGATGCGCCCTTTGTTGATCTACAATTACCATCCCAGATTTTATAGAAGAAACAATATATTTTTTATGAATTTGATAGGTTTTATGTACCGCATGATCCACTTCTTCATCATTGAATAAAGAAGATGTGACTTCTTCATTCTCGAAAGCGATACTACCAATTTCGTCCGTATCTTGCTTTAAACCTACATACAAACTTTCCCAGTTTGCTGTTGGTTCTGATTTCTTATAATTAGAAAAATGTTTGTTGACTTTATCATCAGAAAACGGATTGAAATTGCCATCTACTTGAATAGTTGGCGTTGCGCCTTCTAAATCTTTGTAATGATAAGGCGTATCTAAATTAGAATCGCGGTCAAAATCCAAAACTGGCGCTACATTAAACTGACCCAAACTATGTTTTATTGAAGCTCTTAAAATAGCATATAACGCATGCTCGTCATCAAACTTAATTTCTGTTTTTGTGGGATGAATATTGATATCTATTGTATTGGGAGGAACCGATAAATATAAAAAATAACTCGGTTGTGCTCCATCTTTCAAAATACCGTCATAAGCTGCCATAACAGCATGATGCAAGTAGCCACTTTTAATAAATCGATCGTTAACAAAGAAAAACTGTTCCCCACGATTCTTTTTGGCAAATTCAGGTTTGCTGACAAAGCCTTGAATACTTATAATTTCCGTTTCTTCCTGAACGGGCACTAATTTCTCATTTGTTTTACCCGAAAAAACATTGACAATTCTTTGTCTTAAAGTGGAAGGAGGCAAATTGAACATTTCACTACCGTTATGATAAAAGGTAAAATGTATTTTTGGGTGCGCCAAAGCCACACGTTGAAATTCATCAATAACATGGCGATATTCTACCGTATCCGACTTTAGAAAATTACGACGTGCGGGAATATTAAAAAATAAATTTTTGACTGCAAAGGAAGTTCCTTTTGGCAAAACCGCCACATCTTGTGATACAAACTTACTTCCTTCAATGACTATATGCGTGCCTAACTCTTCTTGATCCTGCTTAGTTTTCATTTCCATGTGCGCAATAGCTGCTATCGATGCTAATGCTTCTCCACGAAAACCTTTTGTATGCAAAGAAAAAAGATCCTCAGCCTGACGAATTTTGGAAGTGGCATGACGTTCAAAGCACAAACGCGCATCTGTTACTGACATTCCCAAACCGTTATCGATAACCTGAACCAATGCTTTCCCCGCATCTTTAAGAATTAGTTTTATATCAGTTGCTCTTGCATCTACGGCATTTTCAAGCAATTCTTTGACCACAGAAGCGGGTCTTTGAACGACTTCTCCTGCAGCAATTTGATTGGCAACGTGATCAGGAAGTAATTGAATAATACTCGACATTAAAAAAAAATATTTGAAGTTTAAAGTCCCGACATTGCGGGTTGAAGTTTATTTAAAACCAAAAAAGCAAATTTAATGAAATTCTATTGGGTTTTATTATTAATGTGATTTTAATAAAGAAAAATTCACAACCTAAAAATTAGTAGTACTTGGGATTCCTCAAGAACTAACTTAAGGAGGTAACTCTCACGCGTATTGGTTTAAAAAATATCCCGCTAGTCATACAAAACCAGGATTAACAGTAAATCAAAGACCAAAATCGAATGGGCTCAAATAATATTTAAGTATTTGATAAACAATCTAATAAAGTTTAAATTTTAAAATTTTTTAACGAAATTCTATAATCTTTTTCCAGGTTTAAAACTTAAATTTGTTATATCAAAAAAGTTAATAATTAAAAACACCTATTATGAAAGCGACCAATGAAAAACAAGAAAACGTAAAAGCAGAATCTAAAAAAGGAGCTGTGAAAGCAAAACCAGATGCCGCACGAGGTCTGAGAGATTTTTTTGAAGACGGATTAAAGGACATCTTTTGGGCAGAACATGCATTGACGAAAGCGTTACCAAAAATGGCAAAAAATGCAACTTCATCTAAACTGATTAGTGCCTTTGAAAACCATTTGAAAGAAACTGAGGAACACGTTGTTCGTTTAGAAAAAGTATTTGAAACTTTAGGTATAAAAGCAGTTGGCAAAAAATGTGATGCTATGGAAGGATTGCTGAAAGAAGCCGATGGTATTATGGAAGAAACGCAAATAGGAGTTGTGCGCGACGCCGCAATTATTGCCGCAGCACAAAAAGTAGAACACTATGAAATTGCTACCTACGGTACATTGCATGCTTATGCAATAACACTGGGAGAAAATAAAGCTTCAACTTTATTATCTAAAACTCTCGAAGAAGAGAAAAAAGCTGATGTAACCTTAACAGAAATTGCTTTGTCTGATATTAATCTTGAAGCAGCTCACGCAGATGAATAATTCTTTGAGTTAAATCTTTTATATTTCTCATAATATATTACAATGTTCTACTGTACATCCCGAGAATCTAAAAAATTTAATGCCTAATAAAAAAACCTACTCCAGTAGAGTAGGTTTTTGTTATATTTTAAAAAATAGTATAAAATTATACTCTTCATTCCTTTAATTCTAAAGGCGACCCTTCTTCGATTTGAATAGCCCCTGAAGACAATAAATGTTGATTATCTAATTGATGTGATAACGAAGCTTGTTGACGAATATAGGCCATTTTTATGGCTGCGATAGCTGCTTCAGTACCTTTGTTACCGTGAATTCCCCCACTTCTATCAATGGATTGTTGCAGAGTATTATCAGTCAAAACACAAAAAATGACAGGAATGTCCGTTTGAACATTCAAGTCTTTTATTCCTTGAGTTACGCCTTCACATACAAAATCAAAATGTTTCGTTTGGCCTTGAATTACACATCCAATGGCAATAACAGCATCAACATTCTGTGTCTGTAGCATTTTCTTTGATCCATATATCAGTTCGAAACTTCCAGGAACATTCCAGCGAATAATATGCTGCGATGGAACTTGGTTTTCCAAAAGAGCTTCTATAGCGCCTTTATAAAGTCCCTCAGTAATTGAATCATTCCATTCTGAAACAACAATCCCAAAGCGAAAATTTTTCGCGTTAGGAATTGAATTTTTATCGTACTCGGATAAGTTTTTATTTACGGTAGCCATTTGATTGTAGATTTTTGATTCAGATTTTTAATTTCAGATGTTAAAGATAGAATTTTGAAATCAAAAATCTATAATCTTAAATCAGTAATCTTATATCATTTTTACTATTGTGCCAATCCTATTAAAACATCAACTGAAGCAGCCTCTGGAGTTGCATCATAATTCTCTTTAATATCTGTAAAATATTTCAATGCCGCTTCCTTATTTCCTAAAGCCAAAGCTGTTTTTCCTGCTTTCAACAAGAAACGTGGAGTTGTAAAATCATTTTTGTTTACCTCAGCAGCTTTTACATAATTTTCTAAAGCTTCTTTTGGTTTATTTTGTTGCGAATATGCATCTCCAATTGCACCTTTTGCCATTGCATTCAATACAATGTCTTCTGAGTTAAATTTACTCAAAAAATCAATAGCTTCCGCATATTTTCCAGTATTTAAATAAGCCATACCTGCATAATAATTTGCTAGATTTCCAGCATCAGTTCCAGAATATTCATCTGCGATTTTGATAAACCCAAATTTACCTTCAGAACCATTTAGAGACAACTTGTACAATGAATCACTTGCAACTCCGTCTGTAGCTTTTTGGAAATTTTGTTGTGCAACAAACATTTCGTTAGCAGCTTCATCTTGTTTTGGCGTAGCAATAAATTTTTGATACGCTAAATAACCAACAGTAAATAGTGCAACACCGGCAACTAATCCAATAATGATTTTTTGATTTCTAGCAACCCAGTCTTCCGTTTTTGACGCTGTTTCATCTAGTTTAGAAAAAACACCTGCAGTTGCACTGTCTTTTTCATCAACTTTTACCTCTTCAACTGTATCTTTTACTTCTTTTTCTTTTGGTGCTTTATATCCTCTTTTACTGTAAGTAGCCATTTATTTTTAATTTAGTGAATCGCAAAAATAAAATTTTTATTCAAACCGACATAAAAAATATGCTTTTATATTCAAAAAAAATATTATAGGCGGTTCTTTCTTTCCAAAGGCAAAATAATTACTATAGAAAAACTCTAAATGCCACTTTTATCGATATTTTTCAATAATTTGCACCCGTTTTGAAAAACTTATCAAAAACATCAAAGTTCTAAATACCAGCAAGACTTCCCCATGTATTTAAAAAAGATTTCACTATTCAATTATAAGAATTTTTCGGAAGCAAATTTCGAATTTGACACCAAAATAAATTGTTTTGTAGGTAAAAACGGAATTGGAAAGACCAATGTGCTTGATGCGATCTACCATTTATCTTACGGAAAAAGCTATTTCAATCCATTAGCCGTTCAGAATATTAAACATGGTGAAGAGTTTTTTGTGATTGATGCGGAATTTGAAAAAAACGAAAGAAACGAACAAGTTCTCTGCAGCCTAAAAAAAGGACAGAAAAAAATATTAAAACGCAACGGAAAAGCCTACGACAAATTTTCAGATCATATTGGTTTTATTCCTTTAGTTATTATTTCACCTGCCGACACGGATTTGATTGTTGAAGGAAGTGAAACGAGACGAAAATTTATGGACAGCGTTATTTCGCAATTGAATTCCCACTATCTGCAACAACTCATTCAATACCAAAAAGTAATGAGTCAGCGCAATGCTTTATTGAAATATTTCGCACTGAATCACGTTTTCGAAAATGACACCCTCTCTATATATAATGAGCAGCTTAATAGTTTTGGCAAATATATTTTTGAAAAAAGGAAAGAATTTATCGATCAATTTATCCCTATTTTTAATGTGCATCATAAAGCAATAACTGGATCAGAGGAGACGGTGCAATTGAAATACGAAAGTCATTTATTTGAAAACACCTTACTGACGCTTTTAACAGAAAACGTCAATAGAGATAGAGCTTTACATTATACAAGCGTAGGAACTCATAAAGATGATTTATCATTTGAAATCGACAATCATCCCATCAAAAAATTTGGTTCACAGGGGCAGCAAAAATCATTTTTAATCGCTTTGAAACTAGCTCAATTTGAATTTTTAAAAAAACAAAGTGGCGTAAAACCTATTCTGCTTTTCGATGATATATTCGACAAATTAGATGAAAGTAGAGTGGCTAAAATCATTGAAATGGTCAATAGCGATACTTTTGGACAGCTGTTTATTTCAGATACGCATCCTGAACGCACAGAAACTATTGTAAAATCGACGCATCAGAGCTATAAGATTTTTAATTTATAACTTTTATTTAATAGTTTATATAATTCGAAAATTGAAAAATTACCTACTTTAGCCTACACAAATTTCAAATCTTAGTTGCCATGAAGTACCCTCTTACATTCCTTTTACTTATATCATTTACGATTCTATCCTGTAACGGCCAAACTTCGAAAAACATAAAAACTATTGAGCCTGCAGCATTTGCTGAAAAAATCGAGAAAACTCCAAATGCACAAATTCTGGATGTTCGGACTCCTGAAGAATTTGTCTCGGGGCACATTGACAATGCCACCAATATAAATTGGAATGGTACTGATTTCGTTACAAAAGCAGCAGTATACGATAAAACAAAACCTGTTTTTGTGTATTGCAAAAGCGGAGGAAGAAGCAAACAAGCTGCAGCAAAATTAGAAGAATTAGGCTTTATCACTATTTACGAATTACAAGGTGGAATGCTAAAATGGGATGCCGCCGGATTGTCTAAACCAACTGACAAAATCATAGGAATGTGCAGTCAGGAATACAGTGAACTATTAAATACCGACAAAAAAGTACTGATTAATTTTTATGCAGAATGGTGTGCTCCATGCAAAAAAATGGCTCCGTATATTTTACAAATGCAAAAAGAGCTAGCTGATAAAGTAACAATTGTGAGAGTGAATGCTGATGAAAATAAAACTTTAATTTCTGAAATGAAAATCAGCGAACTCCCTACTTTATTACTATATGAAAATAAAGAAGTAAAATGGAAACATTCCGGTTTTATTAGTGAAGAAGATTTAAAAAAACAATTACAATAATATTAAGATGCTTTCAAAAGACACTTTACAATTTCTGGAAGATTTAAAAGCCAATAACAATCGGGATTGGTTTTTGGAGAATAAAAAACGTTACGAAGCTTTCAAAAAAGATTTACATCAACTCATTGGTGATTTACTTGATACAATGAAACCATTGGACCCATCACTGGAAATGCTGGAAGTAAAAAATTGTACTTTTAGAATCAACCGGGATATTCGATTCTCTAAAGACAAGTCCCCATATAAATCACACGTGGGCATTTGGATTTCTTCGGGAGCAAAAGGAATGAATCGTTCCGGATATTATATTCAAATAGAAAAAGGAGCCAGCTTTATTGCGGGAGGATTGTATTGTCCTGAAGCGGCGGATTTAAAAAAAATGCGCAAAGAAATTGCTTATTTCCATGATGATTTAGAAGCAATCCTTAATGCGAAAGAGTTCAAGAAAGAGTTTACCGATTTTGATCGGAATGAAAAAAATACACTTAAAAACCCACCAAGAGGTTACGAAAAAGACCATCCTGCGATTGACTTATTAAAACTAAAAAGCTTTGAGTCTACTCAGAGAATTGATATTTCAGCAGTAACAAAAAAAGATTTTGTTGCCACAGTGAGTAAAAAATTAATAGCACTAAAACCGCTGAATGATTTTATAAATCGAGCATTAACTTCTGATGAATAATTTATGTTGGCAAAAAAAAAGAAAATACTTTTCCTTGGAGAATCCTACAGAGCTGACGCCATCACATGGGTGAATGGTCTGAAAGAATTTGGTGATTTTGAAATTATTAGTTGGGAATTAAAAACACCCAATAATTGCCTTCACAACCGAATTTTAAGGATTTTTGAATATAAATTTGCCATTTTTAAAATAAAAAAAATAATCAAATTGCACAAACCTGACATGGTTATTGCGGAGAGAACTACCAGTTATGGATTTCTTGCCGCCTTGTCTGGAATAAAACCTGTTGTTATTGCACAACAAGGCAGGACTGATTTATGGCCTGAAAAATCCATTTTATTACCGTTAAAAAAAATCATCCAACATTATGCTTTTCAAAAAGCAGATTTGATTCATGCATGGGGTCACGTAATGACTATTTCCATGAGAGAGGCTAATGTCGATATGAATAAAGTTTTGGTATTACCAAAAGGAATTGATTTATTGAAATTTGGAAATAAAAACAATGCCGATCCTGAAAAAATTTGTGCTATTGTAACCCGCTCCTTGATGCCAGAATACCGTCATGATATCATTTTAAAATCCTTTGCCATTTTAAACGAAAAAGGAATCGATTTTGTTCTTACTATCATTGGAGATGGAACTCAACTTTCAAAATTAAAGGAATTAGCGAAAAAATTAAAAATCGAAAACAAGGTCATCTTTGCCGGAAGAATTTCAAATATAGAATTACCGAAATTATTGCAGCAATCTAACTTTTATATTAGTACGCCAATTACCGAAGGAGTTTCAGCTTCTTTATTTGAAGCAATGGCCTGTCACTGTTATCCAATTGTAACCGATATAATAGGAAATCAAAGTTGGATTAAGCATAGAGAAAACGGCCAATTAATTCCAGTTGATGATTTTAAGACACTTGCAGAAGAATTAATATGGTCATTTGAGAATAGTGAATATAGAAACAATGCTGTTTTGAAAAACAGAAAATTTGTGGAAGAAAATGCCAATTACAATACAAACATGAAAATTATTGCTGATAAATACCACCAATTAATCAACACAAACAGCCCCAATTAACTATGTGTGGAATTAATGGAATCTTGCATTTACAATCGCAAAAAAAAGTTGACGAACGTATTCTGACAAAAATGCGTGATTCGTTAGAGCATCGCGGACCAGATGACAAAGGATTATTCGTTGAAAATAATATTGGTTTTGGCCACAGGAGACTTTCGATTCTTGATGTTTCCGTAGCCGGACACCAACCTCTTCTTTCCGACGATGGTCGATATATACTCGTTTACAATGGCGAAATTTATAATTTCAAGGACTTTTATCCCGAACTAAAAAGCAACGGTTTTGATATCAGAACAAATTCTGACACTGAAGTTTTATTAAAATTATTTCAATTGCATGGCTTAAAAATGCTCAACCGCCTTAACGGTATGTTTGCTTTTGCTATTTGGGATAAATCCGAAAAAAAACTTATCGTTGTTCGAGACCGAATGGGAGTTAAACCTTTATATTATTCCTTTTACAACGAGACTTTCTATTTTGCCTCTGAACAAAAAGCCCTTTTCACAGCCGGTGTACCTCTCAAAATGGCGCAAGACGGATTAGAAGAATATATCTTTAATCGGTTTGTTGCAGGCGAAAACACGTTATACGAAAACGTAAAAAAAGTGTTGCCTGGACATATAATGACCATTCACGAAGGAGGAAAAGTCACTACCGAAAAATGGTGGAATCTAAAAAAGGAAATTCAAGAGCAACCCGAAATAAAAAATCCTGTAGAATGGTTTAGGGAAACATTCGACGATTCTATAAAATTACGAATGGTAAGTGATGTACCTGTTGGCGTTTTATTAAGCGGCGGACTGGATTCTTCCTCCGTTCTGGCTTCTTTAAACCATCAGAATTATAAAGACATACAAACTTTTAATATTGGTTTCAAAGAAAAAGAACATAACGAAGCTCATTTAGCCAAAATAATGGCAGAGAAATTTGATTATGGTTTTCATACGATGCAATTAGAGAATAAAAACCTTTACGATAAATTAATAAGCGCTACTTATTTTCAGGACGAGCCCATCATGCATTTGAGTGAACCACACTTATTGGCAGTTTCACAAATGGCAAAACCATCCGTAAAAGTATTACTTTCCGGTGAAGGAGCCGATGAATTAATGGGCGGTTATGTTAGGTATAAGGCTTTACAATATCCATCATTATTGAATTCCATTGCGACAATTAGCAATTTGGATCTATTCACAAATAAGCCGCGGTATGAAAAGCTAACTCGTTATGCACAAATTACTAAAAAATCTCAATTGGTAATTTTTAATGGCTCAAATATTTATCCAAAAGATATTGAGGAGAATTATGGAATTAACACACTTCCAAAAAATGAATACAGAAAACAAATTTATAAAGACGCAAAATCATTATACCCGAACAATTTACGAAGACAAGCGCTTTATTTTGACCAACATACTTATTTGTGTTCGTTGCTGGACAGAAACGACCGCTGCACTATGGGTGCTTCAATAGAATGCCGGGAACCGTTTTTGGACCCCAGATTAGTCATTGGCTTAGGCTCCTTAGAAGACAAATGGCTATTTGCAGGAAAAAAATGGAAATTCATTCTAAAGTCAGCAATGACAAAACGATTGCCAGACGAAATCCTAAAATTTAGAAAAGTGGGATTAAGCGTTCCTTGGGGCGATTATATCACGAAAAGTCCCGCTTTTAAAGATGAATTAGAATCTTTTTCGAAAAGTGATCTGTTTCAAAATCCATATTTTGAAAATATAAACATCAAAAAGCTCGTTCAGAATTTACAAAAAGGAGATGACCTAATGACTCCTTATATTATGCCTCTTTTTATGATGCATATCTGGATGAAATCCTACGTAAATAAATTTTAATCCTTACTTTTGAGGGTTTAAAAAAGCAATCTCTTTTATGGAAATACAACATAATATCTCTTTAAAAAAATATAATACTTTTGGCATTGAAGCCAAAGCGAAACAATTCGCAGCAGTTCATTCTACTGACGAGTTGAAAGTTATTTTAGAAGAAAATAAAGAAAATAAGAAGTTTATTTTAGGAGGAGGAAGCAACATGCTTTTGACAAAAGATATTGATGCCCTAGTCATTCATATCGACTTGAAAGGAAAAAAAATCATCGAAGAAAACGAAAATTTTGTTTGGGTTGAAAGCCAAGCCGGTGAAAACTGGCATGAACTTGTGCTTTGGACAATCGACCAAAATTTTGGCGGACTGGAAAACATGTCGCTAATTCCAGGAAATGTAGGGACGACTCCTGTTCAAAACATAGGTGCTTACGGTACTGAAATCAAAGATACCTTTGTTTCCTGCGAAGCAATGACTATCGAAAATCAAGAAATGAAAACCTTTGTAAAGGACGATTGTCATTTTGGCTATCGAGAAAGCGTTTTCAAAAACGAAGCGAAAAATCAATATGTTATTACATCGGTTGTTTTTAAATTGACAAAACGCAATCATAAAATCAATATTTCTTACGGAGATATTACGGCTGAATTAACAAAGAATGACATTGCCAATCCTACTTTAAAGAACGTGAGTAATGCGGTTATTGCTATTCGCCAAAGCAAATTACCCGATCCAAAAGAACTGGGAAATAGTGGTAGTTTCTTTAAAAATCCTATTCTCTTAAAATCTGATTTTGAGAAAATTCATCAGCAATTTCCAGAAATGAAATATTACGAGGTTTCGGATACCGAAGTAAAAGTTCCCGCAGGATGGCTCATTGAAAAAGCTGGTTTCAAAGGAAAACGTTTTGGAGATGCTGGAATCCATAAAAATCAAGCTTTGGTTTTAGTCAATTACGGCAATGCAACCGGACAGGAAATTTTGAATGTTTCCAAGAATATCCAAGAGACCATTTTTAAGACTTTTGGAATTCATATTGAGGCCGAAGTAAATGTGATTTAATCTTTTATTTAAAATCCAAAACTTACATGTACATTCCAGATCTCTATAAAAACGAAAATCAGGAAGCCATTACCGCTTTTCTAAAAGAAAACAGTTTTGGCATACTAATCAATCAAACTAATGGAAAATTGTGGGCAACTCATATTCCGTTAGAACTAAGCATTAATGCATTAGGAAAAATAATTTTAGAGGGACATATTTCTAAAGAAAATCCACAATGGAAAGGCTTTGCGGAGAATGACCAAGTATTAGCCATCTTTTCTGGACCACATTCTTATATCTCTCCTTCTTGGTACGATCACGAAAATGTGCCAACATGGAATTATATTGCGGTTCATGTTTATGGAAAAATTAAAATTATAGAAGGGGACGCAGTTATCAAATCACTAAAAAAGCTAGTAGACAAATACGAGCAGAATTCTGAAAACCCAGTTCAAATAGAAGATTTGTCTAAGAAAACCATGATGCAAACGCGAGGAATTGTAGCTTTTGAAATCGAAATTGGAGAAATTCAGGCCCAGCAAAAAATGTCGCAAAACCGTGACGATAAGAACTACAAAAACATCATTTCTGAGTTGGAAAATATCAACACAAATCAGTCCATTGCGGTCGCAAATGAAATGAAGAAATGTCCCAGATAAATTCTTTTAAAATTCACAATTTATGATTAACAATTCATAATTCTATTCATACCTTTGCATTCTCCCGAAATTGTGGGATTAGAAACTCATTAAACTCCGATGCTTATAATCATTCTCTACTTTTTTATTTTTATTGTTGCCGTTCAGATTTTATTTTACTTAGGGTTTTTTGGGAAATTTGCTTTCGCAAAAGCGCAGAAGATAACGCCCAAAAAAATTCCGATATCGGTTATTGTTTGTGCCAAAAACGAAGAAGAAAATGTAACAAATTTTATTCCGTTACTTGCTGAACAGAACTATTCAGATTTTGAAATTGTCTTAATAGACGATGCTTCAAACGATAACACCTTAGCCATATTTGAAGCTTTTGAAAAACAATATACAAATGTACGTTTGGTAAAAGTGCAAAACAATGAAGCCTTCTGGGGCAACAAAAAATACGCTTTAACGTTAGGTATAAAGGCAGCAAAAAAAGAATATTTACTATTTACTGATGCAGATTGCTATCCTACCTCAAAAGAATGGATTACTGCAATGAGTTCTCAATTTACAATGCAAAAAACAATTGTTTTGGGTTATGGTAAATATGAAAAAGTTGCCAATTCATTTTTGAATAAAATAATTCGTTTTGAAACTTTACTTACAGCCATTCAATATTTTTCCTGGTCAAAAATGGGTTATCCCTATATGGGCGTAGGTAGGAATCTAGCCTATAAAAAAGAAGAATTTTTTAATGTAAATGGTTTTATAGAACACATGAAAGTACGTTCAGGCGATGATGATCTATTTGTCAATCAAGCTGCTACTGCGAGAAATACAACCATTGCTTTTATGCCTGAAAGTTTCACTTATTCTAAGCCAAAAACGACTTACAAAGACTGGATCATACAAAAAAGAAGACATATTGCTACGGCAAACTATTACAAAAAGTTCGATAAATTTCAGTTAGGAATATTCTATTGTTCGCAGTTGCTTTTTATACTACTGGCCATCGTATTACTAGCTTTTCAGTTTCAGTGGATGATAGTATTAGGCTTATTTTGCGTCCGATACATAATAGCTTGGACAATCATTGCGTTTTCGGCAGGGAAACTAAAAGAAAAAGATGTGGTATATTGGTATCCAGTAATCGAATTAGTACTTATATTCACACAAATTAATATCTTTATAACAAATACATTCTCAAAACCGGTACATTGGAAATAAACAAACAAATAAAAAAAGCGAAACAAGGTGACCAGGTTGCCTTCACTTTTCTATTGGATTATTATTGGAACGAAGTGTATGGTTTCATGCTAAAACGCACGGAAAACGAGACCAATGCTGAGGATATTACAATTGAAACTTTTTCGAAAGCTTTTGATAAAATAGCTACATATAACTCAGAATTTCAGTTTAATACTTGGCTTATTGCGATTGCAAAAAACGTACATATTGATTTACTTCGAAAAAAGAAATCAGGTCTTTTTGTCGAAATTACAGATGAAGAAGACCAACAAGCCTATAATATTGCTGACACTACTCCATCGGCAGAAGATGAACTGATTACAGAACAAAATCTTTCTCAGCTACTTCAGTTTATCAAAGAGCTTAAACCCCATTATCAAGAAGTAATTCAACTTCGTTATTTTCAGGAAATGAGTTATCAGGAAATTTCCAATAAAATTGGTGAACCCTTGAGTAATGTAAAAATAAAACTCCTTCGCGCAAAGAAATTATTAGCAGAAATCATCCAGAATAAAAGGTAGTTTTATTGTTTATGCGGTTAATCGAATAGCCAGTTAAACGATTACAGTAAAAAAATTCCCTATTCATATACTAAAATTCCTGTTATTTACGTTGTTAATTTAAATAGTCGATGCTTATGATTTAAATGCTACTTAACCATTAAATCCATAAACCATGTCAAAATTAAGCATTTACGAAACCAGCTGGATTGATCTTGTTTTTCAATACAAAAATAAAGAATATGGAGCGTATCAATTGAGGAAAGAAAGCACTAAAACTTCTTTGTTAGCTTTCTTTGTGGGAATTTTATTTTTAACATCCGTATTGAGCATTCCTATAATTCTAAATTATTTTAATCCTGAAAATAGGATAACATTACCCGATCTCACAAACACCATACTCAACGTGACTGACGTTATACCCAATCAACTTCAGGAGACAGAAAAACCGATTCTTCCCGAAGTAAAAACAAAAAATACCGAAGCACCTATTCAAAGTGACCAACTTGTAAATCCTGAAATTGTACAGGCACAACAGGCGAACCAAGACATAGCCAAGAACACGGATAATGCTACGGATACAAATATAAGTATTACAGGAACAGCTACCGTTGGAGTAAATCCAAGGTCTTCCTCTGGACAAGGACCAGCAACTGAGACGCCCACTGACTTAGCAAATTCTATTATAGCTAGTGCAAGTTTAGATAAACTACCTGAATTCCCTGGCGGAATAAATAAGTTTTATACCTATGTGGGAAATAATTTTGAAAAACCAGAAATTAATGACGGCACCACCATTCGGGTATATGTTTCTTTTGTAATTGAAAGAGACGGCAGCATGACTGACATTCAGGTAAAAAAAGATCCTGGTTATGGCTTGGGAAAAGAAGCCGTTCGAGTGTTGAGATCCTTGAAAACAAAATGGTCTCCTGGAATGATTGACGGAAAAGCAGTACGAACCGCCTATAATCTTCCTATTACGGTACAGATGAATTAAATATAAAAAGAGAAGCTTCAATTAATTTTGAAGCTTTTCTTTTTAAGACCATTTTTTTATTTTTATATTTTATCCTAAAACAAAAAAATGTCCAAATCTAGCCCTGATTGCAGTGATATCCCATACTGCCATTGTGAGGAACTAATCAACGACAGCAGTAATCTAAAGGAAAACAGAACAACTATTTCTTAAAAAAACAACAAATATTCTGCTCGTAAATCTCACATTACTCTTCCATGAAATTAACAAATAAACGAATCCACAAATAAAGTACATTCCTTATCTTTGTCCTTTGAAAATTGATATATGGAAACTTTTTTAGAAAATACTTTACCGATTGGAAAACCGAAATGGTTGAAGGTAAAACTCCCGATAGGTCAAAAATACACAGAGCTTCGTGGCTTAGTTGATAAATATAGCCTTAATACGATTTGTACTTCAGGAAGTTGTCCTAATATGGGGGAATGCTGGGGCGAAGGAACGGCAACGTTTATGATTTTAGGAAATGTGTGTACGCGTTCTTGCGGTTTTTGCGGTGTAAAAACCGGAAGACCAGAAACCGTAGATTGGGATGAGCCGGAAAAAGTGGCCCGTTCTATAAAAATTATGAATATTAAACATGCCGTAATTACCAGCGTCGACAGAGATGACCTGAAAGATGGTGGCTCGATCATTTGGATAGAAACCATAAAAGCTATTCGCAGAATGAATCCCAACACGACATTGGAAACTTTGATTCCTGATTTTCAAGGTATCGAAAGAAATATAGACCGAATTGTGGAGGCAAATCCCGAAGTAGTTTCGCATAATGTAGAAACCGTTCGCAGGCTGACTCGTGAAGTGCGCATTCAGGCCAAATATGACCGAAGTCTGGAAGTTTTGAGATACTTAAAAGAAAAAGGCGTCAACAGAACTAAATCTGGAATTATGCTGGGACTTGGAGAAAAACAAGACGAAGTTTTTCAAACGATGCGAGATTTGCGTAACGCTAATGTTGATATTGTTACTATAGGCCAATACTTACAGCCCAGTAAAAAACATTTGCCTGTAAAAGAATTCATAACACCAGACCAATTTGCTATCTACGAAAAATTTGGTTTGGAATTGGGTTTCCGTCATGTAGAAAGTGGTCCATTAGTACGTTCTTCTTACAAAGCGCAAAAACATATTTTATAAAAAATAGTTTATTTATTTAATCGGTTAAGCGGTTAACCAAATAAACGATTAAACAAATACATTTGAAAACAAGAATTGCCATTAATGGTTTTGGAAGAATAGGAAGAAATTTATTTCGACTTCTTTTAAACCATCCCGATATTGAAGTAATTGCCATCAATGATATTGCCGACACAAAAACAATGGCACATCTCGTTAAATACGACAGTATTCATGGAGTTCTACCATGTAAGGTAACTGCGGATGAAAAAGGTTTTTTTGTAGACAACAAACATTTTTTATTTTTTCATGAAAAAAGCATTTCAAAACTCGACTGGAAAAGCATAAATATAGATTATGTAGTTGAATCAACTGGAAAATTTAAGACTTTTGAAGAGCTTAATGCCCATATTCTAGCTGGTGCCAAAAAAGTAATTCTTTCCGCTCCTTCTGAGGTTGACACTATAAAAACGGTAGTTTTAGGTGTCAATGAAAATATTCTTGATGGTACTGAAACGATCGTATCTAATGCGAGTTGCACAACGAACAATGCCGCACCAATGATGAAAGTTATTGATGAACTTTGTGGTATTGAACAGGCATACATCACAACCATTCATTCTTATACCACTGACCAAAGTTTACATGACCAGCCCCATAAAGACCTGCGAAGGGCTCGTGGTGCCAGCCAATCAATAGTTCCAACTACAACAGGTGCAGCTAAAGCATTAACAAAAATTTTCCCAAAATTGCAAGGGAAAATTGGCGGCTGCGGAATTCGAGTACCTGTTCCAGATGGTTCCTTGACCGACATTACTTTTAATGTAAAAAGAGCGGTTACCATAAATGATATAAATGCTGCTTTCAAGATTGCAGCACAGACCAATTTAAAAGGAGTTCTTGATTACACGGAAGATCCAATCGTTTCTGTAGATGTAATTGGTAACAAAAATTCATGTATATTTGATGCTCTACTAACCTCCGTTATTGATAAAATGGTGAAAGTTGTTGGGTGGTACGACAATGAAATAGGATATTCATCCCGAATAATTGATTTAATACTTTTGATGGAACGTAAAAATAGAACCTAAAAAAATCAGCTATAAATGAAGTATTTCTTTGTTTTTATCTTTTTTTGCAACTCGTCTCTGTATTCTCAAACCAATGAGAAAATAGATAGCATCAAGTATTACAGTAATTTGGCTAATTCAAATATTAAAGCGGATAATTACAAAAAAGGTTTATTCTACACACAAAAAGCCATAAATCACTCGAAAGCAATACGCAATATCCAAGATCAAGCGGAGCAAACATTCAAATTAGGCAAAATGTATTTTGATTTAAAAAAATACAATGATGCAATTAAAACCTTTCATAACAGCATTGAATTTTATAAAAAACTAGAGCCCAGTACACACTACGCATACTGCAACTATTACATTGGCGTAAGTTTTATTGAAAAAAGAAATTTTAACGATGCCGGAATATATTTTAACACGACAAAATCAATATCGGATCGATTAAAAAGCCCTGATACTGCACAAATAAATAATTTACTCGATCTGCAAAAAGGAATAATAAGCAAATATAAAGGAAATGACGAATTAGCTTCCGCAATTTTTAAGACAATAATAGCTAAACCGGACAACCCAGAGATACGGAATTCGAGAACTGAAGCGCTTTACCAGATTGGCACTATTGAAGCTAAAAATGAAAGGTACAATTTAGCGCTAAACTATCTCAATAAAGCGCTAGAACTGAATATTAAAAATAAAAATTTAGACCAAAAATCTAATGTTTTAATCGCCTTAAGTTCTGTTTACGATAAAATGTTAGATAAAAATAATGCCTACTTTTATCTAAAACAGCATCTCAACCTGAAAGAGAATATTTCCCTTTTGAATGACAAAAGACTTGGAATAGATGATTATGATGAATTTAAAGAGTCCGAGCGATTAAAAGAAATCAGGCAAATTATCAATAAAAACAAGCAACAGGAAAAGACCAATAAATTCTCAAAACTAATCAGTATTCTGGCAATTGCATTAATTTCAATTTTATCTTTACTGAGTTTATCTTTATATAAAAACAATATCATTAGGACACAATCCAATCTGATGCTAAAAGAGAAAAATAAAGAATTAGAAATTGCACGAGATAAAGCGGAAAAAGCCTCTAATGCTAGATCTGAATTTCTGTCCACTGTAAGCCATGAACTTCGTACACCACTTAATGCCATAAACGGAATCACTCATTTATTATTGGAAGAAAAGCCAAAGAAATCACAAATGCATTATTTGTCATCCTTGAAATTTTCAGGCGATTATCTGACAAAGTTTATAAATGAAATTCTGGAAATAAATAAAATCGACTCTCATAAATTCGAAATAGAATACATCAATTTTAATCTTAAACAATTATTAGAAAATATACAAAACTCTTTAAAAGAACTAGCCTTGGTAAATAACAACCAATTTATTCTGAAAATAGATTCGGAAATCCCTGATTATTTGATTGGCGATCCTACAAAATTGTCTCAAATCATGATGAATTTGATAAACAATGCTTTAAAATTTACCAAAAACGGCACTGTAAATGTAGTTGCAAAACTTAAATTGATAGCCAACGAAAATGCTACTATCTATTTTGAAGTGACTGACACTGGGATTGGAATTCCTGAAGACAAACTAAAAAGTGTTTTTGATAGTTTTTCTCAGGGTTCGATAGAAGTAAATCGCAAATATGGAGGAACTGGTCTTGGATTAACAATCGTAAAAAAAATAATCAAAACCCTTGGCGGTCATATAACGCTAAAAAGTGCCGTGGGAAAAGGATCTACTTTTTCGTTTGAACTAAAGTTAAAAATAGGCTCCCAATTATTAAAAGAAGAACAAAAACAGAAATCATATGATGATTCTGTTTTAAGGAATAAAAAAATTCTTTTAGTGGAAGACAATAAAATCAACCAAATGGTTTCGGCAAAAATGCTAGAAAACAAAGGAATAATTTGCGATATAATTGATAATGGAGAAGATGCAATAGAAACTGCCCGAAACCATAAATTTGACCTAATCCTAATGGATGTTCATTTGCCGGGGATCAACGGTACGGTAGCAACGCAACAAATCCGAAAATTTGATCCAACCACCCCTATTATCGCACTTACTGCAATATCATTGGATGAAAATCGCGAAATGCTGTTATCCTTTGGAATGAATGATGTAATTACAAAACCATTCATTCCCGACGAATTTTACAGTACGATTGCCAATTACGTATAGAAGTCTCTAATATTTTAGAATCAATTCTTTGATTAGACTTCGCACCATAGGTTCTGCTTGTTTTGCCGCTTCCAGTACTTCATCATGCGAAATAGTGTCAATACTTTCTTCATTTCCCATATCAGTAATTACTGAAATTCCAAAAGTTTCAACATCCATGTGACGCGCCACGATTACTTCCGGAACGGTTGACATTCCTACACAGTCAGCTCCAAGAATTTTGACCATTCTATATTCCGCCAAGGTTTCAAAAGTTGGTCCTTGTAATCCATAATAAATTCCATCAAAAACCTCAATATTTAAATCTAATGCTATCTCTTTGGCCTTAGCAATCATCTTTCTTGAATAGGGTTCGCTCATATTTACAAAACGAGGTCCGAAACGTTCGTCATTTTTTCCTCGTAACGGATGCTCGGGAGTCATATTGATATGATCTTTAATAATTACAATAGATCCCACTTTATAATTTGGATTAACTCCACCTGAAGCATTCGAAACAACTAATTTTTGAACACCCAAAAACTTCATCACCCGCACTGGAAAAGTTACTTCCTTCATAGAATATCCTTCATAAAAATGAAATCGTCCTTGCATAGCGACCACTTTTTTTTCTCCAATTGTTCCAAAAACTAATGCTCCTTTATGACCTTGAACTGTCGATACCGGAAAATTTGGGATTTCATTATAAGGCAAGGTATAGTCTACTTTCATTTCTTCAGTAAAACTGCCTAACCCTGATCCTAGTATCACGCCATATTCTGGAGTGAAATTTACTTTTTCTTTAATGTAACTAACGGTTTCTTGTACTTGTTCCCACATAATTTAAAATGTTTTTATCAAAATTATCACTCCGTTCCGACACTTGGGAATCTGGACCGGCAATAAAAGAACTTTGTATAGGTAAATAGAAAAGTTGTTTACTTGGTAAACTTCCTTGTAATCGTACATAATCTTTTTCGGTAGTGATAATGATATTGTTTTGCGCTAAATTTTTAATTTCTAAAAGGTCTTTATCTGTAAAATTATGATGGTCTGGAAAAGACAAACAGACATCATTTGTATCTTGTAAATAGGCAAAAAACGGTTCCGGTTTTGCAATTCCTGCCACCAGCAATTTTGCAGCTGCTTGGATTTCGTTTACATTTATCTTTAGGTTTTCCCCGTAAATATAATTATCATAGGCTATATAAGTAAAGTACAATTCTTGATTTGCTGAAACCTTTAATCTGTTTCTAATATCATCCTGTTTGTTAAGGGAGAGATTAAAAGGACATTTGGTTACAACAATCACGTTAGCCCTTTTTGCTCCACTCGTGCTTTCGCGTAAACTTCCGGTTGGCAACATAAAATCATCCGAATACAAATCCCCAAAGCTCGTAAGCAAGATATAGAAACCAGCTTTTACTTTTCTATGTTGAAATGCATCATCCAACAAAATAACTTCCGGTTTTTCTGGGAGAGAAAGCAATTGTTCTATTCCGTTCTTTCGATTAGCATCAACCGAAACTTGAATGTTTTTGAATTTTTGAAAAAACTGAAAAGGTTCATCGCCAAGAATTGCCGCATTAGAACAGGCTTTCGCCAAAATAAAACCTTCCGATTGTCTTTTATAACCTCTACTTAATGTGGCAACTTTATATTTATCCCCTAGCAACCGAATTAAATATTCTATTTGCGGAGTTTTCCCCGTTCCGCCAACACTAAGATTTCCGACAGCAATTACAGGCAAATCAAATGAGTATGATTTCAAAATACCTTTATCGAAAAGAAAGTTCCGAATACTCGTTATGATACCATATAAAATGGCAAACGGGAATAGTATTTTTCGAAGTAAATTCATTTTACGAAAGTAGAATAAATTATCTTTATAAAAAAAAGTTGATTTGGTTATTCGGTGATTTGGTTATTCGATAAATTGAACAATCTAGAAATCCAACAACCTAAAAATCGAAATAAAAATGAAAATAAAAGAAATTCTTTCCGTACTGGAAGAAATGGCACCGTTGGCCTATGCAGAAGATTTTGACAATGTGGGATTATTGGTTGGTGATCCCGAATCAGAAGCAACTGGTATTTTAGTTTGTCATGATGCTTTAGAAAATATAATTGGCGAAGCAATCGCTAAAAAATGCAATTTGGTGGTTTGTTTTCATCCCATTCTATTTTCTGGATTGAAAAAAATTACGGGTAAAAATTATGTGGAACGAGCCATTATAAAAGCTATAAAAAATGACATCGCCATATATGCTGTCCACACTGCTTTAGACAATCATCAAGAAGGCGTAAATAAAATTTTCTGCGATGCGCTTGGACTAATAAACACCAAAATCCTTATTCCGAAGCAAAATTTTATTCGGAAATTAGTAACGTATACTATTACGGAGAATGCTGAAGAAGTACGAAATGCACTATTTAATGCCGGTGCCGGAAATATTGGCAACTACGAAAATTGCAGTTTTAATTCGAAAGGAATTGGAACTTATATGGGAAATGAACACAGTAATCCACAAGTTGGTGAACGTTTTGAGTTTGTCCAGGGAGACGAAATCAAAATAGAAGTCACTTTCGAAAAGCATTTAGAAAATAAAATTCTAAAAGCATTGTTCAAAAGTCATGCTTATGAAGAAATCGCCTATGAAATTTACGATTTGCAAAACAAACATCAGAATATTGGTTTGGGAATGATTGGCGAATTGAAAAATCCCATGAAAGAAAAAGAATTCTTGCTTTTTGCAAAAGAGAAAATGCAAGCTGATGGTATTCGACATTCCAACTTTATAGGAAAAGAAGTAAAAAAAATAGCGGTGCTTGGCGGAGCTGGAAGTTTTGCCATAAAAAATGCAATTCAGGCTGGGGCTGATGTGTTTTTAACGGCAGATTTAAAGTATCATCAGTTTTACGAAGCCGAAAATCAGCTTTTATTGGCAGATATCGGACATTTTGAAAGCGAACGCTATACAAAAAATTATATTGTTGAGTATCTTCGGAAAAAAATCCTTAATTTTGCAGTTATTTTATCAGAAGAAAATTCAAATCCAGTTAAGTACTTATAGAATATGGCGAATACGAAAGAATTAAGTGTTGAGGACAAGTTAAGAGCAATTTACGATTTACAACTAATTGACTCTAGAATTGACGAAATCAGAAACGTAAGAGGAGAACTTCCTTTAGAAGTAGAAGATTTAGAAGATGAAGTTGCAGGTTTAAGCACCCGTTCAGAAAAATTGAAAAATGAACTTGAAACTATCGAAGATCTTATCAAGGTAAAAAAGAATGCGATTGATGAGCACAAAGAGGCTATCAAAAAATACACAAAACAACAAGAAAGCGTTCGTAACAATAGAGAATTTAATTCGTTGACTAAAGAGGTTGAATTTCAAGAATTAGAAATTCAATTGTCTGAAAAACAAATAAAAGAAATGAAAGCTTCTATCGAACATAAGAAAGAAGTGATTTCTCAGTCAAAAGAAAGATTAGAAACAAAATCTAATCACTTGAAACATAAGAAATCAGAATTGGATGCTATTATGTCTGAGACTGCTAAAGAAGAAGCTTTTTTAACGGAAAAATCAGCAGAATACCAAGCATTAATCGAAGAAAGATTATTGAAAGCTTACAATAGAATTAGAACAAGTGTTCGCAATGGTTTAGCTGTTGTTTCTATTGAAAGAGGCGCATCTACAGGATCATTCTTTACAATTCCACCGCAAACGCAAGTCGAAATTGCTTCAAGAAAGAAAATCATCACTGATGAGCATTCCGGAAGAATATTAGTCGATAGTTCATTGGCTGACGAAGAAAAAGAAAAAATGGAAAAATTATTTTCTAAATTCTAATTACAGCTAAGTCCCGATACATATCGGGACTTTTTTTTATGAAAAAAACACTTTATTACCTGTTCACCAAATCGGTCGGATTATACGTAAATGTATTAAGCTACGTACTTCCTGACCAGGCAAACCAACTTGCCTACTCTCTTTTTAGCGAGCCCCGAGAAGGCAGACTCATAAAGGCAAAGCTCCCTAAAATACTGCAAGAAACAGACACTGAAACACTCCAACACGACGGACACGATATTCAAACGTATACTTGGAAAGGAAATGATACGATTATACTACTCGTACACGGATGGGAAAGCAATTCTTCACGCTGGAAAAAAATGTTGCCTTATTTAAAAAAAACGGGCAGTACCATCATAGCCATTGATGCTCCTGCCCACGGCTTATCCGGTGGAAAGGAATTTAACATCCCCCAATATGCTAAGTCTATTGATTTTATTGTTCAACGATTCAAACCACAATACCTAATTGGTCATTCTTTAGGAGGAAAAACCTGTTTATATTACCAATCCGTTTATCAAAATAACAGCATTGAGAAAATGGTGATTCTTGGATCTCCCAGTGATTTCAAAATTATTCTTAATAATTATATTGCAATGTTGAGTTTGAATTCTAAAATTTCAAAAGGACTCGAAGCACATTATCTAAAACATTTTAAGCTAGAACTGGAAAAATTTTCTGCTAAACAATTTGCATCTGAAATAAAAACAAAGGGCTTTATCGCTCATGATACTGATGATAAAGTTGTTTTATTTGAAGAAGGAAAAAAAATAGCAAGCACCTGGAAAGATTCAATTTTCATCGAAACAAACGGTTTAGGACACAGCATGCATGATGAACAATTATATAAGAAAGTGATTTATTTTTTATTTGAAACAGAGTAACTAAAAATAATCAATTCGTACAATATTATACTGAATTTTTAATTTTTCAAATAAACAAATAAACAAATAACCACATAAACGATTAAACAATTTAGCATTACTTTTGCAGTATGGAAGAAAATCTAAAACGCCTCAACAAATTCATAGGAGAAACTGGGTACTGCTCCCGTCGTGAAGCAGACAAAATCATTGAAGAAGGTCGAGTGACTATCAATGGAGTTGTTCCTGAGTTAGGTACTAAAGTTTCCCCAGATGACGAAGTGCGTATTGACGGAAAATTAATCCGTGAGAAAAATGAAAAACCCGTTTATCTTGCTTTTTACAAACCGGTAGGAATCGAATGCACCACTAACCTTGATGTTCGTAATAATATTGTAGATTATCTCAATTACCCGAAACGTATTTTCCCAATTGGGCGATTAGACAAAGCCAGCGAGGGATTAATTTTCATGACCAATGACGGCGATATCGTAAATAAAATATTACGCGCCAGAAACAATCACGAAAAAGAATATACTGTTACCGTAAACAAACCTATAACGGATCGCTTTATCGAAAGAATGGGAAATGGAGTTCCAATTTTAGACACCGTAACCCGAAAATGTAAAGTAGAACAAATTAGCAAATACACTTTCAAAATCATTCTGACACAAGGTCTAAACCGCCAAATTCGTAGAATGTGTGAATATTTAGGTTCTGAAGTAACTGCTTTAAAACGCATCAGAATCATCAATATTTCACTGGATATCCCTGTTGGAAGATACCGCGATTTGACCGATGCCGAAATCAAAGAATTGAATGAACTCATAGAACCTTCTAGCAAAACAGAAGAAGCGAGTTTACCTAAAGCGGAACCTGCAAAAAGAAGAACGGAATTCATCAAAAGAGATGATCCGAGATTTAAAGGAAGAGGCGAATATTAGCATACCGAAAATCAGCAATATTTTAAAAGCAAAACATGAATTTCACTAATTTACACGAATTAATTTGTACAAATTAATGAAATTCGTGTTTGAATATTACGCCTAATTATTTTCTATTTTTAAATTTATTTTACTGAATTTTTCGTCGTTTCGCTTTAACGATTTGTTCATCAATTACAATTGCTTCATAGATTTGTTGCTTCAACAATGGGACATCAATTTCTTTAACAAAATTGAAAGTTAGCTTTGAAGCAAATTTTGTAGTTTCAAAAGTTTCGTCTAAAAATGAAGCGCCTTTGCAGAAACCAATCGCTACTCCTTCTTCAACTTTTCCCCAAGAAATAGAAGCCGGCCAGATATAACAAATTCGGGAATGGCGATAATAAAAAGGAACGTTGTAAGCTAATTTCTCTTTGCAATCAGGCATAAATTCTAGAATAATTTTACGCAGAAAAAGAACAATTTCCAATTCTTCTTCACTCAGATAATCTAAAAACTCCTCAGTCGTTTTAAATTCTAATCCTTGTGTATTTCACATAAGTATTTAAAAAAGCCTATTCGAGTGAATAGGCTAAGTGTTTTTATTATTGTAATTTTAATATTTTCATCTCTCTTGCCAAAAGTGTGTTTTTCAACAACATAGCAATTGTCATAGGCCCTACTCCACCTGGAACCGGGGTAATAAAAGAGGCTTTTTTACTAACATTTTCAAAATCAACATCTCCAGTGATTACATAACCTTTAGGATTCGTTTCATCAGCAACTCTGGTAATACCCACATCTATAACTACTACACCATCCTTAACCATATTAGCTTTTAGATAATTGGGAACTCCAAGTGCAGTAATAATGATATCTGCCTGAATTGTGATATCTTCGATGTTTTTAGTGTAACTATGAGTCAAGGTCACTGTTGAATTTCCAGGAAAACCTTTTCTTCCCATCAAAATACTCATAGGTCTACCTACAATATGACTACGTCCAATTACAACGGTATGCTTTCCTTGAGTTTCTACTCCATATCTTTCTAATAATTCCAGAATTCCAAAAGGAGTCGCCGGAATAAAAGTACTCATGTCTAATGCCATTTTCCCAAAATTCTCAGGATGAAAACCGTCAACATCTTTACTTGGATCAACAGCCATTAATACTTTTTGCTCGTCAATCTGTTCGGGAAGTGGTAATTGAACGATAAATCCATCAATATTAGGATCTTCGTTTAACTCTTTTATTTTTTTAAGCAGTTCTGTTTCAGAGGTAGTGCTTGGCATTTTTACTAAAGTAGATTCAAAACCAACTCGTTCACATGCTTTTACCTTACTTCCCACGTAAGTTAAGCTCGCTCCGTCATTACCTACAATAACTGCTGCTAAATGAGGCACTTTCTCCCCATTGTTTTTCATCTTTTGTACTTCTGCTGCGATTTCACTCTTAATATCTTCCGCCGTTTTTTTTCCGTCTAGTAGTTGCATTTTAAATTTAGTTTAAAGTTTAAAAGTTTAATGTTTTCATTGCAATCGAAAAACAAAACTTCCTCACTGAATAGTTGTGTAATTATATTTCAAAAAGTTAAGGTTTAAAACTTCAACAACTTGAACTTTTAAACCTTAAATAAATATTTATCTCATTCCCGGCATACCACCTGGCATTCCGCCCATCATCTTCATGAGGTTTTTTCCTCCTGGTCCTTGCATCATTTTCATCATTTTGCTCATTTGCTCAAACTGTTTCATCAGCTGATTTACTTGCTCTATTTTGGTTCCCGAACCTTTCGATATTCTGGCTTTTCTTTTAACATCAATTATAGCAGGTTTGCTTCTCTCTGTCGGAGTCATGGAGTGAATGATTGCTTCAATATGCTTGAAAGCATCATCTTCAATTTCTACATCTTTCATCGCTTTTGAAGCGCCTGGTATCATTCCTACCAAGTCCTTCATATTACCCATTTTCTTTACTTGCTGAATTTGAGATAAGAAATCATCAAAACCAAATTCGTTTTTGGCTATTTTCTTTTGGATTTTTCTTGCCTCTTCTTCATCAAATTGCTCTTGTGCTCTTTCTACCAAAGACACAACATCTCCCATTCCAAGGATACGTTCTGCCATACGAATAGGATAAAACACATCAATAGCATCCATTTTTTCACCGGTACCAACAAATTTTATAGGTTTGTTTACTACTGATTTAATTGAAATAGCAGCTCCACCACGAGTATCACCATCTAATTTGGTTAAAATAACCCCATCAAAATTTAATATATCGTTGAAAGCTTTAGCTGTATTTACCGCATCTTGACCCGTCATTGCATCAACTACAAATAAAGTCTCTTGTGGTTCAATCGCTTTATGAACTTTAGCGATTTCGTCCATCATCTCTTTATCTACAGCCAAACGACCAGCCGTATCCACAATCACTACATTAAAGCCATTTGCCTTTGCATGTTTGATGGCATTTTGTGCAATTTCAACAGGATTTTTATTTTCTGGTTCTGAGTAAACCTCAACACCTATCGAATCTCCAACAACATATAATTGCTGAATTGCCGCAGGACGATAAATATCACAAGCCACCAAAAGCGGTTTTTTATTCTTTTTTGTTTGAAGATAATTCGCTAATTTCCCGGAAAATGTTGTTTTTCCAGACCCTTGCAAACCTGCCATTAAAATAACGGTTGGATTTCCGGAAAGGTTTATTCCCGCAACATCACCACCCATCAATTCCGTAAGCTCGTCCTTGACTAACTTTACCAACAGTTGTCCTGGTTGAAGTGTAGTCAAAACGTCTTGTCCAATGGCTTTTTCTTTTACTTTAGTAGTAAAATCTTTGGCAATTTTAAAGTTGACATCGGCATCAAGTAAAGCTCTGCGAACTTCTTTCAAAGTTTCGGCAACATTTACTTCGGTGATTTTTCCGTGACCTTTTAGTATATGGAAAGCTTTATCTAATTTATCGCTTAAATTATCGAACATAATTTTTTTTCTCTTTAATTAAGGTGCAAATTTAAGCATTTGATTTTGAAGTTTAAATAGTATTATAAATAAAAAGAGGCTGTCTTTTCAAGATAGCCTCTTATATTATTAAATCAATTTAATTTTTGATTAGTCCTTGTCGTCTAAATGCGTTTGTTTTTCAAGTAAATCTCTAATTAGTTCTCCTAAATCATGATGACCATCATCATTATCAGTACTAATTTCAATAACTCCATCGCCATCCGTATCTGTAAGCAATCCTTGACCTGCTAAAGCAGTTATCTTAGCCATAATTGCATCAAGCTGAATTTTAATATTTAGAGAAATATCAGTACCATTCACTGTGAAATCTTTGGAAGGATCAGCAAAGTCCATTCCTAGTTCCACTTGTTTAGTGCTCCAAACCATAAAACTTTTTCCATCAACAGTTCCTTTAATCATGAAACACTTCCCATTCATTTCTCCTGCTAATGTGCTTGGTTGAAATTTAAATTTTATTTCTTCATATTTAGCATTCGGAATAGAAACCGAAGTAATAACTTGTGATAAAGTTTTATCTGGATCTAATAAATCAAGTAAAAAAGGACCTGTAAGTTTAACATCCTCATGTAAAGGATCTTCGGTATGTCTTATATCTTCTGAATCTGTTTCCAATTTGATACTACCAATATTAATTTTAAAATCGGTAATAACTACAGCAGAAGCAACTGCAGTTCTAGCTGTCATAGAAGTCTTTCCAGTTGATGATACCGCTGAGGCTTTCAATGTAACATTCCCACTAGTTGAATCCGTTTGATTATCGGAACAGGAACTGGCCGCAATAACCAGCAACGCTAAAATTGATATTTTGTTCATAATGACATCTTTAAATTGTTATTAATCAATAACGTAAAAGATTTATGATTATTACATTCTTTCCGGTACACTAATACCTAATAGTCGAAACGAAGCCGCAATCGTATCCGCTACTTTTTTAGAAAGTTGCACTCGGAATATTTTTTCATTTACTACATCTGATCCTAAAATAGGAACCGCTTGGTAGAATGAATTGTATTCTCGCACTAAATCATACGTATAATTTGCCAGCAGTGCAGGGCTGTGATTGTGTGCCGCATTTTGTATCACTTCAGGAAATAATTCGAGTTGCTTCAATAATTCTTTTTCCTTTTCATGAAGGGTAACTATTTCTGATTTACTAGAAAAATCAAAATTTGCTTTTCGAATTATAGATTGGATTCTGGCATAAGTGTATTGGATAAACGGCCCTGTATTTCCCGCAAAATCAACTGATTCTTCCGGATTAAAAAGGATTCGCTTTTTTGGATCCACTTTTAAAATATAATATTTCAAAGCACCTAGACCTATTGTATTGTATAATTTAGCTTTTTCATCTGCTGAATAAGTATCTAATTTACCCAAATCTTCTGCAATTTTCTGAGCCGTATCCGTCATCTCCTGCATCAAATCATCTGCATCAACAACCGTTCCTTCGCGACTTTTCATTTTCCCAGAAGGCAAATCCACCATTCCGTACGATAAGTGAAATAGATTTTTAGACCAATCAAAACCTAGTTTTTTCAGAATTAAGAACAACACTTTAAAGTGATAATCTTGTTCGTTACCAACGGTATAAACCATTCCGCCCACATCTGGGTAATCTTTCACACGTTGTATTGCTGTACCAATATCCTGCGTCATATAAACCGCGGTCCCGTCTGAACGAAGTACGATTTTACGATCCAGACCTTCATCAGTTAAATCAATCCAAACAGAACCATCTAGATCTTTTTCGAAAACTCCTTTTTCTAAACCAATCTGAACAACATCTTTACCTAATAAATAGGTATTGCTTTCGTAATAATAACAATCAAAGTCAACTCCAAGATTTTTATAGGTAATGGCAAAACCATCATAAACCCATTTATTCATGGTTTTCCAAAGCGAAATCACCTCTTCATCACCAGCTTCCCATTTCAATAACATTTCTTGCGCTTCCTGAATTATTGGCGCTTGTTTTTTGGCCTCTTCTTCTGTTTTGCCCGCGCTCATCATTTGAGCAATCTCTGCTTTATAAGCTTTATCAAAAGCCACATAATAATTTCCAACTAATTTATCTCCTTTTAAACCTGTACTTTCCGGAGTTTGTCCGTTTCCAAATTTCTGCCAAGCCAACATCGACTTGCAAATATGAATTCCTCGATCGTTTATGATTTGTGTTTTGTATACTTTTTTACCGGATGCTTTAATAATTTCCGCAACTGAATATCCCAAAAGGTTGTTACGCACGTGACCTAAATGCAAGGGTTTATTCGTGTTTGGTGAAGAATATTCCACCATAACCGCTTTTTCATCAGGATTTGGAGTAACGAAACCATACTTGGCCTCATTCTTAATTTCATTAAAGAAATTGATATAATACTGGTCTGAAATAACAATATTTAAAAATCCTGAAACGACATTAAAACGACTTACTTCAGCAACATTTTCTACTAAATAGTTCCCGATTTTATTTCCTAATTCTACTGGATTACTCTTTACAACCTTCAATAAAGGAAAAATAACCATAGTGATATCTCCTTCAAATTCTTTCCGAGTAGTTTGAAATTCTACTTTGTCAATAGCAATGCCAAATATGGCTTGAACCGCTTTTTCAATCGAGGGCGTAAGAATTTGTGATAATGTCATTTTATGTGTTTATTTTAAGGTTACAAATATAGTATTTAATTAGAAAAATCATTTAGAAAATCGATATGGAAACTCATAATAGCATTACTAAAGATTCTATTCTTCAGAGAAGAATTTTTAGTAAATTATAAGATTAAAATTACAAATAGATTAAAAAATATTATTACATCGTATTAATTTACTTTTTATCGATTTTTTGTATATTTGAAATATGCAATTAATTAATAATATGAAAAAAAATCAACTCCTGTTTTTATTATTATTTAATGTAGTTTGTTTTTCACAATCGGTAACAATTAATACATCTACTTACACGACGGATCAATTGATTAATGATATCTTAATCAATTCACCTTGTGTATCCGGAACCAATGTCACTTATAAATCCGGTTCGTTTTATGGCTCAACAAATGGTATTGGTTACTTTGAAAACAGCAATCCAAATTTCCCGTTCGCAAATGGTGTCGTTTTAACTACAGGCAATGTTAATAAAATTATCAGTCCCAATACTACTATTTTAAGTGATGGTAATTCAGCTTGGCTGGGCGATACTGATTTGGAAAGAAATTTACTTTCTCAATCAGGAATCACAATTAACTCTTTGAATGCGAGCTATATTGAATTTAATTTTCAACCAAAAACACCTAATTTTGATTTTTCATTTCTTTTTGCTTCTGAAGAATACGGAACATCACAATGCAATTTTTCAGATGCTTTTGCCTTTCTTTTAAAAGATGTTACCGCTGGTGGAGCCAATATCAATTTAGCTGTGATTCCGGGAACCACTACGCCGGTTTCTGTTGAGACGATAAGAGACAACACCTACAATAGCAATTGTCCTTCTGCTAATCCTAGCTATTTTGGTGCCTTTAACGGTAGTGGATTTGGTCCTGCCATTAATTTCAACGGACAAACTGTTCCGATGATAGCTTCCGCAAGTGGATTAAATACCAATCACATCTACCGTATAAAATTAGTAATTGCAGACGGAGGAAATAATACAGGCTATGATTCTGCCATCTTTTTAAAAGCAAATAGTTTTAATATTGGACAAAATGTTTTGGGATTAGACTATACTGTTGCAAATAATACGGCTATTTGTCCTGGAACTATTTTGCCAATATTATCCGCAAACAGCTTGAGCCCTGGAACTACATTTTTATGGAAAAAAGAAGGTGTTGCCTTTTCTCCTGCACGAGCTGGAGCAACTTTAGATCTTAGCAGTGTTCTTCCATTAATCGGATCTGGAATCCACACTTATAGTGTTTCTTACTTGGAGCCCGGCTGTACTGAAGTCACGGATAAAATAACAGTCCAAATTCTGCCTATTATTGGATCAATTGCTATTGTTCCTAATATTTACACCTGTAATACAGGAGCTTCATCCTATCTTTTTGATTTAATAAAAAATACCAAAATTATTTTAGCGGGACCAAATCAATCTACTGATGCAACTGGAATTTTAGATGATCTTCCTGCAGGAACAATTATTACCTATCATATTACCAATGTCGATGCAGTTGCTAACAGTGCCCCAATACCCATCCCTTACCCTATTTTAAATTCTGAAAATGGAAAAACAATTTATGTAAGAATTCAAAATCCGACTACTTTGTGTTATGAAATACGTTCTTTTCAACTACAGATTGTCGCCAGTCCAGTAATTGCAGCTGTTCCCAATGATGTAACACTATGTGCCAGAAATAGTATTGATGCACCACCAAAAGCAAACTTCGACTTAACGCCGCAAAAAACTTCAATATTAGGCTTACAAAACCCCGCCTATAACCATCTATCCTTTCATTCTTCTTTAGTTGGAGCAAATAACAATACAAATATAATAAGTCCCAATACTAACAATGTATTATTATCAACGAGCAATACGGTTTGGGTACGTCTGCAAAATATCTCTGATAGTAACTGCTTTGTCGTAACTAGTTTTCAACTTACAGTGACTTCTTTACCGTCAGTGGATATTTTGAAGGATGTATTTGTGTGCACATCCTATACTTTACCCGTTTTAACAAATGCAGAAGCGCAATACTGGACTGGACCAAATGGAACGGGAACGCAACTTTTTACCGGAAATAGTATCAATAAAACTACTGACACCTATATTTTTAACCAAAATGGGATTTGTACCAATCAAGATATATTTAGAATTACCATAGTGAATCTGGCTACAATCTCTCCTGTTTCATCCTCTTATTGTACCAAGTATATACTTCCGATATTGCCCTATGGTAAATATTTCACTCAAAGTGGTGGCACCGCAACATTCGGAAATACTGAAATTGTACCTGGAAAAGTTATAAATACAGCAGGAGAGAATACATTACATGTCTGGTTTGAAGATACAACCGTAACACCTTCATGTACAAAAGAAAACATCTTTAAAATAACGATAATTCCTTTTACTCCGTTACCGGGATATGCAAACCAATTTGACTGTAATTCCTACACGTTACCAGCAGATCCAAACGGTGGCGTTTATTACACAAGACCAAATAAAGGATTGCCAATAATTCCAGCAGGCACTGCCATAAATACAACTTCAACAATTTTTGTTTACAAAGAAACCTATACTTCTCCAAAAAATTGTGCTGATGAAAAAATATTTAAAGTTTTCATTGGGCTAGCACGCATTATTATACCAACAAATGTAAATTCATGTTCAGCATACCTATTACCAAACTTAACAGTAGGAGAATATCGAACTGCTCCTGCGGGTGGCGGAACAGTTATTCCTGCTGGAACATTTATTAATGCCACTACAACACTTTGGTTTTATGTCACAGGTCAATCGTGTACCGATAATTTAGATTTTACCGTAACTGTAAACATTGCGCCATTGCCTGTATTAGCGGGCACAGCTCCACAATGTGATGTTTATTATTTACCGGCAATCGCACATTCTGGTAATTATTTCACGGGAACTTTAGGAACCGGTACGCTTCGACCAGTGGGCTATCCTGTAACTACAACGCAAATCATGTATTTTTATGACAAAGCTACTTCAGGAACTTGTTATGTGCAAGAAGAATTCTTAATTACCATCAATAAATCGCCTGCAATTGATGCAAAACCGGTTGAAGTTATTCGATGTGGCCAAAATTATATTTTAGATAATTTGATAAACGGGGAATATTACGAATTTGCAGGCGGACCATCGCCTACAAATCCTGTTTTACCGCCCGGTACTATTTTGACAACCTCAAAAACAATCTATGTTTATGCTCCTGCTACCGCCACTAACAGCTGCGTATCAGAATATAGCATAGATGTTTTCGTCACATTTGTAAATGAAATACAAGACCAATATGCCTGCAACAGTTTTAACCTACCCGCCATAGTGGGCATGGGAAGTTATTATACTGCTCCTGCGGGTCCCTATGGAACTGGAGTACAATTACTACCGCCCTATTCCCCAATAACGACAACAGCAACGCTTTATGTTTATGTAGAAAACAACAATAGAGTTACCTGTATCGATGAAGATCCTTTTATTGTCACCATTTATAATACTCCAACGATAACACCTATTGCTCCTGTAACCCGATGTGAATCTTATGAACTGCCTTCGTATACAGCTCCTGTAACACGATATTTCACCAATCCAGGAGGTCCGGGAAGCAACAACACTGAAAAATTACCAGGGGATTTCATCACTGTTTCAACCACTATTTATGCCTATGCCGAATCAGGAACATCAGCAACGGTGATTTGTCCTGCCGAAAAACCGATGGTAATAACTATCACCCAAAAACCAAAACCAGTCCTTACCGTCCCTACCATTTGTATCGATATTGATACCGGAAATACTACCGATGCCTTTATTGAAAGTGGATTTAGCGCACCCAGATATTCATTTGAATGGAAAAGCGAAGATGGAACTTTAGTAGGTACAGCTGAGAATTTTTCAACAAATGAACCTGGAAACTATACGCTTACTATTACTAACTTATCTATTTTTGGTTGTACCTCTGACAGCGTCCCTTTTACGGTTATTGAATCTTCAAAACCAGCCTCTGTAAGTTATACAACCAGCGGATGGTTCACGGAAAACCAAACCTTAACTGTTATTACCGTCCCATTTGTAGGTGATGGAAGCAATTTCTTATATTCATTAGATGCAGGTCCCCCTCAAGAGCGTAATGTATTCACCAATGTGAGTTCCGGAATTCATGAAATAACGGTCAGCGATGCCAATTGCGGAACTTTCACCATTCCAGTGATAGTGAAACTTATCAACAGTCCTAAATTCTTCACTCCAAACGGCGATGGATTTAACGATACCTGGAACATCACCGGAATACCAAATCAAGAAAATTTAAAATTATATATTTTCGATCGTTATGGAAAACTATTGAAAGAACTATTGCCAAACGGTTCCGGTTGGGACGGAACTTTCAATGGATATAAACTCCCAGCGGATGATTACTGGTTTTCTATCATATATACCGAAGACAATATATCTAAAGAATATAAATCCCATTTTTCTTTGAAACGATAAAAACTCCCCTATTGTCTATAATGGCTTTCCTAATCGAAAGCTTTTTTTTGTTATTTAAACAAAAAAAGCAAAATCCTTGTAACAAACTAGCCCTTCCTTAGTCTACTCTAAATCAAAAGAAATTTATTTTAATAGTTTGTTGCAAAAAGAAAAACCCGGAGTATGCCAACTCCGAGTTTTTTTATTTATAAAGTTTTACAAAGATTCTAAATTTGCTTTTAGGGCCTGGATCTCCTCCTGATTTGCAAGTTCCCCTGCATCAATAATTGCGGAAGAATGATAGAAAACAGCTTTTGTTTTTTGTTTTAATGCGGTAATATTAACAGAACGCAAACCGCCGCCCGGCATAATTACAATTCGATCAGTTGCTTTTCTAACTAAGGCTGCCAAAACATCGATACCGTCAAGTAGATTTGTATCTTGTCCAGAGGTCAAAATGGTTTTAAAACCACATCCGATTAGAGATTCAAGTGCTTGAAATTTATTTTCTACTCCATCAAAAGCACGATGAAACGTACAAGGAAATGGGTTTGCCAAAGCAACTAAATCTTTATTTTGTTGTTCATTGACACTACCGTCTTCGTTTAAAATTCCAAAAACAAAACCATCTATTTGAAGTTTTTTGATCGCCAAGATTTCTGATTTCATTTGTTCCACTTCAGAATCAGAATAAACGAAATCCCCACCACGAGGCCGAATCATAACATTCAAATCGATGGTAATTTTATCGCGAACAGTTTTGGTAAGTTCTAAATCTGGCGTTGTTCCGCCCGCTGTTCTATTGGCACACAATTCAACCCTGTCAGCACCACTATTTTCAGCAATTATAGCCGATTCTAAATTAAAACAGGCAATTTCCAGTTGTGCTTTTTTCATTTATTTCAAAAAATAATCGGCATCAATTAATCGGTTTCCCATTGCATCATGGATGGCGTAATTAAAACCGCCTTGAATGCAATACGAGCCATATTCTCCTTTTTTATTTAAGGCAATGAAACCAACTTGGATGTCTTTTACATTTTTATTTCTTTTTTGAGTCAAATTGACGATTCGGGCCACCGCTTCCTCACACGCTTTTTGTGGTGATTTTCCTTGGCGCATTAGCTCAACCACTAAGTGACAACCAGAAATCCGAATCACTTCTTCTCCATGACCAGTTGCTGTTGCAGCGCCAATTTCGTTATCTACATACAATCCTGCCCCTATAATTGGCGAATCGCCTACTCGACCGTGCATTTTGAAAGCCATTCCGCTGGTGGTGCATGCGCCGGAAAGATTGCCGTCAGCATCCAAAGCGATCATCCCAATGGTATCATGATTTTCAATATTGGCAATGGGTTTGTATTGGCTGGTTTTCAACCACTCTTTCCATTCTTTTTCAGATTCTTCCAACAATAAATTTTCTTTCACAAAACCTTGTGACAAGGCAAACTGCAGGGCTCCGTCACCAACTAACATCACATGTGGCGTTTTTTCCATCACAGCGCGAGCTACGGCAATGGGATGTTTTATAAATTCTAAACACGCTACTGATCCTATATTTGCATTTTCATCCATGATGCATGCATCAAGTGTGACGCGACCGTCTCGATCTGGTCTTCCGCCATAGCCTACACTACGCTCCGTTGGATCGGCTTCTGGAATTTTTACTCCGGCTTCGACAGCATCTAAAGCTCGTCCGTTATTTTTTAAAATTTCCCAAGCGGCTGCATTCGCTTGGATTCCAAAATTCCATGTCGAAAGCACAATAGGCTTACTTCCTTTTTTAGATGAAAAATCATTTTCTTCCTCTGGTTTCCCTTTGAATGAATATAAAGCCATAGCTGCGGAAGCGAAAGCTGCCGTTTTCAAAAAATTTCTACGATTTGTCATTTTGATTGTATTACTATTGGTTGCATCAATTTTGAACTATAAATATAACGGTTCCTCTTAAATAAAAAAAGCCTGCACAATAATTTGCGCAGGCTTAGACTATTTATTAAAGAACAATTGGAATCGACATACGATTTATTGTACTATTATTTACCATTTAATAATGGCGCTTCCCCAAGTAAATCCACTTCCAAAAGCGGCTAATACAACCGTATCCCCTGATTTTATCTTTCCTTTTTCCCACGCCTCGGTCAAGGCAATCGGAATAGAAGCGGCGGTAGTATTACCGTATTTTTGAATATTATTATAGACCTGATCATCGGTCAAGTTGAATTTCTTTTGGATAAACTGTGAAATTCTCAAATTCGCCTGATGCGGAATCAACATATCAATGTCTGAAACCTGTAAATTATTCGCTTGTAAGCCTTCATTTATTACTTCGCTAAAACGAACTACTGCATTTTTAAACACAAATTGTCCGTTCATGTACGGGAAATAACTATCGTCATCCGGATCATTATCTGCAAGAATATCAGTAACCCAACGTCCACCCATTCCAGGTGCTTTTACAATTAATTCTTCGGCATGTTGCCCTTCTGAATGCAAATGAGTCGATAAAATTCCTTTTGTCAAATCCTCCTCCCTGCTCAAAACGGCTGCTCCCGCACCATCACCAAAAATCACCGAAACGCCTCTACCACGAGAAGTCATATCCAGTCCTGTTGAGTGTACTTCGGATCCAATAATCAAAACATTTTTATACATTCCCGTTTTAATATATTGATCTGCCACTGACAAAGCATATATAAAACCAGAACACTGATTTCTAACATCTAAAGCACCCACGGTTCTTAAACCTAAATCACGTTGCACTAAAACTCCTGGGCCAGGAAAATAATAATCCGGGCTTAAGGTAGCAAAAACAACAAAATCAATATCCTCTTTTGCAACACCGGAACGTTCAATGGCAATTTCAGCCGCTTTTACTCCCATCGAAGTGGTCGTATCTTCACCTCTTATTATGTGTCTTCTCTCTTGAATCCCTGTTCTTTCCTGAATCCATTCATCGTTGGTATCAATGATTTTCGACAAATCATCGTTGGTGACCACATTTGAAGGAACGTAAAATCCTAATCCTGCTATTTTCGAATGGTACATATTTTGTTATTTTATTAAAATCAAGGATGCAAATTTAAATATTCTTTAAAACTTAAGACCACAAATTACTATTTTTTTGGCAACTTATCAATTATATCTATTTTTTAAGGAGCTTTTTCCAGCTGTCTGCTACAAATGAAATTCACTAAACTCTAATTAAAATATAGTGAAGTAATCCTTTCATGCATCGTTAAAACGATATAAGAAAAGGATTTCCACTTTTATCTGGGCTAGGGATACGATACAACAAACATTTGATCCTGAATGTAACAATATTCAATTCTTTGAGACAAATTAGGACGACAACACTTCTATTAATCGATAATATTTCAACATATGAAATTAAAAGTTACCTTCTTATTGTTCCTTGCCCTTGGCTTAACCGCGTTGGCACAAGAAAACTTAAGCTACCAAAAACCATCTAAATCCATTTTAGATTTAGCAGATTATGAAAGAGCTCCTTCAGTATCCATGGATACTAAAAAAGAATATATGCTCTTAAGCTATCGAAATACATATAAAACTTTAGATGATTTAAACCAAGAAGAATTGCGATTAGGCGGTCTAAGGATCAATCCGGTAATCAATATTTCGAGCACTGTTACCTATATCACAAACATCAAATTACGAAAAATAAAAGACAAAACGGAAATACAAGTTTCGGGATTACCTGAAAACCCCCGTATTAGCAATGTATCTTGGTCACCAAATGACAAGAAAATTTTATTCTCTCATTCAACAAATACGGGAGTACAACTTTGGGTATTAGATGTTGCTGCTGCAAAAGCTACAAAATTAACAGAAGCCACAGTAAATGCTAATTTGGGAAACCCTTTCAGTTGGTTCAATGACAACGAAACTATTTTGGTGAAAATGCTGCCAAAAAATAGAGCTGCCTTATTAGATGCCAAAAAAGATTTGCCAACAGGTCCGATTATTTCAAATGCGAACGGTTCAAAATCACAAAACAGAACCTATCCGGATATGTTGAAAAACAAAAATGACGAAATCAATTTTGAAAACATTATTACTTCTGAATTGTATAAAGTAAACATCAACGGAACAGCAACTTTATTCAAAACTGCCAATACGTATGCTGGAGAAAGTTTCTCTCCAGACGGCAATTATTTGATGCTGACGACCATTCAAAAACCATTTTCTTATATTGTTCCGTTGAGTCGTTTTCCATTAAAATCAGTAGTTTGTGATAGAAATGGTACGGAAATAAAAACAGTTAATGAAGTGTCTCTCAACGAAATTATGCCAAAAGGTTTTATGGCAGTTCGAAAAGGGAAAAGAGAAATGAGTTGGAGAAATGATAAACAAGCTACATTATCGTATGTTGTCGCTTTAGATGAAGGAGACCAAGCCAATAAAGTTGATTTTAGAGATGAAGTTTTTCTTTGGAATGCTCCTTTTGATGGCGCTGCAACCTCATTAGTAAAAACACCACAACGATTTAGTACTGTAATTTGGGGAAATGATAACGTAGCGATTATTTCAGATGAATGGTATGATACTCGAAATACCAAAACGTATTTGATAAACCCATCCGATTTAAACCAAAAACCAAAAGTAATTTCGGATAGAAATTCACAGGATATTTATTCTGATCCAGGTAATTTTGAAACCAAGAAAAACCAATACAATAAATATGTGTTGGCTATAGAAAATGATAATGCATATCGCATTGGAGATGGATTTACGAAAGACGGACAATTCCCTTTTATCGACGAATTTAATCTTAAAACCTTATTACCAAAACGTCTTTATACCTCAACCTATAAGGACAAAAAAGAAGATTTATTGGAAATTGAAGATTTCAAAAAAGGAGAGATTTTAGTTCAAATTCAATCTAAAAATGATTATCCAAATTATTACTTTAGAAACATCAAACAAAAAAATAGTTTAACACCAATCACGACTTTTAAAAATCCGTTTGAAAGCATCAAAAATGTAAGTAAAGAAGTAATCAAATACCAACGAAAAGATGGTGTGGAATTATCAGGAACTTTGTATTTACCAGAAGGCTATGATAAAGTAAAAAAAGAAAAATTGCCACTATTGATTTGGGCTTATCCCGCAGAATACAAAGACAAAAAATCAGCAGGACAAAGCAATCAAAACCCGAATGAATTTACGTTCCCGTATTATGGATCATTTGTCTACTGGGTAACCAAAGGTTATGTGGTATTGGACGATGCTTCATTTCCAATTATCGGGGAGGGAACAACAGAACCAAATGATAACTTTATGTCACAATTAGTTGATAATGCGGAAGCAGCAATAAATGCGGTCGATGCCTTAGGTTATATAAACAAGAAAAAAGTCGCTATCGGCGGACATTCGTATGGTGCTTTTATGGTTGCTAACTTATTGACGAATTCTAATCTTTTTGCTTGTGGTATTGCAAGAAGCGGCGCTTACAACCGAACTTTAACTCCTTTTGGATTCCAAAGTGAACAACGCAACTACTGGGAAAGACCAGATGTTTACAATACCATGTCGCCATTTATGAATGCGGATAAAATGAAAACACCAATGCTTTTAGTGCACGGTGAAGCCGATAATAATCCGGGAACTTTTACCTTGCAAACCGAGCGTTATTTCCAAGCTTTAAAAGGATTAGGTGCTCCAGCCAGAATGGTAATTTTACCAAAAGAAGCGCATAGTTATGTGGCAAAAGAAAATATTTTGCATCTACTTTGGGAACAAGACCAGTTTTTAGAAAAATACTTAAAGAACTAAATCAGAAACCAGAGTTCAGATAATCGAGAGATAGATTATAAAACAAAACCTCAAAATCTATAAAATTTTGGGGTTTACTTTTTTACTGCAACAGTGTTATAAAAGGAGAAAAGGACTTTCACTTATAATAGTTATCAAAATTAAAATCACTGGTTACTGAACAATGATTACTAAACACTTCCTCTTGCTTCTTACGCTAACATCAATGTTACTTCTTGATTAACCTCTAATTCTGAATCATGTTCAAAGAAAATTGCTCTTCTTTCAAATGCCGCTTTAATTAAATAATGACTTCCTTTAAAGTAGGACTGTTTTACAACCGCTTTCATCTTTCCGTTATCAACTACTTTTAATTGGTGGGGATATAATAAAAGAAGTTCGTCATGGTCGCCCTCAAGTTCAATTAATTGCGATAATTTCAACTCATTAACTTCTCCAAAAAGGGAAGCAACATATTTATTCGCTGGATTTTCATACAAGGTTTTTGAATTCCCTTTCGCAATCACATCTCCATTTTTCATCACGATAGTTTCATCTGAAAAGGATAAAGCATCCGTGCTATCATGGGTAGCTGTGATACAGGTAATTCCTTTTTCTTTTAGGTATCGGAATAAATTTCGACGTAAAGAGTTTTTCCTGAAAGTATCAATTTGGCTAAAAGGTTCGTCCAACAAAATTATTTCTGGCTCTACCGCTAAAACTCTTGCTAAAGCTACTCTTTGTTGCTGTCCGCCGCTTAGCGTTTTTGCTTTTACTTTTGCAAACTCGGTCATTTCTAACAGTTCTAACAGTTCTTGAACCCTTGCTTGTTTAGCACTACTATTTGTATTCGACAAAAACTTGCCTACATTTTCTTCAACAGTGGTGTAAGGCATCAAGTCAAAATCCTGCGCTAAATATTTTATGTAATCCTCACCCGGGACAAGATTGTGCTTAGGTCCCAGAATTGGTTTTTCATCATTTAAAATGATACCGTGATCAAGATCGTATAAACCGTAAATGAGTTTTAGTAACGTACTTTTACCGCAGCCGCTTTCGCCAATAACGGCTATATTTTGCCCTTTGGCAATCGTAAAACTAACATTCTTTATAACCGGATTTTCAATATAAGTAAAAGAAATGTTTTTAATTTCAAGCATCATCGTGATTTAATAGCGCAAATTTACACTGTTTAATTTAAATAAAAAGCCAAAAAAAAAGCTGTTTCATTACGAAACAGCTTTTCTTTTTTGTATATTATAACGTTAGTTTTTCACCTCCGATTTTGCTTCTTGAATCATTTTTTCATTTGCGGTAATAGCAAACTCCACACGACGGTTTTGACTTCTACCATCAACTGTCTCATTTGATGCAATTGGGTCAGCAATTCCTAAACCAGTTGTTTGAAATCTAGCAGAAGAAACTCCTTTGCTAGCTAAATAACTTTTAACTGATGCCGCTCTTGAAGCAGAAAGTTTTAAATTATAAGCAGCGGTACCCGTATTATCAGTGTATCCGTAAATAATGATATCAGTATCAGGATATTCTTTAAAAACTGGAACTAATTTATCTAAATTAGCTTTTGCGGTAGCAGTCAAGGTCGCTTTGTTTGTATCAAAACGCACTGCATTCTCATTCAAAACTAATTTGATACCTTCTCCTACACGAACCACTTCAGCTCCCGGAAGTGCAGCATCGATTTCTCTTGCTTGTTTGTCCATTTTATTACCAATAACACTACCGGCAACTCCACCAACAACACCACCCAAAACAGCACCAAGTGCTCCTTTTCCACCTTTTCCAAGGTTATTTCCTAAAATTCCTCCTATAACCGCACCACCAACAGCCCCTATTCCAGCTCCTTTTTGTGCGTTATTCGTGTTTTTTAATGCTTCACAACTTGTAAACATTGAACCCATTATCATTAATGTTGCTAGTGCAACTATCGAAATCTTTTTCATATCTATCTTTTTAATTAATTAGTTTTTTTGAAATTGGTAAACTACATCAGTCATTTTACCAGCCACATCAATTTTATCAATTAATTGAAATGATGTTGAAGTTTGGTTTGCTAACATAAGAATGTATCCTTCTTTAACTTTTTTTGCTTTCAAACCTGCATTTAAAACTTTTAATACAAATTGTTTATCTTTATTTACAAACCAAGTTATTGGTGAACTAAATGACGTACAACCTGCCTTTGTTAGAGCCATCGTACCTTTATTATTGTTTGAAACAAACTTCCAAGTACTCCCAACAAAACATTCAGAGTCAGCAATTTGAAATGAATTCACTTTTACATATTGAGAACCAGGATAGCTAACTGAACCGATTACCCAATTTCCTTTCATAGCAATTTGTGCTTTCGAATCTATATTTGTACTTGTTGCTGATGTTGACTTGCAAGCGAACATCAAAACAGACAAAGCACATAATAAAATAATTTTTTTCATCTTTTTAAATATTTGATATTAATATTACTACAAAGATACAAAGGATAAAAAATAAAATAGTTTCAAAATTAAATCATTTTGTATCAAAATTAACAGTTGCGCCAATTTGTCACATCATTTACAATTGGTATTCTATTTGAAAGAATAAATCAATCAGATTAAACTTAAATATTTACAAATATGACAACAGGTAAAATTAATGTTTCAGTAGAAAACATCTTTCCTTTAATCAAGAAATTCTTATACAGCGACCACGAAATTTTCTTGCGAGAATTAATTTCTAACGGAACAGATGCAACACTTAAATTAAAGCATTTAACCAGCATTAGCGAAGCCAAAGTAGAATATGGCAATCCTATTATCGAGATCAAAATTGATAAAGAAGGGAAAAAATTACACATTATCGACCAAGGTTTAGGGATGACGGCTGATGAAGTGGAGAAATACATCAACCAAGTTGCTTTCTCTGGCGCGGAAGAATTTCTTGACAAATACAAGGATTCTGCTAAAGATTCTGGAATTATTGGCCATTTTGGTCTTGGTTTCTATTCTGCTTTTATGGTTGCTGAAAAAGTGGAAATCATCACTAAATCTTTTAAAGATGAACCTGCTGCACACTGGACTTGTGATGGTAGTCCGGAATTTACTTTAGAGCCTGCTGACAAAACTACGCGCGGAACAGAAATTATCTTGCATATTGCTGAAGATTCTCTGGAATTCTTAGAAGATTCAAAAATTAATCAGCTTCTTAATAAGTACAATAAGTTCATGCCTATTCCAATTAAATTTGGAACTAAAACGGAGAAAATTGAACAAAAAAAGGGTGAAGAAGTTGCTGCAGAAGATAAAGACAAAATTTTTACTGAAGTTGAAGTAGACAATATCATCAACAACCCAAACCCGGCTTGGACGAAACAACCAACGGAGTTGTCAGATGAGGATTATAAAAATTTCTACAGAGAAGTATATCCAATGCAATTTGAAGAACCGTTATTCCACATTCATTTAAATGTAGATTATCCGTTTAATTTAACCGGTATTTTATATTTCCCAAAATTAGGTTCTGATTTACAAATTCAGAAAGACAAAATCCAATTGTACCAAAATCAGGTATACGTTACGGATAATGTAGAAGGAATTGTTCCTGAATTTTTAACGATGCTTAAAGGGGTTATCGACTCACCGGATATTCCTTTAAATGTATCTCGTTCTGGATTGCAAGCAGATGCCGCGGTGAAGAAAATCTCCAATTATATTACGCGTAAAGTTGCCGATAAATTGAAATCGTTGTTTACTGAAAACCGTGAAGATTTTGAGCAAAAATGGAACGACATCAAAATCGTTTTAGAGTACGGAATGCTTTCTGAAGATAAATTCTATGAGAAAGCAGGAGCGTTTGTTTTATATCCAACAGTTGATGGAAAATATTACACGCTAGAAGAATTAAAAGAAAACCTCGCTGCAAATCAAACGGATAAAGATGGGAAATTAGTGGTTTTATATGCTGGAAATAAAGAAGCGCAGCACTCTTATATCGAAATTGCAAAAGACAAAGGATATGAAGTATTAGTGCTTGATTCTCCAATTATCTCGCATTTAATTCAAAAAATTGAAGGCGATAACAGCAACATGACTTTTGTACGTGTGGATTCGGATCATATTGATAATTTAATCAAGAAAGAGGAAACTACTATTTCTAAATTATCGGAGGAAGAACAAACCAACTTGAAAACCGTTTTAGAAGCTATTGTTCCTAAACAAACGTATTCCGTACAACTGGAAGCTTTAGATAGCAATGCTTCGCCATTTATCATCACGCAGCCGGAATTCATGCGTAGAATGAAAGAAATGAGTCAGTCTGGTGGCGGTGGAATGTTTGGAATGGGAAATATGCCGGAAATGTATAATTTAGTGGTGAATACTAATTCTGAATTGGCAACAGGCATCCTAAACAACAAAGACAAAGACGCTCAAGAAAGTTTGGTCAAGCAAGCGCTTGACTTAGCTAAATTATCACAAAACCTATTAAAAGGAGAAGCGTTGACCGCTTTTGTGAAAAGAAGTTTTGAGCTGATTAAATAAGCAGAGAACCTATTTTATGAAGTAAGTGTGAATCGCTATTCTAAACTTGCTTAGGAATATCCAAAATACTAAAGCTGTCCAATCTTGGGCAGCTTTTTTTTTGTAGCAAAACGATTGTTTTCCAGAATTACTTTCGTCCCGCTATGTGCTACAATCTTTGCTTTTGGCTCACGCCAAAGCAAAGGATTTCCACTCCTATCGGGGCTATTTACAGCTTTTTAAGGTTATAACTTCGTTCAGCAAAAGGACTAACCAATTGATGATTTGTAAAGGATTATTTATATATTTGTATTTAAACCGCTATTTAATAGCGACAATCTACCCAATTTTGGGTGCATACTGGCTATAGAGTAACGGGCATATACAAGTTATGGCTTATTATAAAAGAAGATGACAACAAACATTGAAAATTTTGCAGATATTGATACCGTTAAATTAGCAATCCAAAAATTTCAAGAGATTGGTTGGCCTAGCTTTAATGAAACTGATAATATTGATGAATTCGTTGAAAAGATAACAAAACAAATTAGTGAGGAGTTAGGCAAATTTCCTAACTATTTAATGCCATTAAAACCTAAAAACTTCCCTTTTGGTATTTTTAGAGTTAGAGAAATGACAGAGTCTACTAATTTTGATTTATATGCAGAACATTCTTATCCACCGGTAGCATTTACAAAACTTGGAAGATGCAATTTTCCCAAACATCCTGTTTTTTACGCCTCTAATAACCCAATAACAGCGCTTGCGGAAGTTGTTAGAAATGAAGAATTCAAAGGCAAGAAATTTTGTATTTCATCATGGGAAATAATAAAGTCAAATGACACATTCATATTTGAAAATTTTCTTCAAACATCCTTGCATCCAAAGAATCATTTTGCTGTATTAGCAAAAGCCTTAGCAAATAGAGTAAATGAGCCTTTCGATATTAAGCTCCCCGAGGAACAAACACAGGGAATAGTACAATTCCTAAAATACATTGACAGTCAATTTATTAGTGATGAAAATTATTCCTTTTCTGCATCTTTAGCGCACAGACGTATTTATGGAAAACATAATTTCTGTACAGATATTCTAATGTATCCTAGTGTTCAAACATTAATGCAGGGTGTTAATCTCGCAATTAACCCAAACTTTGTTGATAATCACATGCGCGTAAAAAGATTTTATATAATTGAATTACAGAGTTTTGATAGGCAAAGTGGGAAATTTATAATTACATTTCATAAATATGGCGAGATAAAGAAAAACGTGATTTTTTGGAAAAAAATACATACCTGCAGGCGCAAACTTACAGGTTTTTTTGTTTGAAAAATCATCAATGGTTTGCAATACTTTTTTAAGAAGCAAAATTAAGTGGTACTATTAAATAAAACATCTCATCAAATATGACACAATACAATTGAAAAATAAATAGGCATTCCAAAAGTAATGTTAAAAGGAAACGTTACTGCCAAAGCCATGGGTAAAAATATTCCGGGGTTCGCCTTTGGAACTGCAATTTTCATAGCTGCCGGAACTGCTATATAAGAAGCGCTCGCCGCCAAGACTGCAAAAATAAAGCGATTCCCAATATCTTCGGTAACGAATTGACTTAAAAAAGCAACAATACACCCGTTGATCAATGGGAAAACAATAGCAAAAAAGACGCTAAACCAGCCACTTTTGAAAAAATCATTTAATTTTCGTCCACTAACAATTCCCATATCCAATAAAAATAAAGCCAAGAATCCTTTGAAAATATCAGTGGTAAACGGTTTAATTCCTAAAGCCTGTTGCTCACTGGCCAAAAACCCAATAACCAAACTTCCAAGAATTAAGAGTACGCTTCCGTTTGTAAACGAGTGTTTAACAATTGTACTCATTTTAGTTTTCTGAACTTTTTCCTTACTAAATAATCGGATTAGAATTACTCCAATGATGATTGCAGGGGCTTCCATCAGCGCCATTACAGCTACCATGTGACCACTGAAATCGTAGTTTTGAATTTCTAAAAAAGAAATGGCAGTTACAAAGGTAACTGCACTCACGGATCCATAAGCCGCGGCAATAGCGCCTGAATTCTCAATGCTGTACCTTTTCTTTAAAATAAAAAAGGTATAGAATGGAATTAATACTGCAATCAATACCCCAAAAACGATTGACCAAAGTATGTCCACAGTAAAGTGACTATGAGCTAATTCCTGTCCGCCTTTAAAACCGATCGAAAACAGAAGGTATAGCGATATAAATTTAGAGGTATTCTCAGGAATTTCTAAGTCACTTTTGACATAGACTGCTATAATTCCCAAAACAAAAAACAACAAGGCCGGATTAGTTAAATTATCCAGTAATAAACTAAGATTCATATTTTAATTATTTTAAAATTATTTTAAACATTTTGATTATCTTATCTTTTCAAATTTTAATCTTTTTCCCTTAAAGCCCGTCTGGACAAGTCCTTTTTCATACACCAAATTTCCATTTACAAAAGTTGAATTGATACTGCTTTTAAAAACCTGTTTTAAAAAAGGAGACCATTTGCATTTATATAAAAGTGAACTTGCGGTTACCTCCTGTTTTTTATTTAAATCGACTAAAACTAAATCCGCAAAATAGCCCTCCCTTATATAACCTCGTTCTTTTAATCTGTAAATTTCGGCTACATTATGGCTCATTTTTTCCACAATTTTCTCCAAAGAAATTTCGCCGCGATGAAATAATTCTAACATTGCCACGAGAGCATGCTGCACTAATGGTCCGCCTGAAAGTGCCTGAAAATAATTCCCTGCTTTTTCGGCAATAGTATGGGGAGCATGATCCGTTGCAATAATATCTATTGAGTTATTGAGCAAATACTGCAGTAAACCTTTTCTATCTTGCTCTGTTTTTATGGAGGGATTCCACTTGATTTTGGAGCCCAGTCTATCATAATCGGCATCTGAAAACCAAAGATGATGGACACAAGCCTCGGCGGTGATTCGTTTATCTCGAATGGGTACCGTATTATCAAATAATTTGGCTTCCGCCAAAGTTGAAATATGAAACAGATGCAAGCGAGTATGGTATTTTTCAGCAATGGAAAGTACTCTCTTGGTGGCTTTTAGGCAAACTTCCTCATCCCGAATTAGAGAATGATAAAAAAAAGGAATTTCAGTTCCGTAAAGTCGTTTATAATCCTTCGTATTCTTTTTTATCAGTGCATCATCTTCGCTGTGCAAAGCTACCAAGGTGTCAGTTCTTGAAAAAAGTTGCTCCAAAAATTCTGGATAATTGGCTAAAATTCCCTCATCATTACTAAAATAAAGACCATCATCCGTGATCCCACATACATTTTCAGTATTTGTTTTTAAAGCTTCTTCCAAGTTGTTTTTTGAAATACCCATAAAAAACGAATAATTAGCAATTGATTTCTCGGCCGCCATCGTGTATTTTTCTTCTAATAACTCTTGAGTCAGCGTATTGGGAATAGTATTTGGCATATCCATAAAGGAGGTGATGCCGCCAGCGACAGCGGCAACTGACTCTGAAAAAATAGTGCCTTTATGAGTTAATCCGGGATCTCTGAAATGAACTTGATCGTCAATTACTCCCGGAAGCAGATAAAGTCCTGTTGCGTCAATTTCGATGATTTTTTTAGCTGGGTTTACGACAATCGATGGAGCTATCTTTTCAATTCTTTCACCTGATATCAACACATCTAAAACACGTATTTGACCTTCGTTAACTACAGTTGCGTTTCTTATAATAGTATCCATATTTTATTTTTGTGTGGCTCTTTTTAACCGGTCATTTATCGTTTTGCCCAAGCCAACATCTGGAAATCGTTCTGCTATAATACAGTCTAAATGGCACTTATCCAATCGATGCAAAGCAGCATACAATTGCGAAGCTGCTTCTGCTAAATTTCCTGTGGAAGATAAAATTTCCTGTTGCACAATTTTTGGATCATCAATCCCTTTTTGGAATACTAAAACTCCTATTTTCTGATCCGGGAACGTTGTCAGCTTCTTCTCAACATCAGCTGTTAAAAAAGTCGCCGTCAAAGGCGCATAGTGCTTAGAAAACATGCCTGGTGCCGCTGGAGCAATATCATCATGGGTAATCATTTTTACCGGCCCTACAATTGCTTCAATATCCTCTACTGCTATCGAACCCAAGCGGTACACAACAGGCTCCCCATTTTCAAATCCAACGATTGTTGATTCTATTCCCCTTTGACAAGCTCCCCCATTCAAAACCATTGGCAACACCTCTCCAAAATAGTCAGCGACATGTGCTGCCGTAGTTGGACTAATACAACCAAAAGGATTAGCACTTGGAGCCGCTAAAGGATAGGCTAACTGATTCAGCAGCGCTAAGGCTACAGGGTGATTTGGAACTCTCACCGCTACTGTATCTTTACCACCGGTAACCAAATCCGGAATTGCAATTTGCTTTTTTAAAACCAAAGTTAAAGGTCCCGGCCAGAAAACAGCAGCAAGTATCAGCGCTTTTTCAGGAATTTCTCTTGCTATTTCAGACAAGTCATTGGCCGACTTTATATGAACAATTAAAGGATTGAAGAACGGCCTTTGTTTCAACGCAAAAATACTTCGAATGGCTTTTGAACTGTAAATATTCCCGGCTAAACCATAAACCGTTTCGGTAGGAATACCGATAATCTGCTCCTGATTCAAAAGCGATACGGCGTTTTGAATCGAATTATTTATTAAACTCATACATTAAGGGTTACAGGAATCACAAAATCCTGGTTCTTCGATTGTTTTTTGATGCGGATACATCTTTTCGGAACTATAGAGACACTTGTTGCAGGTATAGATGAAACTCAGGGTGGAACTAGTGGGTGAAGAACACCAAGAACATGGCAACCCCTGTTTCACATCTGTAATACTAAAACCAGGTGTTGAGCAACTTGGACATTCTGTTTTTATAGTTTCCAATAATTTTTGTGCCGCTATTTTTAGCACTCCCATCCGAGTTGGATTATGCAGAGCCCGCATATCAGTTTCAGCATAGACACTTCCATATACGCTCATTATATACTGAAAAGAATCATCTAACTGATTCCTTGTAGTAATTCCCTTGCTTATTCCAATAAGGCTATCCTTTTTGCTTCGCAAAATTATGGCGTGCGACGGGAATTGAACTTTATTTGCAAAATCAGCAAGCATTTCTTTATTACTAATTGCTGCTCCATAAAAATTAGTGTCCAAGCTGAGTTCCCGTGCAATTATTTCCAAATCGTTTTTTTTATCGATGAAAATTAAAAACTCATCATCAGCCTGTGCAAAAAAAATCGAGGGATGTGACCCAAAGGAACCTTCGCTGGCTATTGCTAAATCGCAATCAAATTCTTCCATTGCAGCCAAGCATTTAGCTTTAACCGTTTCTAATGCCGTGTTTTTTCGCTCTACTTCGCCTGAAAAAGTGCCGAAAATATCCGAATCATACTTTTCAGGAACAAAACAGTGAACACCTAAACCTTTTTCAAAAATTGGAGCAATCACCTTCTCTTTGTGATGTTTTGTTGCAATAAGCAATTTCCTGTCTTTAAACATCCACTTCTGTTTCTCTTTTTGGTAAGAGTACAATTTGAATCACACCTTCAATTTTTAACTCCATATTTTTTAGGGCAGCTTCATTGATAAGATCTTTGATGTAATTAGAGGCCGCAGAAAGAGTTTCGAGCCTTATTTTTGAATGTGGATTCTCCTCTTCAAATCGAATTTGATTACTGAATTTTTCTAAATTATGATAGTTGATCTTATTATTGATTAACGAAAACAGTACTTTACCAGCTTCTGATGGTGTAAATTGACCTTCAACTAACTTAAATTGATATTCTTTTTCCATAGCGCTTTTATAAAAGTTTTTGAGTTTTCTGCAGTGTGTAGGCTCCGAAAAATATTCCTAGACCTAAAAACATGGTAAAAAAGATATTATTAGGTTCGAAGACGGTAAATATTAGTGCAAAAATTAGCCAAATCGCCCCAACGCTTAAACTAAATTTTTTCCATACGCCTACTTCATCTAAATCTGTTTGTGTACCGCCTACTTTCATATTTTTTAGAGTAGCATCTCTTATTTCAGGTCTTATCCAGTCCCCTTTTACTATTGTTATCCTTTTCATAATTATTTTTTACAAAAGTAAAACGGGAGAACTATAAGTTTTTATTTATCTTTGTTATACATTACATAAAAAATATTTATGAACTATACCCTCCACCAACTACAGGTTTTTTTAAAAATAACCCAAAATAAGAGCATCACTAAGGCGGCTATGGAATTGCATCTTACACAACCTGCTGTATCCATCCAATTGAAAAATTTTCAAGATCAATTTGATGTCCCGCTTACAGAAGTAATCGGAAGAAAACTATATGTCACCGATTTTGGGAAAGAAATTGCCATAGCGGCGGAGCGCATTCTAAACGAAGTACATGCTATCAATTATAGAACGATGGCATTCAAAGGGCGAATATCAGGAAGGTTGAAAATTTCCGTGGTATCAACTGGTAAATATGTTATCCCTTATTTTTTAACTGATTTTCTAAAACAAAATGAAGGTGTCGAATTAAGTCTTGATGTCACCAATAAAACTAAAGTCTTGAAAAATTTAGAAAAAAATGAAGTAGATTTTTCGTTAGTTTCCGTTTTACCAGAGACCATCCAAATTGAAAAAGTAGAGCTTATGCCTAATGCCCTTTTTCTTGTTGCTAACATTGATCAAAAAATAGAGAACGGAATTCAGGATAAAAAAATTATTCAAACCTTACCAATAATTTATCGCGAGCAAGGATCTGGAACAAGATATGTGATGGAAAAATTTATAGAGAACAATCAACTAACAGTTCCAAAAAAAATGGTACTTACCGGAAATGAAGCCGTAAAACAAGCAGTACTGGCTGGACTTGGATGTTCTATTATGCCACTAATTGGGATAAAAAACGAACTCAATAACGGCGATTTACAAATCATTCCGGTAAAGGGTTTACCAATTCAGTCCAACTGGAATTTAATCTGGCTAAAAGGCAAGAAATTTTCGCCGGTAGCCAACGCATATTTAAAATTCATTCAAGAAGAAAAAATAAGAATTATCCAGCAAAAATTTAACTGGATTAAACAATAATGTGGCTAAAAATTAAGTACAAAAAATTAGCTTTGAACATATAAACCAAATAAAATTTCGTGATTAAATTATAAATACAAAATATGAATTCATTGAAACTCCCGCATTACTTTTTGAGGCAGCTTTTCTAATTTTATTTACATATGCTAGACGATTTTTGACCAATATGCCAATAATAAGTTACTAAAAAATATTCCAAATAGCATTTATTTTCTTTGGATAAAGAGCAAACTTACAGGTTTTTTTTATGTCAATTCATTTCCATTTTCATATATAAATTCATCAAAAATGGTATACGTTTTAAGGTATTTGATTGCCTCAACTTCAGCGTTTGTAATTTCTAAATTATCAGAATAATGATTTGTTAATAATCAAGTACTCCTTTTTGCTCCAGAATTTTAATTTGTAGTTTTGCTTTGTGTCTAAAGCTGGATAATTCCCTCTCGACAGTAACTAGTTTTTCTTTAGATATTTTAAGTTTCCCTTTTTTGTATTGTAACAAGTTATAAATTTCAAGTAAATCCATCTCTTCCACTTGTTGAATTAAAATTTTTAAATTAAAAGGATTTTCAACTAATGGCAAAATGATGCGGATAGCGTAATAATTCTTTTCACTACAGTAGGATCTTATTTTCCCCATTGGAAAATAAGATCGAAACAAAAATCAATAAATGCTTCAAAATTAAATTCATGAACTTGAATTTTTTTAGCGCCTAAAGCCCTTGAATCTGTAGAAGGAAAATCTCGTGTTGCGATTTTACCTATCTGGTCTATACCGTTGAAGCAGGTCGTGGGATCATTAACCGCAGGAGCGATAACTTATATGGCAATGTCTACCTGTTTTCTTACACCAAAATTCACATCTTGGGTATGACTTCTAAATAATTTGACCTTAAAAGTATTTTGGACAATCGCTCCAACTTTTTTCTTTAAAGTACTTACCTGACTTTTATTGATTTCGACACTAAAAACTAATACCAAAAGCACAGTGGTATCTTTCATGATAAATTCCCCTACAATTGGTTTTTGATAGGCGTTTTCAAAAAATAATCTAACCTCAGAATTAAGAATATATTCCGTTACCATATCCAGTTTTTTATAATTCACGCTATCCAGATAATCCGTTTCAAATGGACTTACGATTTTTACTTGAAATTTATCTGGGTTTATTTTCGATCGTTTGTAAAGTAAATTTTTCCCAACACTCCAATTTTCCTGATACAACACATTGATTTCTCCAAGCATTTCCGATTTAATTCGATTCATTATCGTGGAGATATTCATTTTTATGCTTAAATAGGTAATCATATCGGGATAAGCCCATACCAAACAATAAAAAGCAAAACGAGAATCGACAGAAAGTGTTAAAAGAAAAGGCGTTTGGTAGAAAAAAACGGATGCTAATTGCGGTAATACACACAAGGAAATGGTGCCAACAAATAATCCGATAAATTGTTGCGTTATAAAATCATTTGATAAAAAATGTCTTAAAATTCTTGGTGAAAACGGAGAAGAGGCTAATTGCATTACAACAAAAATCACAGAGAAAGTCGTTAATGAAATCCCAATGAGAATAGAGATTAAAATAGTAGAAACCGGAATTAGTCGATTGTAAATTTCAACTTCATTAATTTTGAATTTTAATCCGAAATCAACATAATAATCAATCGTCAAGAAAACAGAACCAATAATAAAAGCATAAATACCACTCGTAAATATTCCTAAATGTTTTATCTGATGCTCAAGAATACTTTTGGTCAGATGTCTAAATTTTGCTGGCGTAATTTAAATTTCAATAGGTAAATTTAACATAAATACATCTACAATATTAGTCATGATTTCCAATGTCTATTTTCATTCGCTGTTTCTGCACTAATTTTAATAAAATCGAGTACTATATGCGTTCATTTCATGCTTTATTTAAAAGTTTATGAATTAGAAATACCGTATTAATAGTATGTTATTTACTTTTGTTTCTAATTAAGGAACACACCAATTTTGATCAAATCCACAGGTATAATTAAACCTTGATTATTATTTTTAAAATAAATTAAACATCACAACAAATGACTTTACATATCGAAACTCCTGCCCTGCTTTTCTCGGCTACCTCGCTAATTTTATTGGCCTATACAAATCGTTTTTTGACGATTGCCACTATTGTCAGAGGATTAAAAAAAACGTACAAAGAGAAAGAAAATAGGATGATTTTACTGGAAATAAAAAACCTCAACTTGCGCTTAACATTGATACGTTACATGCAGATGGCTGGTGTCCTAAGTTTGTTTTTATCCGTTTTTGCTATGATGATGCTATTTTTAGAACAGCAAGTATCCAGTATTTATCTCTTCGGATTGAGTTTATTTTCGCTGCTTATTTCTTTAGGATTGTCGTTTTGGGAAATCAATATCTCAGTGGATGCATTACGACTGCATTTGAGTGATTTAGTGGAAAAAGAAGTGAAATAAAATCCTTCTATTTAAAACCCAGATCTTAAATCTTAAAAACTATCTTTGCCCGCTTTAAAATTAAAAAAATGACAAAGAATAACGTATTAAAAGGAGTTTTCTTAGTAGGACTGGGAGCAACAAGTTATGGGATGCTGGCCACTTTTGTAAAGATGGCTTATAATGAAATAGGAATTTCTGGCAATCCATATACACCAGCCGAAGTGACCACCTCACAATTTGCTTTAGGAATTTTGGCCATTCTCATCATAAATGCTTTTCAAAAAGGAAAAAAAGGAAATTCAGTTTTGAAAGCTTCAGGAAAAAACATCAAGCAATTGATACTTGCTGGCACTTCAACCGGTTTAACAAGTATTTTTTATTATTTGGCTGTCAAGTATATTCCTGTATCCATTGGTATTGTTTTATTGATGCAAACCGTTTGGATGGGTGTTTTACTAGAAATGATTTTAGAAAAGAAAAGACCTTCAACTCAAAAAATAGTTTCTGTAGTTATTGTATTAATCGGCACGGCACTTGCCACAAATCTTATCCAAAGCAAAGTACAATTAGACTGGCACGGTATCGTTTTAGGCCTTTTGGCAGCGGCTTCATTCACTACAACCATGTTTACGGCAAATCGAGTAGCTTTAGGAATTTCTTCGGCACAACGCAGTTTGTATATGTTATTGGGCGGGGCAGTGATCGTTTCCATTTTTGCGATGGTGACACAAACCACACCTTTTAATTTTGACATTTTCTACAAATGGGGAATTCTTTTGGCTCTTTTTGGAACCGTAATACCGCCTATGCTTATGAACACTGGTTTTCCGTTAACCGGAATTGGATTGGGAAGTATCGTATCAGCACTAGAACTTCCTGTTTCTGTAATGATGGCTTATTTCCTTTTGAATGAAAATGTAAATGCAGTCCAATGGTTTGGAATTGTTTTAATTATTATGGCGATTATCATTATGAACTTGAACTTCAAGACGAAATCATAATTCCTATTTTAAAATAAAATAACCAAGTACAATGATTTTTTTCTAAATTCGTAACAAAACTATATGATGAATTTACCTTGGCATTTATACGCAATGGCATTTATTTACTTTATTGCAGGATTAAACCATTTCAGAAATCCAAGACTGTATCTTAAAATCATTCCTTCTTATTTTCCAAATCCAAAATTATTGAATTCCATAAGCGGATTGGCTGAAATAATTTTAGCTATTTCACTCTGTATTCCACTACTTTCCAATTATGCGGCATGGGGTGTTGTTGCCTTATTGATAGTAGTTTTCCCAACGCATCTCTACATGTATTTCAACGAGAAAGCGAGAATGGGTATGCCAAAATGGGCTTTACTTTTGCGAATGCCATTGCAACTGGGCTTGATTTACTGGGCTTATCTTTATACCTAAAAAATTGAAATCTTTATTCGACAATATTCCGGATCCCATTTTTCTTAATTTGCCTGACGCAGAGGTCATATATTATCCTCATTTTTTTGACAAAGATGAAGGCGAGACGATTTATGCGGAGTTGATCAATGACATTCCTTGGCAACAGGATGAGATTATTGTTTACGGAAAGAAACATCCGCAACCCCGATTAACAGCCTTATTTGGCAATGAAGGAAAATCTTACTCTTATTCCAATATAAAAATGCAGCCGCACCCTTGGAATTTGCTTTTGCAAAAAATAAAAGCGAAGGTAGAACGTGTCTCCAATACCAATTTCACCACTGTTTTACTCAATCAGTATCGCGACGGAAAAGACAGTAATGGCTGGCATGCTGATAACGAAAAAGAATTAGGAACAAACCCGATAATTGCTTCAATTAGTTTTGGTGCCGAACGTGCATTCCAGTTAAAACACAATTCCGACAAAGACCAGAAAAAAAGTATCATATTGGAACATGGCAGTTTATTGTTAATGAAAGGAACGACGCAACATTTCTGGAAACATCAAATCCCGAAAACCGCTAAACCTATAGGTCCCAGAATAAATTTGACATTTCGCGTAATCAAATAAATTTTCTTTCCCTAAAAATTATTAGATTTGAAATAAATAATCGAATTATGAATGATATTGTTTCTTATTTTTCCACGATTCCATCGGCACACCGAAGTTTAATTCTGGTTAGCGGTATTACGATTTTTTGGTTAATCGAAAATGCTTTTCCGCTCTTTAATTTTACTTATAAAAAATGGCATCATGCGAGCATTAATATTTTTTTAACGCTGACAACCATTATTATAAATTTCTTTCTGGCTTTCATTTTATTAAAAACAGCAGATTGGACAATTGCAAATCATTTTGGAATTTTACAATGGCTCCCCCATCTGCCTTTATGGCTATATGCATTAATTGGATTGCTTTTATTGGATTTAATTGGTGCTTATTTGGTGCATTTAGTTGAACACAAAACCAAATTTTTATGGCGTTTTCATCTGATTCATCATACGGATACCTGGATAGATACAACATCGGCTAACAGGCATCATCCTGGTGAGAGTGTTATTCGTTTTACGTTTACAACTTTAGGTGTTCTACTGGTGGGAAGTCCCATGTGGATGGTTTTCCTATACCAAACTTTATCTGTAGTAGCCACACAGTTTAATCATGCCAACATCTCAATTCCTGAAAAATTAGATACAATCCTGAGTTATTTTATTGTATCCCCAGACATGCATAAAGTGCACCATCATCATGTTTTACCATACACAGATAGCAATTACGGAAATATATTTTCTGTTTGGGACCGTCTTTTTGGCACTTTTATGACACTACCAAGAGAAGAAATCATTTACGGAATAGATACACATCCACAACTAGAAGAACATAATAATTTGAAAAATTTATTAAAAATACCGTTTCAAAAACCGCACAAAACAGAAAAGAGTTAAAAAGAATAAAAAAAATACGCTTTTGACAAGAAGTAATTATTTTTTTTCTTAATATTGGTAAAGAATTTGAAATCAAATTCAGTAATCATTAACACCTATTTGAATTAATTTTCACGTGATGAAAAAGAGTAACCGCAAAGAATTGAACTGGGAACAAACAGAAAAACTTGTTACAATGGCCCTTGAAGAGAAAAATCCTTTTGAAATCATCAAAAAAGAATTTGGTTTGGTAGAAAAAGAGGTTTTAGAGATCATGAAAAAGAAGATGCCGGCAGAAAAATTTGAAATGTGGAAAAAGAAAGCTACTGCAAATAAACCAAAACCAAAACCCGTTAAAATTGATGATTTTGATGAAGATTTGGATGGCAAATATTATATAAAAAACAAATTAGACTAAAAATAAAACTCCTGATATTCGGGAGTTTTTGTTTTTATGCCAACTAACTTTTCACAAACGCAATAATGGTTTCAGTAACATCAAACGAAAATGAATTTATTTTTGACATTTTCCGAAGTCATAAATTTTGGGCGTTCGAAAATAAGATTAGAGTTTCCAAAGATTAAATAATCCGAGCTTATCAAAGCAACGATGAATTTAGCTTTTGGATCGGTTGGAAAATTCCAGGTACCCAATTATCATGGGTAATTACTGCTGGAACTTATATAAAAAAAGGAAAACGCAATTTTTGGGATGTCTGCAATAAAAAAAATGCAATTATTGTCGAACTCAAAGATTCCTGTTACAATAAACTAATTATCGAAGTTGAAAATCCGAAAGAGGCAATGAGCTTATTAAACACTTAATAAAATGAAAAAATCAATATTCGCTTTCCTAATTTTGCTTTCAAACTTGATTATTTCTCAAGAAAAAACAGATTTAGCCGCTGTCAACAAAAAAGAAATAACAATAAATCCTTTACTGAACGGAACATTGTATTCTCCATTAAAAGAGACTAAAAAAACAAATCTCGTCATTCTGATTGCCGGATCAGGTCCCACTGATCGAGACGGTAATCAAAAAGGAATGACCAACAATTCTTTAAAATATTTATCAGAAGAATTATCCAAGAATAATCAGGCAGTTTTTTCTTATGACAAAAGGATTATTGCGCAAATGGCGGCAGGAACGGTGAATGAGGCAACACTTTCCTTTGATGACTTCATCAACGATGCTAAAGAAGTTATTCGCTTTTTTAAGAATCAAAAAAAATACAACAAAATAATAGTTGCCGGTCATAGCGAAGGTTCATTGATAGGAATGCTTGCCGCGACCGAAAACACTGATGCCTTTATTTCATTGGCGGGAGCCGGACGAACTATTGATGCTGTTTTAGTAGAACAAATAGAAAAACAAGCTCCTTTTCTAAAAGAAGAAGTCCAAAAAGATTTGGACATCCTTAAAAGCGGACAAACATTCGAATTAAAAAATAAAATGCTGACATCCCTTTTTAGAGAAAGTGTCCAGCCCTATATGATTTCATGGATAAAATACAATCCACAAAATGAAATTAAAAAATTGCAAATCCCTGTGCTGCTCATCAATGGAACTAAGGATTTACAGGTAAATGTTTCGGAAGCAGAACTATTAAAAAAAGCAAAGCCCGAAGCAAAACTGGAAATTATTGAGAACATGAATCACATTTTCAAAGAGATAAAGGGAGACGATGCCGAGAATATGAAATCGTACTCTGATCCAAATTTACGGGTAACCGAAAAATTAGTAATCGCTATAAATCTTTTTATAAAATCACTATAAGCCGTAACAATTTTTTCAAAAAAAGACTAATCGCTAAAACAAATAACAATGAAAAAAATAATCTTCGTTTTTGCCTTCGCTACTGTATTATGGAGCTGTAAAACGACAAGCACTTCTGTTTCTTCTTCAATAAAAAAGGACATTTCAGTAAGCATTAACCTGATTGACATTAAAGATGATAAAGTCATGGTAACCGTAAATGCACCGTCAATTTCAGTTGATGAAATTACATACCATATTCCAAAAACAGTTCCGGGTACGTACTTTGAAGACAACTACGGTAGATATATTGAAGATCTAAAAGCATATGATACCAAAGGAAATCTCTTGACTGTAACGAAAACAGATGTTAACTCCTGGTCCATTGCTAATGCAAAAACCTTGGATAAAATTACTTATTTAGTAAACGATTCATTTGATACTGAAACGGGGAAAAAATTTGGCGATGATGAAATTTTTTCTCCTGCAGGTTCCAATATTGATGCAGGAAAAAACGTAATGCTTAACACGCATTGTTTTGTGGGTTATTTTACAAATTATATGTTCACGCCTTATAAAGTAACGATTTCACATCCGACAACACTTTGGGGAGCTACGTCTATGACTGATCTGGACGCAAGCACCACATCGGATACATTTGTAACTTCGCGTTATGCTGAATTGGTTGAAAACCCAATCATGTACTCTAAACCGGATTATACCACTTTCACTGTTGATGGAATGGAAATTTTGATCGGAGTATATTCTCCTACAGGCAAATACACCGCAGAAAGTATTACACCGGAGATGAAAACAATGATGACCGCTCAAAAGAATTTTTTAGGCAAAATAAATGCTACCAAAAAATATAGCGTTTTGATATACCTGTCTTCAATGAAGGAAAACGATGCTAAAGGATTTGGTGCTTTAGAGCATCCTACCGCCACTACGGTGGTATTACCGGAGTTAATGCCAAAAGAGGAATTAGTAAAATCGATGAAAGATGTTGTTTCACATGAGTTTTTCCACATTGTGACACCTTTATCAATCCATTCCAAAGAGATTCAATATTTTGATTATAATGCTCCAAAAATGTCTCAACATTTATGGATGTACGAAGGAGTAACGGAATATTTTGCAAATCTTTTTCAAATAAACCAAGGACTAATCACCGAAGAGGAGTTTTACACCCGTATGTCCGAAAAAATTGCCCGAGCAAGTACGCTGAACGACACCATGTCATTCACCGTTATGAGTGCTAATGTGTTGACAAAACCGTACAAAGACCAATACTTGAACGTATATGAAAAAGGAGCTCTTATTGGAATGTGTCTGGATATCATTATCAGAGAAAAAAGCAACGGAGAAAGAGGAATCCTTGATTTGATGCAAAAATTATCAAATGAATATGGTCCTACTAAACCATTTAATGACGAGGAGCTTTTTGCTAAAATTACATCATTAACCTATCCTGAAGTAGGAGCTTTTTTAACCACTTATGTTTCTGGAACAACTCCAATTCCTTATGCAACGTATCTGGCAAAAGTTGGTGTTACAAATTCAACTGAAAAAGTAGCCGGTAACGTTTTCTTAAAAGGACAATCGCCCTACATAACCGTTAATCAAGAGACCAAAGAAGTGATTGTTATGCCTAATATAGAGTTAAACGAATTTTACAAAAACCTAGGTCTTATAGCGGGAGATGTTATATTGGCAATCAATGAAAAACCATACAACCTGGACAATATTTACGATATGATTGGCGCAAGTCAAACTTGGAAAGAGAACGATGCTATTACAGTAAAAATAAAACGCGATGGCAAAGAACAAGTGATCAAAGGAAAAGTAAAACTTCCTTATGAAGAAAAAGCAGGTCTTAAAGCAACGGATGCCAGCAAAACCAAATTGAAAGAAGCTTGGTTTAAAGGATAATCCTTTTTGAAAATTGATCAAATCCCAATTCAGAAATGGATTGGGATTTTTTTTTGCGAAATTTGAGTACGTTGCCAAATCATTCCAACAATTTTCTTTATTTTGCGCCAAATATAAACAGCAATGAAATCGCCATAATTCATGATAAAGAATGGCGATACCATATTCTAAAAAAATTAAATATTAATAACTTCACATGAAAAAATCTATTATTGCATTCGTTACCCTTGTGCTATTATCCTCTTGTAACAAAAATGAATCAAAAGCTAATTTGCATATTACCGGAAATATAAAAGGATTAAAAAAAGGAACACTGTACATTCAAAGAATTGTAGACACTACTCTTGTGCCTATTGACACAATCAATATCGATGGAAGTTCCTCTTTTAAAAGTGACTTAGACCTAAAATCTCCTGAAATGCTGTATTTATTTCTGGATCGAGGAGTGACCAATTCATTAGACAACAACCTTCCGTTTTTTGCTGAAGCTGGAAGTATAAACATTGAAACCAGTTTAGAAGGATACCTTTCCGGAGCAAAAATTACTGGATCTAAAAACAATGATTTATTTGAAGACTATAAAAAAATAAATTCTCGTTTCAATGACGAAAAACTTACTTTAATTGAGGAACGATTTAATGCCATTAAAAGTAGCAACGCACAAAAAATTGATAGTATTAGTGCTAAACAGGACTCCAATATCAAACGAAAGTATTTATTCGCTACGAATTTCGCTATAAACAACAGAAACTATGAGGTATCACCTTATATCGCCTTATCAGAGATCTATGACATCAACATTAAATACCTAGACACGATTCGTAAATCAATGTCTCCAAAAGTGGCGCAATCGCTTTATGGAAAAAAATTGACTAAATATGTTACCGAAATCAAAAACCAAAAATAAATCGGTTCCTAAATTATAAATTACCAAAATAGGAAAAACCGTCTCGATAAAATCGGGACGGTTTTTTTATGATTTGAATTAAAATTATTTGCTGCCTTTTATTATAAAACAAAAAACCACCTAACAAAAGTTAGATGGTTTTATTAAGAGCCGGCGGAGGGACTCGAACCCACGACCTGCTGATTACAAATCAGCTGCTCTAGCCAACTGAGCTACGCTGGCGACTCATTACGGGTGCAAATATAAGCTTGAATTTCTATTTTCCAAAACAAATTCAAACTTTTTTTGCTTTTTTTTTGACTACAATTCGTTGATTTTAGCAATCAATTGATTAGCAGTTTGTTCCAATTCAACATTTATTTGTTTGAAGTGTGCTTTTTTATCTTCTACCTTTTTTGCGTTCACTTTTGTGATCAAAGCGTCAAAAGCAGCGATAGCTTCGTCAATTAAAGCATTAGTTTCTGTTGTTGGTTTTCCAGTTGTAGAAATTTCGAACAAGTAAACTGCTTCAATAATATCTCCTAAAACGTAGTTGATGTCTTTTTTTAAATTTTTAACATTTGCCATTTTTATCTTTTTTAATTTGGATTTTTAATTTGCGTCTGCAAAAGTACACATTATCTTTCTATTACCGACTATGAAATGTAAATTTCTAAAATGGAAGCTTTTCCATTGAGCCCGAACAAATTCATTGCACCAGGAAGCAAAACCGTGTCCCCTTTTACGTATTGCGTTTTTGAATTATTATCTTCAATCTCAAACGATCCTTCCATACACATATAAACGGTAAAGGTTTCTCCTGATTTAGAAATACTAATCTCGCCGTCCAGCGGAATGAAATTAGTGGTAAAATAAGGGCAATCCACCACTTCATTCGATTGGTTTAAATTTTTGGTATATTCTTTCTTGGTCTCTATCTTATTATAGTTAATTGCTTCCAAAGCCAAATCTACATGCAGTTCCCTAGTTTTACCTTGGACATCTACTCGGTCAAAATCATATATTCGGTATGTAATATCGGAGGTTTGCTGAATCTCGGCAACCACTAAACCGGCACCAATAGCGTGAACAGTTCCTGTTTCTAAAAAGAAAACATCTCCAGCATTAACTTTTACATCGTCAAGAAGAGCGAGTAAGGTTTTATTTTTAAGATTTTCTAAATATTCAGCAGGATTAGATTTCTCTTTAAAACCAACTATAATTTTAGCATCCACATCAGCTTGCATGACATACCACATTTCGGTTTTACCAAAGGAATTATGTCTCTTTCTTGCTAATTCATCGTTAGGATGAACTTGAATGGATAAGTCTTCCCGAGCATCCAGATATTTAAAAAGTAACGGAAACTGATTACCAAATCGATTATGAACTTTCGTTCCCAAAATCTCGTTCGGAAAGTCATCAATCAAACTAGTCAATAATTTTCCTTTCCATTCCCCATTAGCTACTACACTGACATCACCTTCAACTGTAGATAACTCCCAGCTTTCACCGGTTATCTTTGATGTGATAGGTTTACGAAGTACTGTTTTTAGTTTTTCACCGCCCCAAATTCTTTCTTTTAGAATGGGTTTAAATTGTAATGGATAAAATTTCATGTTACTTTTTTTATGTACTGCAAATTTGCATAAATTAAACTCGTTTTTACAAATTCATCATCCATTTACTTATTAAAAAAGACAAGTCTTTGTAAAGTGTCGACAAGTCGTAGTAAGGTAAAAAAAGAAAATATTTGTAATACAATTTTGATAATCTATAATACTAATTTTTTAATGGTTTCCATTGCTTTTAACATGTGTTTCGTTGCCAATATACGATCAAAAACCATTTGAATGACTCCGTTTTTATCTGCCACATAAGTCACTCTTCCGGGAACTAAACCAAACAGAAGAGAAGGAACACCAAAAAGCTTTTTTATTTTTTGATCACTGTCTGATAATAGAATAAAAGGCAATTTATATTGCCTCGTAAATTCCTGATGGGATGCAACACTGTCGCTGCTGACACCTATTACTTCAGCACCTAAATCCCTAAAGTCTTCGTATTGATCCCTAAAACTGCAAGCTTGAGCGGTGCAGCCTGGCGTATTGTCTTTTGGATAAAAATAAATAACAAACGGTTTAACACCAACAAGTGTTTGACTGTCAAAATCAACACCGTTACTGTCTTTTGCTTTAAATTTTGGGATTTTATCTCCTACTTTCAATTCCATCATTCGCCTTTATAGGTTACAAAATTTCGAGGTGTTTCATATAGAATTACTTCTAAGTCGAATTGCAAGTCAATCTTTTTTCTAATTTTATTCCAAATTACCACTACAATATTTTCAGCTGTGGGATTTAAATTTTCAAATTCAGGAACATCCAAATTGAGATTTTTGTGATCAAACTGATCCTCCACCTCTTCTTTAATAATTTCGCTCAGGAATTTTACATCCATAACAAATCCAGTCGCCGGATCAATTTCCCCCGTTATACCTACAATCAATTCGTAATTGTGCCCATGATAATTGGGATTGTTGCATTTGCCAAAAACAGCATCGTTTTGCTCCAAAGTCCAATCTTTTCTATATAATCTATGTGCCGCATTGAAATGGGCTTTTCGTGAAATGGTAACTCTCATTTTTATAAAGTAGATATTAAATATTAGGAATTAGATTTGCTGCAATCAGAAATCTCAGTTCTACAATCCTCTTTTACAATTTACGGTCTTCAAGGAAATGATAAAACTCATCAAAAATTATTTTGAACCAAACGGTGTATAATTCAGGTTGGATGCCCATTTCGATTTTTACATCTTCTATTTTCTTCCATTTCCAGTCTTCCACTTCTTCCCTGTTTATTACTGGATCATCATTGTAATAACCGATCATAACATGATCGAGTTCATGTTCCGTCAAACCGTTGTCAAAAGGCGCTTTATATATAAAATGAAAAAGTTCCTTGAGTTCTGTTTTAAATCCCATTTCTTCATATAATCGTCGACTTCCAGCCTCAACATTAGTCTCTCCTTCGCGCTGATGACTGCAACAAGTATTAGTCCACAATAATGGAGAATGGTATTTTTGACTGGCTCGTTGCTGAAGCATCACTTCATTTTCATTATTCAAAATAAAAACAGAAAATGCCCGATGCAAAATGGCTTTTTCATGTGCTTCAAGCTTTGGCATCAACCCAATTTGCTCATCTTTGTCATTAACTAATATTACATTTTCTTCTTTCATAGGAATTTTTAGCCTTACAAAAATACAAAAATATAATTATTGTGAGACGCTTTAACTTTCTCTTTCGAATTGTTGAAGCAGTATTGTTTTGAAATCGTCGAATAAAAAGCAATACTATCCAATTGCAGATTCTTTTGTACTTTTGAGAACTAAGACAATTAATACAATGAAAAAAATAATTATCCGAAAAGCACGTCGTACCGATTTAGAGAAACTCCTTTCATTTGAACAAGGAATTATTGCAGCCGAACGACCTTTTGATCCTTCTTTAAAGCAAGAAAAAATCCATTATTACGATATTGAGCAAATGATTTTAGCTCCTAATATTGAAGTATTGGTTGCCGAAATTGATTTGGAGATTGTGGGTTCCGGATACGCACGAATAGCCGCAGCAAAGCCCTATTTGAACCACAAGACCTATGCCTATTTAGGATTTATGTATACCGATATGAATTACAGAGGAATAGGTGTTAATTCTAAAATCATAGAGTCGCTTAAAGACTGGTGTCGTTCTCAAAATGTATTCGAACTTCGATTAGATGTCTACAATGATAACGCTTCGGCAATTAAAGCGTATGAAAAAGTGGGGTTCAAAAAACACTTGATAAATATGCGAATCGGTTTGTAGCAATACCCTTTTATTAATTGTAAATCCAAAAGTGATTTTTTTTCGTAAATAACAGTAGTTAAAACTTACTTAAATCACTATCAATTTGTAAAGCAGACGACATATTATAGTTAAAAACCGCTTTACATTTGTAGTATAAAAACAAAATTATGACAACAACAACCCGTTTTTTAAGTGTACTATTCTTACTCCCACTATTTATGTTTACCGCCTGTGGGCAAAATAAAAACAAACAAAACAATGCTAAAAAAGCTATTAGTATGGAAACTCCCATAAAAAAAACCGGAAATCCGTATTACTCCAATACAGATACTACAAAACTCAATGTTTCGGATGCCGAATGGAAAAAGGTGCTACCTGAAGATGTTTACGAAGTAATGCGACATGCCGATACCGAAAGACCTTTCACAGGAAAATATTGGAATACCGATGAAAAAGGAACCTATTACTGCGCATCCTGCGGTAATAAACTATTTCGTTCCGGTGCCAAATTTTCAAGCAGTTGCGGTTGGCCAAGTTTTTTTGAACAAGACAATAAAAACAGCGTCGTTTACAAGACCGACAGTTCCCTTGGAATGGAAAGAACGGAAGCCCTTTGCGGCCGATGCGGTGGTCATTTAGGACATCTTTTCGACGATGGTCCTGCACCAACCGGAAAAAGATATTGCATGAATTCTATTGCGCTGGACTTTATACCTGATACCAAATAATATGAAATCGCCATGATTCAAAATCACAAACAATAGTCAAGAATGGCGATACCATATTCCATTAAAAAACAAATAATAGCTACGTATGAAAAATTTATTTTTAATTTGTCTATTGACATCGATTAGTATGGTTGGACAAAACACAACAACAACTGCAAAACAATCCAAATTTGAAACTATAACCTTAGCCGGCGGTTGTTACTGGTGCGTGGAAGCGGTTTATGAAAACCTAAACGGAGTAAAATCAGCAGTCTCAGGATTTGCTGGTGGTAAAAATGCAAATCCTTCCTACGAGGACGTTTCAACGGGAAGAACGGGCTATGCTGAAGTGGTGCAGATTACCTATGATAAAAACACTACAAATTTAGACGAAATCTTCAAAGTTTTCTTTACTGTTCATGACCCAACGACTTTAAACCGTCAAGGTGCCGATGTGGGAACACAATATCGTTCCGCCATATTTTACAAAAACCAACAACAAAAAATGGCTGCGCAAAAGATTATCATTGCTTTGACAAAAGCAAAAATTTATGATAGCCCTTTAGTAACCACATTAGAGCCGCTTACTAAATTTTACAAAGCAGAAGATTACCACCAGAATTACTATGCTAACAATAAAAACCAACCGTATTGTCAAATGGTCATTCAACCCAAAATGGAAAAATTTGAAAAGTTATTTAAAGATCGATTGAAAAAGAAAAAATAATTTTTCACAACAAACCGTCTCGAAACAAAAATCTGGACGGTTTTTTTATGCGCTTTTATAAAGATAATTATTCAATTTACAATATACTTCAACCGTCCACTAAATTTGATATATTTGTTTGAAACAATCAAACCCATTTGTTTTTAACAAATTGTTTCAATAACCTAAAAATGAAAAAAAACTTACTTTTTGCAGTACTATTTTATTCTGTCTGCATTGCTTCCGCACAAAATACAACACTAAAAACTAAGGTTAGCAAGAAGGCCGAGTCGTTAGAGTCAAAAGTTATTGCATGGCGAAGGGATTTTCATCAAAACCCCGAATTAGGAAACAGAGAATTCAAAACAGGAGAAAAAATTGCCACATATTTGCGCTCTCTTGGGATTGAGGTACAAACTGGAGTGGCAAAAACTGGAGTTGTGGGTATTTTAAAAGGCGGAAAACCAGGCCCTGTAGTGGCGCTACGTGCAGATATTGATGCCTTGCCTATAAAAGAACGGGTGAATATTGCATTCGCCTCTAAAGCAGAAGGGGAATACAATGGAAAAATCGTCCCAATTATGCATGCATGTGGACACGACACACATATTGCAATTTTAATGGGAACTGCCGAAATTTTAGCATCTATAAAAAACGACTTAAAAGGAACCGTTAAATTCATTTTTCAACCTGCCGAAGAAGGTCCGCCTGAAGGCGAAGAAGGAGGAGCTGAATTGATGATCAAAGAAGGCGTTCTTACTAATCCTAAAGTAGATGTTATTTTCGGATTGCATATTAATGCACAGACCGAAGTAGGCAAAATAAAGTACCGTCCAAAAGGAACAATGGCAGCCTCAGACTGGTTTACAATAAAAATAATGGGTAAACAAACGCATGGTGCTTATCCTTGGCTGGGTGTCGACCCAATTGTTACCGCCTCTCAGATCGTAATGGGATTACAAACAATTATTAGCCGAAATGTGAACATAACCGAATCTGCAGCAGTTGTAAGTGTTGGACAGATAAACGCAGGAGTCCGTAGCAATGTCATTCCTGAGGAACTTATCATGAATGGCACAATTCGGTCATTAGATAATAAAGTACAACAACTGGTTCACGACAGAGTAAAACAGATAGCGACAGCAATAGCCGAAAGTGCCGGTGCAACTGCCGATGTGACGATTACCAACAAAACGGGCATTACCTACAACGACCCCTCACTGACCGAAAAAATGCTTCCAACATTACAAGCTGTTGGAGGTAAAGAGAATGTTCTATTGGCTCCTGCTGTTACAGGTGCTGAAGATTTTTCATTTTACCAAGAAAAAATACCGGGCCTTTACTTCTTTTTGGGAGGCGCTCCTAAAGGCAAACCGATAGCTGAAACGGCTGCGCATCATACGCCTGACTTTTATATCGATGAAAGCAGTTTTGTATTAGGAATGAAAGTAATGTCGAACCTAACTTTGGATTATATGGAAATGAATATAAAAAAATAAGTAATTATTGATAACTATTTAATTCCAAGATTATTGCAAATTTACAAGCAATCACTCGCAAGAAAAAACATAAAACGTCTCGCCGCAACGAGGCGTTTTTTTTAACTAACTCAGCAAAAATCCTAAGACATTAAATAAATTTCCCTGCTGAAATTCATCCTATTGCTATTCGAAACTTAAACACGGTCTTTGATGAGAGATTTTTTTTCTAATGGATTTTTGCGGTCATTACCCTAATTTAGGTATTTGGACTCAAAGTAATATTAACTTGCAAAGAAAATTGTGATTCAACAAAATAAATGCAACTTTACCCTAGTAGACTCTTTTATAAATATTTGAGAAAAATAAAAACCTAAATCATATTAAATAACGGAAGGAATCGGGTATTCCCTCTAAAATATTATAAAATTATGAAACAAACCATTACGCTATTAATCTTATTAATCTTATTAATGTTAGCGAGCTGCGGCAGTAATTCCATTTCTAAATCAGAAACGAAAAACATAGATTGGGCGATGCTCAACTTTGTAAAAGTAGACAGTATAAACCCTATTTTAGAACCGCAATTAAACCAAGTTTTTCAATCTCCAATAAGCAACAAACAAGTACATTGGGAAGAACGAAATGTCCTTAATCCATCTGCAATTGTCAAAGACGGAAAAGTGTATCTTATCTATAGAGCTCAGGACAAAGACATGACATCAAGATTAGGACTTGCCATTAGTGAAGATGGACTGCACTTTAAAAAACAACCGGCACCGATATTTTATCCGGACAACGACACTATGAAACAGTATGAGTGGAAAGGCGGTGTTGAGGATCCAAGAGTCATAGAAAGTGAAAATGGAACGTATATAATGACCTACACTTCTTATGATGGCAAGACAGCCCGACTTTGTATAGCCAGCTCAAAAGATTTAAAAACTTGGACAAAGCACGGTTTAATGCTACAGGAGGAAAAGCATAAAGATTTATGGTCAAAATCTGGAGCCATCGTTTGTAAATTAGATGGAGATAAAATCATCGCTACAAAAATAAAAGGCAAATACTGGATGTATTTTGGGGATACTGATTTGTATCTGGCAACCTCTGACGATCTCATCCATTGGAAAGTAGCCGAAAATGAAGAAAGCAAAAAAATGATTACCGTTTTACACCCTCGGATGGGGTATTTTGATAGTCGTTTAGTAGAACCCGGTCCTTTTGCTTTACTACAAAAACAAGGTATTGTACTGATTTACAACGGAAGTAATGCGGCCAATTATAATGAACCCGGTTTACCTAAATTCACGTATGCAGCAAGTCAAGCGCTATTTGATAAAGAAAAACCATATAAATTAATTGACCGAATGGAGGATCATTTCATTCACCCAGACAAGCCATATGAAAAAACAGGGGAAGTAAATGAAGTTTGCTTTGTCGAAGGATTGGTATATTTTAAAAAACAATGGTTTTTGTATTATGGAACTGCCGACTCAAAAATTGCGGTTGCCGTCAAAAAATAAAGTAAAACAAGCATTCCGCATTCAACAAAAAATACTTCAAAGTAAATTCCAATACAACAGAACCGATTCTAAATTTATTTGTTTTTAAATGTTATTCTTGCTTCAGCTTTTTTCAATGCTGTAACTGCACAAGAAAAAAAGTGGCACCAACAACCACAGAATTATATCAGTAAATTAAACAAATGGACTAGATAATGTTCGAAGCGTTCAATAAAAAAGATTTCAAAAAATTCAAATCTTCATTTACCAAGGATTTAGAATGGTTTCAGGACAATGGCGGATTGCTTTCGTACAACACCGTTTTTACTAACTTTTCGAATATGTTTACAAATGAAAATAAACGAACCCGAAAACTGGTCAATGGAACTCTCGAAGTTCATCCCATAAAAGACTATGTAGCAATTGAAATTGGCGTACACGAATTTCGAAATATGGAGAACGGAAAAGAAGAAATCGGAACGTTTAAATTTCTAATGATTTGGAAGAAACAATACACACAATGGAAAATAGCATAAAAACATTTACACTTAAAAGTCGACAATTATACACTAGAATAAATACAACTGTGCGGGCTTCTGTTTTTTAAAATGCCTGAAATAACATAAGTTGCTACCCGCTATAAAACAGACACCAATTTTAAACAGATATCATTAAATATTGATTATATTTCGCGTTTATTAGTCAATTAATAATTAAAAAAAATGCGAATTTTTTGATTTCAAATTCCTCAACTTTGCATGCTTTTTGAATCAAAGAATCCTCCAAGAAACATTATCGTTTTTTTATGTTTTCATAAGATTTTGGTAATGATAAAAACGATGTTTATAGTACAAAATAAAAAACAGACAATTTATGATTGATGATTATAAAGATTTTTTCAATCTCTCTCCAGCACTATTACTAGTTTTAGACACTAATTTTGATCTGGTTGCCGCTACTGATGCTTTCTTGAAAGTCACTATGACGGAAAGAAAAAAAATAATAGGCTTAAATATTTTTGAAGTATTTCCCACCAACCCTGATGACTTGAATGCCGATGGCGAAAAAAACATTCTTGCCTCTTTTAATACTGTGATTAAAAATAAAACAACCAATACTTTACCGATTCAAAAATACGATATTAAAAAACCGCAAGCGGACGGGGGTACGTTTGAAGTTAGATATTGGAAAGTAAGCCACTCTCCCATACTAGACGCTGCTGGTAACGTGAAATATATAATTCAGAATGGGGAAGATATTACAAAAAACCAATTACTTATTTCTAATAATAAGAAATTAAAAAAAAACAATCAACTCCTTAAGGAAACCTACAAATATTCTGAATCGATTATTAATAGTATACAAGAATCCATAATCATACTCAATAAAGACTTCTATGTAAAATCAGCTAATACTTCCTTTTACAAGAAATACCAGCTTTCTAAAGAAGAAATCGAAGGAAAGCATTTGTTTGAATTGCAAGATGGTCAATGGGACATTCCTGAACTACGTGAATTATTAATTGCTACGTTTTCTAACGATATCCTTATTCAAGATTTTGAAGTAAAACGCACATTTCCTCGTATTGGGGAAAAAATAATGGTATTGAATGCAAATCGGGTTATTAAAAAGAAACGTGATAACGAACTAATTCTCTTTACTATTAAAGATATTACCGAGGTCAGAAGATTAGCATTTGAGCTTCATTCAAAAGAAGAAAAGGCAATATCAGAACAGCGAGAAGCAGAAAAAGTAGCGCTGAAGCAGATTGAAGACAGTGAAAAACGCTATAACATGATGCTAATGAAATCTCCTTTTGCCATAGCAATTTTGAAAGGCAAAGACATGGTGATCTCCCTTGCAAATGACAGCATTAAAGAAATATGGGGAAAAGGGGATGATATTGAAGGAAAAAAATTTCTGGAGATATTACCGGAACTCCAGGAATTGCGATACCCTGCATTACTAAAGGAAGTATTAACTACCGGAATACCTTTCTATGGATATGAATTTTTAGCGCCACTTTTCCGTAATGGTATATTGATGAATGAATATTTCAATTTTGTGTACCAACCATATCACGAAGCTGATGAAACTATTTCTGGAGTTACCATAATAGCATACGATGTAACTACTCATGTAATAGCAAAGAATGAATTGATTGAAGCCAAAATAAAGGCAGACCAAAAAACACTAATTGCGGAAGAAGCTGTAAAATCAAAACAACAATTTTTATCCAACATGAGTCATGAAATAAGGACTCCAATGAATGCAATTATTGGATTTACCAATGTAGTTTTGAAAACCAACTTAGACAACTCACAAAAAGAATACATTAATGCCATTAAAGAATCAGGAGATGCTTTGATTGTGCTAATAAATGATATTCTGGACATTGCCAAAGTAGATGCAGGAAAGATGACTTTTGAGAAAACAGTATTTAATTTATCAGATTCGATTGCTACAATGCTTCATTTTTTTGAACCAAAAATGAAGGAAAAGAATTTAGAATTACAAAATGAATATGATGCTGCAATTCCTTTTAATTTAATAGGTGATCCTATGCGATTACGTCAGATCATACTAAATCTGATGAGTAATGCCGTAAAATTTACTTCGAAAGGAAAAATAAACATCCGTATAAAACTTTTGGAAGAAGATTCGAAAAAAGCAATTATTGAATTCCTGATTACCGATACTGGTATTGGAATTCCTAAAAATAGATTAACTGATATTTTTAATAATTTCGAGCAGGCTGCAATAGGCACTAGCAGCTCATATGGCGGAACGGGTCTTGGACTTGCCATTGTCAAACAGCTGGTAGAACTTCAAGGAGGAAAAATAATTGTAAATAGCGAAGAGGGTAAAGGATCTTCATTTGGTTTTATTTTGACTTTTGATCAAATAAATTCAGCTACGGAAACCGCAGCTGCAAATACATCAGACCTTATTCAACAGGTTCCACTCGAAAAAAACAGCTCAGAAAACATCAAAGTATTAGTTGTCGAAGACATTGCACTGAACCAACTTTTAATAAAAATAATACTATTGGACTTTGGTTATGATGTTACGATTGCCAGTAATGGTCAAATTGCCATTGAAAATCTTCAGAAAAATAAGTATGACCTCATCCTTATGGATTTACAAATGCCTGTAATGAATGGTTTTGAAGCGACCAAATACATTCGCAACAAACTGAATTCTAACATTCCCATTATTGCACTGACAGCAGATGTTACCTCTGTAGATGTAGAAAAATGTATAGCAGCCGGAATGAATGATTATGTATCCAAACCTATAGATGAAAAAATTTTACACGCTAAAATAATTGCCAGCTTAAAAGAATTCAATTAAATAATGCGAAATCAAATATTAATTGATCTATTTCTTTTTACTATTCTTCTACATGGTTAAATTTTATATGATTTAGTAATTCAGGATTCTATTAATTTCACCCAACGGATTAGTTTAGAAAAAAATATCGATAGGTATTATCTGTTTTTGGCAGACAATAAAATAAATAATAATAATAATAATAATTGATAACAGTAAAGCAGCCTGTATCTGGACTGCTTATTTTTAAATTAAATGGATAGTATTGATTAAAAATTATTTCCTAATACTCTCTTTTATCATTAAGGCACATTTCTCGCCATCTATTGCTGCCGAAATAATACCTCCAGCATAACCAGCCCCTTCCCCACAAGGATACAAGCCTTTTATTTGAATGTGTTCATAGGTAAATGGATCTCTGGGAATGCGTACAGGCGAAGATGTTCTACTTTCTGGTGCATGAAGTACAGCTTCGTTAGTTAAATAGCCTCGCATAGATTTTCCAAATTCGGTAAAACCTTCTCGTAATATCTGCGTTAAAAATTCTGGGAAAACTTGCCCCATTTCTACAGAAGTAGTTCCGGGAACATAGGACGTTTTCGGAATATCCGATGAAACTTTATTTTGGGTAAAATCGATCATTCGTTGCGCCGGTACTTTTTGGGTTTCTCCCGCCAAATGCCAGGCGCGTTGCTCAATACTTTTTTGGAATTCCATTCCGGCCAGTGCACCAAATTTCGCAAATGGTTTAAAATCCTCCAATTTTAATTCGATTACAATTCCGGAATTTGCTGTAGCCTGATCCCTTTTTGATGGAGACCAACCATTGGTCACCACCTCACCTGCACTCGTCGCACAAGGTGCGATCACTCCACCTGGACACATGCAAAAGGAATACATACCGCGACCATTCACCTGCTTAACAATTGAATAAGGTGCCGGCGGTAAATGCGCCCCGCGGTAATCACAACTGTATTGAATACTGTCAATTAACGATTGTGGATGTTCCGCTCTTACGCCCAAGGCAAAAGGCTTAGCTTCTATAAAAATTTGTTTTCTGTCCAATAATTCAAATATATCTCGCGCAGAATGTCCCGTGGCCAGGATTATTTTATTAGCAAGAATCGTATCTCCTTTTTGAGTAACGATACCTTGTACCTCATCATTTTTTAATAAAATATCGGTAAGGCGGGTTTCGAACAAAACCTGTCCGCCGCAATCGATGATTTTCTCCCGAATATCTTGGATGATTTGAGGCAATTTATTAGTACCAATATGCGGATGCGCTTCAATCAAAATATCATCTGAAGCTCCAAAAGCCACTAATAATTCCAAAATCCGAGTTACATCACCGCGTTTTTTAGAGCGAGTGTATAATTTTCCGTCAGAATACGTTCCGGCACCACCTTCACCAAAACAATAGTTCGAATCTTCATTTACCAGATGATCAACATTAATAGCTTTCAAATCACGACGACGTCCGCGTACCTCTTTTCCGCGCTCAATAACTATTGGTTTCAAACCCAATTCTATCAATTGCAAGGCAGCAAAAAGTCCAGCTGGTCCTGCACCAACAACAATAACTTCTTGTGCATTAATCACACTTGGATACTCTGGCAGTTCAATTTTATGCTTCTGAAAAGGCTCTCCGTTCAGATAAATCGCCACTTTCAAATTTATTTTTATTGCCTTTTGACGAGCATCAATGGAACGTTTTAAAATAGAAACATGTTGGATTTCTTTGGCAGCAACCTTAATTTGTTTAGCCAAATAATCCTTTAGCAACAATTCGTTTGTAGCAATTTCGGGTGACACTTGTAATAGAAGTTCTTGAGGCATTTTTTAGATTGTTCGATTTCTAGATTATTTGATGTTTTGAAACACTCAAAAAATAATCCGATACAAAAGTAGTATTTTGTCATGAATTCTAAAGGTGCAATAGAAAATGCATTTTCAAATTTTCAAAGTAGCCCATTTTCAAATTAGACTTTGTAACTTTGTTGCTGTCAATCTCTGATCACTGAAAACTAAAAACGGAACACTGAACAAATGACTAGAAAAATAAAATTAATATGGGATTTCCGTGGACCCACTTCTGCAAAAACGGCGGAGCACCACGAAATTCATTTGAAGGAATACATTGCTATTGAAAAATTACCCTTGAAAATTACGGGTTTTGAAATTCAAGGTGAAATGCAAGCTATTGCTTTCATGGTAGTGACTGATGAAAATATGATTCAGGTTCGCGATGCTTTGAAACCACATCGTGGAGAGTTGTATACAATCTAAAGTCATAAAGGCGAAAGTCTAAATATCCGAAAAAGTACCAAAACGGTAAAACTTTTGACTTTAAGACTTTCGACTTTATGACTAGTTTGCCACCTCGCTGATAAATTTTATTCGCATCAGACGCAATTCGTCAAGATCATAGTCGCCTTCAAATTCTTTGAGTGCTTCTTCGATATTATCGGAAAGGGATTCCATAAAATAGTCGTGAATTTCTTCCTGTTGGTCATCGTCCAACATATCATCAATCCAATATTTTATATTCAACTTGGTTCCGGAATATACAATTTGCTCCATTTCTTTAATCAAATCGTCCATCTTCAGTCCTTTTGCGGAAGCGATATCATCAAGCGATAATTTTCGGTCTATATTTTGAATAATATATAGTTTGTTGACAGAATTGACTCCAGTAGATTTAACCACCAAATCATCCGGTCTTATAATATCATTATCTTCGACGTAACGGCTTATTAATTCTAAGAATTCCTTACCGTATTTTTTTGCTTTTCCTTCTCCAACACCATGAATATTGATTAATTCGTCTAGAGAAATTGGATATTTCAAAGCCATATCCTCAAGTGACGGGTCTTGGAAAACGACAAAAGGAGGAACTCCGAGTTTCTTAGCTACTTTTTTACGTAAGTCTCGCAACATACCCATCAATACTTCATCAGCAACTCCCGTAGATTTTGCTGCAGTCACAATGGCTTCGTCTTCGGTTTCATTGTATTCATGATCTTCAGACATCATGAAGGATTCGCGGTTTTTAATAAAATTCAATCCTTTATCAGTGATTTTTACGATTCCGTACGTTTCAATGTCTTTAGATAAATATCCAGCCACAAGAACTTGTCTCAGCAAGGCCATCCAGTATTTCTCGTCATGGTCTGAACCGCATCCAAAAAAAGATTGTGTATCGGTTCTATGTGCTTTTATAACGGCATTGACACGACCAATCAATGTAAACACCACTTCTTTCGATTTATACAAATGTTTCGTATTCCGAACTACTTCCAATAGCTGAACCACTTGATCTATGGCTTCTACTTTTGTTTTTGGGTTTCTGGTATTGTCATCCATATCAGCCCCTTCCCCATTTACATCGTCAAATTCTTCGCCAAAGTAATGAAGTAGAAATCGTCTCCTAGACATAGAAGTTTCAGCATAAGCCACCACTTCCTGCAGTAAAGCGAATCCTATTTCTTGTTCAGCAACGGGTTTACCCGACATGAATTTTTCTAATTTCTCTACGTCTTTATACGAATAATAAGCCAGACAATGACCCTCTCCTCCATCGCGACCGGCGCGACCGGTTTCCTGATAATAACTTTCTAATGATTTAGGAATATCGTGATGAATAACAAAACGAACATCTGGTTTGTCAATTCCCATTCCAAAAGCTATTGTTGCTACCACCACATCAACATCCTCCATAAGAAACATGTCTTGATGCCTGGCGCGGGTTTTAGCATCTAATCCGGCATGATAAGGAACAGCACTTATTCCGTTTACCTGTAAAACTTCGGCAATAGCCTCCACTTTTTTACGGCTCAAACAGTAAATAATTCCTGATTTACCTTTATGTTGTTTTATAAAACGAATTATATCCGATTCAATATTTTTCGTTTTCGTACGTACTTCGTAATATAAGTTGGGTCTGTTGAATGATGCTTTAAAAGTAGTTGCATCCGTCATATCTAAATTTTTCAGGATGTCTTCCTGTACTTTAGGCGTAGCGGTTGCGGTCAAGCCAATAATAGGGACGTCTCCTAATTGCTTAATAATATGTTTTAGATTCCGGTACTCCGGTCTGAAATCATGACCCCACTCTGAGATGCAATGCGCTTCATCTATAGCAACAAAAGATATAGTCACAGTTTGAAGAAAAGCGACATACTCTTCCTTGGTTAAGGATTCTGGTGCAACATATAGCAATTTTGTCAACCCGGAGGTAATATCTTTCTTAACCTGAGCAATCTCGGTTTTAGTAAGTGAAGAGTTTAAAACATGGGCAACACCATTTTCAGAAGATAAACTCCGAATGGCATCCACTTGATTTTTCATCAAAGCGATTAAAGGGGAGACCACAATAGCAGTCCCTTCTTGAATTAAAGCGGGTAATTGGTAACAGAGTGACTTTCCGCCTCCGGTAGGCATAATCACAAAGGTGTTCTCCTTATTAAGGAGCGTATTTATAACTTGTTCTTGCAGTCCTTTAAATTGGCTAAAGCCAAAATATTTTTTTAATTCTTTGTGTATGTCAATTTCGTTTGAATTCATTCTTGATTATGTGGTATTTTGTATAAATTTGCATCACATAAAGATACAAATTTCTTTTAAACTTACAAATTTTAAACATTCTGTTTTGATAACTAAAGAAAATATCTTGGCAAGTGCCAAAAAAACCATTAGATCTGAAAGTGAATCTATTGCGAAACTCACTGATTATCTTGATGAAAACTTCAGTAACGCCGCACAAAGCATCTATAATTCCAAAGGAAGATTAGTAGTTACCGGAATAGGAAAAAGTGCTATTATTGCGCAAAAAATGGTCGCTACATTCAATTCTACCGGCACACCATCGCTGTTTCTTCATGCCTCTGAAGCCATTCACGGCGATTTAGGCATGGTGCAGAATGAGGATATTATAATCTGTATTTCAAAAAGTGGCAACAGTCCGGAGATAAAAGTCATAGTACCACTTTTGAAGCGCTTTGGTAACACCTTAATTGCCATCACGGGAAACATGACTTCGTTTCTGGCTAAAGGATCAGACTTCGTTTTAAACACGACCGTGGATGAGGAAGCTTGTCCAAACAACTTGGCACCAACAAATAGCACCACCGCACAATTAGTCATGGGTGATGCCTTGGCGGTTTGCCTGATGGAAATACGCGATTTCAAACCAGAAGACTTTGCGATATACCATCCGGGTGGCGCTTTAGGTAAAAAATTATTACTGCGTGTCAAAGACATGTTGGAACACACTTTGAAACCAATGGTGAGTCCGGAAGCACCTATCAAAAAAGTAATTTTCGAAATTTCAGAAAAACGTCTTGGTGTAACCGCTGTTGTCGAGGATAACAAAGTAATCGGAATTATCACCGATGGAGACATCCGAAGAATGCTGAACGACAGAGATTCTTTTGCGGATTTGACTGCCAAAGATATCATGACCAAAAATCCAAAATTAATTTCATCAACAGCTATGGTTGTCGATGCACTAAACATTCTCGAAGATTTTTCCATAACACAACTGGTTGTTGTGGACAATGGTGAATACAAGGGAGTGCTACACTTACACGACATTTTAAAAGAAGGAATAGTATAATGGCAAAAAATAGTAAAGAGAAAAAAAACTTAAACGAAATGTCTTTTTTGGATCATCTCGAAGAATTAAGGTGGTTACTGGTTCGAAGTACAATGGCTGTAGTAATAATGGCTTTTCTTACGTACTTTATAAGTGATTACCTATTTGACATTATTATATTTGGACCTACACGGCCCACCTTTATAACCTATACTTTTTTTTGTGACCTATCGCATGCTTTAGGTTTTGCAGACAGTATTTGTATCACTGAAATGCCCTTTATCATTCAAAATACGGAAATGGAAGGTCAGGTAAACATGTTTGTCTGGATGTGTCTTTTGGCCGGTTTTATCCTGAGTTTTCCGTATATTTTATTTGAAATATGGAAATTTATAAGTCCTGCATTGTATGAAAAAGAAAGAAAAAACGCTAAAATATTTATATTCATTTCCTCCCTGCTTTTCTTTTTAGGAATCTTATTTGGCTATTACGTAGTAATCCCAATGTCAGTCAATTTCTTGGCTACATTTACGGTAAGTGATATTGTAAAAAATCAATTCACATTGGATTCCTATTTAGGCATGGTAAAAACATCCGTTTTAGCAAGTGGAATATTTTTCGAAATGCCAATAATCATTTACTTCTTAACAAAACTAGGGCTGGTAACACCCACCTTTTTAAGAAAATACTGGAAATATGCCGTAATAATAATACTTATTGTTGCCGCAATCGTTACCCCTCCAGATGTGGTTAGCCAAACAATTGTTGCAATCCCTATGTTATTAATATACGAATTGAGCATCCTAATTTCAAAACTAGTAGTACGTAATCAAAAAAAATCAAATGGCTGATATTATAGAAGAATTCAACGAGTACCGTTCTAAAATGAACGCGAAATTATTGGCAGACAATAATAAAATTGTAAAACGAATTTTCAATTTGGACACCAATGCCTATGCAGCAGGAGCTTTGGACGTAAAAACCAAAGAACTTCTTGGCTTAGTGGCTTCGGCCGTTTTGCGTTGCGACGATTGTGTCAAATACCATTTGGAAACCAGTTTCAAAGAAGGCGTAACCAAAGAAGAAATGATGGAAGCAATGGGAATTGCTACACTTGTAGGGGGAACTATTGTAGTACCGCATTTGCGCAGAGCCTATGAATTTTGGGAAGCACTAGAAGAATCTCCATCAAAATAATATTTTGCCTAAAATAAAAAACGGTTCCTGATCACCTGATAAATAACGTCATTTGGGAAGAAACTGTTGTGAAATAATTGTTAAATGGAACTTTGGTTAGGCGTTTATTCGTTTATTTGTCTAAAAATCTAACCATCTAAAAATCGAAGAATCTGACGATGAAATTAAGAGCCGAAAATCTTGTAAAAACCTATAAAGGACGCAGTGTGGTAAAAGGCATTTCGGTGGAAGTAAACCAAGGAGAAATAGTGGGTCTTTTAGGACCTAATGGTGCCGGAAAAACAACTTCGTTCTACATGATTGTTGGATTGGTAAAACCAAATTCAGGCAACATATTCCTGGACGACTTGAACATTACCGATTACCCGATGTACAAGAGAGCGCAACAGGGAATTGGCTATCTGGCGCAGGAAGCATCTGTTTTTAGAAAACTAAGTATCGAAGATAATATTTTGAGCGTTTTACAATTGACCAAACTTTCAAAAGAAGAACAGGTTGCTAAAATGGAAAGCTTAATTGAAGAATTTAGTTTAGAGCACATCCGAACCAACAGAGGTGATCTACTTTCGGGAGGAGAACGTCGTCGTACTGAAATTGCCCGTTGTCTAGCCACCGACCCAAAATTCATCCTACTCGATGAACCTTTTGCTGGTGTCGACCCAGTTGCGGTAGAAGATATTCAACGCATCGTAGCACAACTAAAGAATAAAAATATCGGTATTCTAATTACCGATCACAACGTACAGGAAACATTGGCGATTACCGATAAAACCTATTTAATGTTTGAAGGTGGAATCCTAAAAGCCGGTATCCCGGAAGAATTGGTAGAAGACGAAATGGTACGTCGTGTTTATCTTGGACAAAATTTCGAATTAAGAAAAAAGAAGTTAGAGTTTTAAAGGAAGTGTCCAGTATTCAGTTCTAAAAAAGTGATTCGTTTTGTTAGTGTTCAGTGATCCGTTTTGTTAATGATCCGTTTTTAGTGATGAGTTGTTTTAGTTTGACGATGGACAAAAAACGATGTTCTTGGTCAAATGAGAATTTTATACTTCTTTTTGCTGCCTTTAGGGTTAGGGGTAAAACAAAAATGAAATTCCCCTATTTTCGTTATCGATTCTTTTTTCGCTATAGCATTCCTAATTCTCCTCCATCAAATAAATTAGTTTGTTAAAAAAATAATTTTGTTAAAATTTTTAATATTTGATAGAATGATATGAGCTCAAAATGGCTAAATTGCACTTCTAATCAGAAACAGAAACATGTTAGCAGTAGGTAAAATGCATTTTGAAATATCAGAAAGGAAGATGATTCTTCGTCTTTTTGATATTTTATTTATTTTGATGACTTTGTTTCTCGTAGGGCACTTTTTTGATTTTGATTATTTTACGATCATAATGGCAAATTTTTACTGGACTCTAGTTTTGGTACTTTATCTCAGTCTTTTCGGTACGATATTCGAAATGTATAATCTTCAGGTAGCCAGCAATCATTTTCAAGTGTCAAGAAGTGCTATCCTCACGGCCACTACTACGGTTTCCATTTATTTATTGACTCCTTTTTTCTCTCCTGAATTACCCTCCAAAAGAATACAAATTTTCTTGCTTTATCTGGTTGTCTTTATGTCTTTGTTTTTGTGGCGTATGTTTTATGTAAAATTTTTAGCATCTAACCGCTTTCTTCAAAATGCTCTATTAATATGCGATGAGGAACAGATCGAAGAGTTAATTTTAGGGTTGGAGAACATAGATCCGCATTATAAAATCGTCGCTTTCGTTAGTGCCGATGCTGCCGAAGAAGATGCAACTGTCTATCACTACGTACAACAAATAAAAAGAGAGGCTTTGTTTTCGTTTGTAAAAGAAAATAACATTTCTGAGATTGTCATTGCCTCCCAAAAAACGGAGGGGATCACTCCTGAATTGTACCAGCAACTGCTTCGCTTATTAGAGTCGGGCAGTATCATCAGGGAGTATACCCAAGTGTATGAAAGTAAAACACAGCGCATTCCGGTGCATTATATGTCCAAAGATTTTTACCGCTATTTCCCTTTTAGCAGAAGCAATCACAATAAGCTCTATTTGTTACTAATTCGGTTTTTGGAACTCGGTGTCTCCGTAGCTGGATTATCTGTTGGGTTGGTTTTGTTTCCAATAATAGTAGTAGGGAATGCTTTAGGGAACAGGGGCAAGTTATTTTATACCCAAGAACGGGTGGGCAAAGATGGGGTCGTATTTGAAATTTTAAAATTTCGGACTATGATTTGTAATGCCGAAACTAATGGAGCCGTTTTTACCACAGTCAATGATTCGAGAATAACTCTTTTTGGAAAATTTTTAAGAAAATCCAGAATCGATGAATTTCCCCAATTTATCAATATTCTTAAAGGCGATATGGCCGTTATAGGTCCACGTCCCGAACGTCCTTTTTTTGTAAAGGAAATAGCGGAAGTAATGCCTTTTTATGAAACCAGACATATCATAAAACCGGGTTTAACGGGTTGGGCTCAGGTCAATTATTCTTATGGCGATACGATTGACGACAGTTTAATAAAGCTCCAATACGATCTGTATTATATCAAGCATAGAAGTGTTTTCCTAGACTTGAGTATTGCGTTTAAGACTATTACTACGATGTTGTTTTATAGGGGTCAGTAGTTCTCTTCGATTTTCGTTGTTCGACAGCAAAGCAAATAATTTCATTTTGAATCCTAAAAACAGCATTGATTACGGGACCGTATTCCCCTCTTAAAATCGAAGATTCAACGACTCCCAAATTAAATAATAACTGGAATTATAGGAGTTAGGGGCGTGTCCTTTTCCAAAGCAAACAATTTCGTTTTGAATTAAAAACCGCTAAAGATTAAGAGGTCATACTCCCCTCTATAGAGGGGCTGGGGTGTGTTACTTCGGGTCCCTAAAAACAGTATTGATTCCATGGTCCTATTTCCCTCTTGAAATCGAAGATTCAACGACTCCAAAATTAAATAACAACTGCAGTTATAGTGCTCGGAGTGTTCCTTTGAATCCTAAAAACACCATCGATTCCAGGATCACATTCCCCTCTCGAGAGGGTTAGGGGTGTGTTACTTTCTTCAAAACAAACGATTTCATTTTTAGTTCATAACAATATAATTAAAAACATTATTTTTAACATGTCAAAAACGCTGACAGAGCCACGATGCCTAAAAGAAAAATCATACCCTACACCCCTAAACTCAACGAATTTGCCCGACAACTTCGAAATAATTCGACTGAAACAGAAATTTTTTTGTGGTTAAAATTAAAGGGTAAGCAGATGTACGGTTATGATTTTCATAGACAGAAACCAATTGATAATTTTATTTTAGATTTTTTCTGTTGTGAATTAATGTTAGGGATAGAAGTAGATGGCTGTTCTCATGAATTTTTAGAAGTATATAGTAAAGATTGTATTAAAGAAAAACGAATGAATGAGTTCGGGATTACTATTTTACGATTTAGTGATGAACAGGTCTTGAAGGATATGGAGAATGTTTTAAGGGCTATCGAGTTTTATATTTATGAGTATGAAAAACACACCCCTTACCCCTCTCAAGAGGGGAATTAAGAAGTGGAATTACAGCTATATAACTTAATTTTTTGAAACTGATAATAATTTATAATCACATAGCTTGGAAATATCTTTATCTCAAAATATAAACTACGATATAGGAAACGCTGTGTGTGTTCCTTTGAGTCCTGAAAACACCATTGATTCCATGGTCGTATTCCCCTCTCGAAAGGGGTTAGGGGTATGTCCTTTTTTCAAAGCAAACAATTTCATTATGAATTCAAAACCTCTAAAGATTACGGGATCGTATTCCCCTCTCGAGAGGGGTTAGGGGTGTGTTACTTTTAGTCCTAAAAACAGCTGTAACTTGCGATTTTTGATTAAATGATGATTGGAATGCGTTTAGTATTTTGAATGGCCAGTCTCACTAATAGTACAGTACTTGTAATGACAAGAGGCAATACAATCCATAAATGCGCTTTGTTTATCAGGATCACCATATAAATAGCTAACGATACAAGGTTGAATAAAGCCAGATTGAAAAGTCCTTTAGTGTTCTTACTGTGATAAAAATACAGTAGTAACAACAAGCTTGGATTAAACAGCAATATATTATAATTGTATGCCAGTTCTTTATGAAATGAATAAAAGCCTGCAAAGGCGAAGAACAGGCCCAATAAAGCCATGATGGTTAGATAAAAAGCGGCAACAGGATTCTTGTTTATTGCGATAATGAATCCAAGGAATAAAATATAAGTATAAACATTATTCCACCATGATCCCATAACTTCTGCGGGAAACTCCAATATCATTTTGTTTTCCCCAGCCAACGGGTGGTTCTTATAGAAAACCTTTTTTAGACTTTTTTGTAATTCAAATGGCAGAAAAATTTGTGTCCCCAGCTGATCTACTTTTTTTCCGAAAATGATGCTGGTGCCTAATTTTTCATAAAAATGATTGTCAAAATAAGGAAAAAGAATCGTTCTGTAGGTGATATCAGTATCTGCTTTTTTTACAATTGCTGTGGTGTCTATTGTTTTATTGATCATATCGACTACCATGGATGTACAGTTTTTATCGATAAATTTATAGGTGTAGTGACTTTCTCCCGAAGCTAAAGAGGTATTTAAATTATCAAATAATTTTTGTTTTAGCGGGTAAGGAATATTTAATTCTTGTTCGTAAACGGATCTTTTTTCGTACTGATATTCATTAATGAAATCAGCGTAAGCATGAGCGACTGCAAAATATTGTAAATCTCCTTTTATGAATTTCAAAACAAAATTAGGAGTGTTAAAATCAAAAGCACCATAATTGTATACAACATCTATAGTGTTAAAAGCATCGCTGATTCGAATGGCGGTATGTCCAAAAAGCGAATAGGATTCATTTCCCGTCCCACAAGTAATAACGCTGACTTTTGCTTGTTTGGATAAAAGAAGGTTTTGGGCAAAGCTTGCATTTATACTTAAAAATAAGAATAGGAAAAAGGAGATTTTCTTTAAGGAAGATGTATTCATTTAGGATATTATTAAAATATGGAACACGGATTGTACCGATTGAACAAATTTACACGGATTTTTTTGTTCCGCATATAAAAGTTAAAACGAATTTATTATTTGTAACGAATTGCTTTGTGTAAATCCGTATCGTAAATAAAACATAATACAAACTTCGCTGCTTGTTACTTGTTGTTTTACCGCTAATGCGCTAATTACTTTTTTAACACATAGAAACATAGATTTTTCGGATTCAAAGAAAATAAAGACGTTTCACTTTTCATAGGTTGAGTGCTATTTGTAAAATATTTTTACCGCTATTTTTCTAATTACTTTTTGGTTAATATTTTAACTAGCGAATTGGTGGTAGATTTTGTTTTTGTTTTAATCTGAATTGCAGTTTAATTTCTAAAAAGACTCAAATCTACTTTTAACGAAAAAATATTGGAGTATAAAGCGGCGCTTTGATTGCCTAGATCAGTAAGGGCATAATCAACCTGAATGCCTTTGTATTTAAAACCTAATCCGATGTTCGGTTGGAACCCTACTTTTTCTCTATTGTCTAGCTGTTGAATATTTTGAAAATTCCCTACACCCGCGCGTAAGAAAACCAAGTTGGTGTAACCAAATTCAAACCCTAAGGCGGGATCGATACTTACCAAATCATTCGAGATCAAATCATTAGTTTTAGTAAACCGCATGTTTATATTGGCAGCAGCCAAAATACTGTAATCATAATGAATGATAATTTTTTTAGCTATTCCCAGTTGCGCTTTAGGAGCTGTAATTTCCGTACTTTCCGGTAATTCCTGATTTTTGTCGGGAATGGCATTTGCTATTTTTTTATATTCGGCTTCATCAATGTTCCATACATTATAGGTTGTGGTAATATCTCGAAGCATCAATCCAAATTGCCAGTTGTTTTTTTCGAATTGTATTCCGGCATCAAAACCAAATCCCCACGAGTTAGCAAACTTTCCTATAATTCTTCGGATTACCTTGGCGTTTACGCCGTATTGAAATCCAAGGACGGGCAATTTTCGGGCATAGGAAAAAGTAAAACCATAATCGGCTGCAGAAAAGAGACTGATTCTATTGTAGTCAATATTACCTTGGCTGTCAATTAATTCCGTTGTGTTTAAAATATCATCCACACCAAAACGGATTAAAGAAATTCCCCAAGCACTTTGGTCATCAATTGGGCTTCCATAGGCCATATAATCGTATTGGGCAATATTCGCAAAGTAATTAGCATGCATTAACGAAACCTGATTGTCTTCCAGATGGATTAAGCCCGCGGGATTCCAATAGCCTGAATTAACATCATTGGTAGATGCCACCATTGTATTTGACATGCCTAATGCAGCCGCATCAACGCCAATATTCATAAACTCGTTGGAGTACTTTCTAACGGCCTGACTGTAATTAAAAGCACAAACCAGCAGTAATGGAAATAAGAAAGCTTTTTTCAAATGGACTTTTTTTACAAACGGAACGTCTGTTTAATTTTTATCAAAAATATAATTTTTTACTGAGCTTATTTCATTTTACCATTGAATTTACGGTGCCGTTTTAAAAGTCTTAAAATCGTAGGACACCATGGCTAACGAAAATTTGAAATAGCACACAGATGATACGGACAAAATTGATTTCCATCGATCTTTTGAAGATTAGATTATCGAAATAGTAAAAATCTCTAGTAAAAAACGTACTTTTCCTTCACTTATTATGCTAAATTTGCCAACTTTAGATCCCTAAACGGTATACCTATGAATATTAAAAAACACATTCCGAATTTAATCACAATGCTCAACCTTTTTTGTGGCTGTATAGCAATCGTTTTTGTCGCTAAACTGGATTTTGAAATGGCTTTTTATTTTGTTTGTCTTGGGATATTTTTAGATTTTTTCGATGGTTTTTTTGCCAGATTGTTTAAAGTGTCCAGTCCGCTGGGATTGCAATTGGATTCTTTGGCAGATATGGTTACCAGTGGTCTAGTACCGGGTTTTGTTATGTTTTTTTTGCTGTCTAGCAGCCAGCATGAGCTGTCTGCCCATCCTATAATTCCTTATTTGGGATTCATAGTTACGCTGGGTTCTTGTTATCGTTTGGCTAATTTTAATATCGACACGCGACAAACGGATTCTTTTATAGGATTGCCAACACCTGCAAACGCGCTGTTTATTTTAAGCTTGCCTTTGGTTTTGAAATATTCAGATTCCTTATTCACGCTCGAAATTTTGACTAACCAGTTTGTTTTACTTGCCATAACAATATTAAGCGCTTATATCCTGAATGCCGAGATTCCTTTGTTTTCATTGAAGCTTAAAAAATTTAACTTTAAAGACAATGTCCTTCAAATTGTCTTTTTATCTCTTTCTATTTTGTTATTGGTTTTCTTCCAATATTTAGGAATTCCTTTGCTGATTATTCTTTATGTTTTGTTGTCGGTAGTGAATAATAAAAGGGCAATAAAATAGTATTTGAATGAGAAAAAAAGTGGTAAGAAGAAGAGTAACGGTAGTTCGTAAACCAAAAAAGAAAGCGTCTGTTTTTTCAGCTAAACTTCTGCGTTTTTTCCTCTTTTCTTTTTTTGTGGTAGTTGTTGTTGGTACTGCTTATCATTACCGGAATGGACTGGCCTACTATTTCAGTTTCAAATCCGATAAAGCTATAAAAGAAAAAGCCGAAGCCAAACGTATTTCGGACGTTCGTAATTTTCAAGTTTTAGAAAATCATCAGGGGAAAAGTATCGGTTTGGACGTCTCTGAATACCAAGGGAAAATTCAGTGGTCTTATGTCGATACTTTAGAAAAAAAATATCCTTTAGAGTATGTGTTCATTCGGGCAACCGTAGGAAAGGACAGGAAAGACCGTCAGTTTAAACGGAATTGGCTTGGCGCCAAAGAAAATAAAATGATTCGGGGGGCCTATCATTATTACCGTCCCAACGAAAACTCCCTTGAGCAGGCGGAACTTTTCATTAAAACCGTTGCACTCCAGAAAGGAGATTTACCCCCTATTTTAGATATTGAAAAACTGCCTAAAAATCAATCGTTAGACAGCCTGAAAGTCGGCTTGAAACGATGGCTGAAGGCTGTGGAATTACATTATAAAGTAAAACCGATTATTTATACCGGCGAAAAATATTACGATGATTTTTTGAAAGAGGAATTCAGCGATTATCTCTTTTGGATTGCCAATTATAATTTTTATCGAGAAAAAATTGATGCCGATTGGCTGTTTTGGCAATTTACGGAGAAAGCTTCCGTTCCAGGGATAAAAGGGAATGTAGATATCAATATTTACAATGGTGATTTGCAACAGTTGCAGTTTATTACTGTGGAATAGTTTGCAGTGATCAGTATGCACCGTGATGAGTGTTCCGTATAGTTTACTGAAGTAAGCTTTCAGATTAAGAAATGCTAGTCTCTTCCAACTTTATACCATTAACTAATATATCTTAGTCCAATAGTTTTTTTTCATATCGAGCACAATCGAGATGCAATAATGATTCTCGACTGCGCTCGAACTGATAATAGGATTAATTTATGAACAATAACGGCATTAGTCACCTGTCTCGTCCTGATATAACTTGTCCCTAAAAAACTGAACACTAAAAAGACCGAACACTTAACACTTAAACTTCTTCTTTCTTAACCTTCCTCGGACTCCCCAGCTGCACATTCAATAAAGACAACGAATACACGAAGGCCGGTGCCGCCGTTCGCATTGCAGCATGGTTGATGGTCAACAACCAGAACAGCACAAAACACAATAGGAACATATTAAACTTGTTTTCCAGATACAAAACAAGCGGGGTAAAAAACAAAATCAGTAAGGCTATGATACCTAATGTACCATGTTCCGCCAGCATCCGCGTAATCTCGTCATGCGACAAAACAAAAATACCAGTATCTGATTTTCGTAACTCCACCCCTTTTCCTACTCCTACTCCAAAAATAGGATTCTTCAAAAACATATCTATTTCGCTTACTGCGATTTCTTCCCTCCCGGTAAATTTATCCTCTTTGACCCTTCCTTTCGCATCTTGATTAGCATAGCGTTTATCAATAAGACCTCCTGTCTGGAACGAAGTATAGCCCCAGGTTGCCATTAGGGCTAAAGTCACAAATACAATAATATAATTGAGTTTTACTCGGCCTCTATAATTAGATTTAAAATAAAGGAACAACAATAACAAAATAATCATCAGAAAACCAGTGACCATGCCTCCTCTGGAAAAGGTAAGCATCCCTCTATAGCTAATATTTAGAGCGATAATTAGATTGGTTATCAACAAAAATTTGCTTGGTGACTCTAGGATAACCCTCGAAAAAAAAATAAACATACCCAAACCCATAAACGTAGCTACCTGATTGGGGCCGTAGCCTCCAGAGGTTTCAAAATTAGATTGCGTACTGGTAATCACATCCCGTATATTTGGGGTATACAAAGTTAAGTAGACCATACATGAAATAATGGGAAGCCCCATATTAAGCAAGATGTTATTCATCTGATCCAAGGCAATTTTTCTCCTATACGTATACAAGGATGCTATTCCAAGACAAACGGGACCCGAAATATTGAAAGCTATGGTTGTTCTAATATTCGTGTCAAAATCCAATACAAAAGTGGAAATAATCAAACTTGGGACCAACAGTAACAAAAAAATCCAATAGGGTGTGGCACCTTTGGAAAAACCACTAAAATACATTCCAATAAACAGGAAGCTTATCACCCCATATTTTGAAATCTCGTACAAGGGATTTCCTCCTGTCATTCTCAAAAACACTTCACTGCCCACCACATAGGCCGCGACAATGAGGGCTTCGTTATTCCGATTTTGTTTTTTTATAATGTAATAGGCTCCAAATATAAAGATGGAATATCCGTATATTTTAGTGCTAAAAGGAAATAAATACCCCATTACACCAATAACGACATGGAAAAGAATTAAGTACAGATAAGTTTGATCCTCTTTTTTCATTTGTAACTATTTTCTAACCAATTATTTTTTTTTTAAAAATGAGTTTATCTAGCGGCTTAAAACCAGTAATCTTACTCACTAAATCAAAATATCGTTCAATAAAAACATCCGCACCATAGTTTTTACCTATATTGTTCTTCAATCCAATTGCCTTTTTATTAGCTAACTCAGTATTAAAAAGAGCCTCTTTAATGGCAAATGCTAACGATTTAGGCGATTTAGGAGGAACAACCCATCCGTATTCTCCATCTCCTAAAACTTCTTTACATTGACCTACATCGGTACAAACAACAGGCAAACCAGCCAAGCCATATTCTAAAAGCGCCACTGGCAATCCTTCGCTAACAGAACTTAAAACCCCTACATCAGCTTTACTTAGAAGTTCAGAAATATTTATAATAGAGCCCAAAAAAAACACTTCTTCACTAAGGTTTAAAGTAGTTACCTTTTTTTTAACTTTTTCGACCCAATTTTTATCTTCTAAAGAGCCGGCTAAAAATAATTTGAAATTAATTTTTTCGGTTTTTAGTATAGCACAAGCCTCGACTAAATTTAAATGATCTTTCTGGTTTCTAATATTTGCTAAGCATAATAGTATTGGAATATCGTTTTGTATCCTTTGCTTTACCTGAACCAGTGGGAAGTTAGGGATGTAAATAATCTGTGATTGCTTAACTTTTAAATTTCGAATATTCCAATCTCTTATTTTATCATTCACACAGACAACACCATCTAATAAGAAAGAAAAAAACTGAATTACTTTTCGGTCGGAATCTTTCAATAAATCGCTAAATCCCCAGTGATCATGCCAGATCAAAATAATTCTTGGATATAGTAACTTTAAAATAAATGCCCAATAGATGGAAGTTTGATGCACATGAATTATTGAAGGCTTGATTACTTTAATTAATTTGAATAGCCTATAAAAGGCAAAAAAATCTAGAGTATTTTTTTTGTCTAAGAATAACACATTACTTTTTTCAGTAATAAAATTATAAATAGGACCTACTTTTCTTGAAACGACGAGATAATTTTCAATCGCATTTGCAGTCAGAGTGTTATAAATATTAGCACTCATCCGCTCGGTACCGCCAATCTCAAGTGAATCTACAATTTGAAGTATTTTAAAATTATTTCCCATGTTTAAAATCAATTCCTTCTGCTATAATTATTAAGCTGATTCCGAAAATTCTGGAATACAGGTACGGATTAGATTTTAATAAGATGTATTTAAAAGGATATGCTATTTTTTGTAAGATGGTCAAATTATTTGACGGTGCATTAATCGATTCAACAGAATATTGATAATCCACAATTTTCAATCCAGAAAAGGTGATTAGATTAATTGCCGAATTAATATTTAAAAAAATTAAATGCCCTGGGTCTACAATTTTTCTTTTTTGCAAATTTCTGACATTGACGGACAAACAATCTTCTAATGGAATGTGCATAACGACATATTTTGCCCTTTTACCAACTTCTGTCAAAAAAGAGATTGGATTAACAACATGTTCAAAAACATCATTTAAGGTTACTAAATCAAATTTTTCATTTGATTTAGTAAAATCTTGCCATAAGAAATCGACATGATCGTCTTCTAATTTTTCGACATGCGGTGCAACATCAAACCCTTTTAAGACTTCAAGCGTTTGAAAATTTAGCTTTAATTCTTTCCCTAATAATTTAATTATTTCTCCTGAACCGCAACCAACATCCGCATAAGAGGAAAGTTGTATGTTGTTTTTTTTTAAATAGCTAAATAATATTTTTTTGATAGCTTCAACCTTATAGATAGCATCTTCACTATGGCGATTAGGATCTTGAAAATAAGTACCTTCTTTATACATTCAAATTAATTTTGTTAAACAAAAAAAGCAATATACACTAATTTGCCATTAAACGATTAATTTTTTGCTCAAACAAATTTAAAGTAAATTGTTGAGACCATTTTTCCGCTGCAGTTGACATTGTCGCATAAATAGTTTCATCGAATATACAGTCCGAAATTTGTTTTGTGTCATTGTCTAAATCCAAAGTAACTAAAACTCCTCTTTTTCCATAATCCAACATAAAAGGCACACAGGAAACAGCCCTAGCCATTGGAACACAACCCCAAAACATGCCTTCTGCAATCGCTTTTGGCCAACCTTCACTGTCCGATGGCAAAATCACAAAATGACTGTTTTGATAAGCTTTTTTAACCGTTTCTTGACTCTGATTCCCTTCTAAAGAAATAATTTTTCCCAACTTATTTTTTAAAATATAAGATTCTAATAATGGACGTTCAATACCTTCACCATATAAACTTAGACGCACATTATTTCCTTTTTTAGCAAATGCCTCTATCAATTGAATAGCATACATCGGATTTTTCCCTTTTACTAAAGCACCGACAAAAATAAAATTAATTCGTTCTAGGATCACTTTTTTAGAAATGGGTAATTTATCTGCTTCGGTATAAGTCGCCGTAAAAAAGGGTTGAATATTTTTGGAACTCCCCTCCCATTCGCCATACACCAAAACCCGCATCTTGCGCGTCAGGAAAGTATTACTTAAAATATATTGTTGCAATTTGTAAGTCCAGGGCTGTATAGACGTGGGATCCCAGTTACCGGCATATTTAGCTGTTTTTATTTTCGTAGGAAATGCGATTTGAATAATGGAACCCACGAGACCAACATTACCGGGACATCGCAAATGAATGTGATTAGCCGCTTGCATAGCCTTAAAAATAGACCAACTAACTTTAGGTATTTTAAAAATAGTGCTTAAAGTCGATTTTACAGTCAGAATATCAAAATTTTCAATAGGGATAAATTCAATGCTATCATGTTCATAAGCACTATCTATAAGTGTTCTTTCCGCATCTGTTTTAGGCGCTACAATAATTATACGATTGGCATATTTCGTCCAAATATTCATTTCTCGCACATATGGACCATACGCAAAATACTTATTTTGCAGTAGGATATGGGGCACATGAGTAATTATAACGAAAGTCATTATTTTTGTATTGTTGGTTTATTGAATAGTAAACTCCACCACCCTACTGTTCGACCTAATGCTTCGGTAAAGGCTTCCTTTTTTTTTGCAGTGGTAACAATATTGCTATAACGTATTAGAGTTAAAAGTAGAGTAATGGAATGCCATTTTAGTTTTGCAGCAAAGAGTGGTTTTGGATTCTTTGTTCGCCATACATACCATCCATTACGCACCACCATTTTACCATATTGATACTGATTGGGTCTTCCGGAAGCATCATGGTAATGATTTAATTTGGCCGAAGTATTCAAATATAACTTTCCTTCTTTGGCAACTCGCAACGTAAAATCCGCATCTTCATACAGACCATAACCTTCAAAATAAGTGGAGAATTTCAAAGCTTCAAATACTTTTTTTTTGAAAGAGGAAACACCTCCCATCAACATTTCAACTTCATATATTTTACCGCTGGGTGGCAAAAAACCAACACTTCGGCCATGCGAAAATAAAGCCGAAAAACCCGGTGGATTGTCACTGTCCAACCCTAACTTTTTTCTAAGTACAAATCGACTACCGTCCTTCCGCTTCCAGCCGTCAAAACAATATTCTTCGATTTTAGGTACATAATCATGGCCCACAAATTCACATTCAGACTCATTGATGATATAACCACCAACTCCCAAAGCTTCGGGATAGATTTGATAGGTTTTTAAGAGTTGTTCAAAATAATCATTTTCTAAAACAGTGTCATCATCCAGAAAACAAACTATTTCCATCCCTTCTCCTACCCGCTCTATTCCATAATTTCGTTGTTTAGTTAGCCCTCGCTGTTCTGCTGGCACCAAAAAATACTTTAGATTTTCAAATTGATTTTCTTTTAGAACAATTCCTGTTTCCTCGTTAGTTGAGCCATCTATGATTAAAATTTCATCAGGAAATACCGTTTGTTCTTGAACCGATTTCAATAACGCAAGTAAGGGATTTGGACGCATATAGGTACAAACAATTAGAGAAAATTTCACGATGTCTTTTTTAATTGATTAGCCCAAAATATACTTTGATTCCATTGTTTTTGAAACATTTTAAAATAACGGTATGGGTTTTTAATATTCTGATGTTTATAAAACTTGAAAAACAAAGTAGTTTTATACCCCTTAAGCTGTTCTTTAGTATTATGCGAAATAATATATAACATAATGGTTGGTGATGGTTTGGGTTGGATACGGTCATTTTGCCACTGTAACTCTGGTTTTGTCCGAAAACCTCCAATTGGGGCTTTCAAATGTAATATTTCAGGCTCGGGAAAATACAAGACATCACAACCTTGATTCCGCAACTGCATTCCAAAATCAGAATCTTCTCCATAACCAAATTCCAATGCTTTATTGAATCTAATTTCATCTAAAAGATTTCTCTTAACAAAACTATTGCCAGCACCAAAAGTAGGCCATTGTATTACTTTATCATATTTCTTGGATTCGTTTTTCTGAGGATAAGACGTCGTTACTGCTTCATTACCATATTGTTTAATTTTTTGAAGAACATCCTGAATTAAATTAGGTTCAAAACGATTATCATCATCAGCCAAAAAGACCCATTCACTCTCTGTATTATTCAACGCCACATTCCTTGCATTACAAACCCCCGCTTGATGAATGAAAATATGCTTGATTACAAAAGGCCAATTTTCGTCACGGATATAATCCAATTCTGTTTTACTTCCTTCTAGAGGATTTTGCTCGACAATAATAATTTTATTGGGTAGAAATGTTTGTTTAGAAAAATCTTTCAATACATCAAACAAATAATTTTTCCTCCCAATAGTTGGTATAACAACATCAATAGTGGCTTTATCAATCACATTAAGCGATGATTGTACTTTAATATTATCTAGATTTATAGTAGTATTGCATCTGTATTTGTAAAAAAGCGAAAACAAGAAAGGCAAAATTGGAAATTTCCTTTCATATAAACCTATATTTAATAACAACAAAAACATCCATCGTGTCTTATAGTGCTGCTTAACAAATCGAAAAAGAGCATAAATGCTAGCTTTAGGTGGGTTATTAAATTCTCCAGCTTTTAACAGTCTCGGTTCCGAATAGCAAAGCAAGCCTAAAGGCATTCCTATTTTTGCGATCGAATTCAAATAATAATCAAAATTAGAATCACAAACTGTTTTATCCTGTAGTGCATTTAAAACAGAAGCATGAATAACACCTGCAACACTGCTCATTTGCCAGGTGGGATACGATACTTTTTTATTGACATTAATAAATAAGGACTCCTCAACATAGCCTATTCTACTGTCAAAAAAATTATGCGCTGAGGTGGAAAAAGACAGCATCATTTTATCATGGTGAAACAGCGTTTTTATTCGCTCTAAATCCAATCGTCCTTTAACCACTGAATGACACCAAACTATTTTTTTATCTGGAAATTGTTTTGCGATCTCCTGTAAACCACCTGCAATAGTCCCTTGATAATCAAAGTCAATTTTTTGATTATCTAAAGTCATTAAGGCTGTGATTTTATTATTTATATGGTATACAACAATCAAAACTTATCCTATTAAAGAGTTATAAAATGACAAACTTTCTTTTGCAACGACCGCTACACTAAATTTTTCAGTTACCTTTTTTCTTGCTTCAACACCAAATTCTTTTTGCAATTGCTCGTTTTCCAGTAGCTGAATAATTTTATTGGCATAGTCCAAATGATGCGTTGGATGCACTAAAAAGCCATTGATACCATCATCCATCACTTCAGTGGCCCAACCGATATTAGAAGCTACAATTGGTTTTTGCATCGCCATAGCCTCGATCCACGAAACAGGCAAAGCTTCGGCAAATGTCGGAAATACACAAACAGTTGCGGAGTTGATATGCTTTTTTATATCCTGATACGACACACTTCCTAAGTAACTTACATTTATCCGTGCTTCTTCTGTAAAAAGTCCCTGCATCATCTGCCAAGTGGAGGGATTCCCTGATATAATATCAGGAACATCTTTTCCCACAAGAACAAGCTTTGCTTTAGGGTTTTTATTAATCACTTCATTAAAAATGAAGGGCAATTCTAACAATCCCTTTTTTCGGATTAAACTTCCAAAATATAAAATAACGTCAGTGCTATTGTAAGTGCTATTGGGACTAAACAAACCCATATCAATTGAATTCGGTATGATAGTGAATTTCTTCTCTAAACCAAAAAGCTCGTTGGTCAAATCAGCTGTAAATTGACTTACCGAAAGCAATCCATCAGCTTTTTTTAAGGCTCGCTTTTCATGGAATTTATTCTTCCACTTTACAGGACGCTGATCCAAATGACAGAAATAAGTATCCGAACCATTCAATCGAATGACGACAGGACATGTTGCATTTATAAAAGAAGTAATTCCCGTCCAGTCGGGTGCTTCCACCAAATCAATTTCTTTATCGTGGTATAAGGTATTAATTATTTTCTGCAATTTTTTTCGGGTAAGATACCAAGACAATCCTTTGAACTTCACATTCCGGATTTGTTGGATACAAATACCATTGTCATCAAAAACACCTTCTTGGTTCTGACCATAAACCAAAACTCGAACAGTACAACCTGCTGCCAAAAGTCCAATAGCCAGGTTTTTTATACTCGTACCTATACCGCCGGAGGTTCCGGTTTTAGGATGTGGATATTCCGGAGTCAGAAAGGCTATTTTCATACTTTATTTATTAAAAAAATCTGCTATAATTATTGCCGTAAACAGTCGTGCCCCAGTGTCATTCATATGGCCACAAGACGAAAAATACTGATCCCCTTCAACCGCATTTTCATAATTGTGAATTTCGGGATAGATGGCATTTACTTTTTGAAAATAATCCAATCCTTTAACATTAGAACACATCGGCGTCATGATTGAAATCAGATTAATATTGTTGGCTGCACAAATTTGCTTTATTTCTTCGTAATATTTATTGTGTAACGGTTTTAGATTTGTCAAGTCATTTTTCATGTTTGCATTCGGATTTTTGCCTAATGGATAATACCCTAGATGACTCAACAGTTTCGTTGGTTTTTCACTCACCGTATTATACATTTCCCTAAAACCAATTTGAGGTTCAAAAACAATATACCTGTAAAAAGGAATATAATAATTAGCCCAAAAATGAGGCTGTTGGGCAAAATGCGATTCAATCACTTTAGAATTGTGAATATAGGGTAAAAATTTAGATGCGACACTTTCAGACTCCTTTTCATTAGCTAAATTCAAATCAGATTCCAGTATAACATTTTTTATTTTATATTGACGCTCTATCATTAATTTCAACAATAAAGACGCTTCAAACAAATGCCCGCCACTCATTCCATAATTAAAGGTTTTCAATCCTTTCTCTTCAAATAGTGGTGCTACAAAATGATTATTGGCTCTGGAAGACCCCAATATAACCACATCATAATTCCGAGCTTTTGAGTTGTAAACATAATCTATTTTCCCTCTATGGGAAGATTGCAAATAAACTTGAGTATAGGCAATATCTAAAACTACTAACACCAAAAAGGTCAGCAGAAGTATTTTGATTGTAAAAAATAAAAACCGTTTCATCATTAAATTCTAATAGTATTATTTGCATTATTGAAAGCGCTCTATTTGACAAAAACACCTCATTATAACTTCAGTTGTCACGTCGAAAGTTTACACTGAGCGGAGACGAAGTACAGTCGAGACGCTTTATGTTCCAATATTAATCTCGACTGAAGCCTGTCCTGAGCGTAGACGAAGGACTCGATTTGACAAAATGACTAGACAAAAGTATTACAATTACCCAGACTGTCACAGCGAGCGCAGTCGAACGCATTGTCATATTACTTTTCAATATCTCCTCCATTTGGTTTGTATTTATGATGTGTTGCATTTCTGCATTCCGATAAATCCTGTAATCTGTCAAAATCTCCATCAATTAATGCTTGCTTTTTTGAGCTACTCCATTTTTTTAATTTTTTTTCAAACTCAATGGTCTGATTAGGATCTGTAAAATCCTGATAAAAAACTAACGTAATCGGTCTTCTACTATGCGTATAAGCTTCTGGATATTTACCTGCATTGTGTTCCATTACTCTTCTATCAATATCAGAAGTAACTCCTACATAGAAAGTAGCGTCATTACAAAGAAGAATATAAACATAATAGAATTTCATAGTACCATTTTAAGATTGAACGAATCTCGACTGCGCTCGATTTGACAACTCGACTGAAGCCTGTCCTGAGCGTAGACGAAGAACTCGATTTGACAACTTGACTGAAGCCTGTCCGGAGCGTAGACGAAGGAATCGATTTGACAACTCGACTGAAGCCTGTCCTGAGCGTAGACGAAGGACTCGATTTGACAACTCGACTGAAGCCTGTCCTGAGCGTAGAAGAAGGACTCGATTTGACAACTCGACTGCACTCGATTTCATAACAACGATGCGCTTTGTCACGTCGAGCGCAGTCGAGACGCTCTTTCACTAATCTCGACTGCGCTCGATTTGACAACTCGACTGCGCTCGATTTGACAACTCGACTGAAACCTGTCCTGAGCGTAGACGAAGGACTCAATTTGACAAAAATATTACAATACTACGCTCTCTATCAAATCTAGCCCTATAAAAAATCTATATTTCTCGTTAAAACTGAAAATAGATGAATTCTTTATAATCAGAATACGTCCCCAAAGCTACAATCGCAGCAATACACAACGTCAATTTCAACCAACTGTAGCTACCTGAAATAGGTTCAATTTTAGCTCTTGCATTCCATTCAACAAGAATAAAAATAAAAATTAACAATAGTATTTCATAACTGTACCGTTCATTTTCCAAATATTGCACTTTAAAATTCCGATCTGTAAAAATACGACGAATGTAGTCAAAAGCATCTGCTATCGATTTTGCCCGGAAAAACACCCAGGCCAAACAAGTTAATACAAAGGTGCTAAGAATACTAAAAAAAACTTTAACGGATGTTAAATCCCATCCTAATTCTACTGTTTCTATATTAGACCGATTGGTATCTCGAAGCAATAAGGGCAAAAAATATAAGGCATTGATAAATCCCCAAGCGATAAACGTCCAATTGGCGCCATGCCAAAAACCACTCAATAAGAAAATAACAAACACATTACGTACCTGTTTCAATTTACTTCCTCTGCTTCCTCCCAACGGAATATAAACATAATCCCGGAACCACGAAGACAAGGAAATATGCCAGCGACGCCAGAACTCGGCTATATCTCTGGAGAAATACGGATAATTAAAATTACGTAACAAGTCCAGTCCAAATAATTTAGACATTCCCAATGCCATATCCGAATAACCGGAGAAATCCCCATAGATCTGAAACGCAAAATAAAAAGCACCCAAGAGTAAGGATAGGGAATTCATGGATTCGTGATGATCGAAAATGGCATTGGCATAGGTGGCACACGTATCTGCAATCACCACTTTTTTGACTAATCCCCAGATGATTTGATAAACCCCTTCTTTGGCTTTTTCAAAATCAAAGCTGCGCTTGACTTTTACTTGTGGCAGCAAATGCGTGGCTCTTTCAATAGGACCCGCAACTAATAACGGAAAATAACTCACAAATAAGGAATAATCTACAAAGTTATATTCGGCTTTAATTCTTTTTAGGTAAATATCAATCACATAGGACAATCCATGAAAGGTATAAAAGGAAATTCCAACGGGAAGAATTACATTCAGCAATAAAGGACTGGTTTGCAATCCGAAACCATTCACTAATTCAGAAAAGGAAGCCGCGAAAAAATTGTAGTATTTAAAAATGCCTAAGAATCCCAAATTCACACTTATACTCAACCAAAACCAAAATTTTCGGGCGGCTTCAGACTTGGCTTTTTCAATTTGAATCCCGGTATAATAATCCAAAAAAGTGGAAAAAACCAACAAAAACAAAAATCGCCAATCCCAGCAGGAATAAAAATAATAACTCGCTACGATAAGCAATTCATTTTGAGTGCTTTTGGTTTTATTAAAAACAAACCAATACAACACAAATACGATGGGAAGGAAAACGGCAAAAGATAACGAATTAAAAAACATATTAAATATCGATATTGTGAATGTAAAAAGAAGATAGGTCTTTGCTTATTAGTGTGGCCGTTGGACTCAGAACGGTGTGAAAATCCGGGACATCATTAGTAACCACTGCATTCGCACCAATAGTTACATTATTCCCAATTCTTATGTTTCCAAAAACGCAAGCTCCCGGTCCAACAAAAACATTATTTCCTATCTTAGGGACTCCAATAGAAGTGCCAGCATTACTTACCCCAAAAGTTATCCCTTGAGAAATATTACAATTATCGCCAATTACGGTATCGCCATGTATCACTACATTTCCAAAATGTCCGATATAAAACCCTTTTCCAATTTGAGTTCTATAAGAGATATCAAACCCATATTTCACTTTTAAGTGGCGCAACCATAGAAAGAAAAAATAAAACAAAGGTCTGCTTCGTCTTCTAAAATACTGCGTCAAACGAAAAATAGTCAGAAACTTCAATCCTGGATTGGGCATGACAATAAAGGTTTTCACTAGTATCATGAAACTTACCTTATTGATGCCACATCTTTTATAATCAGATAAAATAGTTTCCTTTAGCATAGCCCCTTTTTACAAATTTGATCTATGGCCTCCCAAATGCGTTTTGAAGCCTCCTGGGCAGGATGCTGATTAATTTTTTCAAACCACTCTTGCGCATTTTCAACTACTTTTTGTGCTCCATCGCTCAACATAATTTCAATTTTATCCGCAATTTCATTTGGAGAATTTAACCAAACTACTGCATTATCAGGTATGAAACGAAAATGAATATAATTATAAATTCTTTCAACTGACCAATTCGGATCTTTTTTTTCAGGATTATAATTCATGTAAGCACATGGTTTTTTATGCGAAACGTAATCAAAAACCATGGAAGAACCCAAATTGACAACCAGTTCAGTATGTGCAATAATATTGAACTGTAAAATGGAATCTTCTTTTGTAGGCAGAATGGTATTCCAGCCTTCTCCAACTTTGTCCCATCTTGGTTCAATTGCGACAACTATATCTTGGTTTTCCTCCAATACTGAATTGAATCTCGGTGAAAAATCAACCGGACACCTTCGAAAAATAATTCCCAATGGCTTCCCTTTTTTATTTAATTTTCTAACAGCTTTAATTAAATCTAGTAAATAATCGGGATCATAAGGTGATGTTGTCACGTCATCTCCAGAATAACAAATATATTTCTTTTTAATATCTAACCCATTTTGATTGAAAAATATCTCTCTATCAATTATATTATTTAATTGGAAATGATTTTCAAATTGAGGCGTACCTGTTACTACGATTTGATTTTCTTTGATATAGGGATAATAATATAAAAGCTCTTTTTTCATATGTGCACTCCAAACAAAATAATAATCCGTTTCTACAACCATAGTACCTTTTGGAAGATTATCCCAAGAGAAAATAAAAGTTGCCGTTGGTATTTTTAAATCCTGAGCGGCTAGTAATGGAGCTATTGCTAAACTGATTCTTTGATTAGTGCAAAAAACCAGCGCAGGTTTTTGCTCTTTTAAAAGCGCATAAGATTCAGAATAAAAATTGGTTTTCCGTTCTGTTTTTTTTATGAGATCCCTAACTATTTTCAGTCCTCTTTCTGAATCAAACAATTGAATTAAAAAGCGTATTATATAACTTTTCGTTGAAGATTTAAAAGTACTGTATGAAAAAGGAAATCGATACGAATCATAAACGGTGTCTTTAGATTTTCTGATATTACAATTAAGTTCAATTTCTTTTCGGGCATTTTTTAATACTTCTAAAAAAAGGCTTGATCGATTTTGTTTGAGTCTTAATTCCTTATACCCTATTTTGGCTAAATCAAATGGAGTATTATTCCAAAAAATTAAATCCATTCCTGTCGCTTTACCTTTACTATAAAAGTCTGTAAAGGCAAAATTGCGTAGTCCTACACCATCGGGTAGTAAAATAAAAATTTTTTTGTTTGACATTAATTATCTCTAAACTGTTTTTGATGATTTACTTTCCAAATATCGTTATTTTGAATGGAGTTTAGAAATAAAGCAGTACTATTTCCTTGTCCAAAATCAGCATTTGTTTCACGGACTTGATGATAATCAATATCTTTTAATGCTTTATTAATATTTTCGTTCCTGTAATCAACATTAATAATATCAGCGTGAATTACCCTGTTTTGTTGGCGCGTCCCAATATTAATAATTGGAATTCCATAATAGGGGGCTTCCCTAATTCCGGCACTACTATTTCCAATTATGAATTGGGATTTTTTGAGTAAGGTTAAAAAATATTCAAAACGCAAGGAAGGAAAAATTCTGAAACGTGGATTATTTTTCAACCTTTCATATTCCTTTATAATACATTGACTGCCTAAATCATTATTAGGATATATCACAATATAATTATGGGTATCGTTCAACAGACTACTTACAAAATCCTTTACATAATGTTGCATTTCAGCAGATTCAGTTGTCACCGGATGAAACATTACAATGGCAAATTCATCAAAATCTATATCATAATACCCTTTTACAGTTGCTACATCCGGAAGCGTATCCGAAAACATAATGTCAATATCTGGTGAACCGATATTAAAAATAGAAGTTTCCATTTCTCCCATTTGAAGCAGTCGTTTTGCTGCATCGGTATTAGACACAAAATGAACATGACTTAATTTACTGACGCTGTGCCGTATTAATTCATCAACAGTACCTGATAATTCTCCTCCTTCAATATGAGCCACTAAAATATTATTTAAAGAGCCTACAATTGAGCCGGCAAGTGTCTCAACTCGATCCCCATGAACTATAATTAGATCAGGACTTACTTTTTTGCAATAGCTGGACAAACCTTCTATGGTTTTGGCTAATGTTAAATCCATTGTGCTTTCATGGGTGTAATTTTCAAACGTATGTACATTTTTAAAATTACAACGTTCAATTTCTAAAAGCGTGAATCCATATTCCTTTTGCAAATGCATCCCTGTGACAAAAACAAAAACTTCAAAATCTTGATGAATATCAAGAACAGAAATTAGTGATTTTATTTTCCCAAAATCAGCTCTTGTTCCTGTAAGAAAAAGTATTTTTTTCATTTATTAAAATTATTTTACAAAACACTCAAAAGCAAATATTAAACTTATACGCAATCTCCTTCAGTTCCCCTCTTGAGAGGGGTTAGGGGTGTGTTTTTCGTATTCTGAAATATAAAACGCAACAACTCTTATCACATTCTCCGTGTCTTTTAGTACCTTATAATCTGAGAAAGGTAACACCGAAATCCTTAATTCATTCATCCGTTTTTCTTTAATGGTATCTTTTTCCTGAATATCTAGAAATTCATGGGAATAACCATCTACCTCAATTCCTAATACCATTGATTAGTTCATTATAGTCCAATTATTTATTGTCACATCGAGCGCAGTCGAGATGTCATAATGGTTCTCGACTGCGCTCGAACTGACAATTGGACTATTTTATAATAATGAATGGTATAACATCAATTCGTGACAGAAAAAATCTAAAATATAATTATCAACCGGTTTTTGTATATGAAAATCATAGCCAATACGTTTTCCTTTTAATTTTGTCCATAGAATGATCTCGACCTTTGTAGCATGGTTTCGCAAATCTCTTGCAAGAGCTTTTAAATTCGGAGTATATGGGATTATTTTTCTTTTCGTGAAAAATTACAGATTAATTTAATACAATCTTGACACACCCCTAGCCCCTCTCAAGAGGGGAACAGTCTCTGCTATAATCTACGATTAGCTTTTTACCACTAGTACAGGATAAGCTTACTCAAAATCAATCCATTCTAATTGTTCGTCATTTTTTATAGCTCTTGTCGCTACTTTACCTATCAAATCATTAAAATGTTTCGCAAGAATTTTTCCTTTTCCTGGTCGTTTTACCCAAATATTGTCTTTGCTTAATTCTTCCCCTTTTGCAATCGCTTTTATACTGCAAACTGTTGCAAAGGCAAAATCAATGGTAACTTGCTCCTCTTTGGCTGGTTTTTTAGTTCCGCCACGCATTTGCCAAATCTCATTAGAAGAAACGATAAGTTCCGCACATGCTTTTTCATCCATACTGCAAACAATATCGGGACCTGATCGTTGCATTGTGTCCGTAAAATGTCGCTCCAGAATACTGGCTCCTAAAGCCACCGCACCCAAACAAGCATTATTATTCAGGGTATGATCACTCAAACCAAAGACTTTCTCCGGAAAAGCATTATGCATTTCCATCATAGCTCCAAATCGAACCAGATGAATGGGGGTTGGGTATAAATTGGTGGTATGCAAGAGTGCTATTGGTACATTGTGTTTGTCAAAAATAGCCACTGCTTTGGTAATACTTTCGATGGTATTCATTCCAGTACTCAGAATAACGGGTTTGCCAAAAGAAGCGATGTGTTCCAATAATGGATAATTATTACATTCTCCTGAACCTACTTTATAGGCTGGAACATCAAATTTTTGCAATCGATTGGCAGCGGCACGTGAAAAAGGGGTAGAAATAAAAATCATTCCTTTGCTTTCCACATAATTTTTGAGTGCAAGTTCATCGGTTTCGTTGAGCGCACAGCGTTCCATAATTTCATATATGGAAACATCGGAATTACCAGGGATCACTTTTTTGGCGGCACCACACATTTCATCTTCCACAATATGGGTTTGATGTTTTACAACTTCTACTCCGGCACGATGGGCAGCATCTACCATTTCTTTGGCTACATGCAAAGAACCTTCATGATTAATACCGATTTCGGCAATGACCAAGGGTGGGAAATCCAATCCTATTTTTCTTCCTGCTATTTCTATATGTGAATTCATTTTATACTTTTTAAAAAAATTACCATGCAGTCCATCCACCATCAATAATTAAGTTATGTCCTACTACGTGACTACTAGCCTCACTGGCAAGGAAGACTATACCCCCTCTTAACTCTGATTTATCACTCATTCTACCTATTGGATTTAGGTTTTTAAATCGTTCTAAAAACAATCCTTCGTGACCATTCCAGATTCCTCCCGGCGTTAAACTGTTAACTCTTATCCCTTTTTCAGCCCAAAGCGTTGCCAGGTACTTTGTCAGTGCTATTACACCATGTTTGCTTACGCTGTAAGCTACAGGTTGAGAAATCCCTGTTCCGGGATACATTTTATGATTTGGGCTAACCACACCATACAAAGAAGCCATGTTAATTATGGAACCGGATTTCTGTTTGAGCATTTGGTTGCCTATTACCTGACACCCTAAAAAAGCACCCGTTAAATTAACATTCATTATAGCATTCCAGTCCTGAAGGGGAAAATTCTCGAAAGTAGCATCAAAGTTTTTGGATTTACTTTGATTGGTAAAACCAGCATTGTTTATTAAAATATCTATTTTTTGGTATTTGTCTAATACATACTGCAGTGCGCCTTCCCAACTTTCTTTTGAAGTAACATCACATTTTATAAAATCAACCTCGCATTGTTGTTCTTGTAAATTACAGGTTATTTCGTTAGCTCTGTCTAAGTTGATATCGGCCAAAATTACTTTCGCACCATATTCATTTAAAGCTAAGGCATGCTCGGTTGCAAGTAGCCCTGCACCTCCAGTGATAAAAGCAATTTTCCCTGTTAAATCAAATAAATTATTTTTCATTCAATAAAAATTGTATTAGTTTAAAATCAAGTTCAGTATCAATATCAATGGCTCTTTCCCTAGGCATTTCACTAATCATGCATTTTGCCTCACTCCAATGTTGGTATTGGTACAATGCTTCTTTTTTAATTACATAAGCTGCTGGCGTCAAACTAAAAACTTTAGGAGCATCCTGTCTTCTAACTATGGGGATTTCTGTTTTTTTTACTATTTCGGCAAATCCGGAATTCTTTATTTCCATCATATTAAAATAAGGATTCCGCTCCGGTTCATAGCCCGTTATGACCACATCAATTTCAGGTGATTGCAAAGCTAAAACAATGGCATTATCAATATCTTGAGTAGTTTTTAGCGGTACGGTAACATCCATATCAACAATATAACTTACCGTTTTACCAGTTAGTTTTTCATAGTTTTCTACTGCATGAATAAAAACTGGCCACTTACTGGCGGTATCTGTGGATAAATCATCCGGTCTGACAAAAGTAATAGCAATACCATTGCTCTTGGCAATATTTAGTATTTCCTGACTATCTGATGAAACAATTAAATCATTTAGATACTTACTTTGTTGAGCCGCATTAATCGTATAAGTAAGCAATGGCATACCATTCAAAAGTCGCGTGTTTTTACCCAAAACACCTTTTGACCCCCCTCTGCAACAAATGGTTCCTAATATCATATTATTAATTTATAGCGATAAACTGTTTAGAAATAGAGGATTCTTTGGCGGCAACAACCATTTTTAAACTCACCAATGCTTCTTCAAAATTGGTTAATCTATCGTCATATTTTGATTCGTCTAAAAAGGCTTTAATACTATCAATATACCGCTGATTTCTCTCGAAATCAAGATAAGAAAACGTCTCCATTTCTTGATCGTGACGGATAATTTTAACTTCAGACTTGGTTAAATCCCAAAATACAGTGCCTTTTTCACATGTAATCATACAATTTCGAACCAGCTTTTTCTGGTGATAGTCTAAATGAATGGTTCCTGAGGAATTACCCTCGAAATGGATGAGTACATCTGCAACGTCTTCTGTTTCTATTGACAAACTAGGATTGTTTTGAAAAATACAGGCAATGTTTTTAGGTTTTCCAACCAGCCATCGTACATAATCAAATTCATGCACTAAATCCAACATCACACCACCACCTTTATCAATTTTCGCACTCATCCCTTTCAAATAATCCTGATTGGGTCTCCAGTCAGGTAAATATTGCCCTACAGTGGCATTAATGGAAAAGACTTTACCCATTTGATTTTCGTTGAGCAACTCTTTAATTTTTATCAGACCTGGATCAAAATGCAAATCATACCCCACTACAAGCCTTTTGCATTTGTTAGTTAAATTACTTATTTCGTCCAAATAAGTAAGGTTATGGCTAATGGGTTTTTCCAGATAGATATGTGCAATATTATTTTCCAATAAAATGGTCAAATCGTCTAAGTGACTGGAGGTTGGAGTACAAATGAACCCATGCGAAATTAAATTTTCAGTAATTGCTTTTTGACAATCCGTATAAACGGAAAACTGATTGAATTCAGATGGAATATTCCCAGATTTACTAACAATAATAATGTTGGTGTATCCCAAATAAATAAGATTATTTAAGTGTCTTACTCCAATGGAACCCAATCCAATTATTAAAATAAAATTCATTTATTTGAAAGCTTTTGCTATTTCAAGTAAAAGTAAACAAATAATCGAAATTTTCTTTTGATACTAAATAAGAATCTTCTTTTAAGGTTATTGAATTGTATGATTCTTTATTTTTCTGGCTGCCAATATATTTTTGCAGCTTCCAATTTTTGATAAGAATCGTATTCTTTCTGCGACAAGCGATTGCTGTGTTTCATTACTTTGGGCATTGCACAAAGTAAATCGTATAATGCCAAACCTATAATTTTTAAAACTTTTAAATCACCTTTAAATACTTTTAGCCTGAATTGAGTCCAAATCGAATACGTCATTTTTCTTGGGATAGTGGTAATGGGATAAAACAAGAAAAACAAATACCAACCGGAACGCAATGAACTTCTCAACCTAATGGTGTAATCATCATTGGTTTTTCTGGATTTCACATCTACTCTATGATTGACTAAGACTTCCGACAGATACTGGATTTCCCAGTTTTTTTTGAATAATTGGATAGCCGCAAAATCTTCCTCCCCATAAAAGACAAACCATTCGGGATAGTTGGGAATAGTACGCCAAGCTTTCATTCGCCAGATATGTGCACAACCCACAAATCCTTGTACCCGACTTGATTTTTCTTTTGATAATTTGGAAATAGGTTCACGCAATCCCCAAAAAATACGCATCGCAATAAGTCCACAAACCGAATTCGCATCAAAATGAGCTTTTAAAATGGCTAATGGGTTATCCGTAATAAAATGAGCATCATCATCCAATGAAATAGCAAATTCTGATTGGGTTTCATTAAGCATTTTGTTCCTGCAAAAAATATAGCCTTTGGAGACCACATTTCTTTGGAGTTGTATATCGGGAAAGTTTTCTTTCACATATTCATGAGTACCATCGGAGGAACCATCGTCAAAAACAACGCATTCCACACCATCCTGCGTTAAGAGATACTTGATTTTATCCAAGGTAAAAGCCAAATCGGTTAGGCGATTTTTGGTGGAAATGAGGATGGAGAAAGTGGGTTGAATTAATTTCATTATTTGATATTGTAATGTCCCATTGCCGAAGCAACATAAACAGTTACACTATTCTCATCAACACAATAAACCATTCTGTGTTCTTTGTTGATTCGTCTCGACCACAACCCTGTCAAACTGTACTTCAATGGTTCAGGGTGTCCCTCTCCTATAAACGGAGTCTCTTTTAATTCGTTAAATATTTTATCTATTTTGTTATTAATGGCTTTGTTTCCAGCTTTTTTATGTTTGGCAAGTTCTTTTACTGCACTTTCAGAAAAATTGACTAGATACTTTCCCATATAGATTTTGTATGTATAGGAGTAAATTTTTCATTTGCAATTCTCTTTTTTATCATTGCAACAAACTTTGGATCGTAAGTGCCTTCTTCTTTTGCCTTTGAAGCGGGTTTCGCTACTTCTTTTGGTTCAATTGCAACACCTTTGTTTGAAACAGAAAGTATTTTGGCAAGTTCTAATACTATTTTACCTGCTTTAGTACGCTCATTAATGGTTATAGTTGTCATAATTCTTCCTTTTGAATTACAAATATACAAAAACATACTTATGTAAAAGCCAAATCCTCTAATCGGTTTTTGGTGCTTATGAGAATGGAAAATATTTTTTCTTTCATTACTTACTTTTCTAACTTAGAACATTATTTCTTAACAGACATTTAAATTACTTTTTTTCTTAACTAACCCTAATATTGCTAATAAGCCACATATTTTTTTAATTTCAAAATCGGTTTTTCTACTATAATCCACGATAAGTGGCTCAAAAAAACTAAAAATAAAGTTTGCAAAACAAATTCAAAATATGAAAATTGTCCTAAAGAACTCGGGGTTTTAATATCCATCTGCTGAAGTCCCCACGTCCAATATTTAGGAAGAATATTATGATAGAGGTAAATGCCGTAACTAATTAAACCGACAAATTCTAAAATTCTGTTCTCGAGAACTTGTTGAACTATGAAATGCTTACTATGAAAACGGCAAAATGAAATCAAGGTTATAGACAATATAGAAATAGCCAATCTCTCCGAAAAATAAGGAATTCTAAAAATCAAGTAGTTAGTAAGTAGCAAACCTAATGTCGGAACAAATAGCCATTTCAGACCTAAGTTAAAAAACAAAATCCAATCGGGTCGTTGAATTTCGACATAAGCAAGTAAAGCTCCTATACCAAAAGCATTCACACAACTTACAGTCAGTATTGCAGCATTGCCGTCAAAAAAGAACGGATAAACAGTTCCCAGCAAAATAACAAAGCCAAGAAACTGCAAAAGGCTATTTTTAAAAATAAAGACTAAACATACAGGCCATAGAAGATAAAACTGTTCCTCCACGGAAAGCGACCATAGATGAGCCAAACTGGCATACCACTTATCCGTTGTATAATTTAGATAGTTCGCACCGTAGAAGAAATACCATGAAAAATGTTCTCGAAAACGATTCCCAATAATACCATCCGTAAAATACATAAAAAAAAGCAACAAATAATAAATAGGAAAAATACGCAAACTTCTTCTCAAAATGAATTTTTTCAGAATTCTAAAATTAGAAATTTCATTAACAGATTGGTTTTGAATTTGAAAAAAAAGCAATCTTGAGATCAAAAAACCACTCAAAACAAAAAACAAGGTAACACCATAATCCCCAATTGGAAATTTTAAAAAAAAATGCCCAACGGGCAAACGATGGGACAAAATGACTAAAAAAACGGCAATAGCTCTCAGACCATTCAAACCCGGAATATAATTCTTCATGCACTATCTCTTGTTAATACTATTCCTGAAAATGGAACAATCATAATGTTATCATTCTATCTCGACGTAGGAACTGGAGCAATTGTAGAATAGTTTTTAATCATTGCTTTAGGCAATTTTTTCCATCGGTAAAATAGCCTGGAAATAAAATCGCTTCCAAAAAATTTAAGAAACACTGTGTTCTTTACGGCAACAATAAAAGTGTTAGCGACTTTGTTTTGGGCAAAATCGGAATCCATTTCATTCCTAATATTGACCTCGTGCATGATTTCAGACATCCAATCTTCGAAAATATTCCCCATGTGATAGGCATAGTTATCATACGTTGTGACTCTCCAATAATCATATTTCAACGGTACCGAATCGAGATAATCTTCTGAATCTCCTCCTAATTTATAATTTAAGTAGGTTTTCATTTCCTGGAACATTTGTTTTTTATAAGTCGCTACAAAATGTCCTGAACCTAATAAAACAGTGCTATTATTCTGTTCCAGTCCTAAACCGTATTTCAGATAATCTTTATTATAACTCCTGTCCCAACCGATACTGTCATAAAAACGAATCAATCCTTCTGGGGAGTGTGTAGGAATAAATTTCAGCTTTTTATTAAACAAATTGTCAAAAATTACATTTCCACACTTATTTTTAAACATATTAAATTGGGGTACGATACCCACCACCCCTGCTTTTGGGAGTGCTCTAAATACTTTGGTCGTCTCAAACTGCCAATTATCTAAAAATAACACATCGGCATCTGTAATGGTTACCAACTCAATATTATTCCCTGCAAGACCTTTCAGCACTGCATTCAATTTCCCTATGTTTTCAGTATGAATGAGTTCCTGTACTTTACCTTCATCGTAAACTTTGTCTAGATATTCCATAACCATTTTACAACTTCCATTGTTGACAATAGTTATATAGGTTTTGTGATGAACTGTGTTCAATAGCGATTGCAAGCATAATTGAAAAATTTTTAGGCTGTCCCTAAAATACCCATCTTGATGGGGTATATAAACAGGAATAACTACCTGATGCAGGTAGTCTGATTGGGCTATCACTTTATCTTTATGAGGGTTATTACCTATTCGCATTTATCAAATTAATTAGAAACCAAGAAACAAATTTTCGAGATTTCCGTTAATAATTGACTTACCGACTAAGCTTCTTATAATAATCCCTTTTGATCGATGCATCATTTTTATTTTAAATCCGTTAAAATCGTACTAAGTATTTCTTTAAAATTATCATCTCCAAAATAATCTTCACAAGTATGCAGCGAATCATTAGATCCCAATGTTTTTATAATTAGCGCTTCTAATTTCATTTTAACATCTTCCGTATCGTTACTTTTAGCGATATAATTTTCATTTTTAATAATGCTGCGCAATTCACAGGCTTCGGGCAATAGTGCTAAAATAGGTTTTTCAAGAGAAGCGACAAAAGGAGCCTTACCAAGCAAAATATTACTGTATTCAAAAGTGCTCTCTAAAAGTATAAGAATATCTGCTTCTTGAATTTGCTCGTTGGCTGAATTGGAGAAATCCAATCCATCCAAAATAATTACCGTATTGAAAGAATGATACTTTTCTTTTAATCTTTTATTATCTGAACTTTTCAAACGAAGAACTAGTTCTGTTTGCCCTAGCAAATAGCTATTTGTTTTTATCAAATCAACATAGGCATCAATCAAAATATCTATATCACGTCCATAATGCAAACCTCCATGATAGGAAATGGACATAGGTTTCTCCTTTTTACGAATTTGAGATGCATCTGTCAAGTCAAATACCGAATTATCGTATTGATGAGGTAAGGTGTAAAACTTCTTTTGATTCCCATAAACAAGCTGTAAATCCTTTGAAAGCAGTTTTGACGGTGTAAGGCACGCAAAAGCGTTTTTGACAATCCCATACATTTCATAAAAATCTATAAGATGTTTTTTTGTTAAGGGGTTTGGACAACTGGTATCAAAAAAGAAAGGATACGGATCATGAAAATTTATAATTGACTTAGAAAGAATGGGCAGGTTTTTCAACGCTATAATAGTTTCATATTCTAAACCTGAACTTCTTACAAAAATTAAATCATAGTTCTCATATTTAATCTTGGAAAGAGGTTTTCTATACTGATTAATCACAAAAGTTTTATACAAAGACTTTATAAACACCCTCCTGTAAATCGCATTTATAATTTTTAACCCTAATGATGGTTTCCTGTTAACCAGATATTCAGTAATACTATTTAAAGGCAATAATTCTTTATTATAACTATGTGTATAAGACATAAAATAATGCAGGTCTATAACAGCATCGGGATATACCCTTTTTAGTTTACCTATAAAGGAACGGGAAACAATCCCTTCGCTTGTCCCTGACACTCTTAAATCTTGTGCAATTACTAAAAAGTTCATTTAAATGAGTTAATTATTGAATTGATTTGATAAATAGGCCACAATTTTTTCTGACGCATCACCATTTCCATAAGGGTTTGTTCTTTGTTCAAAATCTTTTAAATTATCTAAAATAGCATTAACAGCAGTGATGATCTTTTTTTTATCTGTTCCAACCAAAATTGAAAAACCAGCTTCTATTCCTTCCGGTCTTTCTGAAACGGTACGAGTGACAAGAATAGGCTTACCTAGGGATGGAGCTTCTTCCTGAATCCCTCCAGAATCTGTAACGATGAGATAAGACTGCTTCATCACCCATACAAAAGCTGGATAAGATATAGGATCTATTAAATAAATATTATCTCTATTTGACAATAACTCATAAACAGTTCTCTTAACATTTGGATTTAAATGAACCGGATACACTATTATAACATCCTTCCTTTCTGAAATAGTCAGCAGCGCTTCGCACAAATTTTTAAAGCCATCACCAAAACTTTCTCTTCGATGGCCCGTAACTAAAATCATTTTCTTATCAAAAGAAATATTATTGTTAAGAAGTGCTATTTCATTATTAGTATAACTTTTCTCTTTTATTTTGTCTAAGGTCCAAAACAAAGCATCCACAACTGTATTGCCTACCTGAACAATAGATTTCCTATCAATTCCTTCTTCCAACAAATTCTGTGTCGCTCTCAAAGTTGGTGTAAAATGGATGTCCGCTATCCGACTGACTAACTGCCTGTTGAGCTCTTCCGGAAAAGGAGATAGCTTATTGTACGTTCGCAGTCCAGCTTCGACATGCCCCACCTTTAATCCTAGATGAAATGCTGCCAAAGAAACCATCGATGAGGTTGTAGTATCTCCGTGTACCAAAACTAAATCTGGTTTTTCTTTTAACAAAACGGCATCAATCTTCTCTAAAATGCTTGCACTCAAACTATTTAAACTTTGATTTTGTTGCATTAAATCTAAATCATAATCCGGAGTAATTGCAAAAAACTCCAATACCTGGTCCAGCATTTTCCTATGCTGAGCAGTAACACAAACTTTAACATCGAATTTGCTCTTACGCAATTCATGGAAAAGAGGTGCCATTTTAATAGCTTCAGGTCGGGTGCCGAAACAAAGAAGAATTTTCATTTTCTATTCTTTATATTTTCTCATGTAAATTCCGTAAAAAAATAAACGTAACGGTAAATGAAGATAAAACAATCTCCATTTCAATTCTTCTATTTTTGGTAATGCTAAGGTATTTAGAATTCTTTCAAACAAGTCATATTCTTTGTATTGCAAAGAAACCTGAATAAAATAACGAATTATCTCACTAGACAACATTTTTTTTTCTTTCAAATTGGCAATTACCAACTGAATAGCATCGGTATAAGATGCTAAACTGCTTAAATTTCTATTTCCAAAATCTCCGGTAACAGAAACGTTATGTTTTCTTCCATAATAAAGAATTTTATTAATAGATATTCCTCTTTTTACCGAAGTTATGATGCGTGCATAAACTTCCCATTCTTCTGCGTACCTTAAATGCTCGATATAGCGATGACTGGCATAACATTCTTTTGTCCACATCACGGCACAAGAATTAAATTGCAGTTCGTTTTTTAATATTTTATTGATATCACTGCTATCGATATAAAAGCTAGTATATTCTTTTGAGTAATCAAAATTACAAACAAAATCACCAGTAAAACCAACCCTTATATATCTGCAAAAAGAAATATCGTTTTTGGATAATTCTAACACGCATAATTCTAAGTTTTGCGGATGTGCTATATCATCATCATCAAAAAAAATGATATAATCTCCTTGGGCAAGGTCTAAACCATAATTCCTGCTTCCTGGTAATCCTTTTTCATACTTTGGAGTTCTAAAAAGATATTGAAACCTTGGATCTTTATCTAAGATAGGCGCTAAAATTTCCTGTGTATGATCAGTTCCGCCATCATCAATAATAAGACATTCCCAATCCTTAAATGTTTGATTTTGTATTGACAGTATCGATTCTAATATATATTGTGACCTGTTATAGGTCGCCATTATTATGCTCACTTTTGGAATCATTATTTCTTAAAAAATGAATATTTGATTAACGTTTTGATCGCTTTTTTATCCAAAAACAAACCGTATTTTTTTACAATATAAAAAGATTTGGAAAGATTGGTTTTCAAACCCTGATCTATTGTCATTAAATAAATTATTTTACTTAAAAATATTTTTTCAATTACATCCTTATTCTGGAAATTAACATTCTGAGAGAGCTTCTGTTTAAATTGGTCAATTATACTTTCATTTTCTATAATCCATTCAAATGGTATTTTTTGATAGTTTAACGATTTGGCTAAAAACTCTGAAATAATTAAATAATCAGTTTTTACGAATGTTTTTGAAAAACCGTCATACATTTTAACTACGTTCTCATTCCACACTTGTTTCTTTTCATCATTAAAAGCAATCTGATGTGTTAAACTGGTATCATGTTTTCTATAATTGTACAGTTTTTTTCTAAGCTGGTAAAAGCGGCTATGCGCTATAGCCCTCAACCAAAAATCATAGTCTTCAGCTAAAAAATAATTTTCATTATACCCTTTATTTCTTTCAAAAACTTCTTTTCTGTATAGAAAACAGGAACCAATATAATTCCGGAATATTATATTTTCAATAGTGGGAAACTCAACATCCCTAACTTTTTCGCACTTGTGATCAATTATCATAATATCACAATACACGATATCAGCATTCTTTTCTAAAAGGTTTTTTAACATGACCTCTACTGCATTCAGTTCATATTTATTATCATCGCTGGTCCAAGTTATAATATCCCCTTTAGCTTTGTTGTGACCAATATTTAAACTTGCTGGAAGTTTTTTGTTTACAGAATTATTGATGATAGTTATTCTATCATTTTTTAAAGCATAAAAATTAGCAATTTCTAGAGTAGTGTCAGTCGAACAATCATTTACAATAATCAATTCGATATTTTGATACGATTGATTTAGGCAACTTTCGATAGATTCTGCCAAGAATTTTTCCCCGTTATAAACAGGGAGGATAATTGAAACAAGAGAGGTACTGTTTAATTTATTTTCGTGCATATTTCATAATGTTATATCCTTTTTTAAAATGGCTTCCTAAAAATAGCGCAACTAAAAAAGCACTACCCTTCTTAACAGAATGGTATTTACAAATTAATTTAAAAGCCTCCTTTTTATACGGCAGGTCGGTTTGCGCCAAAGCTAAATCAAAGGAAATACGCATATAGCCAGATAAAAACCACCGGATGAGTGCTTTATTATTATAGACCACTAAATCATTTGCTGTCTGATATTTTAAAATAGTTAATATTGACATGTAATTGATATTATTTTGCTTATTCTTGAAAGAAATACAATCGGTGTGTATTCTTCTATGTGTTAAAATTTGACCTATAAATGCTCCTTTTACTTCATTCTGTAATACTTTTATAAAAAAATTATACTCATCTCCATCAGTAATATTTTCATTAAACCTTACAGAATCAACAATTTTTCGGCTACCCAAAAAATCATTTGTTATCCAACCAATTCGTATATGAGCAAGATTTTCAGCAGTTATATTTTCTTTAGTCCTGTCAAAAGAATAAGGTTTGTCCAAAAGTGCACTAGTATCATGATCAAAATTTATAGTATCCGTAACTACAAAATCCAAATTCTTTTCAATTAATGTTTGATATGCAATGTTTAAATGATCAGGAAGCATGATGTCATCACTATCAAACCATTTTATGGCTGGGGCTATAGATTTTGTAAATCCAAAATTACGGCATGCATTGGCTCCTTTTTTTAGTTTATTTGGTCTTCTGTAGGCTTTAAAACGAGGGTCTTTTTTTTGATACAGTTCCATAACTGCGAATGAATTATCGGTGCTATGATCATCTACTAGAATACATTCCCAATCTATAAATGATTGCTCAATAATGCTGTCTAAAGTATAGCTTATCAAATGCTCCCGATTATAAACCGGAATAATAATGGAAATTTTAGGATCTTTGAGCATTCTTATGTAAATGGATTAAAAGTCGTCTTGCAAATTTTATGGATTGCACAAAATATAAATTAATAAATAGCAGGACAAAAACGCGAATAAAAAAACTAAAATTACCTTTATTTATCTTATAAATAAATTGTTCATAAACGAGTAAAAGTTCTTTTCGTTGAAAACGTTTAAATTTTAAAATATGTTTAAATATAACAAAGTTATAAAATGCTAAAGTAGCTTGATTTTTTTCCTTAATCATAAAATCACTCCTGGAAATATTTTCCTCACTTAGTCTAAAACATACGTGGGCTGTATTAATAGAGTAGATATATTTAAATTCCGAAAATTCAAGCCAAGCTCTATCATCAGAATGCCAAGCTAGGAAATAGTCAAAAAAACCATAGCGCATATACATATCTTTTCTAAAAATATATTCAGACAATGAACTGCGAGTGGAATTGGTCATACGTCTGTACATAAAATCCGTTGCTTTTTCAAGTTCAGGATGCTCATACAGACTAGAGATCTTTTTTAGCCTCATCTGTTTTACTAACGTGGCAAAACGAACCACATTGCAATTGCCACCATCAATTTTAGGTAAGGATTCGTAAAATTCAGCTACACAATTCGTACTCAACGTATCATCATCGCAAAGCACCATGATCCATTCTTCCTGCTCCGTCATGGAAAGACAACGATCCCATTGTTTTACAAGAGATTTACTACCCAGATTTTCTTCAAATTTATAATAATTAAAATCTAATTTTCCTTTGTATTGATCCAGCAAAAACAAAGGATCTTCGGGACTTGCATCATTGCCAATATAGACTTTAAATCGTTTATCTGTTTGATTGGCAAGCGAAGTGAGGGTAGCCTCAAAAAAAGTAAGTTTATAATAGGGAATTGCAATGGCCAGCATTTCTAATTTTTATTAAAAACCCAAAAGAGGGTTTTTTAATTATATGAAAGAATAAAATTTACAGCAATATAAATAGTGTTAAAAAAGAAGAAAGCTATCATACACTTTCAATACAATTCAATATTTTTTCTCCCATGTTATCAACAGTAAACTTTGAAAAATTTACTCTATTTAGATCTCCGTCCTTGTTTCTCAACGCCCTATCGTTATAATACAAAACGACTTTTTCAGCCATTGCTACAATATCTAGATAAGGAACTATAAAACCACCCCCATCAACTAACACTTCTGCTGTCCCTGTCGCTTTTTCAAAACAAATAATAGGAATCCCTAATTTTCCAACCTCAATACAAACCAAAGGGAAAGGATCTTCTCTTGATGTCATCAAAAAAACATCAAAATTCTTATAATAATTTTCCGGTGTACTTTGCTCTCCGATAAAAAAAACGGTGTCTTTTAGATTTGCCTTTTCTAAATCGGCTTCTACAATATTTCTTTGTCTATTGTAAATTTGCCCGACCCACGTAAATTTAATTTTAATTTCTGGGTACCTAATTTTTAAATAATTGGCAACTTGAATAAATAAATCATCCCCTTTTCTCCAATACACCATACCTGATGCACCAACTTCGAAAACCTTTTTATGATTATTTGCCTTATTTGCCTCTTTACCAGAAAAAGCATAAACAAGATGATTCTTTAATGGGTTAACGTCCCACTCTGTGTTTAAATTTTGTATAACAAGTTGAGAAACTGATACAAACAAATCAATTTGGTGAACATATTCATTGAAATTGGGCAAATACTCTTTGATTGTTGTATTCAATTCATGAATATGGGCAATCAATTTTGGTTGATTGCTACATTGCCTTTTTAAAATTGTAGCAAACGAGACAGTAGCAATAGTATTGGCATAAATGATATCATATTGCTGATTGGCAATCTTTTTTATATAGCGATCTTTTCTAGTATTATTTTTATTTATTTTCTGCCGCGCATAAGAAAACACTCTATTTAGGAATGGCTTCTTAATTAATATGTCACTATAGTTATAACAAACAGTAGCTACTTCTTTAAAATCTTCTAGTAAATCACCCCCTTCTAAAAAAAGAATATGAATTTCAATTTTTTTATTTTCTTTCTTCAACCATCTCAAAAACAATAATAATACATAAGGCGCTCCTGTTCTGGAGGCATTATTGGATATAAATAGTATTTTTTTCATCAGTATAAAAACTTAGAGAACATTTTATTAATTTTTAATTCAAGATTTTTTTTGAATTTATAATTCCGGATAAATACCGTAAAATTTGAAATTAAGATTAGGTATCCTTTAATTTTTTCTTGATTTCTGATTAAATAAAATGCTTTTTCATATTTCAATTCATTACTTATTTTTTTATTTATTTTTAAAATATTAGACAAATTGATTGATTTCTTATCCATGAAAAAAGCTTTCATTTTTTTTCTGATATTAATATCTACATCATTATGGGAATCGAATTTTCCTGCTTTATGTGCCATTGTAATAACACTTTTTGAATGATACCTATAACAATTCAAAGCAGTACTTTTAAAGGCTACTTTATTGTTAGTAATTAGTTTAACGTAAAATAACCAATCTCCACAATATCTTAAAAAAGAATCCATTTCTAATTTCCCTAAATTAAGAGCAGTCTTTTTTCTAAATAAAACAGCGCTTGCATTAGGAATCACGTTTCTATAAATCAAAAAACGTTCGACAAATTCATTGCCTTCTATAATAAAATTTTTCAAAAAGAAAGTCTTATCAAGACAATCCGTATGATTTAACCAATCCCCCGTATAAGTACCAAACTCATCAACTCTATTTGATTGGCAATAAGACAATACTATTTGATCATCTTGAATTAACGGTTGAATCAATTCTTCCACAAAATTTAGCTCACAAAAATCATCTGACTCGGCAATCCAGATATAATCTCCTTTTGCTAAAGATATTCCTTTGTTCCATTGAATAAATGTATTGCCCGAATTAGTTTCATTAAATAAACAATGACTTACTTTCGGATTTTTCTCATATTCCATGAGTATGGTTCGACTGGAATCAGTACTGCAATCATCCAATAAAATCACTTCAAAATTAGGATAGGTTTGATTAAAAACACTTTTCAAACGTTCTCTTAAGTATTTCTCGTGATTATAATTGGGTATTATTACAGAAACTAGAGGGGTTATTTGTTCCATAAACGTTTCTTTATTCGCAATAACACTTCTTTTATTAATTCTTTTGAGCTTTTCATTTGTATCGTTTCACTAAGATTCGTCTTATTTTTATTTAAAAAATAATTGTAGATACAGTCATTTACCTTAGTGCATGTATTTAACAAATTTAAATTTTCTTTACCAATTTGGTTTTCATATGCTTTTAAAAACAAACTTATTCGATCAAGTAATACTAATGAAACCGGATTGTCAAAATGATTACAACTAACTATCAAAGCGTGCGTATAGGCCGTATTTAAATTCCTTAAATATTCAGATTTAGCACTCCAAATCCCTACACCTTCCCTATAAATAGCCATTTTTTCTTTTAAATATTTCAGTTTACCGTCTTGGGCTAACAACATGTATAAAAAATAATCCCCCATTGGTGATTGTTCAAATTCAGTAGGGAATGATATAATTATATTTCTGAAAACGACAGACGGAGTATGAATATAATTTCCTAAACGAGCCAGCGTCTCTATAGTTTCATAATTTTCAGGCACTTTAGTGATAAAATCATCTACAATTTCTCCATTGGGTTTTAGAAGATTAACCTGATGAAAACACAATACATAATCAGGATTGAATTCCAGAAAATCAATTTGTTTTTGCAGTTTTAGTGGGTCTGTCCAATAATCATCACCTTCAAAATAGGCAATATATTTTGATTTTGGAGTTTCAATTAAATTCTTCCAATTTTTAGCTGGACCCACATTTTTTTCCTGCAAAATTAATTTTATAAAATCGGGGTATTTTTCCTTATATTCTAGCACTATTGCTCTTGTTGTATCTGTTGAGCAATCCTCAGCAATGATTAATTCCCAATCAAAATTTACTTTTTGCATCAAAACACTTTCAATGGCTTGACGTATATAATTTTCATGATTATATGTAATTAAACATACTGAAAGCAATGGTGTGTTCATACTTCCATTAATTTTTTTTAATCATTATTTTAGTCGTTTTAAAGTTAAACTTATTTGCTGTTTTTGCAATAAGAGTAATATTTAATATTCTGGAAATATAAATCAAGAAAAAATAAATTGCTCCTCTTAACAACCAGCAATTCTTTTTGAATGAAATATGGAATGACAATTGGTTCAATAAGAATAATGTTCTGTAACCAAAATTTTTATGCCAAATAGTATTATTGGAAACTCCTACGCCAGTTCTATAAACAGCTAATTTTTCATTAATAAATTTCGCATTTCCTTTAAGAGTTAATAATATCCACAACATCCAATCGCCTGAAGTAATTTTTTTTTGCAACTTATTACCTATATTTATATTCCTAAAAACAGCTGTACAAGAAAATGCTATCGGATAAAAAATAGAAAATTGGTAATCTAAATGATCATTTTTATAATTCCATAATTTCATCGAAGTATTTTCTTTTACTAGCCCATACTGATCAATAATATTTACATCCGAATGACATAAATTGTACTCCTGATTATTTTCTAAGAAATGAACTTGTTTTTGAAGTTTTAAAGGGTCAAGCCAATAATCATCCCCCTCAAAATAAGCAATGTATTTTGATTTTGGAGCCTCTATCAAATCTAACCAGTTTTTGGCAGGCCCCACATTTTTTTCTTGTAAAATTAATTTTATAAAATCGGGGTGTTTTTCCTTATATTCTAATACAATCGCTCTTGTTCTATCCGTTGAACAATCATCCGCAATAATCAATTCCCAATCAAAATCTACCTTTTGCATCAATACGCTTTCAATAGCCTGACGAATATAATTTTCATGATTATAGGTAATTAAACATACGGAAAGCATTGGCGTATTCATAATTTATTTTCCTTTTTCACACATTAAGAAAATACTCGAGCATAAATCAGGATAGTGTTGTCCTAATTGGTAGCAACCTTCAAGGTAGTCATTAGAAATAATATCTGTTTGCAATAATTGATCCCATTGAAAATTAGCCAATGCTTTAAAGAAAATCCCTGAACGTAATACTACATTAAGTCCGGCAGCTTTTGCATCGCGCTCCAAGGTGTCTAAAGTATAAGTAATATTATGACCATGCTCAGCTTCTGCAGGAGTTACAGCTGTATTATGAGTAATTAATCCCATTTTGACTGCTATTTGTCTTGATGGCGCATTTGCATTAGGACAAACTAGAAAAAAACGTCCACGATCTGACAACCATTCGTCATTAATCCGTTTTAAAACTGCAATTGGATCATTGATGTGTTCTAAAACATGAGTTAGAACTATATTATCATATTTTGTTGGAAGTGTTGCGGTTTCAAAAAGTGAATTTACAAACTTAACCTTATCCCCAAACTCATTTTTAGCCATTTTTACAGCCTCGTCGGAAGCTTCTACACAGGTAATATCTTCAAAATAAGGTAAAAATCTTCTAGTAAAATCACCTTTAAAGCTCCCCAATTCTAAAAAATTTCCTTCTTTAAAAAAAGGAATAAAAGATTTTAGCATAAAAGGATGCATGACGTCAAAATCAAAATTATAAGCATATTTATGATCAGCAGTATCTTTTAGCTCTTGGTTATAATCTCTTTGAATATTCATACTAATTATTTTTAATTCTAAATTCCATAAAAAGAGCTTCTTCCTTTTTATTTTCTATTTCGAACCCTTGTTTTTTATATAGTGTAATTGCATTTTTATTTTTAGAATGTACTTCTAATGAAATCTTTGTGAAATCATTATTTTTAGCATATTCTTTTGTCATTTTAATCAATTGGCTTGCAATGCCTTTATTTATATAATTTTCTAAAACACTCACATTGGTTATATATCCTTTTTTTGATTGACTATCATTAAAATAAACTGCAATAAGACCAACTAATTTTTTATCGTGCCAAGCTTCAAATGTTTGCGATTTTTTATATATTTTTTGAGCATAATCGTGAAGATTAACTTTATCGCTTAATAACGGCACAAACAAATGATCACACATTTCTAAATGTAAATATAAATCTTTTTGTGAGGCTTTTTTAATTTCATAATCAATCACATCCATTTCATTTATAAGGTTGTTGCTCTAATTCGGCAATTCCAAATCCGTATTTCCCGAATTCATTTCCATTGTACAATAAATGAACTTTAGAATTGCACTCAAAAATATGTGGATAGCACATCATATCCGAATCCCAATCATTGGCTGTTGTAGTTATTCCAGAATTATCATCGTCTCGTGTCCAATGTTTCAAATCATCAGAATAAGCATATCCAAGTTTATAGCTTCTTTTTGAATTTTTCCTAAAATCTGTTGCTTCCCGATAACAAAAATACATATGATAACGAGAACCTATTTTTATAACTGTAGGTAAAGCTTGACATTCATTCTCGTTTAATTTATCTGAAATAATTTGAATTCCCTCTTCTTTATTCCATTGAATTCCATTTTTGGATGTGGCATGTGCAATTTTATACACTCTAGCTTCTGGTTCAGTTTCTGTAGCTACCATCCATTTTACCCCAAAAATATACCACATATGATATACCTCATTATATTTTTGAACAAATGCATCGCCAACTAAAATGGGTTCTTTTAAAGAAGAACTCACTATGGGACCGTTACCGTATTTCTTGAAAGTAATCCCATCGTCTTCGCTTATTGCCAATCCAATGGAAGTTTCAACAGAAACACTCACTCTACGATTCCATCCGCAACTGTATGCTAGAATTCTATTTTCTTCTTTTAGCAGGTTAATGGGGAAAATTCCGTGCTCATCGAAAGTTCCCAGTTCGCCTAAAGCAATTATTTCTTGTGACGAAGAGTTCAATATGTTTTCAAAGTCTTTATCAACATCAATAAACGCAATAAAACTTAAGTATTTTCCTGTTGCTTCATCTTTTTTTCTTGTTGAAAAATAAATCCGAACGAAATCTTCAAACACAACGGTTTGCGGCGATTGCGCAAATTCTTTACAACCGTTGGCTAAACTATATTGTGTTGGGTCAAACAGTTTCCCTTTTTTAATCCAATTCATTTTCATAAATTACTCTGCTTCTAATTTTGCAATACCAAAACCATATTTACCAACTCCATTTCCTAAATAAAGTATATAAATTTCTCCATCCAACTCAAAAACATGTGGATAACTTATCATTTCAGAATCCCAACCGTCTTTGGAAACATCGATGCCTACTTTTGAATCATCTCTTGTCCAATTGACTAAATCATCCGAAAAAGCATATCCTATTCGATAACCATTTTCTTTCCCCCTATAATTAGTGCTATATCGATAACAAAAAAACATATGGTATTTCCCGTTTAGGAAGATGACATCTGGGCTGGCTTGCGCTTCATTCTCCTCAATACTATCTGAAATTAAATCTTTATTTAATTTATTCCAATGAATACCATCTGTTGAAGTTGCCATTCGGATTTTATATATAGGTTCCGGTTTTCCATTATCAAGAATCCACTTTCTACCGCCAATATAAAACAAATACCAAATACTATTGAACTTTCTAACTTTTGGCCCGCTTAAAATAAAAGGTTCGTCAGGCGAATAGGAAAGAATGGGTCCATCTCCCAATTTTTTAAAAGTTTTACCATTATCATCGCTAATTCCTATTCCAATAGCAACATTGAAGGGTACGGATTCACATCGTGTCCATCCTCCATAATAAACCTTATATTTTCCATCATCCTCTATAACAGATGCAGGATAAGTTCCAAATTCATCAAAAGTACCAAGCTTTCCTAATTCCAGAATAGGCTCTTTACTTATGTCTATAATTTCAAAAAGATTGTTTCGATTTAAATCTACATAGGCAGAATAGCTAACATATTGTCCATTTTGATCCGGTTTTGGTCTACATGAAAAATAGACTCTCACAAAATTTTCAAATAGTACTACGGACGGTGCTTGAGCAAACTCATTCATCCATTCTGGAGTCGCAATCTGACTTGGGTCAAAAACTTTCCCTAACTTATTCCATTTAAACATTATCTTCTATTATATTTTCTGTGAAATTACAAAATTGTATATTGATTTAAATATTCTTGTATTTTTCCCCTTGAATTAAAAAACAAAACATCAATTATAGAAAGCGACGGTATGAAATCATTGTCAAACTGTTGATATTCTATGGTGTTGGATTTTATAAAATTCAGTTGTAAATCATTTTTATTAAAAGTATCTTTTGAATAGAGTTCAGTTCCCCCAATTGGGTTTATATAACTAGTTGCACGCAGTTCTTTACAAATAGCAATAACTTTGTCTTGCGATTTTAAAGAATGATTAATTGCAATTGAAGATGAAACAATGAATTCAGTTTTTATCTCTAAATAATGCGAAATTTTTTTCAAGGAATGAAAAATAAAGTCAAACAAATTCTCTTCGTTAGTATTGAAAATAGATTCAATTAAAGGAAACACCTCATTATACTGCGGTGCTTTTTTATACAATTCCGCTATTCTACCAATTATTTTAGCCCTATCTTTTGAGTATGATTCTGCTACTTTTCTTTGATTGACATGTAAAAAATCGGAGTCTTTTTTTAATGGCAAAGTAAAATAATCATCTTTGCCATGCATCAAAATTCTATTCCTATTGATCCAGCCTTTTTTTGTAAATTCAATATTATCATATATTACAAATTCATCTACTGCATTTATTAATTGAAAATAACCAATGTAAGGAAATAAATAAGGTTGCATAATCGCTATTTTCATAGAATAGCACCATTTAGTATATCAACAATAGTTTTTACATCATTATTTGAAAGTCCTGCATACAGAGGTAAACACAAAACTCTAGCAGCAACGTATTCAGAAATAGGCATTGTTTTCTTTTCTGTAAACCCTATAGTATTTAATGAGGGATAAAAATACCTTCTTGGAAAAATCTGATTTTGATTTAATGCGGCTTGCACTTGAATCAATTTTTCTTCTGATTCAAAAATCACGGGATAATAACTATAATTCCAATGTGTATGTTCCCTAATTACAATCTTCTTAAGTTTTAAAAAATCTATATTGGTATTATAATATTCAACAATTTCTTTGCGTTGTTTCAATATTTGCGACATATGAGGCAAAATGGTCAATCCCATAGCCGCTTGCAATTCGGACATTTTAGCATTAATTCCCACACCATGAAAGGCTAACGGACCATTATGTCCAAAATTATGACTATAAAAAAGTTGATGTTGTAATTCCTTATTTGAAGCAAACATTGCTCCGCCTTCACCCGTATGAAATAGTTTCGTTGCATGAAAACTACAGGTACTTACATCTCCATAATTAAAAATCGATACATTTTTATAAGTAACTCCAAAACCATGAGCAGCATCATAAATTATTTTCAAATTGTGTTTCTTAGCAATTGCTTCAATCGCTTCTACATTACAGGGATTACCAAAAACATGAGTCGCTAAAATAGCTGTCGTTTTATCGGTTATAGCTTCCTCAATTTTGGTTTCATCAATAGTTAAATACTCCGGATGAATATCTACAAAAACGGGAGTACAATGTTCCCAAACAATAGCAGCTGTAGTGGCGACATAAGAAAATGGTGTAGTGATGACCTCTCCTCCTTTTGCCAATACTTTTAATGCAATTTGTAAAGGAATGGTGCCATTAGTTGTTAACACAACACGGTCTGTTACTAAATAAGACAATAGATTGTCCTCTAACTCTTGAACCAAAGGTCCCCGATTTGTAATCCAATGATTATCCCAAGCTCTTTTCAAAATTTCTTGATACTCTTCCTGAGGAGGCAAAAAAGTTTTGGTTACGTTTATCATTATACGATTACTTGTGAGTCAATAAATCCATTCTTTTTTACAAATACTAATTCTACCAACCACAAAACCTGCGGTTGTAAAGGTCTGTTCAAATCGGTTATTTCAAATAATCGATAACCGTTTTCATCCATGAAAGTAATTAATTTCAAAAAGCTGTTATCAAATAATTTATTAACTACCCCTGCTTCAACCATGAATATTTCGGTTTTTCCAAGGAAATTGCTGGCGCCTTTCAAAACCTCTATATCCAAACCTTCTGCGTCAATTTTTATAATATCTGGTATAGGTAAATCGCTATTTAATAATAATCCATTCAGTGTAACTACTGGAATTTCTATTTGTTCAAATCCGGCGGCTTTAGCTTCTTTTTTGGTATATCTAAAAGAACAACTGTCATCTCTATCGACAATCGTAAATTGAAAGGCTCCTTCTTGTTCGCCGACGCCCACAGGATAAAACTGTACTTTAGGATTGGTTTCTAGAATATCCTGAAATGAATCTTTTAGCCAATGTTGTGGTTCCACCAAAGTGTAATACGCATCTGGAAAATACTGTAAGGTTTCTCTGGTCCATGTACCGTGATTGGCGCCAATATCAACAATATGTTTTGGATAAAAATTGAATTTTTTTAACGTAGTATAAAAATTAAATAACAAAAAATCCTTATTGTTTGTATTCACTAATTTAATATCCGCATCTATCTTTTTTAATTTATAGCCGAATTTTCCAAATGCTTTTTTAATTATTTTTTTTACAATCTTATTCATTTTTTATAGCTATACTTCTATTGACCAGTCAAATTTTGGTTTAATAAAACCTGGTTCTTTTCCCATCCATGATCCTATTGCCCTTTCTCCTTCTTGAATATGAAAGGACATAATATCTTTTTCGACAAACAGGGTTGTTTTGGAATTTTCAATAACATAAACAGTTAAATAATAAGACCCAATATTCAGAAAACCTTCAGGCAATGTACATTTAATTTTATTTAAACCCCGATTTAATTTTAGTTTGTTGTTGACATGCGAAAAAGTAAATAGGGCTTCACCCGACTCGTTATTCAAAACAAAAGTAACTTGCAAATTTTCATTTATATCTTTTAAAGTGATAACCGTATTAATTTCAATTTTTTGGTATTCATCCAATGCATCGTCCGAAGATTTCCCAATAGGATTTAGGCTAATCTCATGCAACCTAAACTCTTTTTTATCATAATCTGATGAAAATATCTTTTTGTTTTGGGATTCTGAATCACCACTTAGATAATAACTTACGGCATTTTCTATTTTACCATCGAATTTTACCTTACCATGTTCTAAAACAATCCCCCTTGTACATAGACTTTTCACCGCCGCCATATTGTGACTCACAAATAACACGGTTCTCCCACCCGCTCTTGAAATATCCTGCATTTTCCCAATAGCTTTTTTCTGGAACTCGGCATCACCCACCGCCAAAACCTCATCGATAATCAAAATATCGGGCTCTAGAAATGCGGCTACGGCAAATGCTAAACGCACATACATGCCGCTACTATAGCGCTTTACAGGGGTGTCAATATAACGCTCACAACCGGAGAAATCAATAATTTCATCAATTTTAGAAGCAATTTCTTTTTTGGTCATCCCTAAAATAGCACCATTAAGAAATATGTTTTCACGTCCAGTCATTTCTCCGTTAAATCCGGTTCCTACTTCAAGCAAAGAAGCCACTCGACCGCCAAACTTAATGCTTCCGGTAGTAGGTGCAGTAACACGGGATAATATCTTTAATAAGGTAGATTTTCCCGCTCCATTTTTACCAATAATACCTAAAATTTCACCCCGTTCCACTTCAAAATTAATGTCTTGTAAAGCCCAAACATAATCACTCTCGCCTTTAGTACTGCGGTCATTGGTATCCCCAATTTTCAAATACGGGTTTTCCTTGCCCCGCACTTGGTGCCACCAACGGTTCAAATCGTGTGCCATAGTACCCGTCCCAACTTGACCCAGTCGATATTGCTTCGAGATATTTTCAGCTTTTAATATAATGTCTTTCATCTGAGTGAATGGTAAATGGTGAGTAGTGAGTAGTAAGTGGTGAGTAGTGAGTGGTTTTTAGTGAGTGGTGAATAGTTGTGGCGAATAGTGAACAACTAATATCTTGTACTTATTCACTTCTCACAATTCACTTTTCACTTCTCACAGTTCACTTTTTTCTTTTCACTATTCACCATATTTATTTTTTATATAATTCTTAAATCCAATCAAAAGCTTTTTAACTTCGGTAAGTTGCTGTTCAAAAGCATCCTCTTTTATAACAAATTCTAATCGTATCGCAATTAAATATTGAGTTTCCAACTCTGAGAGTGACCCTATGGAAATATACAGAAACTGTACTAATTCTTTATCTCCTTTCCGTGCAGCTCCTTCGGCAATGTTTGATGGGATAGAAATAGCTGCTCTTCTCATTTGACTCGTTAAACCATACTTCTCGGTATCTGGAAACGACTGTGTAATCTGATAGACTTTAACTACCAAATCCATACCCTTCTTCCAAACATCCAAATCTTTATGATCCATACCTCAACTTTTTACTATTTACCGTTCCCTTTTCACCACTCACCACTCACTTCTCACTTCTCACTTCTCACTTCTCACTTCTCACTTCTCACCACTCACTTCTCACCACTCACTTCTCACTTCTCACTTCTCACTTCTCACCACTCACCACTCACTTCTCACTTCTCACTTCTCACTTCTCACTTCTCACTACTCACTACTCACCATTCACTACTATTCTACTCCCAGAATAACAGGAAGCTTCGTAAATCCATTGCCACTATACCTTCGTAGGTATTCCCTTGAAAAGAATCCAAAGTAATTACTGTTTTGGGATAGTTGTCATTTATTTTTTTTAAGTTCCCAAACTCTCTTACTATGGTTTGAGGCTCATTCAACGATAACGCTACTTGTAAATACTGTTTCTCGCCTGATTTTTCTGCTATAAAATCAATTTCGGCTTCGCCTAAAATGCCTACCTGAACGGCATAACCTTTGTACAATAAATGATTGTATACTACATTTTCTAGTATCTTACCTCTATCTTCCAATCGATAGCCCCAAATACCGTTGCGAATCCCTAGATTTTCAAAGTAATATTTCTCGCCTATTTCAAAAATGCGTTTCCCTACCAAATCATAACGTGTTACTTTATGTACTAAAAAAGCATTCACCAAATGATGAATATAGATTTGTACTTGATTTGGCGCTATATTTACACGTTGGGATTTCAGAAAATCACTTATTTTTTTAGCAGAAAATAAACTTCCTGTATGCCCCGCCAAAAATAGCACTAACTGTTCTAAAAAAGGTACGTTACGAATTGAATACCGATTAATTATATCCCGATACACAATGGTATTATAGATGTTTTTTAAATATTCAAAAACTATGGCGTCTTCCAGCGGCAGATGCTTTAAATAGGGAAGTCCACCAAACTTGAGGTATTTATCTAACGTATTTGCACTATCGGAAAGCTTGTGAAAATCTAAAAACTCGGTATAAGAAAGACTATAGACCACGATTTCAATATACCGACCACTCAAATGACCTGCAATATCACCTGATAAGAGGTTGGCATTACTACCCGTACAATACACATCTAGATCTTCATACAATACTAACGACCGTAGGGCGGCTTCAAAATTAAGAATATCCTGAATTTCATCAATAAAAACATGGGTTTTGGAGGTGGTTGACTTATTTGCCAAAACATAGGCATGCAATTCTTCCGCAGTTTTTATAAATGAAAAGGCTAAATCTTCCTTATTGATATATAAAATAGCATGGTCAGGATTTTCCTCTTGTAGAAAAGCAATTAATTGAAAAAGCAAATAACTTTTACCCACTCGTCGTTGCCCTGTAAATACCTTTAGAATATTTTTGCCTATAAAAGGACGCACTCTATCCAAGTAATGGGTTCGATTATTAATATTTTCAGGTAACTTAATTGTCATTTTATTATAGATACGTTTATAACTTTTATCAAATATATAATTTTCTATAGATACATCTATAACTTTTTTATGTTTTTTAGTAAAAAAGAAGCTGAGTCCAGCACATCATACATAATATATTCCCCATCCGTTTTTTGTTTTCTAATTTTTCAATGCCAATTTCTAATCTGCCATCTAAAACCTAATTTCTATTTTAGGTTACAGCGATTTTAAAATTGAATAACTGACACTGGGCACTGATCAGGGTAGTAAAGACCCTTGAACATTAATCACTAAATACTGAACACTGAATACTAAAAACTGATCACTAAACCGTATCAATAAAACTCTTCTCCGTCTTATTAAAAATCAACACACCTACAAAAAATACAATAACTGTTATTAAGAAAGTATAACCCAATCCCCATATAGAAATTTGACCCACATTCAATAACATATAGCGGGCAGTTTCAATTATATAAGCCAAAGGATTGTATTGCACTAACCACCCATAAGAAGGTAGTTTTTCTTTTATCAATGCCATGGGATACATTACTGCCGACAAATACATCAACAGTTGTACTCCAAAGCCAATCAGATTACTAAAATCTCGATATTTGGTAACCAAAGAAGAAATAAACATACCAAGTCCCAATCCTAAAACACCCATCAGTATAATTAATAAAGGGAAAAGTACAACGAAACCATTCAATCCAACAGTAGCGCCTTTTAGATAATAGAAAATATAAAACGCAATAAATATTACAAATTGAATTCCAAATTTAATCAAGTTAGAAATTACAATGGACAGCGGAACAATAATCCTTGGAAAATAGACTTTACCAAATATTCCCGCATTAGCACCAAAGGTATTTGAGGTCCCTGTAAGGCACGCCGTAAAGTAATTCCACACCGTGATTCCCGCTAAATTAAATAAAAACGGAGGTACCGTGCCTGTACTTATTCCCGCCAAATTATTAAATATAATGGTAAAAGTAATGGAAGTAAACAAAGGTTGAATCAGATACCAAAGTGGTCCTAAAACTGTTTGTTTATAAACGGTAACCACATCTCTCTTCACAAAAAGCATCAGCAAATCTCTGTATTGCCAAACTTCCTTAAGATTAAGCGTGAAGAATTTATTTTTAGGTGTTATTTCAAACAGCCACGTGGTATTGGTATGTTCGGGTTGGTTCATTGGTTTATGCTAAAATCCTAGTTTTGGTTTTGTATCGCGAGAATGTCATCTCGAGCACAGTCGAGAGACGAAAGTCTTTTTTTGTCTATATGGTGAATACTGTGATTTCGAAGCAAATATAAATAATTTACTTGGGAAGCATCAAGAAAAGCCTCGCACCATGTTTAGTTTTCGATATCCTCTTCTATTTCGTTGCTGCATAGGATCAGAAGTACAATAAAAAAAGAAACTTCCGGGTACGCTTCGCGACTCTAACTAACAGTTTAAGGCAATGCCCATTTGTTAATAAGAGTAGTTTGTCAGCGAATATACTATTCCTTTATAGATAATAGCAATAATTAACAATCAATCGACAATATTGATATGTGCAAAGTGTATTCATCTGTTTTCACCTTAATGAATTAATCGTGAAAGCACGGGTTCGAATGATTTTTACAGCGAAGTAGAAAAACCGGTCAAATTGACCACCCTATTCCAGTGCAAATTGACCACCACTTTCCAGTTCAAATTGACCAGCTGATTTTGGGGTACAATTGACCCATAAAAACTAGTAACTTTTTCATGTTAGCACCATACATTCGTTAAAAAAACACGGATTATGGCAAACAAAGCAACAGACATGAGTAAAATTAGAAAAGCAATTAAATTCTACTGTAACGGGAAAAGTAAGTTATTCATAAGTAAGTACTTCTCTCTTTCAAATATTACGGTAAAGAAGTATATTTCTTTATTTGAAGTGCTAGGATTAAGTTTTGAAGTAATTAATGAAAAAACAAATGCAGAACTGGAACTTTTGTTCTCACACACTACCGTGGAATCAATCAGTCCCAAATTGCAGAAACTTCATGATTTTTTTCCTTAAATGGAACTAAAATTAAAAAAAACTGGCTTTATCATACACCATATGTGGAAGCAATATATTGCCGTAAACCCTGATGGTTACCGGAGTTCACAATTTGACCATCATTACAAAACATGGGGTAAACGAGTCAATCCAGTGATGCTCATGAATCACAAAGCTGGTGATAAAATGTATGTGGATTATGCTGGAAAAACACGCTCCATCATTGATAAAGACACGGGAGAAATCAAAGAAGTACAATTTTCTGTAGCCATATTGGGAGCCCGTCATACATGTATGCCGAAGTTTCTATGAGCCAGCAAAAAGAAGATTTTGAGTGGTCCGTCAACAATGATGATTCAATAAACATAAGTGATATTATAAAAGATGAAATAATTAAATCTATTGATACTACCGATTCAAAAACCGCAGAAATTGTTTATTCAAGACTATTTTTGTTTGTATAAACCAACAATATTCATGTTAAATATAGTAAATAATTATTTTAAAATTTTAGCTATAAGTTCTTTGAATATTGTTTTTAATACAGAAATTCGAGATTGGATAAAGTTTAAAATACCTGATTCACAAGTAGTTTCTTTAAGTTTAACCGCTGGATTTATGTCTATTGAGAGTGAAAATTCATTTTTTAATCCGTTTCAAAATAGACAAATTTCTAATCTAATTGAACGAAGTCAGTACAATAAGAGAAGGAAAAAAATATTCTATTTTACTGAAGAAATTAGAAAACACTTATATTCAAAATTCACATAATTTGAGAACTATTTTGTTATTGACAGTATCCCACTTCAGATTTGTAAAATGGCTCGCCATAATAGGATTAAAATTAGCGAGGATGATTATCAGACTGTGCCAGATAACGGTTTTTGTGCGTCACAAAACTCTTGGTTTTATGGTTATAAACTTGAATACAGAGGTTCTTTATCTCCAACATTACAATTAGATTTGTTTGAAACAGCAAATATAAAATTAGAAACGCCAATGAGAATCAATCAAAATGGTTACAAAAAACAGACCTACATATTTAGAAAATCAAGAAAAAAAATAGAAACATTATTCTCTCAATTGTGTGATCAATTTATGATTATACGAAATTATTCTAAATTTTTTCAAGGTTTTAAAACAAGAATTCTAACTAAAATAACAGCATTAATTGTGATACAATTCATCAATAAATTTATTTTTGAAAGACCAATAAATAATATTAAAACACAATAATTTAATTGCACCCAACGCGTTAAAACAGTAGCATCTTATATCCTTAACTTTTCTTTAAAGCGTCAATTAACTCGACCAAATCGACTACACCATACGTAGATGAATAGTCTGATACGGCATAAGGCAATATAAGGCTGCTGTTGTGAATAATTGAACCGCAGGAATAGACTACATTAGGTACATAGCCTTCCCGTTCATCTTCAAGAGGTGAGAGTAAGGGCTCTTTAAGCCTTCCAATTTCCTTCGAAGGATCATCAAGATCAAACAGCGAAGCACCTATGCAATAGCGTCTCATAGCACCCACACCATGAGTAATAACCAACCAGCCTTCTTCCGTCCAGAGTGGCGATCCACAATTTCCAATTTGTGTAAATTCCCATGTATAACGCGGCTCTTGAAGCATTACTGGATTATTCCATTGTGTAGGCCTATCGGAATACATAAGGTAATTGTTGACGCCATCAATTCTGGACAACATAGCATACTTGCCCTTAACCTTTCTCGGAAATAATGCCAGATTTTTATTTTGAGCACCAATTCCGTATAAGGGCATTACTCGAAACGTATAAAAGTCTTCCGTTGAAATAAGTTTCGGAAGAATGACATGACCATTATAAGCTGTATAGGTAGCCATTACTTTACAAGATTCATCATCATCGACAAAGCACACAAAGCGAGCATCTTCAATACCGCGACTTTCAGAATCTGATATCGGAAATATAACCCGTTCGGTAATATCCGAATCGTGTTTAAACTGCAAATCATAAAATGAATCTGCCAACCACATCACTTCCTCCAATGCTGTTCTCCTTTCCAGACGAATCATTGGATCGCTTAATGCTTTATGAACCATGAGTTTAAGGACAGCATATTCAAATTCGTCCGGAAGTTCCTGCATTAAACGGGTCGAATATTTATTCGAAGTATGCATTTCTTCTAATTTTATCAAAAATCGTTCTTTGTTGTACAGGGTTTTGTGTACAATCTCTGCTTTATCAATGTTATTACCATTTTTCATTACCTGCAGATTATTATTCTTGTCCAGGATTCCTCTTCTAAAAACAATTGATGAAATATGGCCTTCGCCAGTAGCACGGAAAGAAATAATTACACGCTTCTCTCCCTTTTCGAGACCAGACTGATCGAAATCCGCCACAATGGAAGGATTAAATATGGCCGCAGATTCTATAGCATACTCCATTGTACAATAAGAACCGATGAGCATTTTTCGTTCCTGTGACAGGCCTTCATAATTGATTTGCATCCCTTCAATTATACTTCTAATTTTTTCGCAATGCCTAAAAAATGTACTTGAGATATTTCGATGCCGTCTGGCAAATTCACGAAGTGTATGCTCCAAGGTTTCGATGACTTGTTTTTCACTCAATACCATTATATGACTCACCATTTTTTGAGTCCGGTGATCGCCATTGATAAAATATCTGGCAACAACCCTTCTCGAATCAGGGGTAAATACTATATTTTTTCGCACTACAGGAACTCGCATAGCTTTATCTTTTAATTATAGTAAAATAAGTGTGCTTTTTTATGTACTAATAAAAAGTCGTTTAGAAATATTAGTTCGTCACCTGTTTATCTTTTTGATGAGCCCACCACGATATTTGTTTGAAACGCACGCTTCTTTCTCCGTGTCATTTCTCCCTTTAAAGCGTTCCAAGGCATCTACAACCCAAAGATAAGCTTGATCAAAAAAATTAAATTATTGAAATGCTAAGGCACCAGAACTTTGACTTTTTGTTCTGCAATCATTTTGCTGTTATTTTAAATTTCAACCTATTTCACGACATCATTTTAACAGTTTATAATTTTGGAAGCTAAAAATTTCATTAAATTACCAACTCAAAATTACAAAAATAATAACAAAGTAAGTGTTAATATTTGATTTACAGTAGGCTTACGGATTTTAAAAAACCCGACAATTGAGCGGACCCAATTTTAAATATTAATTACCATCAGGTAAAATCATTAAACTTTAAAGGAATAAAGCCATCTCAATATCTGGAGATGGCTTATTCAATATAACTATTTGATGATATGCAGACAAAGATAAATGACTTGTGTTTGCCAATAAGAATTTTTATAAAATAAACCTATCATGCAAACTGATTTCTGCTACTCAATTTCAAAAATAGTTCCATTTGACTTTCAGTACTTTTGGAATGTTTCATTATTTTTTTTAATGTTTTTTTAACCGTCAATCGTGCCATTAAATAACTTACGGTAGATTCCGCTCCTTGATTCAAATTAATGTACGTATCTTCCAGGCCATCATAGCAACCACCGGTACACGGGTTATAAATAATTTGATGCAAATGATTGTTTCCTAAAAACCAACTGAAAGCGATTTTCATTTTTTCTAAATACACCTCTTCCTTAAAGGCTTCGTAAAACTTGCTTAATGCCAAAATAGTGTAGGCTACGTCTATTGGTTGTTCGCCGCCTATTGGTGGCAGAACAAACTCATTTTCTTTCTGCAACCACCCTTTATTAGAAACTACTTTTATGCAATCTTCTCTGAATATTTTTGACAAAAGAAAATCAAATGAAGATTTTGCAATTTCCTTATAAATAATATCACCAGTTACTAACCAGGCGCACAGTAAGGCTTCTGGCAAAATACTGTTTCCATACGTAAGATAGCTCTCGTACCAGGCCCACTCTTTATCAGATTCATGTCTGTACATTTGAACCAATCGATTGGCCAGTTCTTTTATTAGTGCCACATTTTGTGTTGATTTATTTTTTGTATTACTGTAATACACGCCTTTTATTATAAACGCCATCGCTCTTGTAGAATGCATTTTATTGACATTCAGCAGTGCGGTATCCATAGTAGTTTGTACCGCTTTGGCAAAATCATGAGGTAACAAATCACTTATAGAAACCAAATATCCCAAAGCCCATACCGCTCTTCCATTGGAATCAGACAGGTTAGTTGTATCGTTCTGTTTGGTAAATTCCTGGTTTTCATCTACATAATTCAAGAAATACCCTCCCGGTTGCATACAATATTTAATAAAATCAAAATAGATATAAATGTATTCTAAATCGGCTATGTCTTTTGATAGTTCAAAATGCAGGCACATTGCCACCATAGCTCTTGCGTTATCATCTAATGTGTAGCCGGAATTTATATCTGGCTGATTGATATTTGAAAACTGAATCATTCCAAAAGCAGTTGTTAATTTTCTTATATGATCCAAATTAATTTCGGGCATTTCATAGTGCAAAGAGAGTGTATCTTTCGCAATTTTTTCGAATAATAAAGCGTGAGCAACTGCAGCATTTTCCCATACTGTTGGGGCCATTTTATGCAATGCGTTGGCGCTGATATTTTTTCTCAACTTCTCGTCAAGCAACAAAAGATTTACTTCTACGGCTAATTGCTGAACATTTCCAAAATCTACAATAATTTGAGATTCCCCACACAAAACTTCGCATACGTGCGGTATAGGAGTAGAGACAATGGGGCAACCGCAACTCATGGCATAAGAAAAAGTACCGCTCACTGCCTGGTTTGGATCTTTGGAAGTAAATAAATAAACATCGGTCAGTTGCAAATATTCCAATAGATCCGCTAAGGACAAATAGCAATTTATAAATTGCACATGATTTTGTAGTTGTAAAGTTTCAATCTTTGATTGCAGCATTAACCGATATTTTTCCCCCTCTTCTTTTACGACAGAAGGATGTGTCTTTCCAATAATTAAAAACAGTACATCCTGATTTTCTTTAATTATAGTGGGCAGTGCATCCAGTGTGGTTTCAATGCTTTTACCAGAACTAAGGAAGCCAAAAGTGGAAAGCACATTTCTACCCGTCAATTGATATTTTTCCTTTAAAAGCGCTTTGTCAGAGTGCGGAACTAAATGCGTTCCATGCGCAATAATAATAATTTTTTCCGGAGAAACCCCGTAATCATTTATTAAGATTTTTGCAGACGAACTGGTCATTACAACAATAGAATGGGCAGATCTGGTTATGTTTTTTACGTTTTCCTTTAATAATTCATTCGGATGTGGCAATACGGTATGAAAAACAAGAATAACAGGCTTTAGGATTGTATTTAAAAAATTCCTAAAATCGGCCTCACTATTTCTAAACAGTCCAAATTCATGTTGTATCAATACTATCTGAGTGGCAGCGTTGTCATTAATTTGGGTTGCTAAATTGTGAAAAGAATTTGAGTCGTCGGTATTCAATATATATTGTGTTGCCTCTGAGTAAATATGTTGTTCATCATGGGACTCTACAGGACAAATTTTTATCCGGAACGAAAGTTTGAATTTGTTATTCAATGCCTTAATTAAATCCTGAGAATAAGTCGCAATACCGCATTCACGCGGAGGATACGATGTGATAAATAAAATTTCAGGCAACTTTTCTTTGGTCTCTGGATTGTATATTGCATTCACATCAGAAGAATACCCTTTTTTTTGACTTACTGCAGATTGTCTTTTGGAACTTCCAGTTTTGATTCTATTTCTCATATTTTTTAGTATTAAGCATTAATTCTTTCCGTAATTAAGTTAAGCCAACCGATGTACAGTTATTCGCCGTCAGGGCCGAGATGAAAGCAAAGTGCATTCTAAATAATGCCTAAGCAATAGGAAAACTACGTTCTTTACTTCTTCTGTCGCTTTCCCTGACAATTCGGGTTTAAATTCGGATAAAACAATCGAGCATTTTTTTTTACAGGATTTTGCAAATCCATAAATGTCGCGCAGGTCAGCCAAATAAATCCTTTTGTATTGGTCTTCAAATTTTAATAAATCGCAAGCAGTCAAATTTAACTTTTAGCGAAGGACATTCGCCAGCTATTTAAAACCAGCTTCATGCAACTTTAAGGTTTACGACCCAGGACAATGTATGACCGTGCAAATGATATAATCTTCCCAAAACTCGAGTGTAAATTCCTCAACGCTTTTTAGTCAGCTTACATTCGATCAGGAACTCCCGGCTGCCAACTATTTTGTTAGGCAATAAGATTCTATTTAAATTCCTAAAAAGTCCTTTTATCCTACTCTTAGCATCCTTCCCTCCTAGCTAACACATCCGTATTTTCACCGATCGAATTGCTAACTTCTGAACTTAAACACATTTATTATAAGTACATACAGCGCCTGCCCTTTTTCACTAAACTAAATCTCTTTTAAGAGCGACAACTGTTAACGAGCATTCCTTCAAGGTATTTAAACAAACTCAATAAGAGCTTTATATTCGCTTCTGTGTTGCATTCATGCCTTTATTATCAGACTCAACTACTATGAGGGTCCTCTCCATTCGTTTTACCATATTAAGTGATGATTCCTTTACTTTGCAATACCTACTTTTTAACTACTTACAGCGGGTCACTACGCTGTAAAAAGAGGAACAATAATCACCCTTCTGTAACTTTCGGATTAAATAATTATTCATTTTAAAAAACAAGCCCTGTTTTTCAGCTAGTACCTCTTCTTTTTTACGTGTTCCATAATTCCTTATTTTGAGTTGCCTACTTAAAAAAATAGTAGCAGAAAGACATAACTTAACCGATTGTCAATTCTATCGATACGTAAAGTTCGAATTATAATATTAAAACCTCTTGCAAAACTTTGTTAAAAAATTGTGTTATTTACATATTATCAAGACGTTACAAAGTCCAAAGAGTCAATATTAAAGTTAAAGGATTATAGGCTATGTTCATTAATCAGAAAGATTTTTAAATTATTTCGCAAAATATTGCTGGCTTGTTCCTGATGAAGCGAATAAAACATATAAATTCATTTAGGTAAACAGTGCATTTTTTTTCTAAATTTTACGAATAAAAAAAGACTGTTTATTATTTAACTTTTCTTCTTCCACACGCGCATTTATGAATTAACGCTGTTTTCTAAAATTCATTTATACGATTAGTTTTACTGAAATCATAAAAGTTAAGAGTGACACTAAAATACATGCAGTGCCAAAAGATATAAAAACAGTACAAAAAACTTCATTTAATGACCGTTTACAGCACTGAACAAAACTGTTTTTCCTTCAAAAAAAAACACTGTTAATTCCATTTTCGTTATATGTTTGTGATTGTCTATGATAATTCTGACCAACAAATTGAGGGGAGTTTAGCAATAAACAATAACATACAAAATAAAATTACCGCCCTACCGCATTTACCCGAGCATATCACACGAAAAAATAATGTTGCGCCAAATTCTGGCTTCAGACATTCAAGACGTTATAGAAATTTCATTTTACGACTCCATTCAAGCAAAGACAATTGAAGAAGCAACTGAAATGCAAAAGAAAATTGACAAAGATTATGAGTCCGGTAATTCTATTGCTTGGGGCATTGTCGACAAAGTGACAAATGATATTGTAGGGATTTGCGCTTATTTTCGTGGCCTTGATAAAGGAATTGGTGAACTTGGTTGCGTTTTATTACCTCAATATAAAGGAAAAGGTTTTATGTCACTTGCCTTGCAATTAGCCCTAAACTTGGGACGGGACATGATAGGGATAAAACGTCCTAAGGCAATTACAACGAAACAAAACGAGAAAGCAACACAACTTCCTGAAAGACTGAATTTTATTAAAATTGCTACCGTACAAGACAACGCGATTGCATATAAACTAAAGCCGAAAGTATAATAGCAGAAATTTGCATCCTATCAAATTATAATCAGTCTGCATTCTGTTCAACACTTGTTACAAAAATAAAGCTACTTTTAAGTATTATATAAAAAAAAGCCTGTAAGGTATAAATACTTTACAGGCTTCCAACAACTAAATTAATTAAAACTTACTTAAAAAAAAACTAAAAATTATTAAATCTAATTACTACAAAAAACAAGGTTATTTTTACTTCTATTAATCTTCAGAAACGATCGCTTTATTTTTATCTTGATTTACATCTAATAAAATTGTAGCACCATTATTATTCAACATAGTCATCTTTAACGTATCTAACTGCGCCAAGTTATTGGACACTTTTCCGTAAAACAAATTGTACGAAATATTCATTTCCTTCAAATTATTCAATTCTCCAAGCTCCACTGGAACTTCTCCAATCATTTTATTGTCAAATAAACTTAAGTTCTCAAGAGATTTCAAATTTGCAACTTCAGGTCCTAATTCACCCATAAATTTATTACTGTTTAAAAGCAATATTTTCAATGTTTTCAGACTATATAATGAACTTGGTATTTGACCGGTAATTTCATTATTAAATAAAGAAAGAACTTCTAAATTTTTTAAGTTACCTATTTGTTCAGGCAGTTCACCTGAAAGACCGTTCATATATAATGCTAACTCTTGTAATTTATTCATTTCACAAACAGAGACCGGAATAGCTCCTGTTAAACTATTAAACGAGATATCTAGTATTTTAAGTTCTTTTAAATTCCCAACAATTGAAGGTATTTCTCCAGATAAATGGTTTTTATGCAAATCTAATTCTCGCAAACTAACAAGCGCAGCAATATCATAAGGGATCTCGCCAACCAAATTATTATTGGCCAAATTTAGTGAAATCACTTTTTCATCTTGTAATTTAACCCCATACCAAGTAGAAACGGGCTTTGATAAATCCCATTTTGTTACCCACTGACTTCCATTTGTTTTTTCGTATAATTTCACTAATGCGTTTCTCTCTGAAGGAGCAACATTAGCTACTATTGAAAAGGAAAACAAAAGGGTTAAAAATAGAGTAGTTATATTTTTCATAAGTAGAAATTTTAACTTTTTACACACCTAAAGTTACACACTATTCAACTAAACGACAAATATAATCGACGAAATACATATAATTATAAATTAAATGGCTTAATTTCTTACAAAAATATAAAATTTTTCCCATCCTGAAATTTATTACATTTGACTAACTATCTTTAAAATCAATTTTATGGAAATGAATTTTTATGCTCTATTAGTTGCGGCTTTCTCAACGCTTGTTGTTGGATTTATTTGGTATAACCCAAAAGTGTTTGGAACAATCTGGATGAAAGAATCTGGAATGACCGAAGAAAAAATGAAAGGAAGCACTATGCTTCTTACTTTTGGAGTATCCTTTATTTATGCCTTGTTAATCAGTTTTATGCTGCAAATCATCACGATCCATCAAACGGGTGCTTTAGGAATGGTGGGAGGAGATGCCAGCATTGCCAAACCTTCTTATGTCGCTTTTATGGCAGATTATGGAATGGCTTTTAGAACCTTCAAACATGGTGCTTTACACGGATTTTTGGCAGGATTATTTTTAGCCGTACCATTAATTGGAATAAATGCACTGTACGAAAGAAGAAGTTTTAAATATACGCTGGTAACCGGCGGTTTCTGGATAGTATGTTTTATGATTATGGGCGGCATTATATGTGCCTGGAAATAAAAAAATAGTTAAAGTAATCTCGTGCTTTTTTTACAATAGCACGAGATTTTTTATTTCTACTGCTCATAGTTTTGTTAATCAAAAATCATATATGAGCAATTTTTATTATCGTAGTGCTTTATACAAAATCTCCACAGGATGCAGAGCCTCTCTACCTGTACCATCAGAAATTTGATGACGGCAACTGGTACCTGACGCAGAAATTAAAGTTTTTGTTTCTTCAGATCTAATTGTAGGGAACAAAACGAGTTCTCCAATATTCATAGAAATTTCATAATGCTCTTTTTCATACCCAAAAGACCCCGCCATACCACAACAGCCGCTTGGAATATTTAAAACTTTATAATTTACAGGAAGAGATAATATTTTTTTTAATGGTACCAATGATGACAATGCTTTTTGAAAACAATGTCCATGCATCCTAATACGCTCTTCATTGTCAGTAAACAAATTTGATGTAATTCTCCCTGCTTCTGTTTCGTTTGCTAAAAACTCCTCTATCAAAAACGTGCGCTTCGCTATTTCTTTCGCTTTTATTTTTAAATTCCCTCTGCATAAATCTGGATATTCATCTCTAAAAGTTAAAATAGCCGACGGTTCTATTCCTATCAAAAAAGCATTATCAGGCAAATTTTGACTAACGGATACGACGTTTTTCTCGGCAATTTCTCGGGCTTTTTTTACCATACCTTTAGATAAATAGGTTCTTCCACTGATTCCTATTGACGGAATTTCTACCTTATAACCTAAGCGATTTAGTAATTTAACTGCAGTCTGACCAATAGTAACATCGTAATAATTCAAAAATTCGTCGTTGTACAAGTACACGGTTGGTTTATCAAAATTCCCTTCCTGTGAATAGGTTTTCATCCATTTTGAAAAGGTTATTTTGTGCATCATTGGCAAATTACGTTCGGTAGAAAAACCGGTCATTTTCTTTATTACAGTTCCAACAAAACCCTTTGTAGAAAAATTATAAACTGCCGGAATACTAGAAAATAGTTTATTGATCACTGGTGTATTGCCAATTAATCTTGAACGGAATTTTATTCCGTTTTTATCATAATATTGCTGCAGCGTTTCCGCTTTTAATTTTGCCATATCTACATTCGAAGGACATTCAGACTTGCAACCTTTACAACTTAAACACAAATCCAAAACTTCTAACAAGGCTTCACTATCAAATTTATTTTCCTTGTCAGAATGGGTTATCGTTTCGCGTAACATATTGGCTCGAGCGCGCGTACTGTGTTTTTCTTTACGCGTAGCCATATAACTCGGGCACATCGTTCCACCGCTCTTTTCGGTCTTTCTACAATCACCTGATCCATTGCACATCTCGGCCGCTCGCAGTATCCCATTGTTTTCCGAAAAATCAAAATATGTTTCAGGCATAGGCGTTTCCTGCCCAGCACTATAGCGCAATGAAGTATCCATTGGCGGAGTGTCAACAATTTTACCCGGATTAAAGACACCCCATGGATCCCATGTTAATTTTACCTCTTTAAACAGTTGGTAGATTTCATCTCCCAGCATCAATGAGATAAACTCCCCTCGCAGTCGTCCGTCCCCGTGTTCGCCACTCAACGACCCTTTGTATTTCTTAACTAAATGGGCAATATCTGTGGCAATAGTTCTAAAAAGCGCCGTTCCTTCTTCTGTTTTCAAATCAATAATTGGACGTAAATGAAGTTCACCCGTTGCAGCATGCGCATAATGCACGCAGCGCAAATTTCGCTGTTTTAAAATGGCGTTAAAATCTTCAATAAAACCTGGCAAATCATTTACATCAACGGCTGTATCTTCTATTACCGCAACCGCTTTTGCGTCACCAGGGATAGTAGACAATAATCCTAACCCTGCTTTTCTTAAATTCCAGACCTTAACTGTATCTTCTCCAAAAACAATTGGAAAATAATTACCCAAATCTTTGGCTCTCATCTGAGCCTCCATTTTGTGGGCTGTTTCAATAATTTCTTCTTTAGAATCTCGCAAAAATTCTACAACCAAGATTGCTTTTGGATTGCCTTGTACAAAAAATCTATTTTTGCTTTGTTCGATATTTTCTTTGGTACAGTCTAAAATATAGTGGTCTATCAACTCTATACTATCAGGTTGAAATTTTAAAGCTTCCAGATTTGCTATTAAAGATTCGTTGATACTATCAAAATGTATACAAACCAAGCCTGAAAAAGGTTTTAGTGCAGCAACAAGATTCAACTTAATCGCAGTAGAAAAAAACAAGGTCCCCTCCGATCCTGCAATTAATTTACAAAAATTAAATTTTTCCGTAAAGTTCCCAAATGGCATACTGTCTCCCAATAAATCAAGCGCATAACCTGTATTGCGACGTGGAATAGATTTTTTGGGATAGTTCTCATCAAATAATTTTCTGTTCTCTTCATTTGACAATATCGTTTTGGCCTGAAGGTAAATATTCTGCTCCAGCTGGCTTATTACATTAATACCATTGCATTTATCTTCAAATTCTTTGTTGGTCAAAGAATTAAATGTAACTTCATTTCCGTCAGCCAAAAAACCTTTAATTTCCAACAAATGTTCTCGTGTTGAACCATAAATTATTGATCGGGCACCACAGGCATTATTCCCAACCATTCCGCCAATCATGCAGCGATTACTAGTTGAAGTTTCAGGTCCAAAAAATAATTGGTAGGGCTTCAAATAAAGATTCAACTCATCACGAATGACACCCGGTTGAACCCATACTGTTTTATTCGTTTCGTCTAAGGAAATAATTTTTGTGAAATGTTGAGAAATATCTACCACAATTCCGCTGCCCACCACTTGCCCAGCGAGTGATGTACCGGCAGCGCGAGGAATAACACTGACTTTATTTTCTCTGGCAAATTGAATTATCTTCTGAATGTCGTTTTGGGTTGATGGAATTGCCACTGCTAATGGCATTTCCCGATAAGCACTAGCATCTGTAGCGTATAGCGTGCGCATTGTTTTATCAAAAAATAATTCCCCTTCTAATTGACTCGCTAAACTTTGAAGATTCATTTGGTATTCTTTTTAATTTTCAAATCACCCTTTTAGCGCTATGGCTAAAACTGGATAATTGAGTTTTATAATCAAAAAAGTTCTCTTGTAAAGAAAAATTTTTACTATATCTTTTTAAATACAAGCAAAACCTAAGGTTTTAACTCTGCAATTTGACATCCGTACTTTCAAATATTTTATCGGCAGAAGACGCAACAAATCCTTGATATAAATCTCCGTTTTTCATTGGATAGCGAAGTGCAAATTCATAATAACAAGAAGGTATTTCTTTAGTCCCTTCATCAAATTTAATAGCATTTAAATCGGCTAAAGTACTTGATTGTTCTAATAATTGCGCTGGAGTTCCTTTTATTTCTCCACCAGAAGCATTCATTCTCCAATTGCTTTCTTTTAAAAATGAATTTAATTCTTCTAAGTTTGAAAAATTTGTCAATGCATTTACATTAATTGTAAAATGGTTCGCTCTAAACCCATATACATACATCCAAGCAGCATACTCCGATTCATCCAATAAAGTGTTGTAGGTTTCAAATGAATTTGCATTCCAAACCGCGCCACTTAGCACTAAATCTTCCTTTTCAAAAACACTTTGATCACAAGAATCCAAAAGTTTTTTAACTGATAATTGCAACTCCTCTGAACATTTTTCTAATTCTAACTCTGAAATAAAAATCCTAGGAGCAGTTCTATCAGTCGCATGTTCATAATGCCTTGCAAACAATTTTTTTGATTCAAAAACATATTTACCTTTCGATACATATCCAGCTTTTACAAATGGTTTTTCTAGTACGGCAATATTCACGCGCGCATCATTAAACGTCCTGATCGCAATATGATCGTTTTCAATTTTCTCTCCTTTTTCTTCTAATAGGGAATGAATTTTCTTGGCTGACGGGCTAATACTGGTGTATTGTTCCCATAATTTCGATAGTAAAAGATCTTTATTCATGATGCTAATATTGATTAGTAAATATGACACAAATTTACCTAGTATAGAACTACATTTACACTATATTAGCATTTTTATAAATTATATGACTATATAACCTACTTAAAGTGTAAATTTGACAGCTTACTTACATTCGTTTTAATGAATTATAATCAAAACGTCATTTTCTGTTTTAAAAGGCATCCATTCGTTTGTAAAATATGCCGTTTTAAAACTGATAATTAATAAATATAAAGTCAAATTCAATTTTAATTTTCTAATAAAAAAACAGTGTTATGCCACGTAATAATCGCAATGAAAATATTGATTACATTAACCAACAGATCATTAAGATGCTAAGCGCAGATGGTAGAATTGCTTATTCTGAAATTGCCAAAGAATTAAAAATCTCCAATTCATTAGTACATCAGCGCATTCGAAAATTACAAGATTCAGGAATTATCAGCGGTTTTTCGGTTCAATTAAACCCTAAAGAAATTGGATATGAGACTATTACATACACCGGAATAGCCACTAAAGAAGCCCGATTTGCTTATTCAATAGCTGAAAAACTAAAAGAAATACCAGAAGTAGTAGAATGTCATTTTGTATCTGGTAAGTACGCACTCTTTTTGAAAATTGTAGCTGCCAATAACGAAGAATTCAGAAAGGTACTTTATGAACAAATACACAATATCGAGGGTGTTGGCAGTACTGATTCATTTATTTCCTTTGGATCTGCTTTCCAAAAAAATATTTCATTATTCTAAAAAATATAGCTTACGATATCTTGTCAATCGCTTTTGCTAAGTCAAAATCTTTTTCAGTAACTCCATCGGCATCGTGCGTATTCAATCGAATTGACACTTTATTATACACGTTCAATAATTCTGGATGGTGATTTCTTTTCTCAGCCATTAAGCCCACTTGAACAATGAATCCCAAAGCTTGAGTAAAATCTAAAAATTTAAATTTTTTTTCGATTGCATTGCCAATAAATTGCCAATCGTTCAGGTCTTTTAATTGGGATTGAATATTTTCATCTGTATACTTTTCCATACTATTTTTATTTAGTATCTAAAGTTAGTTAATTTCAAATCATATAAAAATACTTTAACTTTATTAACTATTTTTGACAAAATATTAAAATTCAATTTGAATCCATCTTACTCTTATAAAATTTACTCTTTAATAGATGAACTTCCTGTAAATTGGGATGATTTAGCTGCATCAACTATATTTTTATCCAAAAAATATCTGCAAGTATTAGAAAAATCATCTCCTGAAAATATGATTTGTCATTTTATAGGGATTTTTAAAAATGATCTCTTGGTCGGTATTGCCGTTTCTCAATTTTTAGATTTAAATAAACTGGAATCTTTTGGAGAACGAGACAAATGTATAAAAACCGCCCTAAGAAATTTTGCTTTCAAGAATTTCTGCTCCAATGTTTTATTGATTGGAAACAATATGCTAACGGGACAAAATGCTTTCGCTTTTTTAGACAAAATTGATAAAAAACAGGCTATTAAAACCTTAAAAACGGCTTCCTCCGCATTAAAAAAACTATTTGAAACAAAAGGAAAAAAAATACATATCACCTCGTTTAAAGATTTTAACCAAGCGGAACTGAAAAACTTTGATATTTCCGAATTCAAAAAAAACTACCAATTCTCGACACAGCCCAATATGGTTTTTACCATAGATAAAGCATGGGAATCAGAGCAAGATTATATTAATTCCCTTTCAAAAAAATATAGGGATCAATATAAAAGAGCAAGGAAAAAAGCGGATGCGATTGAGAAAAGAAAAATGAACCTTCAAGATATTATCGCATATGAAGAAACCATTTATGACTTGTACATTCATGTAGCAAAAAATGCTCCTTTTAACACTTTCTTTCTACCTAAAAATCACTTTAGAACCTTTAAAGAAATCTTTAAGGAAAAATTCCTTTTTTATGGTTATTTTATTGATGAAAAACTAATAGGATTCAATACTCTAATTAAAAATGGAGATGTAATGGATACCTATTTTTTAGGTTACGACGAAAGTATTCAGCGTGAAAAAATGTTGTATTTAAACATGTTGTACGACATGATTGCTTATTCAATTAACAAAGGTTTCAAGGAAATTATTTTTGCAAGAACGGCACTGGAAATCAAAAGTTCCGTAGGTGCAAAACCAGTAAAAATGTACGGATTTATATCTCATAGTAATCCTATCATTAATTCTCATATGTCTAAAATATTCAGATATTTAGAACCGGATACTATTTGGCAGGAACGAAATCCTTTTAAATAAAACAAGCTTTTAAAGCTATTGAATTGCCACTTTCATTTGTTTGTGTAAAATTTCAACATTATACTCCGTTTCTTTGCCGCAATATTCCCCATCCATTTGAAAACTTACTGGAAAATTAGTTTTTATAACTGCTTGATTGGTTGATATAATTTCGACATCATTAGATTCAATCGGCATATTTCCGGTTATAATTTGTCCAAAAACGTACAGATCTAAGTTTTTCAAAATTACCAATTCAAACATTCCGTCGTTCATTACGCCGAAAGGGTTAATAACAACTCCCGTACCATATTTTTTAGAATTAGCAATAACAATCATTGTAGCAACACAATTTATAGTTTGATTATTGGCGGTTATTGTTGCCGTAAAAGGCCCCTCAAAATCTATTAAAGTATTTACCGCCTGCAGTGCATAGCCCAATTTGCCGCGGACTGTTGCGTTCTCATAGTTTTTAATAAGCTCTGCGTTAAGCCCTAAATCGCTCAAATGCAAACTGATTTTATCATTTATAGTAATAACGTCAATTTCTATATAATCATTGAGAAACGCAATTTTAAGGTTCTCGTCCAGCGTTAAATTCAAATCTAAATCAACTGCCAGACCATTTGCAGAACCTGCAGGCAAAATTCCAACAATAACATTCTCTTTTTCCATTGCCTCGGCAACCATTTTTATAGTTCCATCTCCACCAACAACGATGATTCTTTCTGGTGTATATGTATTATAAAGTGTTTTTATATTTACAATATCATTTACTCCTGAAGTATTATAAATTACAAGGTTAAGATTTTCTTTTTCAGCAAAAAACAAAGCCCCTTCGGTTAATTCAGCTTTATCAATATCTCCTGAAATAGGATTTACAACCATAATGATATTTTTTCTCAAAATTTAGCTACATTTAATGATTAAAAAATCCAAGTTACAATTCCCATCAAAAGTACAATAAATGAAGCCTATTTTAAAATTATATCGAGGGTATGCAAATGAGCAGGAGTTAATTGTGATGGGGCATGTTTTTAGACCAACAAGTACCAAAGATTACAATTTTCAAAAAAAAAATTTTAAAAATGCTGCTTCTGTAATCCGAATGTTTCAGATAAAAACACAGGCAAACGCTGATGTATACTTAGAACACAATAATGTAAAAATCCACACCAAAACATTGAATGACGGTTATTTTAAATTTTGTGTCCCGTTAGACCAGTACACAAAATATGGATGGATTGATTACACCGTAAGTATCCTTCACGAAAATGAAACTATAGCAACAACGGAAAGTTACATACGCCCGCACAAGGGGAATTTAGGAATTATATCTGATATTGACGACACTTTTTTAGTATCGAAAACTGAAAACCCGTTGATAAAACTATATATTCTATTATTTAAAAACATTAATAAACGTAAGGTTTTTGAAGATGTTGTACCTCATTACCAAGCTTTGAGTTCAGCCGGAAGAAATAATAAAGAAGAACAGAATGCCTTTTTTTATGTGTCCAGCAGTGAATGGAATTTGTATCGTTTCATCGTGAAATTTACAGAAATTAATCAATTGCCACGCGCAGTATTATTATTGAAGGATATTAAAACCAGTCTTACTGATTTTTTTATGACGGGAAGGGGCAATCATAACCATAAGTTTGATAAAATAAAACACATTTTAGAATTCTATCCTAATTTAGAATATGTACTCCTGGGGGATGATTCGCAACACGATCCATTCCTGTACGAAGCAATTTGCAAAATATTTCCAGTTACTGTAAAAGCAGTTTATATCCGACAAACAGGACTTCACAAAAAAGAAAAAGTAGAAGTAATCTTAAAAAATCTCGAAAGTTTAAATGTGTCCGTTTGTTATTTCAAAAATAGCAAAGAAGCTATCGCTCATTCAAAAATGATGGGTTTGATTTAATTGAGAGGCGTCTGATATTGCGATGTACTCTATAATCAAGACTGCCTCACAATGATTTTATTTTAACGAAATACGGTAACAAAAAAGTCAGGTTTCCTGTTTTTAAAAAGAGACCAAGAAAAGTTCTTTTATAAACATTAGAAACGTGACTTTTCTAGTAGTTATGAAATCTCAAAATTAAAACATAAAGCTGAATTAGCTAAAATTATCAATTTCTTCTTGCACGATTTCCCAATCCAGCAGCAGTTTATCTAATTCTGCTTTTTTCTTGTTGTATGCCATGAAAAATTTAGCATCCTCAATATGTTTATCATAATTAGAAGCTAACATTTTATCGTCGTTCTGAATGTCTCTTTCCAGTTGCTTGATTTGACTCTCGACTTTACTCAATTTATTTTGCAATGCTTTACTCTTTTTCTGATCTTCATAGGAAGTTTTATTGCTTTCTTTTGGTGCAGAAGCTTTTATTGCATCTTTTTTCTCAACTTCTCGCATATTCTCTAAATTACGTTGTTCCAAGAAATAGTTTATGTCCCCTAAATATTCTTTTATTTTTTGATCTTTAAATTCGTAAACTAAATTTGACATCCCTTGCAAGAAATCTCTATCGTGAGAAACCAGCAATAAGGTTCCTCCAAATTTTTGCAAAGCCGCTTTCAAAACATTCTTGGATTTAATGTCTAAGTGATTGGTAGGCTCATCCATCAATAAAACATTGATTGGTTGCAAAAGCAATTTACATAGCGCTAAACGGTTTCTTTCACCCCCGGAAAGGACTTTTACCTTTTTATCTACATCATCACCACGAAACAAGAAAGAACCCAGCATATCGCGCACTTTCATTCGGTTTGTATCAGCAGCAGCATCTTCCATGGTTTGCAACAAGGTAATTTCACCATCCAAATATTCCGCTTGATTTTGCGCAAAATAACCTAACTGTACGTTATGACCCAACTTTATCGTTCCTTGGTATTCAAATTCGTTTACAATTGCTTTGATAAATGTTGATTTCCCTTGGCCATTTTGTCCCACAAAAGCAATTTTGCTTCCACGCTCCACTAAGAGATTAATATCTTTCAAAATGGTTTTATCACCATAACTTTTGGTTACATTTTCAGCCTCGACAACTACTCTGCCTGGTTCTTTTGAAACAGGAAAAGTGATATTCATCACAGAATTGTCATCTTCATCGACTTCGATGCGTTCTATTTTATCGAGTTTCTTAATCATAGATTGTGCCATCGAAGCTTTAGACGCTTTGGCACGGAATTTCTCAATTAATTTCTCGGTTTCTTCAATTTTTTTGGCTTGATTTTTTTGTGTTGCCAATTGTTTCTCCCGAATTTCATGACGCAACTCTAAATATTGAGAATAGGGTTTGTTGAAATCGTACGCTTTACCCAGTGAGATCTCAATAGTTCTATTAGTCACATTATCCAAAAACATTTTATCGTGTGAAACAATCACCACTACACCGGGATAATTTCGCAAGAAACTTTCCAACCAAATGATACTCTCGATATCCAAGTGATTCGTAGGCTCATCCAGTAGCAATACATCGTTTGCCTGCAACAGTAGTTTAGCTAGCTCAATACGCATTCTCCAACCTCCCGAGAAAGTTTCGGTTTGATTATTGAACACTTCTCTTTTAAAACCTAGACCAAGAAGAATTTTTTCTGTGTCTCCAACATAATTATAACCCCCTAATAATTCAAAACGGTGGGTGTAGTCCGACAGATCTTCTATGATTTGGCTGTATTCCTCGCTCTCATAATCGGTACGAGTAACTAATAAATGATTAATTTCTGCTAGTTTATTTTCTACAATTTTAATATCTGTAAAAGCTTCATAAGCTTCTTCAAGCACCGTTCTCCCTTGTTCAAAATCTATATCCTGACGCAGGAATCCCATCCGAACTTCTTTCTCCTGAGCGATGCTTCCAGAGTCAGGAGCGAAATCTCTTGCTAGAATTTTAAGCATGGTGGATTTTCCAGCACCGTTTTTACCAACGAGACCAACTCGATCACCTGCACCCAAACGAAAGGTGACTTCTTCAAACAAATAAGAACCTCCAAAAGAAACAGATAAATTGTGTATATTAAGCATAATTTGTGATAATGTTACACTGGTACCTTTTCTAAAAATGTACCTTTGTTAAAAATTTTTGCAAATGTTAAAAAAAGGATCCAAACTAAATAGTATTTTAACAGGAACTTGTCCTAAATGTCAGAATGAGAGTATGTATTTGGATAAAAATCCGTTGCATCTCGATAAAATCTTAAAAATGCATGAAAATTGCACCCACTGTGGATTTAAATATCAAATTGAGCCTTCGTTTTTTTACGGCGCGATGTATGTCAGTTACGGCTTAAATGTCGGAATTGGAATTGCAGCTTTTATTATTTCTTATCTCTTTTTTAGTGCTTCAATAAAAGTGGCTTTTATTACTATAATTGTGTCACTTATCGTATTGTTCCCATTTGTTTTACGATGGTCAAGAAATATCTATATCAACATGTTCGTTTCATACGATCCAAAGACAAATTTAAAATAACATTATTTCTTGTCTTTAGACAGAAATCGTCTAATATCAATTTCCTTGTTTAAGGGGGTATTAAATTCTACTAAGTCAAATAACGATTTCGCCATTGAAGGACCTAGCATTACTCCTCTTGTACCTAATCCATTAAGAATATGAACTCTGTCATAATCACAATGTGTTCCTACTAATGGTCTTCTGTCTCTGACCGTTGGTCGAACTCCTGCAAAATGTTCCACAATTTCAAAATCACAGGTGATAATCTCTTTAATTCTTTCGATTAATTCTGCTTTCCCTTCTTGAGTTGGAAAATCTGTTTTGTCTTTCCAATTGTATGTCGCACCAACTTTGAATAAATTATTACCCAGAGGAAGAATAAACACACTTGTATTAACGATTACATCTAAATCAAGCCCTGAAGCTTTAATGATAAAAAGTTCTCCTTTTGTACCGTCTAATGGCAAATTTTTGAAATAGGGATTAGAATGCATTCCAAAGCCTTCCGCAAAAATAATATGTTTTGCCTCTATCTTTTTATATCTAATACTAATGTCGCCAACCTCCAAAGCATCATAATCAAAAGCTCCCTCTTCAATTAATTTCTCATTATTTAAATATTCTTTGTACTTATCCAGCAGCATTGCCGTATCCACGTAACCAGTTTGCAGAACTTCACCATAACCATATGGAGAATCAATTCCCGGAAATTTTTTATGAATCAATTCAGTGGAAAGAAAAGGAGCCAGCATTATTTTATCGGAGGCAGCAAACCAATTATTTTGTTCTTCAACTGAGAAAAATTTTCTTAAAATTGGCTTCTTAAAATCTATTTTACTTTTCAATTTCTCTTCTAAAACAGAATAAAAATCATTCATGAGTACTAATTGCTCCTGAGCAAGCCATACTTCACTAAAGCGCTTTAAAATAACAGGATTGTATAAACCTCCTGCAATCCTTGAGGAATTTTGTGAATTATTATCAAATACAAAAATGGATTTATCATGTTGCAAAGCTGTTTCTGCAAATGAAATTCCTGCTAATCCCGAACCTATTATTAAATAATCAATCATTTGTAGCGATACCTTATAAAAGACACAAAGGTAAGATTATTAAAATAAAAAAACTCTTACCGTTACAGCAAGAGTTCCTTTAATATGAAAATTAGTAATTCCACATATCTTGTTCAAAATTTCGAATTTTTTCTTTTACTCTTTCCGATTCTAGTAATTGATTCTGCGCATTATCTTTCATGTAATCTTTAATCGCTCTATCTCCATAGATGTTTTCTTCTTTGTAGATTGTACTATTAAAACGCCTTGAATTCAAAATTTGATCGAAAGAAACAGGCATAGCAGAATTTTTATCATTGAAAGCTTTCGCTTCATGCAAAACTTCCCTAGCCGCTGGGAAAAATACCCAAAACAATTCGATATAATCTTTCTCATCACTATTCATAGTGTATACATCCGGTGTTACTGGACAAATACCTAGCAAACGATATTTCAGTTCACTTTGACGTTTATCAAAATACCAATATCCCTTGATTTTATATGCAGTAACATCCTGTGCTGTTAAATCTTGTTTCAAGATATTCTCAGCCGCTACTGCTTGACCTGCATTTATTTGTTCTCTACCAACATCGGTAGTGTCAATTCGGGAAAGTGAACCCTGAATGTCTTTAAGTGATTTTTTAGTATTAAAATAACTATCCGTATAAACTTCAGTAATTTTACCATTTTTCATTGCTTTTGTCAATACATCGTATAACGAACGTCTGTCAGAACCAATATTCGCGGTATCAATTGGAAAATATAAAGCGAAATTTATCTTTTCACTAAGATCAATAATTTCCCAAGTTGTTTTACCCATCAATACATCTCTATCGTGAACATAACCGTATGCCAAAGGCTTGTCATTATCCGAAATAAGTTGCGCAGCGCTTTTTAGGCCAATTTGATCCGGTGTTTTAGCATTAAGCAAATTAGATTGTGCTACAGATGCAAAACTCCCAGTGACAGAGATAATAGCTATTAAAAAATTTCTTACATTCATCATTATATCATAATAAGTTATTGAAGTATGTTTTGCTTAAAACATACTTACTATTGTATTTCAAAAATTACCGGAGCCGTTCTAGGCAATAAATAACTACCTGCTCCAACAAGTTTAGTTTTAATTTCAGAAATAGTTACCTGATCCCCTCTTCCTACTTTAGAAAGAACTGCTTTGCATTGCGCATTTAATTTGTTACCGGGAACTACTACAGTAGGTTGACCTGTCACTTTAAAATTAAATCCCACTACATTTAATCCAACTTCAAAATCAAAATCTACCAATTTTGCTCCGATTGTTGCAATTTCTAAGTTTGATTTAGGACCTTTGACCACTCCCATTTCTCCTCTGATTGTTCCAGCAGGACCCGGAATACCTTTAATTCTAAACGATTTTTTATCCGATACTTTAGAACCATCAGGAAGCGTAGCAGTCACATTAATAACGGTTTCTGTTCCTCCGCCTGGACTCATGTTATATTTTCCTCCACCAGCTGAACTTAATCCAGGAGCAGAAGCGGATACTTTATCAGCTGAAACCCCGGCAAAAGAAATTGTCATAGGATTTACAACACCTCTATAAACAACATTCATTTTATCCGCAGAAATTGTGGCCGATTTTGGTCTCGCTACAACAACGTATTTATCTTTAATAGATAAACTTACAACTTTACCATTTTCATCAAAATTAAAAGACCCGCTGATTGGATGTTCTCCTATACTACCCGCTCCAAAAGAGAAATTAGCTTGGCCGGCTTGAGCTGCAACACTTGAACCATTTACAATTACTGATTTAGCTTTTAATGATGGATCAAACTTACCTAATATAATTTTTCCCTTAACTGCTTCACCTTGAAAGAAAACAGACTTCTCAAGAACAACTATCGGTTGATAAGCAGTAAGAGAAGCTGCAGCAACCAAGTCTGATTGAAACATCCCTGTCATAACATCACTTTCGGTAGTTTTAATATCCGCTTGCAATTGGGACAATTTAGTAATTGTAGCAATAAGTGGGTATCCTTTATAATTGTAATCTATCCAAGCTAATTTAGCTCCTGCTTTTTCAGAATAAACAGGATTCGTTGCAAACCGGGCTTCGATTTTTTTCATCTCTGACTCGGCAACTGAGCTTCCTCCAATTTGTTTGATCTGAACAGAATAATTATTTACTTTATCCAAAAACTCCTGACCTTGCTTAGAAACTCTATCTCCTGTAAAAAACATTCTGTCAATTAAATCTCCCTTATCCATTTGTTCGTAAGGCAAATTCCCTTCGGCATCTCTCACGAATTTTTTAGTAACCGTCGTTTTAATGTTTTCTATGTAATCATTAAATTCTTTAGAAACTGCTCTAATTTTCTCTACTTTAGCTTTTTTATCGCCAAATTGACCAGGCTGATCTACCGCTTTTTGAGACAATTGTTCAAAAGAAGATTGATTTCTTGTATCTGTTATAGAGTTAGACTCTACTATTTTATTATTCAAAATTCCAAAGGCAGATAATACTTCTTTGGACATATTTAATGCTAACATCGCGATAAAAACCAAGTACATTAGGTTTATCATCTTCTGTCTAGGGGTTAGTTTTCCTCCTGCCATATTTTCTACTAATTAGTTTATTTTTTTTTTATAGTTTGAAAATAATTATCCTTTGTTATTCATTGCAGAAAGCATCCCGCCGTATACATTATTTAATGATGACAAGTTAGATGTCAAAGACTTCATTTGGTCTTTCAATTTTAAATTATTCTCCGCAACTTCTTCATTTATTTGTGCATTTCTTGAAGCGCTTTGCAATTGAATTTTATATAAACTATTTAAAGATTCCATTTGGGCTGCTGCCAAAGTCAATTCTTCACTGTATTTTTTAGTAGAATTAATCGAATCTACAGTTGGAGCAATCCCTTTTGCAGCTGATTCGAAATTTTTAATACTACTTCCTAAACTAGCCATCAATTCACCATCAATTTTAGCGTCTTTTAACATCGCATCTAATTTTTGAGATAACAATCCCTGAGCATCAGAAGGAGTTTCTATTTTAGCTTTCTTAGGACCCGTAGCTTTACCATTGGCAAGTTCTGGATAAACTAACGTCCAATCTAAATCTTCATCAACTGGTTCAAATGCAGAAAGAGCAAAAATCAATGCCTCAACAACTAAACCTATAGTTAACATTAAATTTCCTGTTATAACTCCAAATTCGATATGAGTTATTTTAAATAATGCACCAATGATAACAACTGCTGCTCCCATTCCGTATGCGAAATTCATTTGTTTTTTGCTTAGTAATCCCATGATATTGTTTTTTAGGTTTATTTGATAGATTGATTTGGTCTCTTTATTTTATTTCGCTTTTTTACCGTTTCCAGTAGTTTGTAATCCCATGTAATCTTGAACGGTTCTAAATCCAATAAAACTTCTTGCAGAATCAGCATATTCAAAATCTCTAGTACTTACTTGTAGGAAGTAAGAAACATCTTTCCATGAACCTCCACGAACAACTTTACGTTTATTTGAAGCATCTAATACATTTGGATTCATTGAAGAAACATATTCGTAAGCGTTTGGATCATAAGATGAATCCGTCCATTCCGATACATTTCCAGCCATATTGTATAAATTATAACCATTTGGCTCATACGATTTTGCTTCTACAGTATACAAAGCTTGATCTGCTGCGTAATCTCCTCTGTTTGGTTTGAAATTAGCAAGAAAACAACCTCTGTCATTTTTAGTGTAGGGACCTCCCCAAGGATATGTCGCCGATTCTAAACCACCTCTTGCTGAATATTCCCATTCCGCTTCAGTAGGCAATCTAAAAGAATTGATTAAATCATGACCCTTCTTTTTAGATTTTATATAAGTATTTTTATTTAGCGTTCTCCAAGCACAAAAAGCTTTGGCTTGTGTCCATTTTACCCCTACAACCGGGTAATCACCGTATGCTTTATGCCAAAAATAGTCATTGTGCATTGGTTCATTGTACGAGTAAGCAAAATCTTTAATCCAGACCGTTGTGTCAGGATACACATTCACTTCTTCGGTTTTTATAAAATCTTTTCTTTTTCCAACTTTTGCTTTGGCTGCCGCCTGAATATCCATCCAAGAATAGCGGAATTTTAATTTATTCACGTCAATGGTACGCAATCCATTATAAGACGCTTCTATAGGCAAATACATAGAATCCATCACTTCCGTATAGTACTCATCAGGATACAACTTAGTATCTTTTATAAGTTTAACTTTTTTGTTCAGTTTTCTACCCGCGTAAGGATCATCAGCGGTTCCTATGCTGTAATAATTATCATACATATACTTGTCGTACGCAGTCATTTTTTCAGGATCTGAATCGTTAAAAGCAAAATCACCAATACTGCCGGAATTCTTACCTTTTCCTTTTCCATCACCTGCTTTCTGCCCACTTTCGTCCGCAAGAATTGCCAAACGAACTCTCATTGTTGAATCTTTTACCCATTCTACGAATTGGCGGTATTCACTGTTGGTGATTTCAGTTTCGTCCATGTAAAAAGAACGAACAGTAACTGTTTTTGTCGGAGCATCTTCAACATCAGCTAAATCATCATCTGATTTACCCATAATAAAAGCACCTCCTGGAACTAAAGTCATTCCATAAGGTTTTTCAGGATGCCATTTTCCTCCATTAACACCAACTAGTTCTCCTTTGTCGCCTGATTTACCACAGCCAATTAATAGGGTCAATATTGCCGTAAATGCAATGAACTTCTTCATATAAATTTGGATTATCTATTCATTATTTTTAAGTGTGTAAACCTATTTATTATTTCTTTAAAAAACAATCTTTTATCACTAAACAAGCTGTTTTTTATAAAATTTCGTTAATAAAGCCAAAAAACTATACTATATTTTTTCTTTGTGCTTTCCACCACCTTTCTGGTAATTCTTGATTGCATGCTAATAAATATTCATCGTAGGAACATGGTAATAACGTATTTCTTTTTAGTTTATTATTACCGTTAGAAATAAAAGGAATCTCTATCCACCAACGATCGGTTTTATCACTTTTATAAAATACAAGTTCCTCTTCTTCTAATGGAACTATGTATTTAATATAATTCTCTCTGCTCCCATAAGGATACTCATAGGAACGATAATGAAATCCTTCAATAAAATACCAAATTATTTGTGCTATTATGACCGATTCCTGTGCTGAATTATTATGATTAAAAATCCCCAACAATGAAACCTTATCACTTATCCCTGCATATCTGGATAACGAACAAATTTCCTTTCCATTAAACCCATTTGGCGTAAACGAAATAAAATTTCCTGAATCGGACGATTTAATAGCCGTCAAATCAATACTTACTAAATCTGCATCTCTGAAAACAGGTTCCGACAGAGAAATATTATTAGATATCTCACCTAATCTATACGCATCAAAAAATAATTTTTCGATCAAATCAATCTCCTCTTGCGAATTATAATACGTTTGATAACCTATATTAGAATAATTGAATAGATTGTTAGGCTCATCAATAATTATTTTTGTCAAATAAGAAGAGTCAGAAACATCTTCATTTTCTTTTCCAAAATCAAATTTATTATCAATAGAAACCAAGTTGACCATCTGCTCTAAATCATCATAAGCTCTATAAAGTGCATACGTTAAATCCTGAGAGCCTCCAATAACAATAGGAATAATCTTTTTCTTGATTAAACTTGCTACTACTTTCTTCAGTGCAAAATAAGTGTCATCATTCGAATTCCCAGCAAGAATATCGCCTAAATCAGCAATAGAGGCATCCCAATTCCCGGGAAACAATCCGTATAACTCTTTCCTTACCGGTATTAAATCGATGTCGGAAATTGCGTTTTTATCGCCACGATTTTCTAAAACGCCTATTACAGCAATTTTAATCTTGTTTAAATCTGGAAATTGATCTTTAGTATGCAAAACAATTTTACTCCCCAATTGCTGAGAAGTCAATCCGCTTATATAGTCAAGGATTTCATTATCTACCGGTTTTAGAAAATCAAATTCCATTTATTTCTTTTTATCCTATCGCCAACTCTCTCCTGAGCGAGAGAGAAATTAAACTGGAATTAGTTATTGTTTTTTACTTTTTTACCGCCGGTTTCTTAACGGCTGGTTTCTTTGCTACAGCTTTCTTCGCTGGTGTTTTTTTAGCAGCTACTCTTTTAGCAGGTGTTTTTTTTGCAATCATTTCCTGAACTTCGGCTAATGTCAATTTTGTGGCATCAACATCCTTACTCAATTCAATTTTGATTTTTCCTTTGGTAATCACAGAACGTCCCCAACGGGCTTTTTCAACTAAAATCCCTTCGTCTTCCCAATTATGCAAAACCTTGTCTATATTTTTCTGCAATTTATCTTCAATCAAAGCTTCCACATCGGATTGTGACAAATTATCAAAATCATATTTCTTGCTTACGTTAATAAACAAACCGTCCCATTTGATAAAAGGACCAAAACGACCTACACCTTTTTGAACACCCTCACCTTTATAAACCGCAATAGGCGCATCAGCTAATGCTTTTTCGTCAATTAATTCCTTTGCTCTTTCTAAATCTATATCCAAAGGGTTTTCGCCTTTTGGCAAAGAAACAAATGCTGCTCCGTGACGAATGTAAGGACCATAGCGACCATTACTCACTTCAACTTCCTCGTCTTTATAATTCCCAAGATTTTTAGGCAACAAAAACAAATTCAAAGTTTCCTCTAAAGTTATATTTCCAATATTTTGATCTGTCATTAAGCTGGCGAATTTTTTCTCTTCATCATCTGCAGCTCCAATTTGAGCCATTGGTCCAAATTTACCTAGACGAACAGAAACCGGTTTTCCTGTTTTGGGATCTGTTCCCAGAATTCTTTCACCGCTTTCACGCTCTGCATTGGCCTCGACATCTTTTACCGTTGGGTGAAAATTATCGTAAAACTCCTGCATCATTTTTGTCCATTCAATATTTCCTTCAGCAATTTCATCAAAATCCTGTTCCACTTTTGCCGTGAAATTATAATCCAGAATATTTCCGAAATTTTTAACCAAGAAATCAGTAACGATAGTTCCAATATCTGTCGGAACTAATTTTCCTTTGTCAGATCCTGTATTTTCTTTCAGCAACTTCTCTCCTACTTTTCCAGATTGTAAAGTCAGTTGTGTATAATTCCGTTCTTGTCCGTCAAGATTTCCTTTCTCTACATAATTTCTGTTGATAATCGTAGAAATCGTTGGCGCATAGGTAGAAGGACGACCAATTCCCAATTCCTCTAATTTTTTCACCAACGAAGCCTCCGTATATCTTGCAGCTGCACGAGAATATCTTTCTGTCGCTGTAATGTAATTATTCCCTAGTTTTTCATTGATTTTCATCGCTGGCAACATGCCTTCTTGCTCTTCTTCATCGTCGTCATGACCTTCCAAGTATACTTTTAAGAAACCTTCAAAAAGCAATACTTCACCGGATGCTGAGAAAATATCGCCATGATTGTTCGCCTCAATTTTCACGTTAGTACGTTCCAATTTTGCGTCGCTCATTTGCGAAGCCAATGTCCTTTTCCAAATCAAATCATACAAACGCGCTTGATCCCTATCGATGTCTACTGTATGACGCGACATATCTGTAGGACGAATTGCTTCGTGTGCTTCTTGCGCGCCTTTACTTTTATTAACAAAAGTTCGAGGTTTAGAGAATTCTTTTCCATAGGATTTGATTATTTCTGCCTGAGCAGCTTCCATCGCATCTTTGGATAAGTTCACACTATCCGTTCTCATGTACGTGATCAGTCCAGCTTCGTATAAACGTTGTGCGAGTTGCATGGTAATTCCAACAGGCAAATACAATTTACGAGCTGCTTCTTGTTGCAAAGTTGAAGTCGTAAAAGGTCCAGTTGGTGATTTTTTGGTAGGCTTCGTTTCTAAATCGGAGACCTTATAGTTAGAACCGATATTTTTATTTAAAAAAGCCTCGGCTTCTTTTTTTGTATTGAAATTTTTAGGCAGTTTTGCTTTAAATGCTTTCCCTGCTTCATTAGTGAATTCTGCTACAATAGAATACGTCGCTACGGCTTTGAAATTCTGAATTTCTCTTTCGCGCTCTACAATCAAACGAACGGAAACCGATTGTACGCGCCCGGCAGAAAGTCCACCTTTTATTTTTCTCCATAAAACAGGAGACAATTCATAACCAACTAATCTGTCTAATACACGACGTGCTTGTTGCGCATTAACTAAATTATAATCGATTTCTCGTGGATTATCAATCGCTTTCAGGATCGCTGTTTTAGTAATTTCGTGAAAAACGATACGCTTTGTTTTCTTTTTGTCTAATTTTAATTCTTCGGCAAGATGCCAAGAAATAGCCTCACCCTCGCGATCCTCATCACTTGCTAACCAAACCATTTCGGCTTTTTTTGCTAAAGTCTTTAATTTGGTCACCAATGCTTTTTTATCGGCAGAAACTTCGTATTTGGGTTTGAAACCATTTTCCACATCTACCCCAATTTCTTTGGAGGGTAAGTCAGCAATATGTCCGTAACTGGACTCTACTTGAAAATCACTTCCTAAAAATTTCTCGATTGTTTTTGCCTTTGCAGGGGACTCAACTATAACTAAATTCTTTGCCATTGCTCTATTTTTCTGGGACAAAAGTATCTTTTTTTTTTAAATTTTAAGTTTTTTTAAATTTTAAAAGTCAAATTTCTTGTTGAAATACAGGTTTGGTTATTGTGAACTCTATAAAATTTCAACAATTAAATCAATATAAATGATTGCGGTCAATTCTTAGAATTTAAGAATTATTTTCCTTATGGATTCTTCATATTGTTTAAAAAACTATGATTTCTTATAACTAAAATCAGAGATTTATTTAAATATTTGGGGAGGCATTATAAATGCCTCCCCAAATATTATACGTTTATTTAACGATATATTTCTTGTCCTTTATTTTCGCGCCAAGACTGTTCAATATGACTGGCATCCTCCTCATTACGTGGATGAACTCCCATAACGATGTGCCCCTCTTTTACTCCGGATTCATATAATTTAGCGCGTTCTTCAGGAATTCCTGAACCGACCAAGGCTCCAATGACTCCTCCCGCAATCCCACCTGCACCTGCACCTGCCAAACCCGCAGCTAGAGGTCCGGCTACCAGTAACCCCAAACCGGGAATAACTAGACTGGTTCCCAGCGCAGCTATAACACCCACAACAGCACCAACAGCACCACCGATAGCGGAACCTTTTCCTGCATCTTCGGCCGCTTTAGTGCCTATTACTGTTTCTTTAACATCACCAGAGAAATGTTTTTTACGAGTTTCGTCAGACATAATTAAATTAATATCATCCTTTGTATAACCTCTTTCGTGAAGAGAATTGTAAGCCTTCTCTGTACTTTCGCGATCTGAAAACATTCCTGTTAGCATACCTTTTTCTGAATTAGTTTTTTCAGCTTGGTCTTGATTTCTTTCTGTGTCCATTGTTTTTAATTTAAGATTAGAATTATTAAAATTATTATTTTAGAGTGTCTTTTTTTAATTTATCATTAGGGATCAAATACATATCTTTATTTTTTTTAGTATTCGTAGAACTTTGCTTAGCAGAAGTTTTTCTACTAATAATCTTTTGTGTTTTTGTAGTTGTAATGTTACCCGACATATCCATGCGTTGGCCTTCTCTCATCATCATTTTTGTCCCATTTTTTTTCATTATCGTTCCGTCACCGATTATTTTAATGCCATTACTCAAAGTCATATCCTGATTCATCACCGTCATTTTTCCGTCTTTAACCATCATCATTTTTCCGTTTTTCATCATCACCCCATCAGGATAGGATTGGTACTTATCCTGATGGGGCATGTCTACAGTCATGCGATGGTGGTCTTTATCGCCCTGATGCATTTTATTTTTAGTCGAATCCAATTGTGCGAATAAACACATTGAACAGCATAGCGCTACACTGGCAAAAATTATTTTTTCCATCTTGATTGTTTTTTAAAAATTTGTATTAAAATATTAATTTATTAAAATGCTCTTAAATAAGAAAAATGAAAAAAAATCGTCTTTTAAAAAAAATTTACTCTGTACGATTCTTTACTAATACAATATTGATGACTTTCTTATTACTTTGTTGTTTGTTTTTATTCTAATTTGAACTTAAATTGATCAAAGATTTTTAAGTTCTTAATCCGATTTAATTTTACAAAACATCTCCTCAAATCAAATTTTCAAATTTGCTCCTCTTTTTTGAGTTAGCTACTTTAAAATTACATTATTCTAACTCACAAACAATTGATTTTCACTATTTTGAGAAAAATTTAACTTAAATCCTTAGCTTAAATTTTAATAGTTATTAGTAAATAAAATTAACCAACAACTTGGGCGACAAAGTCAGATGTATGTTAGAACATTAAATTGTAATAACCGAAGCACCAAGAATTCACAACAGTTGAACAAATGATATAATAAAATAGAGCATCATTATGATACAGATGAAGCTAAATTAAAAACACAAAACATTGTTAATTCTTCATCTGACATCTTGTCATATTTATTGAAATTCCCTTATCTTTGCGCTTTGAAAATATAGGATGGAAAAGATTATTGAAGAAAATAAACAAGGCGTAAGTCTTGTTCTAGAACATAAACCCGAGAATACTAAAAAACTTTTTATAGAGAGTTATGGTTGCGCGATGAATTTTTCGGACAGCGAAATTGTAGCTTCTATATTATCCGGAAACGGATATAACACTACGAAAATTCTGGAAGAAGCCGATTTAGTTTTGGTGAATACCTGCTCGATTAGGGACAAAGCAGAGCAAACGATTCGGAAACGTCTAGAGAAATACAATGCCGTGAAGCGTATTAATCCAAAGATGAAAGTGGGCGTTTTAGGCTGTATGGCGGAGCGATTGAAAAGTCAGTTTCTGGAAGAAGAAAAAATTGTAGACCTAGTTGTAGGTCCTGATGCGTATAAAGATTTACCGAACCTTTTGCAAGAAGTGGAAGAAGGTCGAGATGCGATTAACGTGATTTTGTCAAAAGACGAAACCTATGGTGATATTTCACCGGTGCGATTGATGAGTAACGGAATTACGGCTTTGGTTTCTATTACCCGTGGCTGCGATAATATGTGTACGTTTTGTGTGGTGCCCTTCACCCGAGGACGAGAACGCAGCCGTGAGCCGCAAAGTATCATGAAGGAAATTCAGGATTTGTGGGACAAAGGTTTTAAGGAAATTACACTTTTAGGTCAGAATGTGGATAGTTATTTATGGTATGGTGGCGGTTTGAAAAAAGATTTTGAAAACGCAACCGAAATGCAAAAAGCTACGGCTGTAGATTTTGACCAATTATTGGAAATGGTCGCTGTTGGTTTTCCAAAAATGAGAATCCGATTTTCGACATCAAATCCGCAGGACATGCACGAGAGTATTTTGCACGTAATTGCAAAATATTCTAATATATGCAAGCACATTCACTTGCCGGTCCAATCTGGAAGCAATAGAATCCTGAAAGAAATGAATCGTTTGCATACGCGTGAACAATATATGACTTTGATTGACAAAATCAGAACTATTATTCCGAATGGATCTATTTCGCAAGATATGATTGCTGGTTTTCCAACAGAAACCGAACAAGATCATCAAGACACAATGAGCTTGATGGAATATGTAAAGTATAATTTTGGTTATATGTATTCGTATTCTGAACGTCCGGGAACTTTAGCAGGAAGAAAAATGGAAGATGATGTAACAGAAGAAACGAAAGCAAGAAGATTACAGGAAATTGTTGATTTACAACAAAAACATGCTTGGTTGCGCAGTGAAGAATTCATTGGTCAAACCGTAGAAGTTTTGGTAGAAAAAGTTTCCAAAAAATCTAAAGAAGAGTTTTCTGGAAGAAATTCACAAAGTATTACCGTTGTTTTTCCAAAGGAGAATTATAATATAGGAGATTTTGTAAATGTCAGAATTTTGAGTTGTACCAGCGGAACTTTAAAAGGAGAAGCAATTGGGTTTAGTGAAATGAATTAAAAAAATTAGCTGAAATTTAAATTCATACCCAAAATTTTAAAAGAGTAAAATGTTAAAAAAAAATATAATCATTGGTTTAGTCACTTTTATAATTGGATTTGGAGCTACATTCTATATCATCAGAACCTATTTCCCAAAACAAAAAGTTGAGAAAACAGTCCCTTTACAAGACACCTTAACCAAACCGCAATAATTATTACGAATCGAATACATTATTTAAACCGCAAAATCAGTTTTAATAATTTGCGAAATTCGTGTAAAATTAAAAATATATGGAATCAGTTCAAGCTATAAAACAACGATTTGAGATTATTGGGAATGACCCAAAGCTCAATCGTGCCATAGAAAAAGCCATTCAAGTTGCTCCTACTGATATTTCGGTACTGGTAGCTGGTGAAAGTGGCGTTGGAAAAGAGAATATTCCTAGAATTATTCATTCGCTTTCTCACAGAAAACATGGAAAATACATTGCTGTAAACTGTGGTGCAATTCCTGAAGGAACTATTGACAGTGAACTTTTTGGACATGAAAAGGGCGCTTTTACAGGTGCAACAAACACACGCGAAGGGTATTTTGAAGTGGCTGACGGCGGTACTATTTTCCTTGATGAAGTAGGTGAATTGCCTTTGACTACTCAAGTGCGGTTGCTACGTGTCTTGGAAAATGGCGAATTTATAAAAGTAGGTTCTTCACAAGTGCAAAAAACAGATGTCCGTATTGTAGCTGCTACCAATGTTAATTTATTTAATGCCATCGAAAAAGGAAAATTTCGTGAAGATTTGTATTATCGATTAAGTACCGTAGATATTACTTTGCCTCCGTTGCGAGAGCGAAAAGAAGATATTCATTTGTTATTCAGAAAATTTGCCTCAGATTTTGCGAATAAATACAAAATGCCACCATTAAAATTAGAAGAAAGTGCTGTTCTTGTTCTACAAAAATTTCGTTGGAGTGGTAATATTCGACAGTTGAGAAACGTCGCGGAACAAATTTCCGTATTGGAAACAAATCGCGAAATTTCGGCTGCAACTTTACAATCTTACTTGCCAGCTGAAGGAAGTAATTTGCCATCGGTAATCAAAAACAAGAAAAACGATAGCGATTTTAGTAACGAAAGAGAAATTTTGTACAAAGTCCTTTTTGACATGAAAAGTGACTTGCATGATTTGAAAAAGCTCACTTTAGAACTAATGGAAAACGGCAGTTCTAAAGTTCAGGAAACCAATAAAAACTTAATTACAAAAATATACGGCTCTAAAGAGAATGACAGCGAAATAGATTTTGAAGAAGAACCAAGAACCGCTTTGATTGCCTCTCAAAATAAAGAAGAACGTTATCAAGAAAATGATGATAACAACTATTTATTTGCAGAAACTGTCGAAGAGGAAGAAGAAATATTGAGATTAGAGCAGAAGGAAATTGAAATGATTAAAAAATCATTAGAAAAAAATAAAGGAAAACGAAAAGCCGCAGCCGATGAACTGGGAATTTCCGAAAGAACTTTATATCGCAAAATTAAACAATTTGATTTGTAGTTATTGTATACCAATCAAATAGACAGTAATGATTTGATTGAAAATGAATATATTTGACCCAAGCGTTAGCGAAGTGGCGGAACAATTTTTAAAATAGAAAATGAAACACATAAAACGTATTCTTCTTATACTAATTATATTCAGCATCAACAGTTGCTCTGTTTATAACTTTACAGGAACTGGAAAAATTGATGCAAAAACCTTTCAAGTCAATTTTTTTCAGAATAACGCGGAACTGATTGAGCCAGGAATAGACCGAACTTTTACACTTGCTTTGCAAGACATAATCCAAAATCAAACCAATTTAAATTTGGTTAAAAACGGAGCTGATTTAACATATGAAGGCGAAATTGTAGATTACAGAATTAGTCCAATGACAGCAACAGCCGATCAAAAAGCGGCGCAAAACCGTTTAAAAATAAGAGTAAATGTAAGGTTTACTAATAAAAACAAAGAGGCAGATAATTTTGAAAAAACATTTGAGTTTTATTTCGATTACCCCGCAGAACAACAATTGGCGGGATCTAGATTAAACAGTGCTTTGAAAGATATTTTTGAAAGAATAACCCAAGATATCTTTAATGAATCTTTAGCTAAATGGTAAATGAGGTGTTGATTCGGTAATTTGTTGATTCGGTAAATCGGAGAACAAACAAACGAATAACAAAACAAACGAATAACCTTTATGAATGTAACTGATTATACTTATCTGATTAATAAACCAAATGCTATCAATGAGAAGCAAACGGCTGCATTGGAAAAAGTACTGGATGAATTCCCTTATTTTCAAAGCGCCAGAGCCTTATCATTAAAAGGACTTTACAACCTTAATAGTTTCAAATATAATTACGCACTTAAAGTTACCGCAGCGCACACCACAGATAGAGTCGTTTTGTTTGATTTTATTACATCAGACACTTTTACTGCAATACAAAAAGACTTTTATGACAAAAAAACAATTGAGCTACTAGATATCCAAGTAATCAATAGTAAAATAATTATTCCCGAAGAAAAATTAGAATACAAAACAAATCCTTTAGAACAATCAATTCTTACTTCCATAAAGGAAGCTTTGCCAGGACAACCTGATGATACCGCTAAGATATTTGAAGAAAAATTAGCTATGGGTCAACCTTTGGATTTCTCTGCAAATGAAAAACATTCTTTCCAAGAATGGCTACAACTATCCAGAAAACTGCCTATTGATAGAGTAACGGAGAATAAGATTAGCCCTCTAGCTTTACCAATAGACGATCCCAAAAAGAAAAAAGCGGAACTAATCGACAAGTTTATAGAAACCAGCCCAAAGATCCCGCCCGTAAAACACGGTGTAATATCCACGGTTACTTTCGATCTAAATAAAGATGATAATTCATACCTGATGACAGAGACTTTAGCAAGGGTATATTTAGAACAAAAAAAATATCTAAAAGCGATTCAAGCTTATCAAATATTAATTTTGAAATATCCAGAAAAAAGTAGTTTCTTTGTAGACCGTATCTCAGATATTAAGATTTTACAACAAAATAATTATAACAATTAAGCAATGAGCACATTTTCAATTTTTTTAGTTTTAATAACAATCGTTTGTTTCCTATTAATCGTAGTAATAATGGTTCAAAACCCTAAAGGCGGCGGATTATCTTCTACAGTAGGTGGTTCACAAATGCTAGGTGGTGTACAAAAAACAACTGATTTTTTAGACAAAAGTACTTGGACACTTGCTACTATTTTAATTGTATTGATACTTCTTTCAAGCTTAAGTTTTACAGGAGCATTAAGTGATAATGATTCAAAAATTATTGAGCAAACAGAAGCTACTGTACCAACAAGTGCTGCACCAACTTCTCCTGTTCAAAACACACCTGCTGCGACAAATCCAGTAAAATAAATTATTACGCCTAATTTTAAATGCCAGCCTGTCAAAGCTGGCATTTTTTATAAGAAAATATGTCAGTTTAAATAGGTTGGCATAATTTCTGAAATCTTATAAGTAACCGTTAAAAAAATAATTAAAAAAATAAAATCATGGCTTTAAACATTAAACCACTTTCAGACCGAGTTCTTATCGAACCAGTTGCTGCTGAAACCAAAACTGCTTCCGGTATTTTTATTCCGGATACCGCCAAAGAAAAACCACAAAAAGGAACTGTAGTTGCTGTGGGAACTGGCACAAAAGACCACACAATGACAGTTAAAATTGGAGATTCCGTTCTTTATGGAAAATATGCTGGTACGGAATTGAAACTGGAAGGGAAAGATTATTTGATAATGAGAGAAGATGATATTTTAGCAATTATATAGCTATAGGCAATACGCTTTAAGTAAATGAGAGACTTCAAAAAATATGAGGTTTGGCAACAAAGTCACGTTTTTACATTAGAAATATATAAAATCCTTCTGTTTTTCCTCAAGACAAATTACATGGTTTAACCAGTCAAATTCGTAGAGTATCTTCTTCAATTCCAACTAATATTAGTGAAGGATCTGTTAGAAACAGTAACAAAGAATTAATCAATTTCTTAATATTGCTTTAGGCTCAGCTTGTGAAACAGAATATTTACTGATTCTTTCAAAAGATCTAAAATATATTAACATCGAATTATTTAAACATCTCGAAAAAGAAGTTAATATTATCAAAAGTAAAATTTACAAATTAAAATTGGCTTTAAGTACAAAGCTTTAAGCTAGAAAAAAATAATACTAATTGCAGTTCGGTTATAGCGTAAAGCATAAAGCCTTCTGCGTAAAGCTAATAAAGATGGCAAAAGATATAAAATTTGATATAGAAGCACGTGACGGATTAAAACGTGGTGTTGATGCATTAGCAAATGCTGTAAAAGTAACACTTGGACCAAAAGGTCGTAATGTAATCATTGGTAAATCTTTCGGAGGCCCAACAGTTACTAAGGATGGTGTTACCGTTGCAAAAGAAATAGAATTAAAAGATCCATTAGAAAACATGGGCGCTCAGATGGTTAAAGAAGTTGCTTCTAAAACTAATGATTTAGCTGGTGATGGTACAACAACTGCAACTGTTTTGGCTCAAGCTATCGTAAAAGAAGGTTTAAAAAACGTTGCTGCAGGAGCAAATCCAATGGATTTAAAACGCGGTATTGATAAAGCAGTTGAAGCTATTGTTGCTGATTTGGCTAAACAAGCTAAAGTAGTAGGAAGTGATTCTGAAAAAATCAAACAAATTGCTTCAATTTCAGCTAATAATGATGAAGTAATTGGCGAACTAATCGCTGCAGCTTTCGCAAAAGTTGGAAAAGAAGGTGTGATCACTGTGGAAGAAGCCAAAGGAACTGATACTTATGTAGATGTTGTGGAAGGAATGCAATTTGACAGAGGGTATCTTTCTCCTTATTTTGTTACCAATCCAGAAAAAATGGAAGTGGAATTGGAAAATCCATATATCCTTTTATATGACAAAAAAGTTTCTTCATTAAAAGAATTGTTACCCGTTTTGGAACCAGTTGCTCAATCTGGAAAACCATTATTGATTATTGCTGAAGATGTTGATGGGGAAGCGTTATCTACATTGGTGGTAAATAAATTACGTGGTGCCTTGAAAATTGCTGCAGTAAAAGCTCCTGGTTTTGGGGACAGAAGAAAAGCAATGCTTGAAGATATTGCAATCTTAACTGGAGGTACAGTAATTTCAGAAGAAAGAGGATACACTTTGGAAAACACAACTATCGAAATGTTAGGAACTGCCAAAAAAGTGACTATCGATAAAGACAATACAACAATTGTAAGTGGTGCTGGCGAAGCTGATATGATCAAAAATCGTGTCAACCAAATCAAAGGCCAAATGGAAGCTACAACTTCTGATTACGACAAAGAAAAATTACAGGAACGCTTGGCTAAATTAGCTGGAGGAGTTGCTGTTCTTTATGTAGGTGCTGCTTCTGAAGTAGAAATGAAAGAGAAAAAAGACAGAGTTGATGATGCACTACATGCTACTCGTGCTGCTGTTGAAGAAGGAATTGTTGCTGGTGGAGGCGTTGCTTTACTAAGAGCAAAACTTGTACTAAGCACTATCAAAGCGGACAATGCGGATGAAGCAACAGGAATTCAAATTGTATCTCGTGCTGTAGAGTCTCCATTGAGAACTATCGTCGAAAATGCAGGTCTTGAAGGCTCAGTTGTTGTTGCAAAAGTAGCGGAAGGAAAAGGTGATTTTGGATACAATGCCAAAACAGACGAATATGTAGATATGCTTAAAGCAGGTATTATTGACCCGAAAAAAGTAACGCGTGTAGCTTTAGAAAATGCAGCATCAGTTGCAGGAATGATCTTGACTACTGAATGTGCTTTGATTGATATTAAAGAAGATAATGGTGGCGGAAACCCAATGGGTGGAGGTATGCCAGGAATGATGTAATTCACTCCCTTTTTAAAACAAAAAACTCCGTTTCTTAATTGAAACGGAGTTTTTTTATTAATAGTATAATTGATTATTTTATATGTACTCTCTTCTTCAAAAGCTTAAATAAAACTGGAACAGTAGTTATAAGTACAATAATTATTATAATGTATTCGATATGTTCTTTTAAATCAATTCCAAAATTTTCTAAAAAGACACCATATAAATAATGTCCCGAAAAAATCAAAATAAAGGACCATAAAAAAGAACTCAAAACATTGAAGAACATAAATTTACTTTTATCCATGGATACAATTCCAGCCACAATGGGCGCAAAGGTTCTAAAAATAGGTAAAAAACGCGCAAATATTATTGCTTTCCCGCCATACTTTTCAAAGAAATCTTTCGACTGCAATAGGTATTTTTTCTTGAACCAAAAAGTATCTTCTTTTTTAAATAAATAATACCCGCTTTTTGCTCCAAACCAATAACCAACAGTATTACCCACGATTCCTGCAGCGGCAACCAACAACGACAATAAAGTAACATTAATAAAATCGCTATCTATCGCAATCATATTTTGGATCAAATCTTTACTGTAAATCCCTGCAAGGAAAAGCAAACTGTCTCCAGGAAGAAAAAAACCGGCAAAAAGACCTGTTTCAGCAAAAATTATAAATAAAACTATATACAAACCTATTTGAACTCCTCCTATTTGAAGGTTGATATAAAATTCCGGATTTAGTAATTGCGTCCAATCAAAGTTATTCATAAAAACGATTTGTAATTAAATTTATTGGTCGTGAAAGTAAGAATAATTTAGCTCAACCGCAATTTATTACTTGACTTTAAAGTTTAATTAACGCTTAAAAGTATTACAGCAACACTGATAAACGCAATTATAAATCTTTTATAAATTTCATCCTTTAAAATAAATTTAAAAATTATAAGCTTTCGCTCTGGGTTTCAAAATTACTTTCGCTCATACAAACAACACGCATGTAGACCTTGATAATCTTCATTTGTCGCTTTCACTTCATCCGTATCATGACCTACTTTGGCAACCGCTTTTTTCACCTCTAATGCAGATGTTTTTTCTTCGTTAAGTATTAAGCTCAATTGATGTGTTTCGATATCCCAAACTGCTGACTTCACTCCAGTCACAGAATATGCCGCTTTTTGAATTCGCTTCTGGCATTGCTCGCAATTACCATTTACTTCACTGACATATTTAGCATTTTTATTCTTCTTTTCTTGTGCTTGAGCAGCAAATCCAAGAAAACTTACCATTAGTATTAAAATAATATTTTTCATTTTTACTTTTTATTGTGATTATTGATTTTTTTACACTGTGCTTATTTTATTTTAAATCGCAATCCTGCATAATACATTTGTCCAAAAACCGGCGCATATACAATTGATGCATCAAAAGTGGAGCCAAAAGGATTCTCACTCCCAATAATAGCCTTTTCTTGGGTGTAATTTCCAATATTTTCTCCTCCAATATACATTTCAAACGTTGAAGAGAAAGTTCTTGTAATTTGAGCATTCATTAAAGAATAAGATCGTGAAAATTCAGGTAACCTGTCATTTATTGGATTTGAAGCCGTATTGGGCAATTGCTGTTGACCAATCCAATTAAAAGTATAATCGAATTTCCATTGTTTTCCTTTCTCTCCTACGTGTGTTTCATATTCTAAATTACCAAAAAAACGATGTTTCGCCTGTAATGGCTTTTGGTAATTTCCTGAAAGATAATCCGTTTTTACGTCATAAAATTTATAAGCTGAACGCAAATTTAAATGATTAAAAACTTCATAATTGAATTCCAGTTGTAAACTATTGGCAACAGATTTTCCATTTAAATTATAGAACAAAACTTGTTGAGGACTTTGCATTACATCAACCACTACTTGATTCTGAAAATCGGTTCTGTAGAAATCAAAACCAACATCGGCACTTTTACCGAAGAGTGAGAATTTTTGCGCAAAGCTCAAACCGTAATTCCATGCAATTTCAGGATTCAAACCATAAATTTTCCCGTTTGTATCTAAAACCTCAAAGGTCCTGGAACTGGCAAAAAGAGGTTGATTTTCAGCAAAAATATTTGCTGAACGTTTCCCTCTTCCCGCAGAAAATCGTAAAACTCCTTTTTCCCAAGGATTGTATCGAACATGCAATCGTGGCGTCAGAAATGTCCCTAAACGATTATGATTATCGATTCTTCCGCCAAGAATTACACTAAAATTATCGGCGTTGTCGTACGTGTATTCAAAAAAAGCACCAACTGAATTATCAATCCTGCTGTAATCATTTACGTTAACAAACTCTTGATACTTATCGTAAGTAAAATTCAAACCTGCAGCAAATTTATTCATCGTATTATTAATAATCGAATTAAAAATCAAGTTTGAATAATAACTGCTTTGCTTAATATTATATTGGTTTAAACCAAAGTAAGACTGTTGATCATGACTGTTAAAAGCGTTTTGAAAACCAATACTTTGATAAGGTATGTCTTTAAAAACATACCCCACTTTAGTCGAAACATCCAATCGCTCTGTATTAATTTCAGAACCCCAGTAATTAGTTGTTCCTTTGTCTCTTTCTGGATTGAAATTCAATTCTCCTGTTTGTTTTTTATCATTCATATATCTGAAATTGATAAAACTCACCCAACCTTTTTCGGCATTATAATACTGATATCTATTGAGAATATTGATTTGTTTTGCCAATGGATTATCCAGAAAACCATCGTCATTCATGTCCAGCTTCGCTACTCGAGCATTGCCGTGAAGAAACAGACTACTGCTCCACTTATCCGAGATTTTGGTATTAAAATGGGTATTTAATTCAAATCGGGAATCTGTAGAACCATATGCATTCAAGAAAAACGGAATATCATTTAACGGTTTTAACAACTCCGTGTTGATTTGGCCTGAAATACTTTCGTATCCATTGACAACACTCCCTGCACCTTTAGTGATTTGGATACTTTCAACCCAAGTTCCGGGAGTAAACGACAAACCATACGCTTGAGAAGCACCACGTACAGAAGGTACATTTTCTTCGGTTATCATTAAATATGGGCTAGTTAGGCCAAGCATTTTGATTTGTTTTGTTCCCGTCAAAGCATCCGAGAAATTGACATCAATAGAGGGATTTGTTTCAAAACTTTCAGCAAGATTGCAACAAGCTGCTTTAAGCAATTCTTTGCTTGTTATTAAGGTTGTGTTTCCTGTTACTGTGAAAGATTTTTGAATTCCTTTTCGTTTTTGGACGACTTTTACCTCCTGCAGATTTTCTTGAGAAAAGACGGGAATCGAAAGAAAAATCACAACAAAAAGCGTTATTATTTTTTGCATCATACAATATTTTAATGTTTATAAAAAGCAGATTCAAATCACAAGAAGCGATTTGACTTTTAAAACATTAAAATCAGGCGTAAAAAATATATTGGCTGTACAACTTAAAAAGTGGCGGTGCACTTACCTCACAAAAATAAACAGCAGATTGCGTACTTCTGAAATTTTTATTCGAAGAAAAAACAATTGTTCGCCATTCCTGAATCAGAAAAGAAAAAGCGGTATCAAAGGAAAATGCTTTAATTGTAGCGTTATCTGATTTTTTCTGGAAGTTAACAACTTTATCTTTACAACAACTATCCTTTTTGGTAACGAGTTTTTCACAACATCTTTTTTCTGTTGATTGCGACACCTTTGTACGTAAAGAAACGGAGGCAATTTCTTCTCCACAATAATGCACATTAAAAGCCAATCCTACATTGGAAACCAATAGCAGAAAGGCTAAAAACAAACTAGTGCATTTTTTAATATTCATGATACAAAATTAGATAATAAAGAGACTCTTAAAACCAAAAATAGTGTTAAAAATTACAATTCAAATTCTTGCCCCATTAAAGGAATTTTACAATCAAAATGGTATTTTTCATTGATTTTTATCCGAAGTTCATCTAATGATATATTCTCGCCATGAACCAAAAACACATTTGTAGGTTTATTTTCTAAAGCTGAAAGCCAGTTTAGCAAATCCTTTTGATCTCCGTGAGCTGATAAACTTTCTATTTCCAAAATATTTGCCATTACCGGATAATATTTACCCTGAATTTTAATTTCTTTGGCTCCTTCTAACAATTTTCTTCCACGAGTTCCTTCTGCTTGAAAGCCAATAATAATAACCGTGGTTTCCGGCAAACCTATATATCGTTCTAAATAACTCAGCACTCTCCCTCCTGTAATCATTCCGCTGGCGGCAATAACCACTTTGGGCTGTTTATCATATATAGTTGCAATCGTTTCCTGATAATCTGTAATCATTGAAAACATTTTACACATAGCAATATATTCGTGCTCTGGTAATTTATGCCACTTTCTATTATTTTCAAAAATATCCAAAAAACTTATTCCCATTGGTGTATCAATAATATACGGAATATTGGGAATTCTATCTTCTTCTTTGAGTTGCCATAATAAATACATGACTGTTTGTGCACGCTCTACAGCAAAACTGGGAATAATGATGGTTCCGCCTTTCGCAACAGTGTTATTGATATACATTTCCAGTTCCGCTTTGACATCCGTATCGGGATGAAGACGATCTCCGTACGTACTTTCCAAAAATATATAATCGCCTCTTTTGGGTTTTGTTGGCGGATACAGTAATACATCGTTATCACGACCAATGTCTCCAGAAAAAACTAATATCTTATTTTCGAGTTGCAATTCTATCGTACAAGCGCCCAAGATGTGTCCTGCATTAGAGTAAACTGCAGTAATTTCAGCATCCACAGGGATTGACTCATTGGTTTTAACAACTCTAAAATGGGGGAAAACTTTTTCAGCTTGGGCAATGTTATAAAGCGGCTGTGCAATTTCATGTTTAGAAAATTTTCCTTTATTAGTATTATTCGCTTCTTCTTCCTGAATTTTGGCGCTGTCCAAAAGAATTAGTTTTGTTATATCTTTTGTTGGACTGGTACAATAAATTTTGCCTGTAAAACCCTGATCAACTAATCTGGGTAACCAGCCGCAATGATCCAAATGTCCGTGGGTCAACAAAACAAAATCTATTGTTGAAGGTAAAATAGGCAATGGCTCCCAATTGAGCTCTCGCAATGGTTTAATACCCTGAAATTGTCCACAGTCTATCAAAATCCTAATACCGTTGCTTTCAATTAATGTTTTCGAACCCGTAACAGTTCCTGCTCCACCAATAAATTTCACTTTCATTTTACCAGATTTAAGATTAAACAAATCAGCAATATCTATTTTAAATATACCTACATAATTCAGAAGCTTCTTTCAAAACATTCTTTATCCGATTTGAACTCAACCCTATTCTATCTAAAGAATCAGAATTGTTTATTATTTCTTTTACCAAAATAACGTCTAAAATCAACAGTTTGTCTTTTTCAGCGAGAGTTAAAGTGGTCAAACAAGTCACCGGATAAAGATTAGCAGTGTCATTTTTTGTTTTTAAATTATTATTCGTAGGATAATTCCAACTCAACAAGTTCAATCCCGAACACTTTGCAAAATCAACAGCATCAGACGTAAAGCGATTATTAGTGACAATCCAGCACTCTAAAACGGTATCTTTCTGAGTAAAAATGGGATGAAACCTGTCTTTAATATCATTATATCGAGACAAGATATACATAGGAACTTTCACATCAGTTGCTGCATCTCGACCAACATGATATTTACATTCCACCATAGAAATAATATCATTTTTTTTAATTAAAACATCTATTTCATGAGAGACACACTTTCCAAACAGAGTCAAATTAGTCACTGTTGTGTAATGCTCGGAGGCAAAAATTCTGGCAATATATTTTTCGAAGAAAAAACCTGCGGGACCTAATAATCGAATTGCCTCTCTCAAATTATAACGCGCTGCATGAGAACTAGCTATTTTTTTTAATAATTCAAAAGCCATTTTGTAAATTTGCTTAGTGGAAATTCCTTCATAAACCTCATTTTGAATCGACTTAAGAACGCCTTCAACTACATTACTACTTGCTCCAGATTTTAATAGCGAAGTTTTAAGCTTATCAGGATTAAAATCTACAATATCTCCCGAGTGTTTGACTATCTTCATACTTTTATTTATTTAACAATAAAGGAATTAAGCAGAATAAAGATAACGAAAAAAGAGTACTTATTTTTGTTTTTGGTAATAAAATGCCGGAACAAATAATAGTACAAAAATGGGCTGAATTAGAAATCTACGAACATAGAAAAGTACTAAATTATTATGTCCCTTAACGTAGTAGATGATAAAGAAAAAAGTAACAATTAATATCATAAAGAAAAAATAATAAAGAACAAGGGCAAATTTTACCATTTGAATATCTTTGAAAAGAACATAGATAATCCCCAACGATAAAATGGTATTCAAAGTGAAACGGAACAGTAGCCCAAAAAATAATTGAAACGGATTAAAAATAGGCAAGGATAAATTAGCAAAATTATATTTAAAATAATCCAAAAAAGGGTCGTAAAACAATTGATCTTCAAAAGCTCGTATAAGAACTAACAATCCCACAAAAAAAAGGAATTGAGCTAATCTGATTTTATTATTTAGTATTATTTGAAGCATATTTTGAAAATTTAAGTACCCATATTCCCCACAAAATAAAAACCACCCCATAAATAAACAACGGAAAAAGTACTCCGTGCAAAAAGTTTTCTTGTTTTGGAAAATGAAACATAAGCACACATAACAATGCTATTCGGATCACATTTAAAATATAAATAAAAAGGCTACCACCAAAAATAAAAAGCAAAGTGGGCTTAAGCTTTCCAGAAAAAGATACCACAAAAGAAACAAACAAAATGATCATACTGACCGCATTACAACCTTCAATAATTCGAGCAACATACTTATGATTAAAAATCAACTTAATAAAGGAATGCGATTGATTCTCTTCAATTTTAAAATTAAAACCAAAAAAATGCAAAAATTGACTTGTATTCGTAGCCACCATTCTTGTTATGGAGTCCAGTTTATTTCGCCCAAAGCTATTTAGATATTCTTGATAAAAAACAGTCAGGACGATGTAAGTAAAAAAAAAGGCAATCAGAAAAAGCAAAAAAGGCTTGTAGAGAATAAAATATTTTTTCAAAATCAATTTTTTAACAAATTTATATAATTTTTGAAACCTGCTTTAAATTACTTTTGTATAAATATAAATAAAAACCATGACATTTCAAGAATTACAACCAAAAGTAACCGAAATCACAACAAATACAACCCTTTCAAGAGACGAAAAGCTTTTAACTATTTGCCAACTTTTAAGCGATTCTATTGATTACTACAACTGGGTAGGATTTTATTTTGCTAATCCGGAAACCAAAACTTTACATCTGGGACCCTATGTGGGAGCAGAAACAGACCATACTGTAATTCCTTTTGGAAAAGGTATTTGCGGACAAGTAGCAGTCTCTAATGAGAACTTTGTAGTGCCAGACGTTTCGGCACAAGACAATTATATCGCTTGCAGTTTTACTGTAAAATCAGAAATCGTAGTCCCTCTTTTTGTAAATGGAGAAAATATTGGACAAATAGACATTGATAGTCATGTTATTGATCCTTTTACCGAAACTGACGAAAAATTTTTAGAATTTGTAAATCAAGAAATCGCGAAATTATTTACAGCATAATCTACTGAAAATTAAATTCTTAAAGCTTAGACAAATTTTCTCTTGCCTTTTTAAAAATAAAGATTATCTTTGCACCCGTCTTACAATAGATGTATGACATACATAAAAATCATTAAACAAATATTGGAATGTATTTAACTAAAGAGATTAAAGAAGAAATTTTCGCTAAACACGGAGATGTTACAAACACTGGAAAATCAGAAAGTCAAATTGCTTTGTTCACTTTCAGAATTAGCCATTTAACTGAGCACTTGAAAAAAAATCGTCATGATTACAACACAGAGCGTTCATTAGTATTGCTAGTTGGAAAAAGAAGATCTTTGTTAGATTACTTGAAGAAAACAGAAATCAACAGATATCGTGAGATTATCAAAGTATTGAATATCAGAAAATAATCAATACAAAAGAGGTGCGAAAGTGCCTCTTTTTTTATTTTACAATTTAGAGTCTAGAAGTTCTATTTTGGTCCTGCGAAAAAAGGGATTAGAACTAAGACTACACTATAAAGTCTATACTAATTAGTATTGGCAATTAAAAAAAGTTTGGTTTTTCATTGGGTTTTAGGCATTAACTACGCACAACAACAACTACAACACAACTAGAACCCATGTTTAACTAATAAATTAAATTTATGATTCCACAATTATTTGTAGAAAGTATCGATTTAGGTGATGGCAGAAACATCACAATCGAGACAGGTCGTTTAGCCAAACAAGCGGATGGATCTGTAGTAGTAAGAATAGGTAAAACTGTTATTTTAGGTACAGTTGTATCTTCAAGAAAAGCAAGTCCAGGTATCGATTTTCTTCCGCTTACGGTAGATTATCGTGAGAAATTTGCTGCAGCAGGACGTTTCCCAGGTGGTTTCTTTAAGAGAGAAGCAAGACCAAGTGATAACGAAGTATTAACAATGCGTTTAGTTGACCGTGTTTTACGTCCACTTTTTCCAGATGATTACCATGCAGAAGTTCAGGTAATGATTCAATTAATGTCTCATGACGAAGACGTAATGCCAGATGCATTAGCAGGTTTAGCAGCATCAGCAGCTTTAGCTTTGTCTGATATCCCATTTGAAACATTAATCTCTGAAGCTAGAGTTGGTAGAGTTGACGGAAAATTCATTATCAATCCAAGTCGTGCTCAATTAGAATTGTCAGACATCGATATGATGATTGGAGCTTCTATGGATTCTATTGCAATGGTAGAAGGTGAGATGAAAGAAATTTCAGAAGCAGAAATGCTTGAAGCAATTAAATTTGCTCACGAACATATCAAAAATCAAATTTCTGCTCAACTACGTTTACAAGCTGCTTTTGGAAAAAAAGAAACTCGTACGTACGAAGGAGAGAGAGAAGACGAAGCAATTTACGCTAAAGTAAAAGCCGCATCTTACGATATGTGTTATGCTATCGCAAAACAAGGTACAGCAAAACAAGAAAGAACAGCTCAATTTGCAGCAGTAAAAGAAGAAGTAAAAGCGTTATTTACAGAAGAAGAATTGGCTGAAAATGGCGATTTAGTTTCTAAATACTTTTACAAAGCTAACAAAGAAGCAGTTCGTAATGTAACACTAGATTTAGGTACACGTTTAGACGGAAGAAAAACTACAGAAATCAGACCAATCTGGTGTGAAGTAGATTACTTACCATCTGTACATGGATCTGCATTGTTTACACGTGGAGAAACTCAAGCATTGGCAACAGCCACTTTAGGAACCTCTAGAGAAGCAAACCAAATTGACTCTCCATCACAACAAGGTGAAGAGCGTTTCTACTTACACTACAACTTCCCTCCTTTCTCAACTGGTGAAGCTCGTCCTTTAAGAGGAACTTCAAGACGAGAAGTTGGTCACGGAAACTTAGCGCAAAGAGCTTTAAAAAACATGATTCCTGCTGATTGTCCTTACACAATCCGTGTTGTATCTGAAGTATTAGAATCTAACGGTTCATCTTCTATGGCAACAGTTTGTGCTGGAACATTAGCATTAATGGACGCAGGTATCCAAATGATTCGTCCCGTTTCTGGGATTGCAATGGGATTGATTACTGACGGAGAACGTTTTGCAGTATTGTCTGATATTCTTGGTGACGAAGATCACTTAGGAGATATGGACTTTAAAGTAACTGGAACTTCTGAAGGAATTACAGCTTGTCAAATGGACATCAAGATTGACGGATTGAAATATGAGATTATGGAAGCAGCATTGGCGCAAGCTCGTGACGGTCGTTTACATATCCTTGGAAAATTAATTGAAACTTTGGCATCGCCTAAAGAAGATGTTAAAGCGTATGCTCCAAAAATTATTACAAGAAGAATTCCTAATTCATTTATTGGCGCGTTGATTGGACCTGGTGGAAAAGTGATTCAAGAATTACAAAAAACAACAGGAACAACAATTGTTATCAATGAAGACCCAACTACTGAAGAAGGTGTTATTGAAATCTTAGGAACAGATCCTGCTGGAATTGAAGCAGTATTGGCTAAAATCAAGTCAATCACTTTCAAACCACAAATGAATGAAGCCTATGATGTGAAAGTAATCAAAATGCTTGATTTTGGTGCAGTAGTAGAATACCTAGAAGCTCCTGGAAATGAAGTATTACTTCACGTATCTGAGCTTGCATGGGAACGTACTGAAAACGTTTCTGACGTAGTGAAAATGGGTGATGTTTTTCAAGTGAAATACTTAGGTATGGATCCAAAAACAAGAAAAGAAAAAGTGTCAAGAAAAGCACTTTTGCCGAGACCTCCACGTGAGGAAAGAAAAGAGTAATCAGATCTTAGTTTACTAAAGGTTTATTTATAGAAAACCCCAATTCATGAATGTGAATTGGGGTTTTTCGCTTTTAATAAAATTATTTTTAAAACAATTGTAACTTTTTTGAAACTCCCTACGTATAATCATTTGTACACTTAAAAAATTGAGGAGACAAAAACATGAGACAACTTAAAATCACCAAGCAGGTTACGAATCGTGAAACTGCATCATTAGACAAATATTTACAAGAAATTGGAAAAGTTGACCTTATTACCGCTGACGAAGAAGTAGAATTAGCACAAAAGATTAAAGCTGGGGATCAAAAAGCCTTAGAAAAATTGACAAAAGCTAATTTACGTTTCGTAGTTTCGGTAGCAAAACAATACCAAAATCAAGGACTTACACTTCCTGATTTAATTAATGAAGGAAATTTAGGATTGATAAAAGCAGCACAACGTTTTGATGAAACACGTGGTTTCAAATTCATCTCCTATGCCGTTTGGTGGATTCGTCAATCTATATTACAAGCATTGGCTGAACAATCCCGTATCGTTCGATTGCCTTTGAATAAAATTGGATCTATCAATAAAATCAACAAAATGTACGCTTTATTAGAGCAATCTAACGAGCGTCCACCATCTGCTGAGGAAATTGCAAAAGAGCTTGACATGACCGTAAATGACGTGAAAGAGAGTATGAAGAACTCTGGTCGTCACTTATCAATGGATGCTCCTCTTGTTGAAGGAGAAGATTCTAACCTTTACGATGTATTACGTTCTGGTGAATCTCCAAATCCAGACAGAGAATTAATCCATGAATCATTGCGTACTGAAATCGAGCGTTCATTAGAAACATTGACTCCAAGAGAAGCTGATGTAGTTCGTTTGTACTTTGGTCTTGGCGATCAACACCCAATGACATTAGAGGAAATCGGAGAAACTTTCGATTTAACTCGTGAGCGTGTGCGTCAAATCAAGGAAAAAGCAATCCGTAGATTAAAACACACTTCTAGAAGTAAAATACTAAAAACATACCTTGGATAATATCCAAAATAAATTTCAAATCCCACTCTTTTGGGATTTGAAATTTTACAGTAAACAACAGTTTGATTGACTGTTCGTTTTTTGATTGATGATTGAAACTCCGGCTGATTACCGGAGTTTTTTATTTATTAAACCTTCATCATTCGTTGTTCAAAATTGAATATTCAGGCTTTAAAAAATCTATCTATTTTCATTTTTTATGTTGAATATTTGCCCTATAGCTATCTAGAAATGAATTTTTAAGTTTCAAATTTTTAAAAATAAAAGAATAGATTACCTTTGCGCGAACAACAACGAAAATAAATGCTGAAAATTCAATTTTGAACAACGAATTTTGAAGTTTCAACCACAACTCAACTACACAATGAAAAACACATTAATTGCGCCATCAGTACTTGCAGCTGATTTTGCTAATCTGCAACGAGACATCGAAATGATCAACAGCAGCGAAGCCGATTGGTTTCACATTGATATCATGGATGGTGTTTTTGTTCCCAATATTTCTTACGGAATGCCAGTTTTAGAAGCTATTACAAGACATGCTAAAAAAATAGTCGATGTACATTTAATGATTATTGATCCCGACCGTTACATCAAAACTTTCGCAGAATTGGGCGCTAATATTCTAAGTGTACATTATGAAGCTTGTACACACCTTCACAGAACGCTACAAGCGATAAAAGCCGAAGGAATGAAAGCTGGAGTCGCCATTAATCCACACACGAATATTGATCTATTAGAGGACGTAATTAACGATATCGATTTGGTTTGCATCATGAGTGTGAATCCAGGTTTTGGAGGACAATCATTTATCGAAAATACGTACGCAAAAGTTAAAAAATTAAAAGATTTAATCAATAAAAAAGGGGCGACTACACTTATAGAAGTTGATGGTGGCGTTACTAATAAAAACGCAAAACAACTTGTTGAAGCAGGAGCGGATGTTCTTGTGGCAGGAAGTTTTGTTTTTAAAGCCGAAAACCCCATACAAACCATACGAGATTTAAAAAAGCTAACAAACTTTTAAAGAAAATGGCGCCTTGTGCGCCATTTTTTATTTAAAATAGGCTTCATCGAAATTAATCATTGCCGCAATGTGCGCGTATACGACTATAAAAATAAAAATCAGCAGGAATAATATCTCAAAAAGTACCGAAATAAAAAGTTGACGAGACATATTTCATAAACGTTTTAAAATGAAAATGCTCCAAAATAATTTCAAGTTGACTTGATTTTTTTGAAGCATTTCTATTTGCGTTTGTGGCCGCGACAGGGTTCGAACCTGAAACCTTGAACACTCTATTACACATTTTTAATAACTTCCCAAAACCATTACAAAAATAACTATTAAATTCAACAAATTAGACACTTAAAGAGTTTTTTAATAACTATCTGACAGTAGAATGAAAACGAATCAAATAGAACTAAATGTTAAAACGGTTTGGCAACGGTTTGGCAAGTTTGAGAATTGTATTATAAAAATCCCTATATTTGAATTGTTCAAAAGTTCAACCGTTCAATAGTTCAAATATGGCAACCGTAAATTTTAGATTAAGAAGTAAGGTAAATAAAAACGTTTCAATTAAGGTTTATTTATCCTTAGAACGTGGAAACGTTATTGAGGTAAATACAGGTTTTACAGTTAATCCAAAAGACTGGAGCAAAGACACCGACCGACCGTTAAAAAACACAACCGAAAACAAACTGATTTTTAACAACCTCAAAAAATTAGAATCATTCCTCTACAACAATCTCAACACCGATTTAGGAAACAATGTTTTAATTGATACGTTTTGGATACAAACCCAAATAAACAATTGTTTTGATAGAGTTGTAAAAACCGATACAGGTTTATTAATTAATCACATTCAGTACATTCTCGATAATGCAAACACGCGCAAAGTAAGAACAAATGGCGGGGTAAAAATTGGATTGAGTAAGGGTACAATAAAAAACTATACTGTTTTTAAAAACATAATCTTAGAGTATCAAAAAACCATTAAAAAACAAATCCAGTTTATTGAGATAACAAATACTTTTGTTGACAAATTCACAAACTGGCTCGTTAATACCAAAAAATATTCCGCAAACACCACAGGCCGAGAATTACAAATTTTAAAAACGGTTTGTATTGATGCTGAAAAAAATGAAATTCCAGTAACACCCTATTCAAAAATAATCCAACATTTTGGCGAGAGTGACAAAGACCGCTATATTCAAACATTATCATTTGAGGAACTGGAGCAAATCAAAACCTCCGATTTTACAGACCTTGAACAACTTAACAACCTAAAGAAAACAAACCCCGGATTAACAAAGAATCTTTCATTAACACCCGAAACACTAAACAATGCGCGAAACTGGATTTTGATCGGTTGTGAAATTGGACAACGTGGCGGGGATTTACTGAGGATAACTACTGAAAACATTCGATATAAGGGCGGGAATATGTATTTAGATATAATTCAACAGAAAACAAATAAAAGTGTAACCATTGGCATAATTGCGCCTCACGTTATTGATATAATAGAAAATGATTTACCTAAAGAAATACCACACCAAAAACTAAACAATTATGTAAAAGTTATTTGCAAACTGACTGGCATTGTTGAGGTTGTTAAGGGAACAAAACTAAACACCGAAACCAACAGAAAAGAATTAGGAAATTATCCAAAGTATGAATTAATAGCCTCGCATTGTTTTAGGCGTTCCTTTGCCTCTAATTACTATAAAAAGATACCTACTGCAGTACTTATCGGAATAACTGGACACTCAAAAGAAAGTTTGTTTTTAACCTACATAAACAAACGCGAAGACAAAGACGCAAACGCCGATTTATTTATGAAGTTCTATGAAGACCTAAACAAAGACAAAAAACCCGAAATGAAACTAATAAAAAACGGAACAAACAACGATTAAATAACAACGGAATAACAAAGACATAACCACATAAAACAACCGTTCAAACGTATAAAAAAATTAAGACGACCTAACTTATAAATAATTACATTAGTAAGGTTAAACCGTTCAATTTAAAATAACAGGCAAATGTTCGACGAAACAAAAATTACGTTTAAAGAATATAAAGAGAAGTTTTACGAATTAAGAGTAAATGATTTTTTAAAAAAAAGCACCGATAATGATGAAGAGCAATTTATTGAAAGTGAATTAATAATTTTTAACGATTGCTATTTTAGTGGAAAAGTAGAAACGTATCAAAAAGAACTCCTTACAAATGAAATGTCGGCTTATCCATACTATATAAATCGCAATTTACTTCGTGAAAATTTAAACATTAAAGTTTACAATGATGTTGTTAGTTTTCATCAAGGGTTCCATAAAATTATAATTTTTGATTCAGAAAAAAGTAAACAATTCACCCGCACTTTTAGTAAAATAATTGAGTTTTTAGAAAATAAAAAAACTGCAGAAATTAAAAACCCGTTTCCTGCTATTTTTATCGGGAATGATAACAGAGCATTTAATGTTTTTAATGATTTTTCAAATGACATTACAGACCCATACCGTGATTATAGTTTTATTTTTCAAAAAATGAAAAGCGAAACAGAGAATTTAATTAAAAGCAAATGCAGTCATAAGGAGTTTATAAATTGGTTATTTGAAAATAAATATATTAAAAAATTCATATATGATGATTTTATAGTAAAAGAAAGTTTTTCTACAAAATACGACCGAGGAATGAGACCAACAAGATATTACACAATAAAAAAAAGGCACTTCCCTATAGATTCCGATTAATCGGAAAAAACGACCATAAATCGGAAATGAAACTGATGGAATATTTGTGAAACATTTAAAACAATTCACAGATGGAAACAATTCAGTTTATCAGTTACTCTCCAAAACAATTACAAGGCGAGATTACCACAGCGGTAAAAAATCAATTAGAGGAATTCCTCAAACACTACCAACCTCAACAACCTAAAGAATATCTTTCTCGCAAGAATGTAGCTGAAATGTTTGGGGTTGATATTAGCACCGTTCACAATTGGTGTAAGGCAAAGAAATTAAACCCGCTCGGGATTGGTTCACGCGTTTATTTCCTACGTTCAGAAGTTGAGGCGAGTTTACAATCTTTAAACGTGTAAACTTATGAACTCAATAGTCAATACCCCGCAGTACATTCGACATACTTACAAACTAACGAATGAATTAAAAAGTTATACGGTTTATGAACTTGATGAGGTTACAGGAAACAAAAACTTATTAACCCATATTTTGAGGATTGAGAAATTTCAAGGAAAATCAAACTCTACTATTATCGTAGATTATTTACGATTGAGAACCACCACGAGTTGGATCAAATCTGAATTAATTACTGGATTAAGACCTACGATAAAAGACCATTTATTTTATGGCGATTGGAGAAAATTAGACAATCCGAGTTATCCGACTAAAACACTGTTACTATTTTCATTCTCAAAGGATAGACAAATACTGTTTATAGACGTTTACAGAGGTTTTTACCCTCATTACATAGAAACACTTCAAAACATAATTAACACCTATTAAACCAATTAAAGGACATAAAAAAAACGTGAGTTGTTCAGGCTCTCGTTTATACTTTGTTCAAAAAGTTCAGTTTTCAACAGGCATTGTAAAAAACTTAATCAAAGATAAATAAAAATGGTCGATTACGTAAATATAGAGTTGTTAAATATTGATATTGAAAAATTATTACAATCGAAAATATTAAATTTTAAAGGGGAAATATCAATATCTACTGGAGAGGAAAATTTAAATATTTTAGTAGCAAAATATCATTTTTGTGAAATTAAAATTAAAACAATAGTTCCTGACGAAGAACATAAAAACGACCCTATAAGATACCGTGTTACATTAACAGGAAGTGTTCACAAATTGTGGAATGAACTTAATGGAATAAAAGCACCAAACTACAATGAGAAGACGTACACAGGTTATAATGGCAATGATTTTACAATTAACGATATAGTCAAAGTTCGGGAACATTTAGAGCATTTATTAGATTTCAATTCAAATCAAATGGTATTTCATGGAGTAGAATTTGGAGTAAACCCAACCCCGAATTTTAACCCAAAATTATATGTGAAAGGGTTACTTTATCATAGAGACGTACTATTTGATTTTACCCATAATAACAATTCCGCACAGGCAGACCACCAAAGATGGAAATTTAAAATTTACAATAAATCCATTCAATATGGAATGAGTTATTATGTTTCAAGAGTTGAACTTAAAATAACTAGAATGATTGAAATAAAGAGTACTGGAATAAAAACATTTGCAGACATTAACGAAAACACCATTAAAAAAGCAACAGAAGTACTTTTAAATAGGTTTGACGAACTTATGCACTATGATTATACGATTGACAAAAGCAAACTCTCAAAGACAGATTTAAAAAACATCAAAGAATATTCAAACCCTCGATATTGGATTTATGATATAAAACCGAACCGCAGGGACAGACCTAAGCAAAATTTAAAGTCAATAACATTAAAATATTCAGACAATTTGCACCAACAAATTAGAACCAAAATAATTGAAAAGTGTGTAATAATTAACCGCCTTTCAGAAAGTAGTAATTGTGTAATAAATAACACTTCAAGTATACAGTTTGACCTTACACAAAACACCCCTAAAAACGGGAAGAAAATTTACTCTAAAAATGATAAGGTAAAAAATGCAATTTGTCCCGTTACAGGATTAAATTTATGTAATGAAAAAGAGGGTACTAAATACGCCCTAACAACTACACTACAGAAATTCAAAGAAAGTGATCCTGAAACTTTTGAAGTGGTAAGAATATATTTATTAAGTAAGTTTAGGAGTAGACCCAAATTTGAGCAATCCGAAATATCACACCTTGCTAAACAAATTAGAAATATATATTACAATCCTTTCAAGATAAAACAAAAGGGATATAATCAACCAGTACATTATTTTCAATATTCGCAATTAAACTTTTTAAACATATTAGGAATTTAAAACCAAACCAAATGAAATACATACATTCAGACAGTCAATACGATTACTATATAGATTACTTTCAAGGAATAGAGGTAAGAATAAAAAAAGACAAAGTAACCCAACAGACCTATTATAGTTCAGACAGTGTTGCAAAGATATTAGGCTTTAATAATACCGATGAAATGATACAAAGTAATAGTGATATTACAAACATCTTTCTTGATGGTATGAATACAGGACTAGTAATACAGGATGTGTAAAATAATTATTTAGAACAGTATGCGCGCACGTGAGGAAAATATAACACCCCCATACCCCCTAGCACTTTCTAACGTAAATGGGGACATATACGCCCACAATAATTTTTACCCCAGTAACTTAAAAATAAAATTTAATGAATATGGAATTTATCAAATAAATAAGGCAATTTCTTTTTACCCATACTTCAAATCTAGAAAATTTATTTGCCCCTAAATATCACTAAAAGTGGGTATTGTAATAACTATATCAATAGTATTACTTTGTTAATATGGTTACGAAACACCTACAATGAGGGAAACCGTAAAGTAAAGTTGTTTTGAATGTTTACTATTGTTTATTAATTTAAAATTAAAAGAGAATGAAAAAAACTTTTTACATTGTTATTGCAATCTTATTTGTCTTTTTTATGGCAGTGAATTATTTAACCTCTGAAAATGAAAGTATTCTTTCAACTGCAAATGAAAGCACCATACCAAGTGATAATAAAACTAAAATATCAAGTGTTTCTAATCCTTTATCAATAACTGAAAGAAATGAAAAATTAATTGGATTATGTAAATCCGTTAGCGGTACTATTGATGCGGATGTAAGGGGAGACATTCTAACTGTACAATTTTCAACAGTAGCGCCAGAAGAGGCTCAAAAGATTGCGCAAGGTATATTGAGCACGATAAAGCAATCCCACGAGAATGACCACATTAAAACCGTAATGGTATGTGATATAGATTACAAACTGTTAGGATATGCGGGCGCAAAAAAATAATTAATTACTTAAAATAAAAAATATGGAAATATTCTTTGTGTGGATAATTGCATCCTTTATAGTTGGAATTATTGGGAGTAATAGAAAAATAGGTTTTGGGAGTTCGTTTTTTATTTCTTTATTATTGAGCCCATTAATCGGTTTAATTTTTGTCTTAACATCGAAATCAAAAGAATCTGATAATGTTCAAAACAATTCAATTGCAGATGAAATTGAAAAATTACAAAACCTAAGAAATAACAATTCAATTACTGAATATGAATTTATAAGGTTAAAAAATAAAATTATTGATCCAACCAATAGAGAAGAACACAATTATAGCGTTAATGAAAACGAAAAAACAAATTCGAATGATAAAAAACCGAGTTTTTTTACTAAACCTAAAGTTATTGTAAATACTATTTTCATAGTAATATTACTAACCGTAGGATTATATATTTATAGTATTAATTCAAGTGATACAAATAGTGATTTTAAAAATAATGTTTCAGAAATAGCGGTTGATAAATCCGCAATTATATCCGACACTCCCACAGAAACCGCTGGAATTAAGGGAAATACTTTGAAAAATTTCACTTATGAGGATGTTGCAAGATATGCAATGGCTACTTCAATGCAAGAACCCGTAGGCATAGTAAAATCACAAAAAAAAGACAACTATTTTTATGTTGCGTACGTAAGACCATCGGACTCCCAGAAGTTTGAATTTAAAGTGAAATTTGAAGGAAATAGAATAATTTGGGGCGATTTGAACGGTAGATGGCAAGATACCGAATATGATGAGAAAATAAGTTTTGAAGAGATTGGCAATAAAATAAATATCATAGGCGTAGGAGATACGGTAGAATTTAAAAAAGGGGATTAATTTTAAATAAAATGAAAATGAAAAAAATATTATTGATGCTTGCTTTAACTTTAGGTACTATTAGTTATAGTCAAGAAGTAGAATTTACATTTACCACAGATGGACTTACAGACTATGTAATTACACAATGTGAAGGGAAGACAGAATCTGAAATTTACAAAAAATGTATTGAATGGATAAAGATCAACTATAACAATCCAAACGAAGTAATACTATCTACTATTGAGGATAAATTTATAAGATTTCAAGGGAGTGGTGGTAGTGGTCTTGTAAAATATTATAGGCACGGAGGGATTTTTACTCCAGACTCTAGATACATTATTGAATTATCAATCAAAGAGGGGAAATATAAATTCGACTTAATTAATTTAGAAACTTATTCAGGTACTGTATGGCATGAGGCAGATTGTTTCTTTTCAAGAAATAAAAATTGTTACAACAGTAAAGGAGAATTTAAAAAAGATTATAAATTCTACAATGAAATTTCGGATTATTTCAACAAAATAAACTTAAGTTTAAAAGAAAAAGTTTTAGGCAGTGATGAAAAATGGTAATTTAAAAATAATACATTTAACAAAATTCAGTTAAACAGTATTTGCAATAAACAAATTGTTTTAACAAATGATAAAAACATATCGTTAATAAACAAAAGAGAACAACCTTAACGGCAGCCCTCTTTTTTTATTCCAAAAAAACGTTCAAATAATTTATTGTTTATTAAATAAAAAAGAATCATTTAAAATGGTTTGGCAACGGTTTGGCAAGTTTTAAAAACAAAAAACGTAAACATCTATAAATAAAGTGTTTACGTTATGTAAAGTGGCCGCGACAGGGTTCGAACCTGCAACCCTCAGAGTCGAAATCTGATATTCTATCCAGTTGAACTACGCAGCCTTATTTTAATTACGAATTTCAAATTACGAATTATACAAACGTAATTCGTAATTTGAAATTAACAATTATTATACTAATAGTTTTTTCACTATTGTAGAAATAGTTTTTCCTTCGGCAGTTCCGCCTAATTGTGCAGCTGCTAATCCCATTACTTTTCCCATTGACGCAATTCCTGATGCTCCTGTTTCTGCAATGATTTTTGCGATCACCGCTTCTACTTCTGCTTCGCTTAATTGTGCTGGTAAGAATTTTTCTATTACCGCTATTTGTGCCAATTCTGGTTCTGCTAAATCCATACGGTTTTGCTCCGTAAAAATTCTAGCACTTTCCTTACGGGTTTTCACTAGTCTTTGTAGCAATTTAACCTCGTCATCTTGTGTTATTTCTTCTTTCGACCCTGTAGCGGTCTGCGCTAACAGAATTTCAGATTTAATAGCTCTTAACGCTTCAAGTGCAACGGTATCTTTGGCTCTCATGGCGGTTTTCATTTCGTCCATGATTTGTACTGATAAACTCATATTCTTTATTGTTAATTTAGTTAATCAATTATTCGTTTAATCGATTGTTGAAATAGTATAAAAACGCCTACTTTTTTTAAATGCCCCAGATGATAGTAAAAAGCCTTTTTGGGAGAAAATGTATTTTTTCTTGGGCTTAAAAAGCGACTGAAGGAAGCTCTTTTAAGGGCTTAGAAAAAAGCATTTTCGAGAAAAAGCTTGAAACGACAGCTGGATTAAGGCCCTGCAAATTTAAAGAAATTTACTTGAATTAACAATAGATTACTTTCTTCTCTCTACACAAAAAAATAACCCGAAAATTAAATTGAATTTTCGGGCTATATCATTTCGGTTTGAGTTCGTTAATCTACATTATCATGCAAATACGAGTTATTGGAACGCAACTGTAAATCATTGTTACTGTCTGTCCCAACTGAAATTCTCGAATTTGTATTGTTTGGTTGATTATTTGAGATATCTATTCCTAATCTTTTGTAAGCAGGCTCTTTTTCATATTCATCAATTTTAGAAACATTATTATGAAACTTGTAATTGAATTCTTTTAATTTTTTTCTTCTTTCGTCAGCTCTAACCTTCAAAGTTTCTTCAATTGTCATTTCCATTGGAGAAATATTTTCGAAATGATTCGGTGTCTTTGTAGCTGCATCTACTTGTTTCATTGTAATATTTAATTCAGCAGGCACAGGAACTTCAACTACTTTTGCAATTGGTTTAGCCGCAAAATCATCTGCTTCCATGTATTCTTCAAGAGAATATTTGATAATTCCTCTGTCTGACAATTCTGTTACCGGAACAAATTGAACTGCTTCGTTTACTTTGATATCACGTGTTTCTTTTGTTAGTTCAAATACAACTTTACTTTCCTCAACGGGAGTAACTGGTTCTGCTTTAAAAAGTGGCAAATCAAAAGAGAAAGCCGTTTGTTCTTGTCTTTCGATAATTTTTGGCTGAACTGCTTTTACCGATTTAACTTCTGGTGCGGTAAACGTAAATTCACTATCATTAATTGGAGAAACGATTTCGAAAGTCACGTCTAAATTTTTTATAAATTCAGACATAACCATCAACTCTTCTTTATTGATTGTTGGTTCTGGCGCTGTTATAACAGGCTCATTAACCACTTCTATTGTATCTTCTAATAAATCAAAAACAATTCTTTCGTTAGAATTAGATACTGGTGTTGCGCTATTTAAATCGAATGCAGCAACTGTTCTATTACTTAGATTATGAACACTTCTTTGCTCGTCCTCCAGTGTATGAATTATTTTTTTAGGTTCAGTATTAACAATTTCATTTTGTTGTTCAATATCAAAACCCGTAGCGATTATGGTAACTGCAATAGCATCTCCAAGTGATTCGTCTTCACCAACCCCCATAATAATATTTGCATTATGACCTGCTTCAATTTGAATATGATCATTGATCTCTCCTATTTCGTCAATTGTAATTTCATTAGTTCCAGAAACGATAAGCAACAATACGTTTTTGGCACCTGTAATTTTATTATCATTTAACAAAGGAGAATCTAAAGCTGCAACAATTGCCTCTTTAGCTCTGTTCTCACCTGAAGAAACAGAAGATCCCATAATAGCCGTTCCGCTGTTATACAACACTGTTTTAGCATCTCTTAAATCGATATTTTGTGTGTAGTGATGCGTAATTACTTCCGCAATACCTCTTGAGGCTGTTGCCAAAACTTCATCAGCTTTTGAAAACCCGGCTTTGAATCCAAGATTTCCGTATACTTCTCTTAATTTATTGTTGTTGATAACAATTAATGAGTCGACTTGTTTACGTAATTTATCGATACCAATTAAGGCTTGTTCCTGACGCACTTTTCCTTCAAATAAGAAAGGCAAAGTCACAATTCCTACCGTAAGAATATCTCTTTCTTTAGCCAATTGCGCAATCACCGGCGCAGCTCCTGTTCCAGTTCCACCACCCATTCCCGCGGTGATGAAAACCATTTTAGTATTGCGATCCAACATTTTTTCAATCTCGGCAATACTCTCAATAGCGGACTGCTGTCCAACATCTGGATTTGCTCCAGCGCCAAGACCTTCAGTTAAATGCACTCCTAACTGAATTTTATTAGGCACAGAACTACTCTGTAAGGCTTGAGAATCCGTATTACAAACGATGAAATCAACGCCTTTGATACCTTGTTTGAACATGTGATTAATGGCATTACTTCCGCCTCCACCTACACCAATTACTTTTATTACATTTGATTGATTTTTTGGTAAATCAAATGAAATACTTCCAAATTCTGAGTTGCTCATCATTTTATTTGGTTTTAAAATTCTTGTTTAATTCTTTTTTTCTTCTTAAAGCGTGGGGCAAAAAGGAGAATGAAATATTTATTATTTATTAACTATTCTGCGTTATCCAGGAAATCCTTAATCTTATCAACATACCTGTCAAAAAATGATCTTTGTATTTTATCTCCCGTAGATACTTGTTTCCCTCCAAAGTTTTGTGCGTCTACTTCGGCTTCTGTTACCGGCACTACCACCTCTTGAATTTGCGTAACCGGCGCTCTGTAAACAACTTTTGGAGGCTCAATCGCATCCATTCTTACGGCACTTTGAGAATTATTTTGAATACTATTCATTACTAGTCCTACAGCGGTAGCATATAAAGGACTCGAAATCTCTTCATCAGAATTTCCCGCTAAATGCTCGTTTGGATATCCAATTCTGGTATCCATTCCTGTAATGTATTCCACTAACTGCTTGATGTGTTTCAATTGCGCTCCACCACCAGTAAGTACTATACCAGCAATCAGCTTCTTACGAGGATCTTCATGACCATACGCCTTTACTTCGGTAAAAACCTGATCTATAATTTCGACAACACGAGCGTGAATTATTTTCGAAAGATTCTTTAACGAAATCTCTTTTGGCTCTCTGCCCCTTAATCCGGGAATAGAAACAATTTCGTTGTCTTTATTTTCACCTGGCCAAGCAGAACCAAATTTAACTTTTAATAACTCCGCTTGCTTTTCAATGATCGAACAACCTTCTTTAATATCATCTGTGATTACATTTCCTCCAAAAGGAATTACAGCAGTATGACGAATAATACCATCTTTAAAAATGGCCAAATCCGTTGTGCCTCCACCTATATCGATAAGCGCAACACCTGCCTCTTTTTCTTCTTGGCTCAAAACGGCATCAGCAGACGCTAATGGCTCCAATGTCAAACCTGACAATTCTATTCCAGAGCTTTGAATACATCTTCCAACGTTACGTATTGATGAGGCCTGACCTACTACAACATGAAAACTTGATTCTAATCTTCCACCATACATTCCTATAGGCTCTTTGATCTCCGATTGCCCGTCAATTTTAAATTCTTGCGGCAGTACGTGTATAATTTCTTCACCGGGTAACATAGCCAATTTATTTACCTGATCAATCAAAAGCTGTATATCATTCTCCCCAATAACTTCTTCGGGATTATTTCTGCTAATATAATCGGTGTGTTGAATGCTGCGAATGTGTTGACCGGCAATTCCAACCACTACGTCTTTAATCTTATAACCTGAATTATTTTCCGCTTCTTGAATTGCTTGTTGGATGGATTGAATAGTTTGAGTGATGTTATTCACAACACCTCTTGCTACTCCTAAGCTTTTGGATTTTCCAATTCCCAAAATCTCTAATTTCCCATACTCATTTTTCTTGCCTATCATGGCAACAATTTTGGTTGTCCCAATATCTAGACCTACTGCAATATTCTCTTTTTCCATTATCTATTATTTAGTGCAAACTACTTGTTCTGTAAATCTGAGATCTATTTTTTTATATTTATACAACGTACTATCCATAACCACCTTTTGAAAAAAAGCTTTATAATTTTTGAATTTACGCTCTACATTTATCATTCTGCCAAAATCAATTTGATAATCAAAATTTCTATTAAGCATTATTAAGCTACCATTCGGCATAATTTGTATTCCGATGATGTTTTTTTTCAAAAAAGCATCGTCATATATTATGCGAAATAAATCAGTTAAATCTTCGTTATTTTTTTTATTAATCCCCCCTAAAACAAGTGGAACTCGAGCTGTAAAATTTGCTGACAATGGCATTCTATTCCCTTTGTAATCAATATAGAAAGAACCTCCTTGATCAAAAACCCTAGCGATTGGAGTCTTTTGTTTCACTACTGCTTTTAAAACACCATCTATACTCACAAATACATCTGACTTTTCAATCATTTCTTGCGCATCTAGCATTTTTTCCAGCTTATTCAAATCTAAATTAACTTTTTGAATGCTCGATGCATCTTTTTTATTTTCTATTAACAATTTATTAACCGTTTCATGCCTTACAAATGGAGAGACATCTCCTACAAAAATAACCGTAGATTTAATTAATTTTCTGTTTGCATTTCGATTTGACGTGAATGAAAACAGAAAAATAACTAATGCAAACATCAGTACTAATCGAATATTTGACCAATTAAAGAGTTTCATTTATCGCTTTTTTAATTGTGGGAACCAATTCGCCAATATCACCTGCTCCAATTGTTACAACGACTGTAGCATCAGATGCAATAATTGTTGGAATTAAATCATCTTTTTGGACCAATTTTTTATCCCTATTCGTCATTTTATCCATCAACCATTTAGAAGATATTCCTTCCATCGGTAATTCACGGGCAGGATAAATATCGAGCAAAACAACTTCGTCAAAAGCAGATAAACTTTTAGCAAAATCATCTACAAAATCTCTTGTTCTACTAAACAAATGGGGTTGAAAAATAGCCAAAACTTTTTGCTTTGGGTACAATTCTCTAACCGCCTGATGCACGGCATTTATTTCCGTTGGATGATGCGCGTAATCATCTATATAAACTAATTTATCTGTTTTTATTTGATAGGAAAACCTTCTTTTTATTCCTTTGAATGACGCTATGGCTTTTGCAATGGCATCGGTTGGGGTGCCGAATAATTTTGCCATTGCGATAGCCATTAAAGCATTCATTAAATTATGTTTTCCAGGTAATCCAAACTGTAAATCTTTTATTACTTCAGTAGGCGTTTGTACATCAAACGTATAACTGCCATTCCCAACTCTAATATTAAACGCCTTAAAAACCGCATCTTCGTTTACTGCACAGGTAACTCCTTCAATTGGTAATTCTTTCGTTATAAAAAGATTATTTTTATCTTCCACTTTAGAAGCAAATTCAATAAATGATTCTTCAATGGCTTGACTGGTCCCATAAATATCTAAATGATCCGCATCCATTGATGTAATGCAAGCAATATTTGGATGCAAATGCAAGAACGAACGATCAAATTCATCTGCTTCCACAACAGTAACTGTTTTACCACTTCCTATTAAATTAGAATTATAATTTTCTACAATTCCTCCAATAAAAGCTGTTACATCAGCACCACTTTCATATAAAATATGTCCTAAAATTCCTGAAGTGGTCGTTTTTCCATGTGTTCCAGCTACGGCAAAACAAAAAGTATCTTTCGTGATTATCCCTAAAACTTCTGCTCTCTTTTTAACCTGATACTCTCTTTCCAAGAAATAGTTCCACTCTGAATGCGATTTTGGAACTGCTGGCGTAATAACAACCAACGTGTTTTCTGAGTAAAAATCTGTTGGAATTAAATCGATACTGTCTTCAAAATGAATTGAGATTCCGCTTTCTATTAATTCATTGGTAAGAGCTGAAGGTGTTTTATCGTAACCTGAAACTTGTTTTCCCAAATTTTTGAAATAACGAGCCAGATTACTCATACCTATGCCTCCGATTCCTATAAAATAGACGTTATGTATTTGATTTAAATTCATATTCTTTATACTTTGCGCGTTTATTTTTTATTTAATTAACTTCACGATTTCATCAACAATTTGCTTTGTTGCTTCCGGTTTGGCCAATTGTTCTATATTCTCACTTAATTGATTCTGTTTTCCCTGATCCTTCAGCAAGGCTTCAAAAACAAGACCAAATTGCGAATCCAACTCAGATTCTTTCAACATAATTGCACCTTTTCTATCTACAATTGCCTGAGCATTTTTAGTTTGATGATCTTCAGCTACATTAGGAGAAGGAATAAAAATCACAGGTTTCCCAACAATGCACAATTCCGAAACTGACGACGCACCTGCACGAGAAATGACAATATCGGTGGCGGCATAAACTAAATCCATTTTTTCAATAAAAGCCATTACTTGTACATCACCTTCATTATATTTTTTATAATCTTCAAAATATAATTTTCCACATTGCCAAATAACCTGAACATTCTGCGAAAGTAAATTTTTCAATTCCTTTTCAATTAATTGATTTACTCTTCTCGCACCTAAACTTCCACCAAGAACCAACAACGTTTTCTTGTTAGAATCTAAATTAAAAAATTGAATTGCTTCGGCTCTTTTACTTTCAATATCAATTAAATCTTGTCGAACCGGATTTCCCGTCAAAATCATTTTATTTTTTGGAAAAAAACGCTCCAGATTTTCATAAGCAACACAAATTTTATTTGCTTTTTTGCTTAACCATTTATTTGTAATTCCAGGATACGAATTTTGTTCTTGAATTACCGTTGGAATTCCAGCGATTGCAGCCACCTGTAATAAGGGTCCGCTTGCAAAGCCGCCTGTTCCTATAACTACATCCGGTTTAAACGCTCTTATTATAGTTCTTGATTTTAACAAACTTGCCAGTAGTTTGAGAGGAAAAAGGGAATTATCAAATGTCAACCTTCGTTGAATACCAGAAATCCAAAGCCCTTTTATTTTATAGCCAGCCTGAGGAACTTTTTGCATTTCCATTTTATCCTGAGCTCCTACAAAAAGAAATTCAGCATTCGGAAAACGAGATTTTAATTCATTGGCAATCGCAATGGCAGGATAAATGTGTCCTCCCGTTCCGCCACCGCTTAATATGAATTTGTACTGTTTCATTTTTATTGAGTTACTAAGTTCCTAAGTTTTTATAATTTACTTTTTCTCTGAAAACCGAATTACTTATTTAAAACGGCATGCATTGGATTCATAGCTTTATCTTCAATAGAGTAATCTCCCACTGTCATAACTTCCTCTTCTAATTCTCTATCGATTAACTTTTTAAGCGCTTCTTCTCTTTTGGCAGCGTCTTTTAATTCCTGGGCGATTTCTTCCTCTTTTTTAGTTACACTGATGATAATTCCAAGTGCAAAACAAGTCATCCAGATAGAACTTCCTCCACTACTTATCAAGGGCAATGTTTGTCCTGTAACAGGCAATAATTCCACTGCCACCGCCATATTAGTCATCGCCTGAAATATCATGGGAAAACCTAATCCTATAACCACTAATTTCCCAAACAATGTATTGGCTTTGTGCGAAGCGATAACAAATCGGAACAACAATAATAAATACAAAGCCAGAACACCTAAACCGCCAATTAATCCGTACTCTTCAACAATAATGGCATAAATAAAATCTGAGGAAGATTGAGGAAGGAAATTCTTTTGAACACTTTTACCAGGACCTAACCCGTATATTTTACCTGAAGCAATTGCAATTTTAGCCTTCTCGATTTGATAATCGTCTTCATCTGGTTTATCTGTACTAAAATTCTCGATTCTGCTTTCCCAAGTGTGTACTCTGCTAAAAAATCTAGAATCTGGAAAAGCTTTTGAAAGAAGAACAAAAAAAGCGAGAAATAAAATTCCAGAACCAATAATGACCCCAATATATTTTAATGGGTATTTACCAATAAAAGTCAGCATCAATATCATACAGAAAATCAAGGCAGTTGTGGAGAAATTAGCCGGTAAAATTAGTATCAATGTAAAAAAGACCGGCAACCAAAGCTCCCACAAAGAGGCCTTGAATGTAATAGGTTCTTCTCTGGTTTTAGACAAATAACGTGCTACAAAAATAAATAACACTATAGACGCTAATGTTGATGTTTGAAATGTTATTCCAATAAACGGCACTTGAATCCATCTACTGGCATTTGCACCGGCGATAACAGTACCTTTAATTAAAGTGTAGCCTAATAAAATCCATACAACCGGTAATCCTACTTTAGAGATAGCTCTAAAATAATGATACGGAACTTTGTGAATCCAATAGATAATTGCAAAACCAATACAAATATGAGCCAAATGTTTTACCAAATACCCCAATGTATTTCCGTTTCCTTGGCCTATATAAGCCAAGTTACTACTCGCACTAAAAACAGGCATAAACGAAAACAAGGCTAATAAGGCCACAAATGACCATATACCTTTATCTCCTTTTAAATTGTTTATTAGTTGTTTCATTTCTTTTTTGTTTAAAATTTTTATGTTTAAAGTCTAAAGTTTCTCAACCTAAAAATCTAAACCTTAAACATTTTATAAATTCTTAACGGCTTGTTTAAATTGATTTCCTCTGTCTTCATAATTTTCGAATAAATCGAAACTAGCACAAGCCGGCGACAGCAAAACAGTGTCTCCTTTTTCTGATAATCGTTGCGCCATTCTCACAGCATCATTCATAGTAGAAACTTCGACCATCATATCTACCACATTTCCAAAAACATCTATAATCTTTTTGTTATCTACCCCAAGACAAATAATAGCTTTGACTTTTTCACGAACTAACGACATCAATTCATTGTAATCATTTCCTTTATCAACGCCACCCACAATCCAGACTGTAGGCGTATTCATGCTATCTAATGCAAAAAAAGTAGCGTTTACATTGGTTGCTTTGGAATCATTGATGTATTGTACATTTTGAATTTTCAACACCTTCTCAAGACGATGTTCTACTCCTTGAAAGTTAGACAAGCTTTCACGTATTGTCGACTTTCTAATTTGCATCAATTTTGCCACAGAGGTTGCTGCCATTGCGTTTTTCATGTTATGTTTTCCTTCCAAGGCAATATGCGCTGTATCCATTGTAAACTCTTCTTGATTGATTGAAATTTCCATTTTGTTGTTTTTTATATAAGCTCCTTCGCTGAAAGTTTTTGTCAATGAAAAAGGAATTAATTTGGCTTTAGTTGTATGTGTTTTAAACCATTCTGTAATGGCTTCATCATCGGCATCATAAATGAGGTAATCTTCCTCGGTTTGATTCATCGTTATTCTAAACTTTGAAGCAATATAATTTTCATATTTGTAATCATAACGATCTAAATGATCCGGACTGATATTCGTAATTATTGCAATATGTGGCTTAAACTTAAAGATTCCATCCAATTGAAAACTACTCAACTCGAGTACATACGAATCATATTTATTATCTGCCACTTGCCAAGCGAAACTCTTTCCAATATTTCCCCCTAATCCTACATTTAACCCGGCAGATTTCAACAAATGATAAGTCAACATCGTGGTGGTAGTCTTTCCATTGCTTCCGGTAATTCCTATTATAGTTGCGTCTGTAAAAGGAGCCGCAAACTCAATTTCCGATAACACTGGAATTTCTTTCGCTGAAAGCTTTTTCACAATTGGAGATTTATCCGGAATTCCTGGGCTTTTCATTACCACATCAGCATTTAGAATCAAATCTTCCGTGTGCTTTTCTTCTTCCCAAGCAATTTCATTAATAATAAGAACCTCTTTGTAATTTCCTTTTATTTTTCCAAAATCAGACACGAAAACATCATATCCTTTTTTCTTACCCAGAATAGCCGTTCCTATACCGCTTTCTCCTGCACCTAAAATTACTAGCCTCATATTATCTTAATTTTAAAGTGACGATTGACAATATGGCCAGCATGATAGCAACAATCCAAAAACGGGTAACAATTTTACTTTCGTGATATCCTTTTTTCTGATAATGATGGTGCAAAGGCGACATAAGAAAGATTCTTCGGCCTTCGCCAAAGCGTTTCTTGGTGTATTTAAAATAAGCGACTTGCAAAACGACTGAAAAGTTTTCGACAAGAAAAATTCCACATAGTAAAGGAATCAGCATTTCTTTTCGAACGGCGATTGCCAAAACAGCAATGATTCCGCCGATAGTCAAACTCCCTGTATCTCCCATAAAAACTGATGCGGGATAGGAATTATACCAAAGAAAGCCAATTAACGCTCCCACAAATGCAGCGATAAAAACAGTCATTTCTCCCGAATTAGGGATATACATTATATTCAAATAATTAGAAAAAATAATATTTCCAGAAACGAACGTAAATATTCCTAATGCCAGTACCGATATTGCGGAAGTTCCTGCAGCCAGTCCGTCGATACCATCCGTTAAATTAGCACCATTAGAAACCGCAGTAATAATAAAAATAACAACTGGAATAAAAATCAACCAAGCCCATTTTTCATATCCTTCACCTGTCCAAGCTAATAATTCAGCATAATCAAATTCATTGTTTTTAAAGAAAGGAATTGTCGTTGCAGTAGATTTTTCTTCGACTGGGGCTTGAACAATTACATTTTCTGTAGGTGTTTTAAAAATATCCGATTTCGCAGTATCAGTTCTAACAGTTACAGCAGGGCTAAAATAAAGGACTATACCCACAATTAAACCCAAACCTACTTGCCCAACAACTTTAAAAATTCCTTTAAGTCCTTCTTTATCCTTTTTGAAAATTTTGATATAATCATCTATAAAACCAATCGTACCCATCCAAAGTGTGGTCACAATCAATAAAACGATATAAATATTATGCAGTTTTGCAAAAAGTATAACGGGAACTAATGTCGCAAATATGATGATTAAACCTCCCATAGTTGGCGTACCTGCTTTTTCATTTTGACCAGCCAAACCGAGTTCACGTACCGTTTCCCCCACTTGTTGTCTTTGCAGAAAACTGATAATTCTTTTTCCATAAATCGTAGATAACAGCAAAGAAAGCATCAACGCCAATGCAGATCTAAAAGTAATGTACTGAAAAACGCCTGTCCCAGGAACATCTAGTATTTTATCTAAATATTGAAATAAGTAGTATAGCATATTTGTCTATTTATTAAGTTGTTCTAATAATTCTTTAACTATTTTCATGTCGTCAAAATCATGACGAACGCCATTTATTTCCTGATACGTCTCATGCCCTTTTCCAGCAATTAAAATAATATCATTTGGTTGAGCTAATTGACAAGCCGTTTTTATAGCCTGCTTTCTATCATTTATAGTCAATGTTTTTTTATAATTTTGAGGCGCAACACCTTGTTCCATTTCAGTAATAATAACTTCCGGGTCTTCATTCCTTGGATTATCCGAAGTGAAAATTGCTTTGTCACTCAAATCAGATGCAATTCCAGCCATAATTGGGCGTTTGGTTTTATCTCTATTCCCACCACAACCTACAACTGTTATCAACTGTTCGTTTTTTGTGCGAATGTCATTGATTGTTTTTAGCACATTTTCTAATGCATCCGGTGTATGCGCATAATCCACAATTGCCGTAATATTAGAAGCCGAAACAATAAATTGAAAACGTCCCGAAACACTTTCTAGGTCAGATAACAATCGAAGCACTTCCAAACTTTCCATTCCTAATTCAACTGCAGTACCATGAATAGCCAATAAATTATACGCATTAAATGTTCCTATAAGTTTTACCCAAACTTCATTTCCATTTATTTTCAAGAGTAAACCTGACAATTGATTTTCCAGAATTTGCGCTTTATAATCCGCATAGGTTTTTAAAGCATAAGTCAGTTTTTTTGCTGCAGTATTCTGCAACATCACTTGTCCATTTTTATCATCAATATTGGACAATACAAATGCCGTTTTAGGCAAATTATCGAAAAATGATTTTTTCACATCTCTATATTCTGCAAATGTTGGATGGTAATCCAAATGATCGTGAGACAAATTGGTAAAAATACCACCTACGAAATGCAATGCTTCTGTTCTTTTTTGATGAATTCCATGCGAACTTACTTCCATAAAACAATATTCAACACCGTTCTTCACCATTTCTTTTAGATAGTGGTTTATTGTAATTGAATCTGGAGTGGTGTGAGTCGCTTTATATTCAACATCGTCAACACAAATTTTTACTGTAGAAAGCAATCCAACTTTAAAACCTGCTTTTTTAAATAATTGGTATAATAAAGAAGCAATCGTTGTTTTACCGTTTGTTCCGGTAATTCCAACTAACTTCAAGTTTTGCGAAGGATCTCCAAAATAATTTGCAGCCATAAATGCTACCGCTGAATTAGTGTCTTTTACCTGAACATAGGTAATTCCTTTTGTAATAATCTTCGGAAAAGTATCACATACAATTGCAACAGCTCCCTGTTGAATTGCCTTTTCTATAAAATCATGACCGTCAGAAATAGAACCACGAATAGCTATAAAAACATCATTTTTTTCGATTTTTCTTGAGTCGAAGTCCATTTTGTCTATAGTAATATCCGTCGAACCTTTTACGGCTTCGATTGCTACTTTGTATAATATGTCTTTTAATACACTCATGATAATTCCAATAGTATAGTTGTGTTTTTCACAATGTTTTGACCCGCTTGAAGCGATTGTTTTTTTACCTTTCCTATTCCGGTAACTTTCACTTTTAAACCTAAATTTTCTAATAAAGCCAATGCATCCATCCCTGACATTCCTTTTACATTAGGAATTGATGGCGACTTTACTTGTGATTTCACAAAATAAGAATCATAATTATTTTCTTGTTTTGGAATCTTTCTGTTTAAATTTTTAATTTTATTAGTAGAAGGCGCATCTGTAAAAATCTTTTGAGCAATACGTTTGAAAACGGGACCTGCCACATCCGCACCATAGTAATTATTATTTACCGTACTCGGCTTATGAACGACAACTATACAAGAATATTTTGGGTGATCTGCTGGAAAATAACCCACAAATGACGAAGCATAATATTTTCCTGATCCGCCATCTTTTGCATAATTTACCGCAGCCGTTCCCGTTTTCCCCGCCATCGAGAAATCTTTAGAATACAATTTTGATGCTGTACCTTTTTTAACAACATTCAGCAAAACTGCTTTTAGTTTCAAAATAGTTGCTTGCGAACACACTTTTGGATTTAAAACTACTTTATCAATCTTTTTAATTGTTTTATTCCATTCTTTTATTTCCGAAACGAATTGTGGTTTTACCATTTCTCCATTGTTAGCAACCGCATTGTAAAACGTAAGTGTTTGCATAGGCGTTACTGAAACTCCGTAACCAAAAGCCATCCAAGGAAGCGAAATATTAGACCAGTTTTTATCCTTTGGCTGAGGAATAACCGGCATTCCTTCTCCTTTTAAATCCAATCCTAATTTTCTATTCAAACCATATGAATCTACATGATTCACAAATCTTGAAGGATTGTTTTTGTAATTATTATAGACGGCTTGCACCATAACTGTATTCGAAGAAACTTCAAATCCACGCGCTAATGATATTTTTCCATAACCACCTTTATGAGAATCTCGCACCGCTTTTCCTGAATATCTGATTTCACCGCCATTACTATCAAAAACAGTACTAGTATCGGCCACCTTATCTTCAAGAATGGCCATCAAATCAACTAATTTAAATGTAGAACCTGGTTCATGCGACTCAGCAACAGCATAATTGGTAGTTTCATAATAGGTTCCATCTTTGCCTCTTCCTAAGTTCGAAATTGCCTTAACTTGTCCTGTACTAGTTTCCATAACCACCACACAACCGTGATCGGCCTGATAATCTTCTAATTGCTTCAATAAAGCATGGTGCGCAATATCCTGAATAAAAACATCAATTGTAGAAATCACGTCGTAACCATCTTGCGGGTCTACTTCATTGATGTCACGCAACGGTTTCCATTGTCCTTTTGCAATTTTTTGCTTTAAAATATTGCCGTCTTTACCATTAAGATAATTTCGATAAGCCCATTCAATACCTTTACCGTCTGAAGTTCCGTTTGAATTTCTTCTTTCGTAACCTATGGTCCGCTCTGCAATTTTTCCTATTGGGTGTTTCCTAACCGTTTCTTGTTCAATAATAATTCCTCCTTTATTACTTCCTAAATTAAACAATGGAAACCCTTTAATTTTAAAATATTCCGTGTAACTTAAATTTCGAGCAATCAAATAATATCTGTTTTTGTTTGCTCTTGCTTTTCTTAATTCATTCTGAAAATAGCTTGACGGTTTTCCTAAAACTGAAGCTAATGAATCAGATAATGCCTTAACATTTTTTTCGAATGATTCTGCTTTTGGGGTAACCGCATCAAAGCGTATTTCATAGTTTGGAATAGAGGTTGCCAAAAGGCTTCCGTCCGCAGAATATACATTCCCTTTATTGGCTGGAATCACAAAATTTCTAACCGTTCTTTCTTTGGCTAATTTTCTATAATAGTCCCCTTCGACCCATTGAATATTTGTCAACTTTACAGCAATCGCAATTGCCATCAAAAAGATAGCGAATGCAACCAGATAAATTCTGTACGATATGTGTTTATCTTCTACTGCCATATTTTTTTGAAGAAACTTTTTTCTTCCTCTTTTTTAACTTCAATTTTAACCGGAGGAACTGTTGATGGAAAAATATTTTTTTCAATCATTTTTTCAGAAACTGTTGATTCCATTTTCAATTTCATCAGCTCCGAACGTCTGTCTACAAATTCCGAACGCAATTCTTTTACTTTATTTGTCAGCTCAGTAATCTTAAAAACTTTTTGTTCAAATCGCTGCGTATTAGCAATCATAATAATAGCTAAAACAATTACAAAAACAATGAAACGCCAGTTTTTAACTGCATCATCATCGATCAGAAACCTTGCTTTTAAAAGATTATAAACTCCGTTTTTCATTTTTTATACAACTAATTATATCTTTTCCGCTATTCGTAATTTAGCACTTCTCGCTCTGTTATTTTCTTTTATTTCAGCAGCATCCGGCACAACTAATTTACCAACAGTTTTAAATGGAACCGAAAAATTACCAAAAAAGTCACGCTCAGGTTCTCCTTCAAACATGCCATTTTTCATAAATCGTTTTACCAATCTATCTTCTAAAGAATGATACGAAATCACGCTTAATCTACCGCTTGGATTTAATATTTCTAAGGATTGTTCCAAAAACTCTTTCAAAACATCCATCTCTTGATTTACTTCAATACGAATCGCTTGATAGATTTGAGCCAATATTTTATTTCTAACTCTTTCCGGTAAATATTTCGCCAATACCTCTTTCAATTTATCTGTGGTTTTGATTGATTGCTCCTCTCTTGCTTCTACAATCGTTCTTGCTAAAACAGGTGCATTTTTCAATTCTCCATAATCCAAGAATACTCTTTTCAGGTTCGCCTCATCATATTCATTAACCACACGATAGGCATTCAAATCATTTTTTTGACTCATTCTCATATCCAACTCTGCATTAAATCGGGTCGAAAAACCTCTTTCTGCAACATCAAACTGATGCGATGAAACACCTAAATCAGCTAAAATCCCATCAACACTTTTCACTCCGTAAAAACGAAGGAAACGCTTTATAAACCTAAAATTTTCGTTAATAAGCGTAAACCTTTCATCGTCCAAAGCATTTGCTAACGCATCCTCATCTTGGTCAAAAGCAAATAACTTTCCGTTTGGGCCAAGCCTTTTTAAAATCTCTCTTGAATGACCACCGCCACCAAAAGTCACATCAACATAAATACCGTCAGGTTTAATATTTAAACCATCTACTGAGGCGTGAAGCAAAACCGGATTATGATATTCCATCGTCGTTGTTATTTATATTTCCCATTACTTCTTCTGCTAAATCAGCAAAATCTATTTCTTCATCACTTATAGATTTCTCATACAAGTCTTTATCCCAAATTTCCACAATATTGATTGCTGACGAAAACACTACCTCTTTACTAATACCAGCAAAAAGCACTAAATCCTTTGGCACTAATAATCGCCCCAAAGCATCTATCTCAACTACCTTCACTCCAGCGGTAAATTTGCGAATAAAGTCATTGTTTTTCTTAACAAATCGGTTGAGTTTACTAATTTTTTCCGTCATCAACAGCCATTCCTGCATAGGGTACAGTTCCAGACATTGCTGGAAAACGGAACGCTTCAAAACGAATCCGTTTTGAAGAGAAGAGGCCAACTGCTTTTTCAAAGGAGCCGGCAATAGCAACCTTCCTTTAGCATCAACTTTACATTCATATGTTCCTACAATTGTATCCAAACAAAATATATTAAATGGTGTAGAGCAAAAATATAAAAAATATTACCACATTTTACCACTATATACCACTTTGTTAATAAGTTTAACCACTTTAGAATAAAAACCCTTAATTTTTGGACAATCAGAGTGTTATGTCAATTTTATTTTATTTGTAAGAAAGATAACATCATTAAAAAACAAGATTAAAAGACACCTTACAATTTCAATTTTACTTTTGTGAAAAAAGAGCAAATAATTAACATTTTAGATCCTAAACCAGTAAAATTTATCATAATTGGCCAATAGAATTAACTAATTAAAATTGTCGTAAAAATTTATTTTTATTTTTTAAATCCTATATTTGTCAAAATTGATAATCCGGATTCTAAAAACATGGAAAAATACTATAAAAAAGAAGGTAGATACAGCTATTATGAAGCGGGAGAAGGAATCCCTATTGTCATCCTTCACGGCTTGATGGGCGGATTAAGTAATTTTGATGCTGTTGCCAGTTATTTTTCTAACAAAGGATACAAAATAATAATCCCTGATCTACCAATTTACACTCAAAGCATTCTAAAAACCAATGTTAAGAGTTTTGCAAAATACGTCAAAGATTTTATTACGTTTAAAGGCTTAGAACGAGTAATTCTCTTAGGAAATTCGCTAGGAGGACATATTGCTCTATATCACACGAAAATGTATCCTGAAAAAGTAGCAGGTCTCGTAATAACTGGTAGCTCTGGGCTTTACGAAAGTGCTATGGGAGACAGTTATCCAAAAAGAGGTGACTACGAATACATTAAGAAAAAAGCAGAAGATGTATTTTATGATCCAAAAGTAGCAACTAAAGAACTTATTGATGAAGTGTATGCCTCCGTAAATGACAGAATAAAATTAATCAAAACATTGACGATTGCCAAAAGTGCCATTCGTCATAATATGGGTAAAGATTTACCAAAAATGCATGTACAAACTTGTATTATTTGGGGTAAAAACGATAAGGTAACTCCTCCTGATGTTGCGGTAGAGTTTAATAAATTATTACCAAATTCTACTTTATATTGGATTGACCACTGTGGCCATGCTGCCATGATGGAACAGCCTGAAGAATTTAATCGTTTGCTGGAAGAGTGGTTATCAGTAACCCATTTGCAAGTACACGCTTAAAAAAAAGAATAATTAGATACGCAAATCATGAAAATTAATACTGCCGAATTTATTATTAGCAACTCTGATGTGGCCAAATGTCCCAAAGACTTTATGCCAGAATATGCTTTTATAGGCCGATCAAATGTAGGTAAATCCTCATTGATCAATATGCTGACTAATCAAAAGAAATTAGCTAAAACGTCTGGAAGACCTGGAAAAACACAATTAATCAATCATTTTTTAATTAATAACAATTGGTTTCTTGTCGATTTACCGGGTTATGGCTACGCTAAAGTTTCTAAAAAGACAAAATCTATTTTTCAGGAATTCATTACTGATTATTTTGAAACAAGAGAGCAATTAGTTTGTGCTTTTGTTTTAATTGATATTCGTCATGAAGCCCAGACCATTGATATTGAATTCATGTCCTATATGGGAGAAAGTGAAATTCCTTTTTGTATTGTTTTTACCAAAGCAGATAAAATCAGCAAAGTAAAAATTGACTCCCACGTTGCAGCTTACAAAAAGAAAATGTTTGCTAATAACTGGGCCGAAATGCCTCATTATTTTGTTACTTCAGCAACTGAATCTACAGGTAAAGAAGAATTATTAAGTTATATTGACGAAGTAAATCAAGAAGTTTTCAAAAACAACAATCAGTTTTAGAAATTTGATTCTCTTATTTAAAAACAAATAAAATCCCAAAACTTAAATAACAGTTTTGGGATTTCGTTTTTAAGATATTGAATCTAATTTATTTCGTCAGCTCCAATTTTTCTGCGAAATAATCGCAAAAATCTTTCATAGTATCCGCCATTTTTTCATCATCAGTAGCGCGTTTAAATGTTTCAGACATAGCCACTAAACTTTGATGAAAGAAAATTTTCATTTCATCTACAGGCATATCTTTAGTCCATAAATCGATACGCATACTCTCTTTGGCCTTACTGTCCCAAATAGACAACATAATAGCTTTAGCCTCCTGCGCCTCAACTCCACCGTCGTTAGCAGACCACATTAATTTTTCGGGAACACGATTATCGTCTAATTCGATTAGAAATTTAATTTCTGATGTATTTTTATCTGACATTATTTTTTAGGTTTGTATTTTGATTTTCCGAATATTTCTTTTGCATCTGTTTTGAATAAATCTGTGATAGTCACATCATTATTTTTCATGTAAGAACGTACAATTTGCCAGCCAATCCACGTGCCAACACGTCCTGGTGATTCATTATCAATTTCTAAATAAAACTTAGAAAATGGAGCCGCATTGATAAAACGAGGCAGTAGTTTTTGCTCATCACTGTAGAGTATTTCTTTTTCTATAAAATAACGCCACATATAACTTTCGTTTTCCTGGCACCATTTAATTTGTTCCGCCGTATAGCCCATTTTATCCGCATCACTATAATCCGGCAAAAGTAAGTCTTTTAAATATAATTGTTTTCCAAAATACACCATTTGATTCAGGAAATTTTTATCTGAAACGGGCGCAATTTTTCCAATAGAAAAGCTAGAAACTATATCTGGCAATATTTGTCCTTGCTCCAGGTTTTGCTTTATATAATTTGGAAACTGATAAAATTTATGGTTTTTTCCTAAATACAATTCAAGAGGAATAATAACTAAACTATCCGCATAAATGGCTTTAGTATTATAATCCATTTCCGAGATTATTGTAATAACTTTTGGCGTTTTGGTCTTAGGGAAATAATATTTTATATGTTTAAAAAGTAAATTCAGATCCTCCTTTTCAGGTTTAAAATCACCATACTTTTTTTGCACTTCTCCATATAATTCTCTCCATAATGGATTTTGCATTTTATTAATCCATATACGATCGTCATTTCCACCGGGAAAGAAATACGGAAACTTTTTTTTTATTTTTCCTAAATCCTGGGGCGCAGTTTCAAAAAATATTTTGTCAAAACGCACTACTTCAACTTCTACAGGAATTTTATCAACTGCGTTTTCTATAGTATGTTTTTTATCACAAGATAAAAAAAAGAGACAAAAGACTATCAAAAACAAGTGTGTTTTCATATTTATTAATTAAGTTTGTAGCCAAAGTAATAGGGAAACGAATAAATTACGAATGATATTGCAAATATACATTCTCCTTTTTAATACCTAAACTATTATGATTAAAAATACCACCATGCAAGTTGAAAAAACAAATACACATATTGTAGATTGGCTAAAGACCTATGCAGAAAACGCAAAAGTTAATGGGTTTGTCATTGGAATTTCTGGTGGAGTTGATTCTGCTGTAACCTCGACCCTTTGCGCACAAACCGGATTACAAGTTTTATGTATTGAAATGCCTATACACCAAGCCCAAAGTCACGTATCGCGCGGACGGGAGCACATCCAACAATTAAAAGACAGATTCCCCAATGTTAACAGCATTGAAGCTGATTTAACCTCCGTTTTTGAATCTTTCAAGAAAATTGTCCCAGAAAATGTAGACACAAATAAACTTCATTTATCCCTAGCAAATAGCCGTGCCCGTTTACGAATGACCACTTTATATTATTTTGCTGGTATTTACGGATTATTGGTTGCAGGAACTGGAAATAAAGTAGAAGATTTTGGCGTTGGATTTTTTACCAAATATGGCGATGGCGGCGTCGATTTAAGTCCAATTGCTGATTTGATAAAATCAGAAGTATATCTTTTAGGCAGCTATTTAAAAATACCGGATTCAATTTTAAAAGCTTCCCCTTCTGATGGCTTATTTGGAGACGAAAGAACCGACGAAGACCAATTAGGAGCTAGTTACGATGAATTAGAATGGGCAATGATTCAAGCTGAAACAGGAAAATCAACCGACGATTTTTCAGCAAGAGAAAAAACGGTTTTCGAAATTTACAAGCGATTAAATAAGATAAATCAACATAAAATGAAACCCATACCGGTCTGCTTAATTTAAATAAACTAAATTATTTACATTTTATACTGATTTTCAGTTATTTACAGAATTTATTTATTAAATTTACTATCCAAAATATAAACAACACTAAAAATTAAAACTATGATTAAAGTATGCTTAGCAGACAATTATCCCGTAGTGCATTTTGGAGTAAAATCTTACTTTAAGGATCACGCAGAAATATCAATCGTTGCCAATGTTGGGAATTTTTTGATGGTTCGGGATATACTACTTACCAAAGAAATTGATGTATTAATATTAGACCTGGAATTAGAAGGTCTTTCGAGCATTTTCGAAGTGAAAAATGTATTGAAAAACTTCCCAAAAACTAAAATTATTATTTTCAGTGGTCTTTCAGAACAAATTTATGCACCTAATGCAATAAAAGCTGGTGTTTCTGGGTTTATTCACAAAAAAGAGAAACTAGAAACCTTAGGCATTTCGATTATCAAAGTCCATCAAGGAAAAATAATCATGAATGAAACCGTCAAGAAAAATCTTGCATTAATTGCAAAACAAAGCAAGAGCGAACGATTATATCGAAAGCTATCTAATCGTGAAGTAGAAGTTTTACGCTATTTAAGTGATGGAAAAAAGAATCATGAAATCGCTGAAATTCTAACTCTTAACGAAAAAACAATTAGTACGTATAAATTACGTCTGTTGACAAAATTAAATGTCACTAATTTAGTCGATTTAGTAAACAAAGCAAAAACATTAGAAATAGTTTAATCTAGTAATATCTAGACATTACTCTTCCTAGTTTTTTTGAAAACGAATGAATTAATGTGTTGTAATCCATCGTCAACGATAAAGGCTCTGTATTATCTGAATTCGGTTCAGATGATAGAGAGCTTTTTAATTCTTCAATTATTTTCCCCACTAAATACCAACGCATAGTTAGTATTGTTTCGGAAACATTTTGACTTATAGTCTCATTTTTAGACTTTGGAAAAATATTTTGTCCTTCCCAGTTGTGCAATACGACTCTTTCATCTTCCATCAAAATATCCGTAACTTCCTGTGCAAAATCAGGCTGCAAATGCATTAAATATATTTCTAAACTGAAGTTTTCATTCTGATGGTAATAATTTATCAGATCATTAAAAATAGCTCTAAACAAAGGATTAGCAAGCTCTACCTCATCTTCTTGCAAGCTCAAATAGATTCTCTGATATACTTTATACTCCTTTTTTTCTATAACATTTTCGATATCCCCTTCCTCGTTTGTTCTCAAAAAAGTATCTTCAAACTCTTCTGTTTTATTTCCATATAACAACAGAATTTCAATAATTTTACGTTCCAATCGATATAAAACATCTACTTTTTCTGCATCTATTGGATTTTCATTTTTAACAACTTCAAAAGCTTGTTGTTCCTGTTTTTGTTTTTTTCCAATTTCAGAAACATCTTTTTGAACTAATTGCGCCAAGGTACTTTGCAAAACCTGCTCAGAAATATCCATAATTCGAGAACATTCTTGAATGTAAATCTCTCTCTGAATTCTATCCGGAATCTTGGAAATACTCACTACCATATCCCTGATTAAATCGGCTTTTTTGATGGGATCATTCTTGGCTTCATTCATCAAAAGTGATGCTTTGAACTGAATAAAATCCTTAGCATTATTTTCTAGATATAAAACTAAATCGTCATAGGAAGTTTTTTTAGCAAAACTGTCCGGGTCTTCACCATCAGGAAAAGTACACACTTTTACATTCATTCCTTCTTCCAGAATCAAATCGATTCCACGGATCGAAGCGCGTAAACCTGCCGCATCACCATCAAAAAGAACCGTAATATTCTTTGTTAACCTATTTATCAATCTAATTTGGTCTGGCGTCAATGCAGTTCCGGAAGAAGAAACAACGTTTTCAATGCCGGATTGATTAAACTGAATTACATCTGTATATCCTTCAACCAAATAGCAATTATTCAGTTTGGCGATGGACTGCTTAGCCTGAAAAATCCCATATAGGACTTTACTTTTATGGTAAATCTCACTTTCTGGAGAATTAAGGTATTTGGCTGCTTTTTTATCATTGGTAAGAATCCGACCTCCAAAACCTAGCACTCTTCCTGACATACTTTCTATAGGAAACATAACACGCCCTTTGAACCTGTCGAACGGCCTGTCATCTCTCGGAATCGTCAGACCTGTACTCTCCAGAAATTCTAATTTATAGCCTTTGCCTAATGCTTCTTTGGTAAATGCATCCCAAGATTCCGGTGAATATCCTAAACTAAATTTATTAATAGTCTCATTAGTAAATCCTCTTTCTTTAAAATAGGAATACCCAATTGCTTTACCTTCTTCAGAATTAAAAAGGGTATCATGAAAATAGGTTTTTGCAAACTCCGAAACCAAATACATACTTTCCCGAACATCAGTAATGGCTTTTTCTTCATCGCTTTGTTCCGTTTCTTCGATTTCAATGTTGTATTTTTTCGCTAAATATCGAATAGCTTCCGGATATGTAAAATGGGAGTGTTCCATTAGGAAAGCTACAGAGTTACCTCCTTTTCCAGAACTAAAATCTTTCCAAATCCCTTTGGCAGGAGAAACCATGAACGATGGAGAACGCTCTTCAGAAAAAGGGCTTAATCCCTTAAAGTTACTTCCCGCACGTTTTAGCTGTACGAAATCACCTATAACCTCCTCTACACGAGCAGTTTCGAAAACAGTATCTATAGTAGCTTTTGAAATCAAGTTGTTGTTTTTTTGAAGTTCAAAGTTACAACGTTTAACCTGACGAATTATCGGAAGTATAAATAAATTATACTTAATTAAAATAAATAAAAGTATTTATTTACCAATTTTACTTTTCATCGACCTAGCAAAAAAAAAGGCATCATTCATCTCGTTCCTATAAATTTTGTATTTGAAATATTTGGAATTTATATCCATAATTAGTATTTGATATTTAATAACTCTAATAAAAAAAGAAGACAGTAACAAAAATACAAGAAAAAATAAGAGTTCAAAATTAGAAGGGATATTCGTGCAATTATTCTTAATGTACAAAAAATATACTAAGAATAAAATACTATTAAAAATTATCAATTTAAAAGAAAAAACTTGAACTTTTTCAATTTTAATCTGTTTAATTTCTCTAAAATTAAAGATTGTTTCTTTATTATTTATTTTTAAAACCACATTTGATTCCACGATAGAAATACTTCTATCGCCATCAAATTCTTTTTTAAAATTTTTCATTTTAGATTAAATTTTTTTTTTACAATTACTGTAATTCAAAATTCACCTTTTGCATACAAAAACATCCCGTTTTTATTGACTGCTCTAAAAATTGTACTAAAGATTTAAAATATCGTTAAAAACGTTTTTTAATTCTATAGTAACTCTGAAAATTATTTTTTTTTAGATTTTTTTACTTGTAGGTTAATCTTTTGTACAAAAAATATTATTTCTATAAAAAATTGAATTCAAGCTAATCAATCTAAAAAAAACATTTAGACTTTTTTTAATAGTTATCATTAAAAAACAAGTTTCAATTCATTTTTTTTCGTTTTACCATACCATCAAGACATTAAAAAGTGGATTAGACAAATTTCTGACACTTCCAAAGATGATAATGTTATTGCCGTAACTACATAATGAGAAAAAGAAATATAAAACAGTCTTATGATTAATGAAAATTTCAGAAACTAGATTTAATAATAGGTAAAATCACAAAGGAGCTATTGTCACTGCAGAACTGGAAGCCCTATTTGTTTACGATAACATCCGATAATGCCAAAAAATTGCAATACATCAAGATATAGAAACAGCACTAGAAATTGATTTTTATTTTGCGAATCCATACAGTCCATGGGAATGAGGAGCTAACAAAAATCTAAATGGACTTATCAGACAGTATATTCCTAAATCGACATCCTATGAAGCGATATCCAATGAAAGAATTATAGAAATTCAAGAGAAAATAAATAACCGCCCAAGAAAAAGATTTAATTTTGAAACACCAAATTATATGTTAATCAAAAAGTTGCATTTGTAACTTTAATCTAGCTTACAATAATGAAAGTATAAAATAAAATTTAAAAAGAATCAGACCGATACTATATCAAGTTCAATATTATCAAAAATTAATTATAAATTTACGAAAATTTTCTGGGTTCAGCTTACTATAAAATTGCTCTAAACGGATTTGAATTACAGCATACATTAACCTGGATTTTTTCTTTATTTCTTGTAAAACATTTCTGATTTCATAAATGAAAGCATTAATCAGTCTAATAATTTGTTGGTATAAAATAAATTTAAAAAAATGCATTTATTAAAAAAAATAAAATTTTCAAAAACCGTAGATTTTCAAAAAGAATTCAATAGCATTCTATTATTCACATCAGAAATATGCGAAGTCCCTTGTGTCTTTATATCATTAAATTATTTAACTGACCTAACTGTAAAAGCAAAAATAGGCTTAGATCTTATACCTCTATCACCTAATATATTAGCGTTTAATGAGAATATTATTCAGCAGAATAAAATTAAAATTATTTCAGATATTAAGAATGACGTTTCTAATCAATCCGAAAACTTAGTAGATTTTTTCGCTGGGCTTCCAATATGTCTTAATGAGAATTTAGTTATAGGAACTTTTTGCATAATGGATTCGAAACCTAAAAAACTCTCTCCAATACAATTAAAGGCACTAGACCACGCTGTGTTACAAATTCAGTCTTTATTGAAATTGCATATTCAAAAAGAAGATTTACACCATAAAATTAAAGAAAAAGAAACTCAATTTCAATCTTTTATTGATAATTCAAAAGAAATATTATATGAACTTAACCTTGACGGAATATTCACTTTTGCATCTAAAAACTTAATTAGTTTTCTTGGTCATAAAACTGATGAAATTATTGGGAAAAATATTTCTTCATTTATACATCCTGAAGATATGGAAATGTGCATTAATCATTTGAATAATGTATTAGAAAACGGGAAAAGTGATAACGAAATGACTTACAGAATTTCACATAAAAAAGGGCATTATCTATGGCATTCTACCAATTTGAAATTATTGATAAAAGAGGGCAAAAAAATTTATGTGGGCAATTGTAGAGACATTACCGAGTATATTGAGGTTCAACAGAAGCTATTACAACAAAAAGAATTTTACGAAAAAATATTAGACAGACTTCCCACTGATGTAGCCGTTTTTGACAGCAACCACAAATACATTTATTTAAATCCAGCTGCGATAAAAAGTGATGAACTACGCAAATTCATCATAGGAAAAAACGATTTTGAATATGCGAAACATACCAATAGAGATGATACATTTGCGAAAAGCAGACACACCAAGTTTTTACAAGCCTTAGAATCGAAAAGCATGATTGAATGGGAGGATACAATTAATGGTATGGATGGCAAAAAAACCTTATACACCCGAAAACTCACTCCTGTTTTTCGGGACGACGGATCCCTTGAAATGATGGTAGGCTTTGGTATTGACATCACTGAAAGTAAGGCGTTTCAAGAAGAAATTCTTAAAAGCCGACAACTTACAACAAGTATTCTCCAGAATGTAGCTGTTGGGATTTTAGTTCAAGGACCGCAATCAGAAATATTAGAAAATAATATAGCAGCCTGCGAAATGCTTGGCCTTACGCCAGATCAACTGCTAGGCAAGACCTCTTTTGATGCTTCGTGGAAAGTGATTCATCTTGATGGGTCGCCTTTCCTTCCCGATGAACATCCTGTACCGCGGGCGCTCCAAAAGTTGAAGCCAATAAACAACATTGTCATGGGCGTTCATCGTCCAATGTATAACGATTTAGTTTGGTTATTGGTTGATGCGATACCTGTGTTTGGACATCTTAAGGAGTTACTCTATATAATATGCTCTTTTAATGATATTACAGCACAAAAAAATGCGGAAGATGCCTTAAAAATTAGCAATGAACGTTTTTCTTATTCTAGTAAAGCTACTTCAGATGCGCTTTGGGATTGGAACATAATTACTGATGAAATATTTCTTGGGGAGAGTTATAGCATTCTTTTTGGACATAAATTTGAGAATAACATTGTGAGAGGACAAGATTGCATGAAATTTATTCATCGAGAGGACAAAGAAACCTACCTCGAAAGCACTGATAAGATACTAAATGGGTCTTTTCTCAAATGGTCACTAGAATACCGTTATTTAAAATCCGATGGCACCTATGCTTACGTAAAAGACAAGGCTGTTATTATACGAAATAATGAAGGCAAGGCAATCCGAATGATAGGCGCTATGCACGACATCACAAAAGAAAAAAAGCTACAAGATGAACTACAGCAAAGTGAAGAACAATTTAAAGGAGCGTTTGAACATTCAGCCGTAGGAATGGCGATTATAAATTTACAAGGTTACTGGATAGAAGTCAATAATACATTATGCGAAATATTAGGCTATTCTAAAGAAGAATTTAAAGCATTGACATTTGATAAAATTACACATTCCGAGGATTTACAAGAGTGTTTAGCAAATAAAAAGAAATTAGATTCCGGAGAGGTACCAAATTTTTATATGAAAAAGAGATACATCCATAAAAAGAAATCTTTAGTGTGGGTGAATTTATCTGTTTCTGTCGTGCGAAATAACATTGGTGAAATTCAACATTATATTCAGCAAATAATTGATATCACGGAAAGAAAAAAGATCGAAGAGGAAAATAAATTACTAATTGAGGAGAATAATCGCAACAAAACCATTCAGCTTAACGAAGCCCAAAACTTGTATCGCCTTCTTGCAGACAATACGGTCGACTTGGTTTGTTTGCATAATTTAGACACTTCTTTCCAATATGTTTCACCCTCAATACAAAAGCTCTTAGATTACACTCCTGAAGAATTGTTAGAAAAATCACCCCTCGATTTAGCCCATCCAGAAGACTTAAAATACCTTCAGGTGAGTTTTAATGATTTTATTTCTAAAAAAGTAGATGATACTACAATTGCTAGGTTTAAAGCAAGAAACGGAAATTATATTTGGCTTGAAACAAAAGCAACTTTGACTGAAAAAGAGGGAGAAATAACTGGTTTTCAATCAAGTTCTCGAGATATAACAATACGAAAAAAAGAAGAAGAAGCAATTGACAAAGCACTTGCAAAAGAAAGGGAATTAAATGAATTACGCACCAATTTAGTCTCCACAATTTCTCATGAATTCAGGACGCCTATGACCACAATTAGAGCTAGCGCTGAATTAATCTCTATGTATTTAGAAAATCAAAATTTAGAAAATGGAAATCGCTTACTAAAACGAGTAATGATTATTACGGAGGAAATCGATCGAATAGTTGAACTAATGAATGCGGTACTGACCATTTCTAAAGAAGATTCCGGAAAGACTAATTTCAACCCTACCGTATTTGATTTGAAAGAGTTTTGTCTTGAAATGATTGACAATAGCTTTTTAAATAATAGGAATCTTCCAATGGTAACTACAAATTTTAATGGCTTAACTTTCACCGTTAAAGCTGATAAAAAGCTTATGGAATATGCTCTTTTTAATATTTTAAATAATGCCTTTAAATACTCTCAAGAATTTGAAGAAGTCGTTCTATGTCTTTCATCAACTGGAGATACAATTATCATTGAAATCATCGATTTTGGTATAGGTATCCCAAAGCAAGACCAACTTAAATTATTCAATACATTTTTCAGAGCAAGCAATACCGATGGTTATCAAGGAACCGGTTTAGGATTATATATTGCTAAAACATTCACTGAAAAAAATTCAGGAACAATTGCATTAGAAAGCGAATTAGGCAAAGGCACAAAAGTAACCATGAAATTTCCTTTAATAAAATAATTAAAAACGATGGCTAAAATATTAATTATTGACGACGAAGTAAGACTGAGAGAAACTATTTGTGAATTACTGTCATATGCGGGTTATGATGTCCTTGATGCTCAAGACGGAATGGACGGATTACAAAAAGTAGAGAGATTTATACCTGATGTTATCCTCTGTGACATTATGATGCCTATTCTTGACGGATATGGTTTTATGGAAAAGCACAAAATTTCTGACTACTCTAATATCCCTGTAATCTTTCTTACTGCCAGAATAGAACTTAAAGATCAAGAAAAAGGTAACAATTTAGGAATTAAAGGATACTTAAAAAAGCCATTTATTTTTAAAGAATTAAAAAATATCATTGAATTACAATTAACATTAGCCAACACCACTAAATCAGTAATTAATAAATTTTTTATTTAACATAATTTTTTATTTATTATTATGCTACCTCGTTTTTTAAGTCCTGGTAATCAAATTCACATTCCTGTTTCACTCCGGTTTTTAATAGTGATAGTGTAGAAGCTGGAAATTTAGAAAGAAATATTTTGGCAAAGTTGAGATTTTTTTTACTGACGATTATTTCGTTAAAATCATAATCCGTTTTATTTATCAGTAATTTATAAGAATAATTTTCTATGCAACTCCCTACAGAAATTAGAATTAATGCCAAAATTAAAGATTCGACTATAGTACTTAAATATAAAGGTTGTAAAACCATTACATAAAATAAAACTGAAAATACTAGTACTATAATATTGGCTGTAAAATCTCTTTTTTTTATTAATCTAGTATTTGAAATTTGATTTAAGATAATTACAGCATGATAATTTTTAAAAGTTACTTTCGATTCTGAAATTATAAAAAATGAATTCTCCTCTAAAACTTTTTCGCTTTTTGTTGTATTTGTGCAATTTGCAGTCATATGTCTTAAATTAAATTTAAAGAATCTTACCAAAACAGCTTACCTCTATCAAATTTCAGTTTATTGCCCCCAATAACCAATTAAGCAAGCTGCCTGATAAGGATAATCCAAAACCTATTGTAAAATTATATTGTCAATTTGTGATAAAGTCCTTTTTTAGTTATAGCTTAAAAATAAATACTAATAATTTAATCCTAAAAGAAATTTAATTAGTTCATCATAATTCATAAAAAGCAAACCTTTACTTTTTAATAGTATTTAAGTAAATAGTCTATAATCTTAGCTAAAGAGAAATTCCCACAATAAAGACAACAACTACAATTAATCCAATTCCAATAACAAAGAGACTAAACATAACTACTATGTTATTTTCTGTTACTGTTTCCTTATTCTCAGGAAACAATCCGTTTAAATCATCCCAATCGGATTGAGACGGTCTTATTTTAAGTTTCATTTAAAATTCCAAACATTACATTTTTTTTTAAAAATAAGCTATTTGTTTAGAATTTATTTATTTAGTACTTCTGATTGAAAGAAAAAAGTCAATAATTTAAAATCATAAAAAAAACACTATAGGAAAGTGTTTTTTTTATGATTTTAAATTATTTAATCCGATTATCTTTATAAAATTTTAAAGCAACGATTGTTTTTCATTTTGGATTGATTTTATATAATCACGAGGAGTTACTTTAAGATATGATTTAAAGCTGGTAGAAAAATAAGAGAACGAGTTAAATCCCGTTTCATCAACTAAATATTGTACATTTCTTTCTCCTAAATCAATGAGTTTAATAGCATATTCTAATTTAAACTCTCTTATGTACTGACTGGCATTTTTATTAGTGAGTTTCCTCATTCTTTTATCTAATGTTGATTTACTTATAAAAAGCTTACTTGACAATTCATTCATATCAATTTTTGATTTTAAATGTTTAACAAGAACTTCATTTAACGAGCTTAAAAAATCTTTTTCAGATAATTTAATAGTAACTTTTGAAAACGGATCAGGAATATATTTCTTTTCTATATTTTTTTTAAGTTCAATCACATTTTTTATTTTGTAAATCAATTCCTTTACTTTAAAGGGTTTCATTATAAAATCATTTACTCCATTTTCTAACTGTCTTAATTTTATATCATCATCCATATTAGCCGTAATTATAATAAACGGAATGGTTTTAAATTTAGTACTGTTCTTGATTTTTAAAAACAGCTCTTCTCCCCCCATAATAGGCATCATTAAATCACTTATAATGACATCCGGAATGTTTTTTTGAAAATATAGTAAAGCTTCTCCTCCATCTTTTAGCCATTTTACTTCAAAATCACTCACAATCAATAATTCTAAAATTGAGCTTCCTAAAGCTAAATCATCTTCGATTAAAACTATTTTTAATTTGTGTTTTCCCATTGTACTAAACTAACAATTTCTATTTTAATAAAACCTTATTTTATTTTAAACTATCAGTAATTAAATCCATTAAAAAATTTAATTAAAATACTTTTAACAAGAAATAAATAAACAAACAACTTTTTCACAACGCCTACGATCACAACAATGAAAAATCATTTATTGGGAATTTCTATTGCTAATCATGTTCTTTTAAAAGGACCTTCAGTTGAAGTTTCCCTAAATACTTGCATTGAAGTGTTAGGTGAAAGTCATGAAGTTGACAGATGTTATATCCTAAAAATAGAAAAAGATTCTATCAATTATTGTTACGAATGGTGTAATATTGGCATAAGCCCTTTCCTGAACAATTCAAACCTAAAAAGAGAAATTTGCAATGAATTTTCTGAAATCCTCGCTAAATTATCCAATGATGAACCCATATACGGTTGCGTAAAAGATTGTAATAACGCGTCTTTTTCCAGAATTATGAAGGACCGCAATGTTCAATCCTATTTATTCACCCCTATTTTAGAGAACTCGGAACTCTGTGGTTGGATAGGTTACGAAAGTTGTAACGATGAAAAAAAATGGGATAACAATCAAATAGTTTCGCTTCATTTATTAGCTAAAAATATCGGAATCAGAATAAAGCACGATAAGATATTTGCCAACCTAGGTGATGATCTGGAATGTTTTAATTTTTATATTCAAGGGTCTCAATATTTTATTTGGGAATTAGATTTAAAAACAGCTACTACTACAATTTCTCATAAGTGGGCTGAAATGATTGGCTACAATACTACTGGAATAGTTAATACCCATGATTTCTGGAAAAAAAACATCCATTTGGATGATATTGACCGATTAGAAAAAGAGCTAGAAGATTACATCTTAAACAAAGCGGCCTACTATGAAGGTATCTTTAGAATAAAGCATAAAAACGGACAGTTCATCTGGATAAAATATAATGGATTAATAAAAAAAGACAATAGTGGAAAACCCATTAAAATCATAGGAACCCATATAAATGTTAATGAAATTAAAGAAAAAGAAATACAATTACAGATATCAGAAGAAAAATTTAAATTTATTGCTGATCATACTTCTGATGTAATTTGCCAACATAATATTGATGGAAGTTATCGCTATGTTTCAAATTCTATAAAGGAAATATGCGGATATGAACCTGACGAAATGCTCGATAAAATAGCTTTTTCTTTTATACATCCAGACGATTTTAAGCGTATCCTTGATGCGTATAAAAAATGGATTCAGTATTCTAAACATAAAATATTAACCTATAGATTCAGAAAGAAAGACAACACATATATCTGGTTAGAAACCGCATCAAAAAATATTTTAAATGAGGAAAATGTTGTTGTAGGAGTTCAAACTTCTAGCAGAGATGTTAGTGAACGAATTAAAGCCGAAGAAAAAATAAAAACTGCGCTCAAAAAAGAGAGAGAGTTAAGTGAAATGAAATCACGATTTGTCGCAATGGCGTCCCATCAATTCAGGACCCCACTGACTGTTATCTATTCCAACGCGGAACTTATTGATCTTAAAACAAATCATCTTAATAAAGAAACAGTTAGTTCTATTGAAAACATTACTTCAAGAATAAAAAAAGAAGTAGACCGAATGACTGAATTAATGAATAATATTTTAATTTTTGGGAAGTATGAATCTAAAAAAATTAAAAAAGAAATTAAAAAAATTAATCTCAATATATATATTAAAACATTAATCAATACTTATTTTAACAAAGCACTGCAGGAAGAAAAAATTGAAATAATAATAAAGGGTAAAAAAAAAGTACTGCATACTGATGAAACTTTATTGACTCATATTTTAACAAACTTAATCAGCAATGCATTTAAATACTCTGCCGGTAAATCTAATCCACTTATAATCATATCCTATTTAGAAAAAGAAATTGAAATAGAAGTAATTGATTATGGAATTGGAATTCCTGAGAATGAAACTCAATATCTCTTTACCTCTTTTTTTAGAGCTTCAAATACAAATACCATAATTGGTTCTGGCCTGGGTCTAGCAATTGTAAAACAATTTACAGATTTTTTAAAAGGACGAATCGAATTAAAAACTAAAGAAAACTTTGGAACAACAATAAAATTAATTTTTCCTTATGAACAAAAATAAAATTCTCTTAGTTGATGACGAATTAAATTTAAGAGAAACTATTAGCGAGCTACTTATCTATCAGAATTATACCGTCAAATCAGCATGCAATGGACAAGAAGCATTAGACTTATTAGAATATTGGACACCAGACTTAATTATATGCGATATAATGATGCCGGTTATGGATGGCTATACATTACATGGAATAATTAAAGATATCCATTCTTTAAACTCAATACCTTTTATTTTTTTGACTGCAAAAAAAGAGCACAACCTAATGAGAAAGTGTCTATTGGATGGCGTTGACGATTTCATATCTAAACCATTCAAAATAAAAGAATTAACATCCATTATAGAATCAAAGATAGAACGATTTTCAAAAATAAAGAATACTTACAATAATTTGTATCCAGGTAGAAAAAAGATTTTTTTACATGAAATCAATACACCACTAAATGGAATTTTAGGACCGATTGAACTTCTAATAGAAAATCCAAAAGACCTTGACAAAAAAGAGATATCCGCATTTTATGAATCGATTAAAATATCCGGTGAGCGATTAAATAGAACCATGCAAAATATAATTCTTTATCAAAATCTAAAAAACAACTCCATCGAATTTAACCTTAATTCAAGTGCTGAAATATTAAATGAATTTTTAAAAACAAAAGAAAAAATTTTAAAAATTTATGAAGGTCAAGAAAAAAGAATCAGTTTTGAAATTGACAAAGCGACGATTAAAATCAATAGCGAGCATTTGCAATATATATTTTTTGAATTAATAGACAATGCCTTAAAATTCTCTTCAAATAACAAAGTAATTATTGTTTCTGGAGAACAGTTCAATAATGAATATTATGAATTAGTGATTCGGGATTTTGGGATCGGCTTCAGTGAACAGGAATTAAATAAAATAGGTGCTGCGCAACAATTTAATCGAGAAGAAAGAGAGCAGCAAGGACTAGGATTAGGGCTCTTTTTAAGTAAGATTATTATAAAAAAATCAAAAGGTATTTTCACTATTGTATCCAAAGAAAATGAAGGAACAAGTATTAAAATATTCCTGCCTTTATGCGACACCCCAATTCTTGACTAAATTGTCTCTAAAATAAAAAAAACGCTTATTTCAAAGCGCTTTCAAAGAATAAAACTAATTAACAAATTTTAATTTAAATCGAAACGCATTCCTAAGGAAACATTGTTTTGTTTCACTGCATTATCTTTAAACAAAGGATTTAAATCGTATTTCAGATACAAGCTTGTTTCTTTATAACCAATATAAGTGCTCAAACCATAAATAAAAGTAGTAGTATTGAAATCGCCTCTGACTTTTTCCGTAGCTTTTAGATCGGTATCATCGTACTTAGTGATTTGTTTTGATTTCAAATTGATTCCCGCATAACCCCCTATTCCCAAACGGAAACTACTATGCGTTCTAAAAAAAGGTTTTCCTACAGTATCTCTGTTACCTGAAAAATCAAATTCTAGGTGAACTGGCGCCACTAAATATACATTTCTAAAACGGGAGTCTTTCAAATCTATCACATTGACAATTAAATTAGTTTGATTGCCTTTTACTGCAAAACTACGATTTTCTGTAGGACGAAGATTATTATACATTAATGACAAGCCGTATTTAGCGTGCAAAAGGTTTTCATTCTTTAAAATTCTACTGTTATAGGTAACTCCCAATTCGTAGAAATGCGAACCTAGAAATCTATAATCCGAATCTTCTAACTTGCTGTCCGTAATTAAATTATTCACACCTGCTGCAAGTACAAATTGAGAAGTTGTTCTCTTTTCACTTTGAATACTATCCTTATCTTTGTCTCTATTTTTATTTTTACGGAAAGTAAAACTGTATCGTTTTGTAGAATCTTGCTCCTTAATTTTACCATCCACTTTCTCCTGCACTAAATTTTTCAGTTCTTCTTGAGCAATTGCAACTTTATTCTCTATTATTGTTGCCCTTGCCTGTGCCAACTGTTGTTTTTTAGAATCGGCTTGCTCCTTAGTTAGTGTTCCTTTTTCTAACTGAAGATTAACGACCTCAACTTCGATTTTCAGTGCCGCTTTTTCTTCTTTTGTAATAGCTTCAATTTTTGACGCAATAGTTTTCGCCCGTTTTTCAAATGTTTCCTGCCCAAGCATTTTACTGGCTAAAAGACATAATAGTAGTGCTAAGTAAATTGTGAAATTTCTCATAGTGTTTTGATTTTAAAGATGATTGATGATTTTTATTCTAAGTTGCGATTGGCCAAAGCTACTTTTACTGTTTGGTAATTCTTACTTACCTTATTGATTACTTTCTCTCGAAAGGAAAGCTCTAATTCTCCATCAACCTGCAGGAGTAAATAACTGGCATTTACATGTACAACTGGTTTTTGATTCAAATGATTTTCCTCTTTCGAAAGACTTTCAACAGCTGCCAGTAATTCGTCAACTGAAACAGTGTTCATTTGTTGTTTGATTGATTTTTGTACTGGTTTTTGATTATTGATTGAAACGTCTGATACTTGATTTTGATTCGAATAATTTTTACTGAGAATTGATGTTGGTTTTACTACTGCTTTTTTTTCAGCTTTAGCCAAATTATTTTGCCCAACTACATCTTCCGTATGCTCCATATGAGAATAAGGACTTAGCGGATTTAAGGTCGTCTTACTATTATTTTTCATCCCCGAATTCTGAATCACAACTTCATTGTTTTGTTTTTCATTTTGACTGAAATAAACGGTCCCAACCAATAAAAAACCTAAAATACTTGCTGCGATATACATCCAGTGAAACTTTACCTTTGGTTTTTCAGCAGCCGTAAGCATTGTATCGAGTCTGGCCCAAGCCATTTCTGATGGCATAATCTCCCGAGAATTCAATTGCTCTTTAATCTGAGTTTCTATTTTATTCCGTTCCATACTCGTAATTTTTAAGCTTGATAATCTGCCCTTGCAACATTTTTCTTGCGTGTGACAATTGCGATTTTGATGTTCCTTCATTAATACCCAACATACTGGCAATTTCGTGATGTTTGAAGCCTTCGATAACATATAAATTGAAAACCATTTTATAGCCATCCGGCAAACTGTCTATCAAAAATTGCATATCATCAATTGAAAATTGGCTTTCAATATTATTGAAGCTTTCTTCAAAATAATCTTCATCGTCAATGTACTTTATCTTTTTGTGAACCCTGATAAAAGAAATACATTCGTTTACCATGATTCTTCTAATCCAACCTTCAAAACTTCCTTTTTGTTGAAAATTTTTCAAACCAGTAAACACTTTCATAAAAGCAGTAATCATGATATCTTCTGCCTGATGAATATCTTTTACGTATTGGCGGCAGACACCTAACATTTTTGCAGAAAAGCGGGTATAAATCTTTTGTTGGGCCTGCCGATTACTTTCGACAGCTAACTGGATCAATTCATTTTCCTCCTGATGTAAGTTGATTACTTTCAAAATCTTTATAAAGTGTTTCTATTAACATAGACGATTAATAAGGCAAAAAGGTTGCACCGTAATTTTTAAAAAAAAAAAATTAGCGTTCGAAAACTATAAAAATCAAGAAAATCAATAGTTAACGAGAGACAATTATATTTAAAAAAAATTATTTTCTTCTTTCTATGACGTAATTGACCATTAAAATCAGTGCCTCTTTAAAATCAGAATGCGGATAATTATCCAGAATTAAAAGCGCTTCTTGTTGAAATTCCACCATTTTTTGTTCCGCATAGAGTAATCCATTATTGTTTTTTACAAAAGCAATAACTTCTTTCACGCGTTTTTTATCTTTATTATGGTTTTTAATGGAGTTGATTAACCAGTTTTTTTCTTTGGAAGTACACGTATTCAAAACATGAATAAGCGGTAAAGTCATTTTTTGTTCTTTGATGTCAATCCCTGTTGGTTTGCCAATGGCTTCATCAGTATAATCAAATAAATCATCCTTTATTTGAAAAGCCATTCCGATGAGTTCTCCAAATTTACGCATGTTTTCTACCTGAACCTCATCTTCGATAACAGATTTTGCTCCAAGAGCGCAGCAGGCAGCAATAAGTGTTGCTGTCTTTTTTCGAATGATTTCATAATATATATCTTCAGTGATATCAAGTCTTCGGGCTTTTTCTATTTGAAGCAACTCGCCTTCACTCATTTCGCGCACGGCCACTGAAATAATGCGAAGCAAATCGAAATCGCCATTATCAATGGAAAGTAATAATCCTTTAGACAACAAATAATCACCAACTAGAACGGCAATTTTATTTTTCCAAAGCGCATTTATAGAGAAAAAACCTCTTCGACGATTACTGTCATCTACAACATCATCATGCACTAATGTTGCGGTATGAATTAGCTCTATAACACAAGCTCCACGATACGTTCTTTCGTTTACGATTCCTTCGGAAACCATTTTTGAAGTTAAAAAAACAAACATGGGGCGCATTTGTTTCCCTTTACGGTTAACAATATAGTAAGTGATTCTGTTGAGCAACGCCACTTTTGAAGTCATCGATTCGTAGAACTTTTTTTCAAAAAGTTCCATTTCGTTAAAGATGGGCTGTTTAATTTGGGAAGTCACATTCATTAGATTTCAAAGGTACATTTTTTAACAAATAATAAATAGTCTAACAACTAATTTAAATGCAATCAATAAAATAATTAATTTTTTAAACAATAAAATAAAAACACAAAGATAATACTGATACTATTTTCTTAATTACAAGTTAATTTTTGTTAAAGTTAACATAACACAACCGTGAGATTGCAAAACTATGTTTGCATTAGAAAACATAACTTAATAAACAAATGAGAATTTTAGAAAAAAAATTAATGCTGCTTTTACTTGTTTTTTCTGTGCATCTGATCAACGGACAAACAAAGAAAATTACTGGAAAAGTAAACGACCCAAATGGGCTCCCATTACCCGGAGCAAGTGTCATTGTTAAAGGATTCAAAACAGGTTCCATGACCGATTTAGACGGGAATTATAGTATAACTGCCGAAAATGGAAAAACATTATCATTCTCTTTTATGGGATTTAAATCAAGAGAAATTTTAATTACTAGTGCGACTACTATAAATGTTGTATTAGAAGATAATTCTCTAGCTCTGGGCGAAGTTGTGGTAACTGCTTTAGGAATTAAAAGAGACAAAAGAGCACTTGGTTATGCTTCACAAGAATTAAAATCAGATGATATAAATAAAGTCAACTCGTCAAATTTTGTTTCTAATTTATCCGGAAAAGTTTCCGGGGTACAGATAACAGGTTCTGGAAATGGGATTACAAGTTCCTCAAGAGTAGTTATACGTGGCGAAAAATCATTAAATATCAACAACAACGGCCCATTATTTGTAATTGACGGAATTCCTATCAACAATACTACTTACGGAGTTGGTGGAGGACCAACAAATCAACGTGATTTACCAACTGATTATGGAAATGGCGCTTCCGAAATAAATCAAGAAGATGTAGAAAGTGTCAATGTATTGAAAGGGGCTGCTGCATCAGCCTTATATGGCTCAAGAGCTGCAAATGGAGTAATTGTAATTACTACTAAATCAGGAAAGAAAAATAAAGGGTTAGGTATATCCATTTCTTCTTCTTACATGACAAGTGAAGCGTTAAGACTTCCTGAAATACAAGGTGTTTATGGAGCAGGATCAAAACAGGCCTATGATCCTGGAGCTGACACTAATTTAGGTCCCCGATTTGATGCCGGATTATCAATTTTACAAAATGGAAGTCCTGGATACTCCGTTGGAAAAGGAGAAATACTTCCGTTCCAATTTAGATATGACTTGAACGATTTTTTCAGAAAAGGAAATTCAATTTCGAATTCGGTTTCCCTCAGTGCCTCAGATGAGAGAACGAATTTTCGTTTAAGCTACGGAAAAACTACCAGTGAAGATATTGTACCCAACTCCAATTTAAAAAGAGACAATATCAATTTAAATCTAAATCATAAAATTTCTGATAAGTGGAAAATAATAACTGTCGCAACTTATACAAAAAGCGGGAGTGACAACACCCCCGTTACTGGATATGGAAGTCAGGGAATTATGTACAACTTATTATGGAACCATACTAATGTGGACTTGGACTGGCTTAAAGAGTACTGGATTGTAAAAGATGTAAAACAAAACAGTATGTTCAGCTGGGGAGACAATCCTTTTAAAATTGCCAATGAAAATAGCAATGCCTTCAAAAAAGGACGCTTATTTGGTAACATAGCCACAACTTACGATTTTAATGAAAATCTTTCATTAATGGTTCGAATGGGAATGGATAATTCTAATGATTTCCGTTGGTCAAGAAGACCTATCGGATCGTCGAGATATCCACAAGGAATGTATCGGGAACAAACCATTGCTTTTACAGAATATAATGCTGATGCTTTGCTTTCTTATGATCGCACATTTGGAGATTTCTCTACAAAATTTTCTTTGGGTGCAAACCGAATGAATCAATACACTTCTGAAGGAAAAATTGAAGGACAAGGAATTAGTATTCCAGGCATTTACAATTTACAGAACATTAACGTAATGCCTATGCAGTCCAGAAATATTTACAAAAAACGCATCAATAGCACTTATGGCATGGCGAATATTGGTTACAAAAACTATTTATATTTAGACTTGACAGCAAGAAATGACTGGTCTTCAACCCTACCATCAAACAACAATTCTTATTTCTATCCTTCGGCCTCATTGAGTTTCATTCCCTCTTCAGTATTTGAAATGAACAAAAACATTGATTTCCTTAAATTTAGATTAAATGCTGCATCGGTAGGTAACGACACTGATCCATATCGTTTAGTAAAAACGTATGCCAATGGTGCTTTAGCAGGTACATTAACAAATCCAAACGCAATCTTAAACAGCAATTTAAAACCTGAAATCGCAACCTCTTACGAAGCGGGTATTGAGGCACAGTTTTTTAAGAAAAGAATTACTTTAGATGCGAGTTATTACATTACAAACTCTAAAAATCAGATCGTAGGTTTAGATATTTCACAGGCAACAGGATCGACTTCTAATGTAATTAATGCAGGTAAAATTCAAAATACAGGTATTGAAATTGGTTTAGGAATTACCCCGGTAAAAAGCGAAAATATAGAATGGTCGCTCAATGCTAATTTTAGCCGAAATAGAGGGGTTGTAAAAGAACTTACGGAAGGAATAAATAGTTATATCATTGCTCAGGGGCCTAATGGCGGTACTGTAGAAGCCCGCGTAGGAGAACGTATGGGTGATATGTATGGCAGAGGATACTTAAGAAGTCCTGATGGTGAAGTTGTATATGATACTACTGGTTCCCCAATTTTAGACACTAAAATCAAAAAAACAGGAAACTATAACCCCGACTGGATGTTAGGACTTTCTACTAATTTAAGATTCAAAAACATAACTCTTAATGCCTTATTCGATGTTAGACATGGAGGAACTATTTACTCGATGACTAATGCAATTGGTATGGAAAGTGGCATATTGGCTGTTTCATTACCCGGTAGAGAAACTGGAATAGTAGGACAAGGTGTTGTACAAAATACTGATGGGAGTTACAGTCCTAATACTACTGTGATTAGTGCGGAAAACTGGTATTATTCAAATGCTTTTCGTAGAGATAACATTGAAGCAAACTCATTTGATGCTTCTTATGTAAAATTACGTGAGGTAAGTTTGAATTACAGATTCCCAAAAAAATTAATTAATGCTGCTAATATGCAAAATATTAGTATTGGCTTAGTAGGAAACAATCTGGCACTTTGGACAAAAGTTCCTAACATAGATCCGGAAACACAATCCATCAGTGGAGGAACATTGCTGCCAGGATTTGAAGTACTGCAACTTCCGTCATCAAGAAATTATGGTGTTAAATTAAACGTTTCATTCTAAAAAAAATAATCATGAAAAAAATCCTAATACTCGTCCTCTTACTATGTGTTTCCATTTCTTGCACTGATAATTTTGAAGAAATAAACACCAACAAAAACCAGCCAACACTGGCGCAACCAAAAACACTTTTGCCTAATATCATTTTCAATTTAGCAAATGAAAACGTGTCGAATGCATTTGATTTTGGGGATATTGTGGCCCAATATGGAGGAAACTATGAATACAATCAGCTTGATGTTTACAACTGGGGTGCTGACGGCCGTTTTTGGGACAACTACAAATGGCTTAATGACATCAATGATATTAGAAAACAAGCAGTTGCGTCAGACAATAAAAATTACGAAGCAGTTTCTTTAATTCTGGAATCATATGTAATCAGTGTAATAACAGATTCATACGGAAACGTACCTTACAGTGAGGCATCAAGAGGAGAAGAGGGTATTTTGAAACCCATATATGATTCTCAAGAACAGATTTACACTAAGATATTTGAAAATCTAACAAAAGCTAATTCTATTATACAAACGGCTAGTCCAGTTGAAGGTGATATATTGTTCAATGGTTCCATGCTTAAATGGAAAAAATTTTGTAACTCACTACACATTAGATTACTAATGCGCGTTTCTAACAAAATGGCAGTAAACACCAAATTAAACGACATCGTTTCTAACCCTGCAACTTATCCGTTATTTGAATCCAATACCGATAATGCAGATTATAAGTATTCTGGTATCTTTCCAAATATATCACCTATGAGTAATGGAATAAATAGACTATATGGCTATAATATCGTTATGCCTTCCACACACCTAGTGAATACATTAATAAACAATAGTGATCCTCGATTAAAAGAATGGATTGATCCAATTACAGGAACCACCAATCAAAAAGGGGTTCAACCTGGTCTTCCACTAGATCAAATTGGTGAACCAACAAAATATTCAAGAAGGACTGAAGATTATTTTTACACTAAAACAAAAATAACTTCTCTATTTATGACGTATAGTGAATTAAACTTCTTGTTAGCCGAAGCGAGTCAGCGCAATATAATTTCGACAGGAACGGCACAAGGATATTATAATATAGCGGTTCAAGCATCATTTACGCAATGGAATGTAACAATGCCAGCAAATTATTTAACAGTAATAGCTCCTTACTCTCCAACAAATGACGTATTATACACGCAAAAATGGCTGGCTTTATACCACACTGGAGTAGAAGCATGGTTTGACTGGAAAAGAACGGGAAAACCAAGTTTTATCCAGGCGGGTCCAGGTGCAAAAAACAATGGCAAAGTACCCAGAAGAATAATGTATCCCAGTATTGAACAATCAATAAATGCGGAAAACAATACAGCCGCTATGCAAAAAATTGGCGGGGATAACATTAACGTAAAAGTGTGGTGGGATAACTTTTAATAATAATAATAATAATAGTAGTAGTACTAAAAAAGCAAGTAATAACAATGCCAAAGTTACACTTCTAACTTTGGCTATTTAATATCCAAAATGAAAAAAATAATTTTATTCGCACTCGTTTTTACCAGTATTTTAACCCATGCTCAAAAAACAGAAAACATCATCATTATTACCACAGACGGTTTTAGATGGCAAGAAGTTTTTAATGGAATGGATGAATCAATTGCTAATGACAAAAAATTTAATCAAGACGACAGTACACATATCTACACTAAATACTGGAGTACGGACGCAAAGGAACGAAGACAAAAACTAATGCCTTTCATGTGGTCAGTTATCGCTTCAAAAGGACAACTGTACGGCAACAGAAATTATGGTAATAAAGTAAATAACGCAAACCCATTCTGGTTTAGTTACCCAGGTTACAGCGAAATAATGACTGGATATGCAGATCCCTTAATAAATTCGAATCATTATAAAGCAAATCCAAATGTAAACGTATTAGAATTCTTAAATCAGCAATCAAAACTAAAGGGAAAAATAGCTGCTTTTGGCGCATGGGATGCATTTGATAGAATTCTAAATGAAAAAAGAAGCGGATTTCCTGTAGTTTCAGCATTTGATAAAATAGGGGGGAAGAAACCCACAGTTAGAGAGAAACTAATCAATGATATGCTGGCTAACTCTTTCAAACCGTTTCATGAAGAAGAATGTCTGGATGTTTATACACATTTTGAAGCATTGGAAGAATTAAAAACTAAGAAGCCCAAAGTATTATATATCGCCTACGGTGAAACTGACGAATGGGCACACGGAGCGCGCTACAGTTCGTATTTAGATGCTGCACATCAAGTGGATGCTTGGATAAAACAGATATGGGATTTTGTACAAAACGATCCACAATATAAAAACAAAACCACTTTACTGATAACAACAGATCATGGCCGCGGAGATGAAATAAAGGCAGAATGGACCAGCCATGGAAGTAAGATTAAAGGAGCTTCCCAAATATGGTTTGCCGCTGTGGGCCCAGAGATAGCTGCTAAAGGTGAAATAAAAACGGAAGGACAAGTATACCAAGAACAATTTGCACAAACAATTGCTAAAGTGATGGGCTATACCTTTGAAGCGAATCATCCAATTGCAACAGAAATAAAAACATTAAAACAATAATTATTCAAGTAAGTGTCAGCACAAAAAAAGGAGTTCAAAATTGAACTCCTTTTTTATGCTTCTTTATTGGCCAGTTGCCCACAGGCAGCATCAATATCTTTTCCGCGGCTTCTTCGTACTTTTACTACAATACCACTCGCTTCAAGCGCTTTTATATATTCATTTATTGACTCTTCTGAAGCTTGTTGGAATTCTCCATCATCAATTGGGTTGTATTCAATTAGATTAACTTTACAAGGCACATATTTACAGAATTTAACCAACGCATCTATCGAAGCTTTATTGTCATTAATATCTTTCCAAACTACATATTCGTAGGAGATTTTGCTTTTGGTTTTTCTATACCAATATTCTAATGATTCGCGTAAATCTGCCAAAGGAAAATTTTCACTGAAAGGCATGATTCGAGAACGGATTTCATCTATTGCGGAATGAAGAGAAACGGCCAGTTTAAATTTTACGTCATCATCAGCGAGTTTCTTAATCATTTTTGGCACCCCCGAAGTCGAAACCATAATACGTTTTGGCGACATTCCTAAACCTTCCGGAGAAATAATCATTTCAATCGCTTTCAACACATTGTTGTAATTCATGAGCGGTTCTCCCATTCCCATAAAAACAATATTTGACAGCGGATGATTGTAATACAAACGACTTTCTTTATCGATGGCAATCACCTGATCGTAAATTTCAGCTGGCTCCAGATTTCGCATTCTTTTTAAGCGCGCTGTTGCGCAAAAGTTACAATCTAAACTACAACCCACTTGACTGGAAACGCAAGCAGTTGTTCTTGTATTAGTTGGTATCAAAACCGATTCTACCACTAATCCATCATGCAAACGAACCGCATTTTTGACGGTTCCATCTTCACTTCGCTGCATGGTATCAACTTTGATATGATTAATCACAAAGTTCGCTTCAAGCATAGAACGTGTTTCCTTAGAAACATTAGTCATATCATCAAAACTGTGCGCACCTTTGCTCCACAACCATTCATAAACTTGATTCCCACGGAAGGATTTGTCGTTATTCGCCACAAAAAACTCACGTAATTGTTCTTTTGATAAGGCTCGTATGTCTTTTTTCTCAATTTGCATGGTGCAAAGTTAGTAAGTATTTTGAGGTTTTCGTTATTTGTGAATTTGGTTATTTGTAATTTTGTAAAAAAAATAAAAAAATGCATTTCATTTCCCCAGAATTAGAAGACTATATCGAGCAACATTCTGAAAAAGAACCTGCATTATTAGCAGCGCTCAATAAAGAAACTTATCAGAAGATTTTGTTGCCTCGCATGTTAAGCGGACATTTTCAGGGACGCGTTTTAAGTATGTTGAGTAAACTGATGCGGCCAATGAACATTCTCGAAATTGGGACTTACACTGGCTATTCTGCATTGTGTTTGTGCGAAGGCATCCAGGAAAGCGGGCAACTTCATACGATTGACATCAAAGAGGAATTAGTAGATTTTCAACGCAAGCATTTTGACAAATCGCCTTGGGGAAAGCAAATTGTACAACATCTTGGCGAAGCAGTTGAGATCATACCAACTCTTACCTTAAAATTTGATTTGGTTTTCATCGATGCTGATAAAGAAAATTACCTCAACTATTTTGAATTAATTCTTCCTAATATGAATAAAGGCGGCATTATTTTATCCGACAATGTGTTGTGGAGCGGTAAGGTTTTAGAACCGTTGCAACCTAATGATTTAAGTACAAAAATCATTATGGAATACAATGAGTTATTGAAAAACGATCTTAGAGTAGAAACCGTTTTACTACCGATTCGCGATGGATTGACAGTGAGTAGGGTGCTTTAGGTTTTAGTCTTTTGGAAATTAAAAAGACATTTTGGAAACCAATATCCTAGCCCTGATGGAAGCGGCATCCTTTTCTAGTCCTGAACTTGTTTCATCCTGAAACAAAGTCAGGACTAGAAAAGATATAGCAAACAGCAGGAAAAAGCTCCTAAAAAAAATATTATTTGGACGCAGTAAAGTATTTTTGCTGAACCAGCCCGTATATAATGAACATCATAAAGCCGAAAATAAAGCCGAAAAAATAACCCGTAAGAATATCTATTGGGTAATGCAATCCTAGATATATCCTACTATAAGCAAATATTAAGGGCCATAGGAAAAGAAAACCAAAATATTTAATTTTACTCTTGAAATTAAAATATAAAAAAGTAGCCACGGCCATTGTATTTGCAGCATGACCTGAGAAAAAGCTAAACGAATAACTCTTTTTTACTACTCTAATAAAAGTATTGAGTGCGGGATCGTTACAGGGCCTCAATCGTTGAAATCCATTTTTGAATAAATTGGTCGTTTGGTCCGTAATAGTTATCAAAACGGCCACAAACAAAAGCAAAATCAAAGTTTGCTTTGCACCTAATTTTTTAAAAATAAAATAAGCCAATAGTAAAAAAAATGGCAACCAATTAAGTTGTTTGGTAATCATTAACCAAAGCGGATCATAGGTTTCTGAACCTAAACCATTCAAATAAATAAATAATTGGGTATCAAGGGAAAGTAATTTTTCCAACATTAGATTTGGCGTTTAATAGGACCTGCAGCATCGTCAATTATTTCCTTCGTTTTTTCAATATGAGTAGCAGTTTCTCCAAGAAGATTTTCCTTAGCTTTATTGATTTCTGATGAAATATTTCCTGTCATGTCCGTCAATGATTTCGCATCAAAGCCATTAGCCTCAGCCCCTTTTTGTATTTCACTTTTTATATCATTTGTCGCATTTTTTATTTGCGCCATTGCTTTTCCCATGGTACGTGCTATTTCAGGCACTTTATCAGAACCAAAAAGCATTAGTACGATAAACATTATAAAAATTAATTCGCCTCCTCCTATGCCAAACATATTTCCTATTTTTAATTACTACAAAGATATCATTTTTTGAAACTTTGTGTTTTAAATTTTTCATAAAAAAAAGACTCAAAATTGAGTCTTTTTTTTATTTTTATTTTTCCCTAATCAAATTTCGTTTTTATTTCAACTTTTGGCCAAGTGTTATTGGTTACATCAATATCCGCCGTTTCTAATTTTGGGTCAATCTGAATCTTTTTTATTGCTTTTTCCGTAGCATATACTTTCTTAGCAGTATCGTTATTTTTCCTCCAGATTTGCGCCGGATATTTAAAAACTTCTTTCGTATCATCGTCATAAGTCATTTCAACAATAATAGGCATCAACATTCCTCCAGGCTTATTGAATTCTACTTCGTAAAAATACTTCGGTGCTTTTAAATTTGCTTTTTCTTCAGCTGAAAATTTTTGGTTTACATATTCCGAAAGTAATTTTACTTCTTCTACCTTCAATGGTTTCTTTGAAGCCAAATTTAATTCGGCGCTTTTATCAGAAACTAAATATACAAATGGTCCTTTATCCAAACCAAAACGTCCTTTTCTTACCTTGACATCTTTCAATTCTGCAGTTGGTGTTTCAGTAACATAATATTGTTTTACTTCATTTATACCAATATCAACAAAATCAGTCGAGTAAAACCAGCCTCTAAAAAACCAATCTAAATCTACTGCCGAAGCATCTTCCATTGTTCTAAAAAAATCTTCCGGCGTTGGATGTTTGAATTTCCATCTGTTTGCATATATTTTAAATGCATGGTCAAATAATTCTCTTCCCATGATGGTTTCTCTAAGAATATTTAAACCGGCAGCTGGTTTCCCATAAGCATTATTACCAAACTGAATAATATTTTCAGAGTTAGACATAATAGGCTCCAATAATTTTTGGTCTCCGCTCATGTAAGGAACAATTTTACTGGGAATTCCACGATTAGATGGAAAATTAATTCCTAATTCTTGTTCGGCCATATATTGCATAAACGAGTTTAATCCTTCGTCCATCCAAGTCCATTGACGCTCATCAGAATTTACAATCATAGGGAAAAAGTTATGTCCTACTTCATGTATTACCACGCCCATCATTCCATTTTTTGTACGCTCGCTTGTCACGCCATTTTCGTCTGGACGTCCATAATTCCAACAAATCATAGGATATTCCATTCCTTGGTCTTCCGCTGAAACAGAAACTGCTTTTGGGTACGGATAATCGAAAGTGTGGGAGGAATAACTTTTTAAGGTATGAGCGACTGTTCTGGTAGAAGTTTCTCCCCAAAGCGGATTCGCTTCCTTTGGATAAATAGATTCAGCCATCACCACTTTATTGCTCAGCTGCACTGCCATTGCATCGTAGATAAACTTTCTAGAAGTGGCAATACCAAAATCTCTTACGTTTTTAGCACTAAATTTCCACGTCTTTTTCTTATCAGAAAATCCTTTTTCATTGACTTCAGCCTCTGCTTGAGTTACAATTACAACGGGTTTATCAAATGATTTTTGAGCCAACTCGTATCTTTTAACCTGTGCTGGTGTAAACACTTCGCTTCTGTTCATCAATTCTCCTGTCGCATCCATAACATGGTCTGCCGGAACGGTAACGTTTACATCAAAATTTCCAAAAGGCAAAGCAAATTCTCCACCTCCCCAAAATTGCATATTCTGCCAACCTTCAACATCATTATAAACGGCCATTCTAGGGTAAAACTGTGCAATTACATACAATTTATTTCCTTCTTTTTCGAAAGGTTCATAACCAGAACGACCTCCATCCTGAATGTAGTCATTAATATTGTACCACCATTTAGTTGAAAATATAAATTTTTCACCTGGTTTCAAAGGAGTAGCTAAGTTAATACGCATCATGGTTTGATTTATGACATAAGATAAGGGATTTCCTTTCGCATCTTTTACATATTCGATTTTAAACCCACGATCTGTACCTTGCTTCAGATATTTATTTGCAAATTTCTCCGCTGGCAAAACTTGTTCTATTTTTTCACCTTCTGCCAAGGGGGATTGTGAATTTTTAGCTGCTTGGTTTTGGTCCAATTGCACCCATAAATACTCTAAATTATCCGGCGAATTGTTGTAATAAGTTACGGTCTCAGAGCCACTTAATTTTGCATTTTTATCATCTAATTCCACGTCTATTTTATAATCCGCTTGTTGCTGATAATAGGCTGGTCCGGGAGCTCCCGATGCCGTACGAAACATATTAGGCGTAGCTAATAAATCATACATCTGGCTGAACTTGTTCGTGTCGTACTTTCCTGGTTGTTTTGGTGTTACGGTAGATGCTTTTTCTTGGGCTAATAAAATCGCCGGAAGAAACAATAATAGAGATATTTTTTTCATAAATAAAAAGGGTAGTTATTTCAGTTTGTGAAAATAACAATTTTCAACAAAAGATACTTGCAATATTAATATTTTAACACTCCATTCCTTGAAGAATCGGTAAAGAGTATGCTATTTTTTGTACCCAGTACCGTAATATGTGTAATGTTTTGCTGCTCTGAGCTCCAATCTATTAAAACTGAATTAGAAATTTCAAGCGAATAAATTTTAGAAACCCCTTTAATATTCGAATAGCATACCAAAACATCTCCATCTAATTCTTTACTCAAAAAAGTCATAGGTTTCGATTGCCCATTTACTTTGATTGAAAAATTTTCTGCAAGATATTTTTTAAGTAATATGACTTCCTCACTTGCTTCTTTTTCAGTTCCTAAATTCAACTTTTTATTATACTTTTTCTCCAAAGCCTTATTTAAATCATCGACAAAAATACGAGAAGTTATTTGCAACATTTTCTTTTCGGGAGCATAATTTACCTGATATATTGCCATATAAAATTTATGAACACTAAAGGCTGATGTTGTCAAAATTAAAAGTCCGAAAAAGGTATATAAGATTATTTTTTTCATTTGGCAAAAGTAGCAATTCTTTTAAACTCTTCGTTTTCTAGGTTTATTTTTAATACAATAAACAACAATCATACCACCAATTTTCATAAAGTCTCTTCCGTTTTCAATTCTTAAAACCGGCTACTTTTAGTTTTCAATAGCAGTAATTTTTTTATACTCCTTGTTTTTAGTAACAAGGAAGTCAATTAATTGAAATTCATTTTCGGAATTAAGAAGCAACTTTGATTTAGGATCATTTTCACAAAAAATCAGAAAAAGTCTAATTTCATCATCCTTTAACTGTAATGTATTAGCGAAGAAATCATACCCAACCCTTTTCAAAGCTAGTTCGGTAAAACTTTTATTTTCTGTAAAATCTATTACCTCCAGATTATTTTTTCGCAATGATTTTAGAACATCTTTATAAATTCGTACAAAGTTCATTCCGTTTTCAATAGTCCCATTTGGTGGCATTGTTCTATTCTTTGGAGAAGACTTTTCGTCGTCAAAATATTGCTTATCAACAATTCTCTGTGTATTTCCCAAATTTGGCTTTAATACCTTTTTTACGGGAACAATAACTTCGATTAGCTGATTTGTAAATGCCTCCATTTTCACTCGTAATAGAGGAGTCGAAAGTTGTTTTTCAGTAAGTACAATTTTTCTAGATTTGAATGCTAAGCTCGAAAAAACCAAGGTGTCATTCACTTTTGCCAGAATACTAAAAAACCCTTTTGGTCCTATGAGCAGTCCCGTTTTAGAATTCACATTAAAAACAATCACATTTTCTAACTTAATAGAATCGTTTACGACCTGACCATGCAACGTTTTTCTTGTCAATACCTGACTCACACAAAATTGACAAAATAAACACAAAACAAGGATTGTTATTTTATTTTTCATTTTCAATGGTTTTATTATAATTTTCAGCTAAACTGACAATCAAAAACATCGTTAACGTTTTGTTCTTCGTACTCAATGCATCTGCAAATGGGGCATCTTCAATACAATAATATTGAAATCCCCGTATATAATCACTCGGAATTTTCAGAGTTTCAGTATAATATTTATTTTCAAAAAGAACTTCAAGTCTGGATAACGAATTTTCTTTTTTCTCTACAACAATTTCTTTTTTAAGCATTGCTTTACGTCCCGAAATTGTGTTTAACAAACCGTCAATACCACCGCTAGAGGTTGCGGTATATAATTTCCTTTCTGCAGGGCTGTATTTTTTTTGGCCATAAGGGATAATTCCCAGATTTTCAGCCGTTATTTTAGAGCTCTCATTGACGATAATTTCTTTTAGAGGAATGCTTTGGGTTGTCATTTGAATTGCAATCCGATTCGACAAAAAATCTCCCTTAGTGACTTTCTTACGTAAAGTTACGAGATTCACAGCTGAAAACACTAAAATATCCCCTTCTTTTATAAATAGCGAAAAGAAACCATCTCTATCTGAAACAGTTCCCCGCTGACTCCTTGAATTGAATACATTTATTCCTTCAACAGCAACAGATTCAGCTGTTATTTTACCTTGAATTTCTTTTTCAGCATTATTTTGTCCAAATGCAATTTGGGTCAAAAAAAAGAAAGCGAACAGTAGCGTACTATTTATTTTCACTGGCTATAATTTCGTTATACGTAGTGGCTAATTCCCCAATCAAAAAAGAGGTCATTGTTTTATTATTAGATTTTAAAATAATTGTAAATTTTTCATTTTTCACAACATAACATTGAAATCCTTTTACATATTCAGAAGGTATTTTTAACTTATTTACAAAATAATCTATATCGAATAAATTATCCAGTTGTTCCAAATATGACTCTTTCTTCTCGACTTCAATCTCTTTTCTAAGCATCTTAGTTCGTCCAGAAATAAAATTCAACAAAGGATCTGCAGAAACAGAACCGCCTGCCATCCCGCTCACACTTGCCGATGTATTAAGGTCAGTAGCAGTATATAATTTACGTTCCGCAGCAGTGTATTTTTTGTGATTATTAAGAACAATCCCTAATGATTCCGCATTGATACTTGTAAATCTTTTAACGATCACTTCTTTTAATTGATTCACAATTGGATTCATTTTAACACAAAATAAATTTTGTTGAAAACATTCTGCCGTTACGCCAATTATCATCGTTTTAAATTGTGGCGCGGAAAATATTAATCTGTCTCCTAGTGCCGCCGCTATCGAAAATTCCCCTTCTTTATTTGTAATTACAGCCTTTTCGTTTTTCAAATTAATGACATAAATCCCTTCAAGATTTGACAAGTCAGCAATAACTTTTCCATTCAATTTGGCAGGAACTGGCTCTTGTGCTAATGCCTTTGTTGCCATCAAAATAAAAAACACACATACAGCTTTAGTCATTGGTCTACATTAAAATTTGAATTATTGTAAGAATGGTAAAAGTATCTTACTCTTTTCTAAATTAATTACTAATAACTTGGTAAAAATATGTTAATTAAACATTGTAAAAAACAATTTTAAAAAGCATGATTTAATACCTTTATGCAAACTCTTTTTACACAAATAAAAATGAAAAATATTATTATCGCCAGCACTTCAACCCTTCACGGCGGGGACTATTTAGATTATCTTTTACCTGAATTACAATTGCATTTCAAGGATTGCAAAACCATTATTTTTATTCCTTTCGCGCGCCCTGGCGGTTTATCACATGAAGAGTATACTGCAAAAGTAGCTTCGGCTTTTGCCAAAATGGATATAGCTGTCAAAGGAATTCATGAATTTGGAGATCCAGCATCAGCAATTCAAGATGCTCAGGGGATTTTTACCGGTGGCGGCAACACTTTTTTGTTGGTATCCCAATTGTACAAAAACAATATCATGACCATTCTTGCAGAAGCAGTAAAAAATGGAACTCCGTATTTTGGTACAAGCGCAGGAAGCAATATTTGTGGATTAACAATGCAAACCACTAATGACATGCCTATTATTTATCCGCCGAGTTTTAAAACCTTAGGTTGGATCCCTTTCAATTTGAATCCCCATTATTTAGATGCTGACAAACAATCACAACATATGGGCGAAACACGCGAAACAAGAATCAAAGAATTTCATGCATTTAACTCCGTCCCTGTTTTAGGATTACGAGAAGGAAGCTGGCTGGACGTTAAAGGTGAAAAAATAACTTTAAAAGGCAATTTATCAGCCAGACTTTTTAGACAAAACCAAATTCCTGAAGAATTAGAAAACGGATCTGATTTGAGTTTTATAAAATGATTTTGAAAGGAGATCAGAATAAATAAAAAAAACCGAAACAATTAAGTTTCGGCTTTGAAGAGCGAAAGACGAGGCTCGAACTCGCGACAACCAGCTTGGAAGGCTGGAGCTCTACCAACTGAGCTACTTTCGCAAAACATTAAATAAAAAACCTCAAACTAAAAATTTGAGGTTTAGAGCGAAAGACGAGGCTCGAACTCGCGACAACCAGCTTGGAAGGCTGGAGCTCTACCAACTGAGCTACTTTCGCATTAACAACGGTGCAAATATAGATAATAAAATAGGTTACATGCAAGTTTTTTTTTTGAAAAAAATCATTAAATTATATCCAAAACCTTTTTAATAAAGCATATCTCAGACATAAAGAATTTAATATGAAATTATTATACCTTTATTTCGTTGCAAATTTATTTAAAAAAAAATGCAAAACATAGAAGAAATAAATGCAAAAAAACCTTTCCGATACTACATCCTGTTCTTCGACGTGGAAAGTCGAAAGAAAGCTGTCTTTTTGATGGTGATGATTTAGAGACTACTACTCATTTCAACCTTTTTTACGATCAGGAATTAAATGGGGTAATTTCATTATTTAAAAATACCACAGATTTATTTTTAGAAAAAATCCAATACCAAATTAGAGATATGGCTGTTTTAGAAAATTACAGAAGAAAGCACTGGGTGAAACATTTGGAAAAATGCTGTATTGACCGAAATGCAAATTTAATTTGATTCAATGCCAGAAAAGACGCTGTTGGTTTGTACTTAAAAATGGCATACCTAAAAAGATATGCCATTTGAAATCGAAAATATTGAGGAACATATTGTACTGTTCCAGAAATTACGAAACTAATTCCGAATCCAATTTAAAACTTCTTGATGGATGATAAATAAAGAAACACGATTTATTTTTTATCGCATTGATAATATCTTTAGACAATTCTACCGGTATAGCAGGACAACCCTGACTTCTCCCTAATCTATGATTACTTTGTACAAACGAATTACTAACATATTCTGCCGCATGCATTACCACACCTCTATTTCTTGCGTTACTATTAATTCCTTTTTCCAATCCATCTAACTTAAGTGACATTCCGTGTTTTCCATTGTAAATCTCACCTGTAGCATAAAACCCTAAACTACTTTTATACGATTCTGCTGCATTTGAAAAAGAAGAGGCAAAATCATCACCTGTATTTCTTCCGTGCGCAACAAGGGAATTATACAGTATTGTATTTGTTGTCAAATCGATAACCCAAAGTCTTTTGGTACTAGATGACAAACTAAAATCAACCAAAGTCAAAATATTTTTTTGAACTAATCCTTTTTCTTTCAACAAATAAAAACCTTTCAAAGCTTCAGTAAAGCTTTCTAATTTTGGCAAACTAAATTCACTAGAATGCAAACTATTATAAACCATTTCAATCTTAGCATCTATACTAGTATTTACTACTTTGGCATATATTACAGGTTTAACAATACTGAGTTCAGAAATATTGGGTTTGCTTGTTGAAAATGAAAAAAGTAAAAACAAAATTGCGGGTAATGTCTTATAAATCATTGAATATCTTTTAGTTAAATAATAATTTGGAATGGCAAACGTACACATAAATTCACCGTTAAAACAAAAATTATGATAAATTTAAATATAATATAACAAAATAAATTAAAAAATATTGCTTAATAGCATTGAAATAAAAACACAATATCTACAAATTTTATTATTTTTGTCTCTATACCTTACTAATTTATGGCGAAATATCATTATTTATCATTACTTACTTTAATTTTTTGCAGTATTACCACTTATAGTCAAAAAAAAGTCCTTCATGCAAAATCTATAAGTGATAACATTACAATTGATGGAAAAATAAATGAAGAAGCGTGGAATACTGCTTCCGTGGCTACTGATTTCGTTATGTATGAGCCTGATAACGGAAAACCAATCAGTACTGATAAAAAAACAGACGTAAAGATACTATACGATAATAACGCCATTTACGTTGCCGCTGTACTATATGACAATAATCCTGCCAAAATAAAAACAGAAATCACCAACCGCGATATTTTTGGAGTTTCCGATATTTTTTCCGTGTACATCAACGGGTTTAATGACGGACAGCAAGATTTTAGATTTTATGTAAGTTCAGCCGGTGTTCAAATGGATTGTTTAGCGACTGAAGACAGCGAAGATTTTACGTGGGATTCCATTTGGGACAGTAAAGCGACACTTACTGATTTTGGCTGGGTTGTCGAGATGAAAATACCATATGCCGCTTTGCGATTTTCGAACGCACAAAAGCAAACTTGGGGCATCAATTTCATGAGGGAAATTAAACGAGATGTCCAAAAATATACTTGGAATAGAGTTGACACCAAAATAGGCGCGGTGATTCCACAAGCTGGAATTCTTGACGGGATAGAAAATATAAAAACGCCAACCCGTCTTTTCTTTATACCGTACTCCTCAGCCTACTATCAGCAAAACGAAATAGGATCTAGCACCACATTCAAAGCTGGTTTAGATATCAAATATGGAATTAATGATTCGTTTACATTAGATGCCATTTTAATACCTGACTTTGGACAAACAAAATTTGACAATGCTATTTTGAATCTTGAACCTTTTGAACAAAGACTTGATGAAAATCGTCCTTTTTTCACAGAAGGAACGGATTTATTTAACAAAGGAGGATTGTTTTATTCCAGAAGGATTGGTGGCGCGCCAAGTACGGAGCCACAAATTGCTGCTAATGAAGATATCACCAATTACCCTAGTAGCGTGAAACTAATCAATGCTGTGAAAATTTCCGGCAGGACGGAGAAAGGTTTGGGAATTGGTTTTTTGAATGCTATTACTAAAAAAACATACGCTACCATACAAAACAATGACACCAACGAAACCAGAAAAGAAGTTATTGAACCATTGACTAATTACAATATGTTAGTTTTAGATCAGCGTTTTAACCAAAACTCATCTGTTTCGTTTGTGAATGCTAATACTACCCGAACGGGAAGTTTCAGGGATGCCAATGTTTCCGCTCTACTATTCGACTTGAATACAAAAGCAAATACGTATAGCTTCTTTGGAGACTTTAAATACAGCTCCATTAATACAACCGAAGATTATACCGGTTTTAAAACCTCTTTAAATTTTGCAAAAACAAGCGGAAAATATCGATACTACCTTTCTGGAAAATATCTCTCCAAAGATTATGATATCAATGATCTAGGAATTATTTTCTACACGAATTATCACAGTGCTTTTGCAAATGCCAGTTACAGAATCTTGAATCCTACAAAGTTTTTTAATACTTTTAAGGTAGAACAAGAATTAAATTTAGAAATCCAGAATACAACCGGTAAATTGCAAGAAGCTTGGTATAAAACGGTCGTAAAAGCCAGATCACGAAACAACAATTACTTTGAACTGGCCCTGGTTCTTACTCCCGTGGAAACTTTCGATTTTTATGAGCCACGAGAAAATGGCCGGTACCTGCAAATCCCCAGAAGAGTTTCTTCTTATTTTGGAACAGAATTTAACACCAACAATGCTTTTACTTTTGATTTCACACCAAGTTTCACAAAATATGACCAAGATGGCCGAATTACCTATGGTCTGGCTTTAGGTCCAAAATACAGGTTTAATGACCAATTTTCGTTATCCTACGTATTAGATTATACCCGTAAAAAAAACGACAGAGGCTGGGTAGCTTTTGATGATGCCGGAATTATTTTTGCACAGCGCAATAGGGAAATACTACAAAATGACATTACTGGAAAATATGCGATAAATAATAAAATGACCATCAACCTTACTGCTCGCTATTACTGGTCCTATTCTCAAAACCATGAATTTTTCACGCTGCAAAATAATGGTTACTTAATTCCAAATAATGAATATTCCGCTAATAAAGACCGGAATTTCAATTCTTGGAATTTTGATTTGGCCTATTCATGGTGGTTTGCACCAGGAAGCGAAATTTCCTTTTTGTACCGAAACTATTCGCTTGAAAGAGCCAGTAAAGTTGAGAAGAATTTGAATACTAACTTTAAAAGTGTTTTTAATGGAAATCTCACAAATATTGTTTCTGTATCTATTCGTTATTTCATTGATTATAATGTAGTAAAAAATAAATTTTAACCCATAATAAGATCCTCATAGAATGAGATTGAATGAACCACCATTCAATCTCATTTTTTTTTTAGAATAAAACACCTCTTAATTTTTTCTTAAAAAATGTAACAAATTTTTAAAAATATAGTCTATTATTAAAATTCAATCAAAAGAAATTCATCAATCGCGCAAATCAATCAAAACTACATGCGAAAATTACTTCTAATAATTCTACTCTTTTTTTCAGCTCTTGGCTACAGCCAAAAAAAAGTGCTGCAAACTAAATCTATTTCAGAAAACATAACCATCGACGGAAAAATAGAGGAAACTGCATGGAAATCGGCCTCGGTCGCGTCAAATTTTATCATGTTTGAGCCAGATAACGGCAAGGCAATTCCAGAAAATAAAAAAACTGAAGTAAAAGTTTTATATGACAATGACGCCATCTATGTTGCGGCATTAATGTATGACAATGAGCCAAAAAAAATCATGAAAGAAATTTCACAACGTGATAATTTTGGGGCATCAGACCTTTTTGGCGTTTTTGTGAATGGCTACAATGACGGACAACAAGATTTTCAATTTTATGTCTCCGCCTCTGATGGACAAGCGGATTGTATAACGACAGACATTAATGGAGAAGATTATTCCTGGGATGCAGTTTGGAAAAGCAAAGCAACAATCACTGATTTCGGTTGGGTTGTTGAAATGCGAATTCCTTACGCTGCACTTCGTTTTTCGGGTGAAAACAAACAAACTTGGGGGCTCAACTTTTTTAGAGAAATTAAAAGGGATAGACATAAATATTCTTGGAACTTTATTGACTCCAAACTTGGAACCTTCACACAACAATCCGGTACCTTAGAAGGAATTGAAAATATAAAACCTCCTACCCGAATCTTTTTATTGCCATATTCTTCTTTTTATGTAAATGCCGGCAAAGGACAAAAAACTTACGGTACTATTAAAGGTGGCTTGGATATAAAATATGGAATCAATGACGCTTTTACGCTTGACATGATTCTTATTCCAGATTTTGGACAAACAAAATATGACGATCAAATTTTAAACTTAGGTCCGTTCGAGCAGCAATTTAATGAAAATAGACCCTTTTTTACCGAAGGAACTGATTTGTTCAGCAAGGGAAATTTATTGTACTCCAGAAGAATTGGAGGAAGACCTTCAAGTTCCCCGACCATTTTCAACAACGAGAAAATTATTGAAAATCCTTCAAGCGTTAATTTGATTAATGCCCTAAAAGTCTCCGGTCGAACAAAAGATGGTCTAGGAATAGGAATTTTGAATGCCGTTACTGAAAAAACATATGCGTCAATACAAAACAACAATACGCAGGAAATTAGAAAAGAAGTGGTTGAACCCTTAGCAAATTATAATGTTTTGGTACTAGATCAGCGTTTCCGAAAAAACTCTTCGGTTTCATTTATCAACACCAATGTAACCCGAAATGGGAGTTTTCGCGATGGAAATGTATCTGCAATGGTTTGGGATTTAAATACCAAGAAAAACACGTATAATCTTTCTGGAAATTTCAAATACAGTTACATAAATGATATTGAAGACAAAAAAGGAACAGCAACATCGTTGAACTTAGGAGAGACTTCTGGCAAATACCGATACAGTGTAGGAACAGAAATAGTATCAAAAAATTTCGATAATAATGATTTAGGAATCAATTTTGAAACTAACTATTATGCTATGTATGGAAATGCAAGTTATAGAATTTTAAATCCTACAAAACACTTCAATTCTTTCCGTGTAAATCTCAATTTATATACCCAGTTTCAAAAAGAGACTGGAAAAATTCAGGGAAATAAAATCAACCTTAACATTAATTCGAATAATAAACAAAATCATTTTTTTGGTTTAGGGATAAATGCCAGTCCAATTGAATCCCATGATTATTATGAGTCCAGAACGGAAAACAGGTATTTGATTTCTCCAAAAAGATTGGGCGGATGGTTCTACTTTTCTTCAAATTACAATAATAAGTTTGCTATTGACGTCAATCCTTCATTTGCTATATTGAGTGAATCAGGAAGAAATTCTTTTGGCATTGACATAGGTCCAAGATACCGTTTCAATGATAAATTTTCGTTGAATTACAACTTTAACTTTTTTAGACAAAACAACAATAAAGGTTTTGTGGACAGTATTGATGATGATTTAAATGCATCTACGGCTAATGCCATTATTTTTGCCAATCGAAATGTTATTACCTATTCCAACTCTCTTTCCGCTAAATATTCTATTAACAGTAAAATGACTTTCAATCTTTCCTTGCGCCATTATTGGTCGTACGCCGAAAATAAAAACTTCTTATCGTTGCAACAAAACGGCAGATTAGCGGATTATAATACTTACACCCTAAATAAGAACTCTAGTTTTTTCTCCTGGAATGGTGACATCTCCTATTCTTGGTGGTTCGCCCCAGGAAGCGAAATTTCTATTTTATACAGAAATAATGCAGCCAATTTTCAGCGAGAAATAGATAAGGATTTTGGAAAAAAAATAACTACTTTATTGACCAATGATCAACTAAAACACGTTTTTTCTATTAGTGTCCGTTATTTTATTGACTATAATGAAGTGAAAAATAAAATTTAAGTTGCATTAATTTCACAAAAAAGCCTTTTCTGCAGCAAAATTATTATTTTTTGATGGCGTTAATTCCTGAATATATAATAGTCGTTTTGAATACTTCAAACATTTTTAGAAATACTTTATCTTTGTATAAAATCTTTTATAATGAACAAAAAAGTAATTCTAATGATATTAGACGGTTGGGGAAAATCTCCAGATCCGAAAGTTTCTGCAATCGATAATGCAAATATTCCATTTATAAATAGTCTATATCAAAAGTACCCTAGTGCACAACTGAGAACTGATGGTTTAAACGTAGGATTGCCAGAAGGACAAATGGGAAATAGCGAAGTAGGACACATGAATCTGGGTGCGGGCCGAATTGTGTATCAGGATTTAGCCAAGATAAACCTTGCCGTAGCGCATAACACTTTGGCGAAAGAACAAGTATTAGTTGATGCTTTTACCTACGCAAAAGAAAACAATAAAAAAGTACATTTCTTAGGTCTTCTTTCTGATGGTGGTGTCCACTCCCATACTTCACACTTACGAGGTTTAATTGATGCAACACAACAATACGGACTGCAAAAAGTTTTCATTCACGCCTTCACTGACGGCCGTGATGTTGATCCAAAGTCCGGAAAAAATTATATCCAGGATTTACAAGAATATATTGATAATACAACTGTTAAAATAGCTTCTGTTATTGGGCGTTATTATGCGATGGATCGTGACAAACGCTGGGAAAGAGTAAAACTAGCTTACGATTTATTGGTAAACGGAATTGGAACTCATTCTACAAACGCCGTTGCTTCAATAGAAGAAAGTTATGAAGTTACTGTAACCGATGAATTTATTCATCCAGTGGTCATGGTGGATAAAAATGACAAACCATTGGCTACTATTGAAGATGATGACGTAGTTATATTCTTCAATTTCAGAACTGATAGAGGTAGAGAACTGACCGAAGCGCTAACGCAGCAAGATTTCCATGAACAGAACATGCACAAATTGAATTTGTATTATGTAACGTTAACCAACTATGACGAAACATATAAAAACGTAAAAGTTGTTTATAATAAAGATAACATTACTGAAACCCTGGGTGAAGTTTTAGAAAAAGCGCACAAAAAACAAATTCGTATTGCCGAAACCGAGAAATATCCTCACGTGACTTTCTTCTTTTCTGGTGGAAGAGAACAACCTTTTATTGGCGAAAGTCGCATCTTGAAAAATTCTCCAAAAGTGGCTACTTACGACTTGCAACCAGAAATGAGCGCATTTGAATTGACAGATGCTTTAATTCCTGAACTGGAGAAAGAAGAAGTAGATTTTGTATGTCTTAATTTTGCCAACGGCGATATGGTAGGACATACAGGAATTATGAGTGCTGCAATAAAAGCTTGTGAAGCTGTAGATAAATGTGTCGAAAAAGTAATTACAGCAGCATTAACCCACAATTATACAACTATTGTAATTGCAGATCACGGAAACTGTGAAACCATGATTAATCCCGACGTAAGTCCTAATACAGCCCATACGACAAACCCAGTTCCAATTATTTTGGTCGACAAAGATTTAAAACAAATACACGATGGTGTTTTGGGTGATATCGCTCCAACTATTTTAGCATTAATGGGCGTTGAAAAACCGGAAGTTATGACTTGTCATTCTTTGTTGTAAGTCTAATTAATTCAAATATTCATAAAAAAGCTATTCCATGCGAATAGCTTTTTTTATAAATAAAAGTTAAAATTTCATAATTGATAGTATTACTATTATATTTGCATGAAATATGATTAATTATGAATACAATACTATCCAATCTAAAAATACAGGTCAACGAAAAAATCTATGTTAAAGATCCCGAAACGTCTGCCTTGGGAAAAAAAATCATTGAGCAAAGTATCCTTTTGATTGATGAAATTGGGTTCGACAATTTTACGTTCAAGAAGCTTGGTGAAAAAATTGGTTCTAATGAAAGTTCTCTTTATCGGTATTTTGAAAACAAGCACAAACTATTGGTGTATTTATCCTCTTGGTATTGGAGTTGGATGGAATACAAACTTGTTTTTGCCACCACAAATATTACTGACCCAAAAGAAAAACTTAGAAACGCAATCACTATTGTTACTGAAAAAGTAATCGATGACAGCAGCACCGAACACATTAATGAGGCTATTTTAAACAAAATTATTATTGCGGAATTCACAAAAACGCTTCATACCAAAGAGGTTGGCCAGGAAAACAAAGAAGGTTTTTTCCTGATTTACAAAAGAGTAATCAACAGAATTGTGAATATTGTAACCGAAGTAAATCCAAGTTATGTATACGCTAAATCTCTGGTATCGACAATTGTGGAAGGCAGTTTACATCAACACTTTTTGACCGAACACTTTACTAATATAACGGATTGTAATAGTTCTAAAAGTACAACAGAATTTTATCTCCATTTGATCGAAAACGTTTTACGCTAAAAAATAAAAAAAATATGACTCCTTTAAAACGATTTTACAATTTACTTGAATTAGACAAAAAAGATGTTTCTCAAATATTCTTTTATGCCATTTTTGCGGGATTAATCAGTTTATCTCTTCCTCTTGGAATTCAGGCCATTATCAATTTTATTCAATCTGGAAGAGTCAGTGCTTCATGGATTGTACTTATTATTTTAGTTGTTTTTGGTGTAGCCCTAGTAGGGATTTTATCCCTAATGCAATTGCGAATTACAGAAAATTTACAACAAAAAATATTTGTTCGGTCCTCTTTTGAATTTGCAGCACGTTTACCAAAAATAAAATCAGAGCAATTGTACAATAACTATCCTCCTGAATTAGCGAATCGTTTTTTTGATACTATGACGATTCAGAAAGGAACCTCTAAGTTATTAATCGATTTTTCGGCAGCCTTACTTCAAATTATTTTTGGAATTCTATTGTTGTCATTATACCACCCCTACTTCATTATTTTTGGAATTCTATTGCTTTTTCTCCTCTATTTCATTTTCAAATTTTCGTATAAATCGGGGTTAGAAACTAGTTTGAAAGAATCAAAATTCAAATATAGAGTTGCCGGCTGGTTGCAGGAAATGGCGCGTAATAATTTCAGTTTCAAAAATGAACTTAATTATGATTTTGCTTTAGAAAAAAACAACCATATCGTCACTGATTATCTCAACTACCGTGAAAAACATTTTAATGTAATTAAAAGACAATTCACTCAGTTAATTGTTTTTAAAATCATTATTACTGCTAGTTTACTATCGATAGGCGGTTTTTTAGTCTTGTCCCAACAAATGAATATTGGACAGTTTGTTGCTGCAGAAATCATTATTCTATTGGTAATTAATTCGGTTGAAAAAATCATTATTGGATTGGAAACTTTATATGATGTACTAACTTCTATCGAAAAAATTGGACAAGTAACAGATTTAGAGTTAGAGGAAGATTCAAATATAAAAAGCGAAACGTGCTACACAAATATCGTTTTGGAAACAGAAAACATTAAATTCAAATTTCCTGATTCCGAAAACGAGGTCCTAAGTACAATCAGCCTGAAAATTGAACAAGGAGAAAAAATAGTAATTGAAGGTGACAACGGTTCCGGAAAAACAACGCTGATACGGTTGCTTGCTGGTATAATACAGCCCACATCCGGTTCTTTTTACATCAATGATGACACGTTTAGAAAAATAAACCTAAAACAATACCGATCACAAATAGGAAGCGTTATCCAAAGTGAAACTCCATTTGAAGGGACAATATTAGAAAACATTACTTTTAATGATTCATCAATTCCTTTCGAAGATATAAAATGGGCAATTGATGGCGTTCAACTGAGTTCCTTTATCAAATCATTACCCAAAGGTTTAGATGCTAAGCTTTTTCCTGAAGGAAAGCAATTATCTTCATCTAATGCACAAAAAATATTACTGGCCAGAAGTATTATTCACAGACCTAAAATACTTTTTTTCGAAGATCCGACTGATAGTATGGATGAAAAAGTAGCTAATGAAATTATTGATTTTATTACTTCCGATAAAAACAAATGGACAATTATAGTTTCCTCAAAAAATCCGCATTGGAAAACCAAATGTAGCCGAAGAATTACCATGCAAAACGGATTCATTCAACTGGACTCAAAAACTGATATATCATGCTAAACATATCCGACAATAAAACAAAACTACAGTCACTTGCTCAATATGAAACAGTAAAAAATTTAAGTAACAGACCGCACTATAAAATCTTAAACAGAATTATAGCAGGTGTTTCAATAATTGGGGTAATTGCACTGTTTTTACCTTGGACACAAAATGTTTCAGGAACTGGAGCTGTAACAACATTAAAACCAAACCAAAGACCACAATCTATTCAAAGTGTTATTTCTGGTCGAATAGAAAAATGGTATGTAAAAGAAGGTGATTTTGTAAAGAAAGGAGATACTATTCTTTTTATATCGGAGATTAAAGAGGATTATATGGATCCGAATTTGGTAGAAAACACTAAAAATCAAATGAATGCGAAGAAACAATCTTTACAATCGTATGGTTCAAAAGTAAATACCTTGGGAGCACAAATTCAGGCTATTGAAAGTGAAAAAATGCTAAAACTGGAACAAGCTCAAAACAAAATTAAACAATCTCTTTTGAAAATAAAAAGCGACAGTATGGATCTGGTTGCCGTTAAAACACAACTAAAGATTGCAAACACACAATATAACAGGTCCTTGCAATTGAACAAAGAAGGTTTAAAACCATTAACCGACACCGAAGACAAAAGACTAAAACTCCAAGAAGTTGAAGCAAAAATCATCACGCAAGAAAACAAATTTTTAATAAGTAAAAATGAATTTATAAACGCAAAAGTAGAGATCAACAGGATAACTGCTGAATATTCAGAAAAAGTCTCCAAAGCCAATAGTGATAAATTTACTGCATTGAGCAGCCAATATGATACTGATGCGCAAGTAAATAAATTAGAAAATCAATATGTTAATTACAGCATTCGAAATGGCTTGTATTATATCAAAGCCGCACAAAGTGGCTACATTAACAGAGCGTTGCAATCCGGCATTGGAGAAACGATTAAGGAAGGAACACCAATAGCCACAATTATGCCATCAGATTATGATATTGCAGTAGAGACATTTGTAAATCCAATTGACTTGCCTTTAATAAACAAAGGTGAAAAAGTACGTGTTTGGTTTGACGGATGGCCTACGATCGTTTTTTCAGGATGGCCGGATATGTCTTATGGAACTTTTGGAGGTAAAATTGTGGCTATTGAAAACTTCATCAGTGATAATGGTAAATACAGGGTCTTAATTGCTCCTGATTCTTCCGAAGCAAAATGGCCTAAACAATTAAGCATAGGCTCCGGAGCGCAAACTATTACTCTATTACACAATGTGCCAATATGGTTTGAAATATGGAGAACACTGAACGGATTTCCTCCCAATTATTACAAAACTGGAACAAAAACAATAAAAGAAAAGAAATAATGAAGCAACTCCTTTTTGCCTTTCTATTATTTGGTTTTACCGCTTTTGGACAAGATTTTGGTTCCAAAGAACTGACCTATACCGAGTTTCTGGGCTATGTAAAAAAATTTCACCCGCTCGTTAAAAATGCCAACTTAGAAATCAATAAGGCACAGGCAAACTTGATGATGGCACGAGGTGGATTTGACCCAAAAATCGCGGTAGATTTTAGTAAAAAACAATTCAAAGACAAAGAATATTATTCGATTTTAAACAGCAGTTTCAAAATCCCTACTTGGTATGGAATCGAGATAAAAGCGGGGTTAGACAACAATGAAGGAGTTTATCTCAATCCTGAAAACACGATTCCTAATAAAGGATTAACATCGCTTGGAGTAACCGTTCCGCTTGGACAAGGCTTATTCATTAATCAAAGAATGGCAGATGTCCGAAAAGCAAAAATGCAGCTGCAATTGAGCCAATCCGAAAGAAAATTACAGGCTATAGCAGTTTTATACGATGCTTCGCTGGCTTATTTCAATTGGAAAAAAAACTTCAACGAAGTAAAGTTGTACGAAGAATATAATGACAATGCGCAGACACGTTTCAAAGGAATAAAAACATTAATCACACAAGGGGACAAACCGGCGATTGACAGTATCGAATCTGGAATCATTGTAAAAAACCGACTGTTGAATTTAGAAGATTCCAAACTTAAATTGGCTAAAGCCAAATTAGAACTTGCCAACTTTCTTTGGATGGAAAACAACATTCCAATTGAATTATCAGACGAACTCATTCCCGAAACACAGTTAGAATTCACGATTCAGGAAAGTTTAAAAACAAATGATTTGTTGAACGCCGATTTCTCCATCACCAATCATCCAAAAATAAATGCATTACAAAGCAAAATTGACATCTTGAATGTAGAGAAAAAATTAAAAGCCAATATGCTTCTACCGAAAATTGATGTGGGCTACTCCTATTTATCAGAGCCCAGTTACATTGATAATTACCGATTTCAGGATTACAAAATAGGCTTGGATTTTTATTTTCCTTTATTTCTGCGAAAAGAGCGCGGAAGTTTGAAACTGGCGAAATACAAAGTTCAAGAAAGTGAATTTGCATTGGACTTAGAAAAAGTACAACTGTCCAATAAAATTAATGCTCAAAAACTTGAGATCGCATCCCTTTTAAAACAAAAGGAATTAATCAAAGATTTGGTAAAAGATAATCTCACGATGCTCAATTCTGAAGAACGCTTATTTTCTTTTGGAGAAAGTTCCTTGTTTTTGATCAATACGCGAGAAAATAATTTAGTTAGTGCACAACTTTCCCAAATAGCATTAGAGAATCGATTTTACGTCTCAAATTCAGAGCTTTTTAAAATTATGGCCAATCCGGATTAAATAATTTATAAAATCGTACTTTTGCAAACTGAAAAACAAGTAATATGATCATTGTAAAATCACGTGAAGAAATAGAATTAATGCGCGAAAGTGCCTTAATAGTATCAAAAACATTAGGGATGATTGCTTCTGAAATAAAAGAAGGAGTTACCACTTTATATCTTGACAAATTAGCGGAAGAATTCATTCGTGACCACGGAGCTGAACCAAGTTTTCTTGGATTATATGGTTTCCCAAACTCACTTTGCATGAGTCCGAACGCTCAAGTAGTGCACGGAATTCCAAACAATAAACCATTAGAAAGTGGTGATGTGATCTCAGTAGATTGTGGTGCCTACAAAAATGGATACCATGGAGATCACGCTTATTCTTTTGAGATTGGCGAAGTAGCTCCCGAAACTAAAAAATTATTACAAATAACCAAAGAATCATTATACGTAGGAATCCGAGAATTGAAATTAGGAAACCGCGTAGAAGATGTAGGAAATGCTATTCAGCGATATACGGAAGCACATGGCTATGGTGTCGTTCGTGAACTGGTAGGTCATGGGTTAGGACAAAAAATGCATGAAGATCCAGAAATGCCTAACTATGGTAAAAAAGGAAGAGGAAAGCTTTTTGTTGAAGGAATGGTTGTGGCAATTGAGCCTATGATTAATATGGGAACCAGAAACATCAAACAACTCAAAGACGGTTGGACAATCCTTACTGCCGATGGAAAACCAAGTGCCCATTTCGAACATGATGTAGCTATTATCGACGGGAAACCAGAAATTCTATCGACGTTTGCTTATGTGTATAAAGCATTAGGAATTGTGAGTAATGAAGAGGATGAATTTAGAAAAACACCTTTGGTATTGTAATGAAAAAACTCTTTAAATTAATACTCAATACCATACCGCGTCCTTTATTGATACGATTAAGCTATGTAGCACGTCCCGTTCTTGCATTAGCATTAAAAGGAACTACATTCACTGATCCTATTGACGGGAAAAGTTTTAAAATGTTCTTGCCTTACGGTTATGGAACACAAAGAAACAATGTGCTTTCGCCTAGTACACTTTCATTGGAAAGACACCGTTTGCTTTGGCTATATTTAAATGAAAAAACTGATTTTTTTACTTCTGTAGCAAAAAAGAAAGTGTTGCATTTTGCACCCGAACAAGCTTTTTATAAATTGTTTCGAAATCAAAAGAATCTTGATTATACCACAACCGATTTATTCTCTCCTTTGGCAGATGTAAAAGCGGATATTTGTGATTTACCATTTGAAGACAATCAATATGATGTGATACTTTGCAATCACGTTTTGGAACACATACCAGATGATACCAAAGCAATGCAGGAATTATATCGCGTATTGAAACCCGGCGGAATGGCGATTTTACAAATTCCACAGGATTTATCCAGAGCCACTACTTTTGCTGACGACAGTATCACCGACCAAAAAGAACGCGCAAAAATCTTTGGGCAATACGATCACGTTCGTATCTATGGACGAGATTATTTTAACAAATTAAGGAGTATCGGTTTCAAAGTCGTTGAAGAAGATTACACTAATAAAATAGCACCTGAATTAGTAGAAAAATATTGTTTGGCAAAAGGGGAAATTATTCCTGTTTGTTTTAAATAAATAAGTTCAGACTGTAAATAATAAAGCCCGCTAAAAAAATATTTAGCGGGCTTTTTAGTATTAAATAATAAAGGTCATTAGCTTTTATCAGGCATCAACATTCCTATTACTTTATCTTTTGTCAGATATTTTTTGGCAACATTCTGAATGTCTTTTGCCGTTATTTCACTTATTTTTTCTTCCGTTTGAAGAAGCTCAGCTGGATTCGTTCCATTTACAAATGACTTCGTAAAATTGCTTAACCAATATCTGTTGTCTTTGATATTCTTTTTGTAGTCAAGTAATTCCGCTTCTTTAAATTTAACAACATCTTTTGCTTCAGGTCCGTTGTCAATTATTTTTTGCAATTCTTTTAATGCAGAAGCAGTTAATTTCTCCGTATTTTCTGGTCCACATGGGAAACCTATACTAAAATTATATGAACCATTTGGCACTTTATTCATACTTCCTCTTGCGCTGATTCCGTAAACTCCACTTTCATTTTCTCTTAACTCTTCGATCAATTTTATAGTCAAAACCTCTCCTAAAGCTTCCATCGTTGCAGCTTCTTTATCAGAATAAACAGCGTCACCATAGTACATGATTGTTACAGAACTTTTTGGATCTGTTCCTTTATTTACTACTTTTTTCAAATCACCTTTAAGCATTCTGTAGCCTAAATCAGTCACTTTATCTTTTTTATCTGTAGAAGGCAAAGAAGCTAAATATTTAGTAGCATATGACTCCATAGTTTTGTCATCTACATTTCCAACGAAGTAAAATTCAAAATCTCCAGCATTTGCAAAACGCTCTTTGTATTTATTGTACGCTAAAGTATAATCCGTTTCTTCCCATGTTTTTTCATTTGGAATCAAACCATTAAATCTTGGGTTTTCCTTGTTCAAATAACCGTAAAATTCTTGTTGAAAAAAGAATCCTGGTTGTGATGCCATATTTTTGAAAAAAGCAGATTGTTTTTGCTTGTATCCTTCAAAAGCAGTTACGTCTAAATTTAAATCTGTAAAATAAGCATGCGTCATTTGGAACAAATACTCTAAATCCTTGGGAGTAGTTTTCCCTCTCAAACCTTCAGTTGTATTTCCGATATAAGGATTTACACTGGCGATTTTACCGGTCATGAATTTATTGATGTCATTTAATTTCAACCCTGAGAAACCAGCTTCTGTTAAGGCTCCATTAGCGAACTGAACTTTTTTCATTACTTCATTAGAATACAAATTGCTTCCACCTAAACTTACGGCTTCAAAAAGAATCTCATCATTTTTAAAGTCGGTGTTTTTATAAGTAACTTTAGCTCCGTTAGAAAGAAATAACGTTTTTGTACCCATAATATCATTACTTTCTCTTTTAATGATAGTTCCTGAAACAATGTCTGCTCTCAAAAGACCTTTTGCCACAGCTACATCTTCATAAGGTTTAATTTGGTCAACGTTCACTTTTAATGCATTCAAAACGTCTTGCTCTAAAGGTTTTTTAAGACCTGCTTTTTCTGGTCCAGTTAGAACAATTACGCGGTTATCATCTTTGATGTATTCTTTTATAAAACCATTTACATCTTTCAACTCAATTGTAGGCAAAATTTGTTTCATTGTAGCAAATGTCCATTCAATTCCTGGAGTCGGTTCCTTTTCTAAGAAATTAGCTTGGTATTCCCCAACAAAACTTTCAGAATTGGTTTTATTTCTGTCATTATATGATTTTTCGATAGTAGCTAAAAATTCAGCTTTTGATCGATCTAATTCTCCTTGCGTAAAACCAAATTTCTTAGCTCTTTCATTCTCAGTAACCAAAACCTTCAAAGCATCTAATTGCTTATCTTCTTGGGACATTGCTACTGACTGATACGCTTTTTTGTTTCTGGCCCAAGTCTCACCATGATAGGAATATCCATAGGTAAAGGGCGGTGTGGCTGAATTAGCCAACTCACCCAACCTTGAATTCAACATGGTGGTAAATAATCCTTCGACTACATAATCTTTAAAATCTTTAATGGTAACAACGGATTTTGGCATACCATAATCCTTATACACCAATTGCACTTGTGCGCTTGTTGCTTCTTTATCACTTTCAATTGCTACGAAAGTTTCTTTGTGATTTGGCACCTCAAAAGTTTTTCTTGGTTTTTCATTTTTAGGATTTTGATAGTTCGAAAAGTGAGCAACAACTTTTTTCTCCATTTCGGCTACATCAATGTCTCCAACAACGATAACACTCATTAAATCCGGGCGATACCAATCTTTATAGAAACTTACAAGTTTCTCATATTTAAAATTTTGCAAAATTTCTTTTTTACCAATTGGCAAACGATCTGCATAGTGAGATTTGTACATCATTTTTGGCAAGTAACGACCCATCATCCTTTTTTGAGCACCTAAACCCAAACGGTATTCTTCAAGCACAACACCTCTTTCTTTATCAATTTCTTCCGGAGTTAGGTTTGCATTAAACGCCCAATCTTCAATGATATTAAAACCATTCTCTAATTTTTCAGGACTGTCAGAAGGTATTGGAAGGAAATAAACGGTTTCGTCGAAACTCGTATAAGCATTTAAATGTTGCCCGAACTTCACACCAATACTTTGTAGATAATCAACCAATTTGTTCTTGGGAAAACGTTTCGTCCCATTAAAACTCATATGCTCCATAAAGTGAGCCAGTCCTTGTTGGTCATCATTCTCAAGGATAGATCCTGCATTGATAACAAGTCTCAAATCGACTTTGTTCTCTGGTTTGGCATTTTTCTTGATGTAATAAGTAAGTCCATTTTTAAGTTTTCCTGTTTTTACACTGGAATCAAAAGGAATGGCTTTTGAATAATCAATTTCCTGTGCAAAAATCACAGCTGGAAATAGCAATAGCCCGAAAGCTAACTTACTAAGGTGTTTCATATTGTTTGGTTTATTTTTAGTCAAATCTAAAAAGATAAATTTAATTTTCACGTAATTATTACGAAATATTTAACAGAAATTACGCACAAATACATTACAGCTCTTTACATAAAAACAACGCTGATTAAAATGAATCCTAATTACTATATTTACAATGTCCAAGCAATACAAAAGATGACAAAAACCTTTGCCAAAATATTTTCGCTATTCCTGCTATTTTTCTATAATTGTGCTTTTGCACAAGCAGAAAATGAAGTAGCACCGCCGTATAATATTAAAACCATTTCTTTTTCTCAAAACAACCAAAATGTAATCCCGATACTAAAATTAGGAGAAGGACTTCAATTGCAATTTGATGACTTATTTGGCAACGAGGCAAACTACTATTACGAAATCACGCATTGTGACTACAATTGGACAGCTTCGGAAATACCTAAAAGCGAGTATTTAAAAGGTTTTGATAACCAAAGAATCACAGATTACACGAATTCGTTCAATACCTTGCAAATTTATTCGCACTACAGACTATCGATCCCAAATCAATTTACACAATTACTAATTAGTGGAAATTACATTCTCAAAATTTTAAATGAAGGTAAAGAAGTTATTTTTTCCCGAAAATTCATTCTCTATGAAGATTTAGCTACCGTGCCTATTCAAGTAAAAAGAGCACGCACCGTTAGCAATTTAGATTTTAAACACAACTTAGAATTTACGATAAAATCCAATACCATTACATTTCAAAATCCGTTAAAAAATGTAAAAATCTTGTTGCTTCAAAACGGACAGTTCAACAATGCTATAAACAACATTATCCCTCAATATACCATTGGGAATGATTTAGTTTATAAATATGATACTCAAACCCAATTTTGGGCTGGAAATGAGTTTTTATATTTTGAAAATAAAAATATTCGGGCAGCAAATAATAATGTTGCACGAGTAAATGCAGATAATGAAATCTACGGTTCTTATTTATATACCAATAATGCCCGAGCTAATTTTCCTTATTCCGTTATCGAAGATATCAATGGAAATTTTGTCGTTAAGAATTTCAATGCGCAGAATAACGAAATTGAAGCTGATTATGCCTGGGTATATTTTAGTCTTTCGGCACCGACTTTCAGAATTAATAAAGACATTTACATCACCGGAATGTTCAATAATTACAATTTGATCCCCGAATATAAAATGGATTACAATCCTAAAAAAGGAATCTATGAAAAAGCCCTATTGATCAAACAAGGATTCACAAATTTCCAATATACCGTTGCTGACAGCAAAGCAATTATTGACCATGAAAATGCAATTGACGGAAATTTCTATCAAACAGAGAATGAATATTCCATAATCGTTTATTACCGCGAAAACAATGACCGCTATGATAGAGTAATTGGGAAAGGAATTGCCAATTCATTAAATATTATCAACTAAAAAAACTTTTCTCAAAATAGGGAAACGAAATCAATTTTTTGTAAATTTGTCAGTATTAAGCACCTAAATTATTTATTTAATATGGTTTCTCAAATAACAAGAGGTATAAAAATATCAGTATTGACTAGTTTTGAAGGTACCTATTTCAAAAACTATAAGCTTCATTTTGCCTTTAGTTACGAAATAACAATTGAGAACCACAGTAAAGACTCTGTTCAATTAATTTCTCGTCATTGGGAAATTTTCGATTCCCTAAATGACATAGAAATCGTAGATGGCGAAGGAATAATTGGTAAAAAACCTGTTTTAAAACCAGGCGAATTTCATACGTACAGCTCTGGTTGTTTATTGTCTTCTCCTTATGGCGCAATGAAAGGCTATTTTAACATGATCAATTTTACTTCCACAAAAAAATTCAAAGTAATAGTTCCTACTTTTAGATTGTGTGCGCCTTTTGCCTTGAATTAGCATTTATCTTCATTTTTTAAGTAGCTCATCCAGCTCTTAATTTCAAATTTTCGTAGCCTCATTTGTTTTTATAAGCAAAACAAGGAGCTTCTAAAGTCGCTCGTGTTTTACAAGAAAAAATATAACGAGTCCAAAAAAAGCTTTGCATTTATCTGGGCTAAAACACTCCACGTAAACACATCACTTTTAGTTTACACCAAAAAATGTCTATTTTTCAAACAATCCTTCGTACTTTTGTGCATTATTTAAAAACACATTACAAGGACTTCTAATTTTATAATTTTACAAATATGTTAAAAGGATTTTTTCATGTACCAAAAGCGGTAAACGAACCAGTAAAAGGATACGCACCAAATTCACCAGAAAAAGCAGCTGTACAAGCAGCTTACACAAAAATGTGGAATTCTAAAATCGATGTACCATTATATATTGGAAACGAAGAAATTAGAACTGGTAACACAAAAAACATGACCGCTCCTCACGATCACAAACACGTCGTAGGAACCTATCATTTAGCCGAAAAAACACATGTTGAGCAAGCGATTGCAAACGCATTAGAAGCTAAAACAGCATGGGCAAATATGGCTTGGGAACAAAGAGCAGCTATTTTTCTGAAAGCGGCTGAACTTATTGCAGGTCCTTACAGAGCAAGAATAAATGCTGCAACAATGATTGCGCAATCAAAAAACATACATCAAGCCGAAATTGATGCTTCTTGTGAATTTATTGATTTTTTACGTTTTAACGTAGAATTCATGACGCAAATTTACGGTGATCAGCCTAGTTCAAATTCAGATATGTGGAACCGCTTAGAATACAGACCTCTAGAAGGTTTTGTATACGCGATTACTCCATTCAACTTTACTGCTATTGCCGGAAATCTTCCCGCAAGCGCGGCAATGATGGGTAATGTTGTGATCTGGAAACCAAGCGACAGCCAAGTTTTCTCTGCACAAATCATTATTGAAGTATTTAAAGAAGCTGGTGTTCCTGATGGCGTTATCAACGTAGTTTTTGGAGATGCTCTGATGATTACTGATACTGTTTTAGCCAGTCGTGATTTCGCAGGAATTCACTTTACAGGTTCAACTCATGTGTTCAAAGATATTTGGGCAAAAATTGGGACTAATATTCACCATTACAAAACCTACCCAAGAATTGTAGGAGAAACTGGAGGAAAGGACTTTATCATTGCACATCCAAGTGCCAATCCAAAACAAGTGGCAACAGGAATTGTTCGTGGTGCTTTTGAATTTCAAGGTCAAAAATGTTCTGCTGCTTCAAGATCGTATGTTCCAAGAAGTTTGTGGCCAGCGATAAAAGAACAACTAATCACCGATACAAAATCCATGAAAATGGGTTCTCCTGAAGATTTCGGAAATTTCATCACGGCAGTTATTCACGAAGGTTCATTCGACAAATTAGCTGGTTTTATTGATCAAGCCAAAAAAGATGCTGATGCTGAAATTATCGTTGGAGGAAATTATGATAAATCTGTGGGGTATTTTATTGAACCAACTATTATTGTTACGACAAATCCTCATTACTCAACAATGGAAACCGAATTGTTTGGACCTGTAATGACGATTTTCGTTTACGAAGACGACAAATGGGAAGAAACTTTAGAGTTAGTTGATACCACTTCAGAATATGCTTTAACAGGTGCTGTTTTTAGTCAAGACCGTTATGCTATTGAGCAAGCGACTACCAAATTGCAAAATGCTGCCGGTAACTTCTATATCAATGACAAACCAACCGGAGCCGTTGTAGGAATGCAGCCATTTGGTGGCGCAAGAGCATCAGGAACTAACGACAAAGCGGGCTCGGCACTAAACTTATTGCGTTGGGCTTCGCCAAGAACTATTAAAGAAACTTTTATAACTCCAGAAGATTACAGATATGCGTTTTTAGGAGAATAAATTAGTCGTAAAGTTTGATAATCGAAAGTATTAAAAAAAAATTCTTACAAATAAAAAAGCCAAATCTATTTTAGATTTGGCTTTTTTCATATTTTTTATAGACACTTCTACCTTTTGTCTTTAAGACTTTCGACCTTATGACTATGATTGAAACTTCAACGGTACATGCACTACTTTCTTTGTCTCAAAGAATTCATCTTCGAAAAAGTCAGCTAAATTGTATTCTGTGGCTTTTGGAAAATCCTTGAGCTCTTCGGTCAAATCCCCGCCTTTTAGATAGAGAATTCCATTTTTCAGTTCGTGTTTGTTTTGTTTTTTAATTTTGGTTTTTACCCAAGAAACAAAATCTGGCATATTAGTGACGGCGCGACTCACGATAAAATCGAAATCACCTTTCACTAATTCAGCACGTAATTGTTCTGCTTTTACGTTTTTCAGTTCCAATGCTTCGGCAACAGCTTGAACCACCTTGATTTTTTTGGCAATAATATCAATCAGAAAAAATCGGGTTTCCGGAAAAAGAATAGCCAAAGGAATACCGGGAAATCCTCCGCCCGTTCCCACATCCAGAACATAAGTTCCCGGTTCAAATTTTATGATTTTGGCAATTCCCAAAGAATGTAATATATGTTTGGTATATAAAGCATCAATATCTTTTCTGGAAATAACATTTATTTTTTCGTTCCAATCGTGGTATAGAAAATCCAATTTTTGAAACTGATCTTTCTGAATATCAGTCAAATTAGGAAAATACTTAAGAATCTCGTCCATGTTCTAATTTTTTAACAAAAGTAATACTTTAGAGTTAAAATATTTATCCCAATTTTGCATATCCAAAAATTTATAATAATTACCTTTGAACTTTATTAAATCATATGATCAAAACGGCACCTACATTTGCAAAGCAAGACAATCTAAAATTTTTTAGAACGCTTAACTCGCGGGTAAACAATTACTTCAAAGAAAACAATATCCAAAAAACTGGGAATTGGAGTCTTTATTTGAAAACCGTAATTTTGATTACCGTTTTTCTTGCGCCTTATTTTTTAATTCTAACACTCGGCATGCCATTTTGGGCGCATCTACTTTTAACGATTGTTATGGGAATTGGGATGGCTGGAGTAGGAATGAACGTAATGCATGATGGAAATCACGGTTCGTACTCCAATAAAAATTGGGTAAACAAATTCATGGGAGGAACGATCTATGTTCTTGCTGGAAATGTTTACAACTGGCAAGTACAACACAACGTCTTGCATCATACCTATACCAACATTCCCGGTCATGATGAAGATTTAGATGCTGGACGTGTAATTCGTTTTACAAAAGATGCAAAATGGTATAATTTTCACCGTTTTCAACAATATTATTCCGTTTTTTTATATGGATTACTAACTTTCAATTGGGCCATAACTACTGATTTTAAACAAATGAGAAGTTATCTAAAAAGAAAATTATCATACGGAGAAGCCAAGAACCCAAAAATACTTTGGACTACTTTAATAATCACAAAAGTAATTTACGTTTCTATTTGGATTGTATTGCCTATTATTATAGGAATCACTTGGTGGAAAGTACTTATAGGTTTTTTCGTAATGCATTATACGGCAGGATTAATTCTAAGTGTTGTTTTCCAATTGGCACACGTTGTGGATGAAACCACTAATCCGTCTCCAAATGAATTAGGCGAAATGGATAATACTTGGGCCATTCATCAATTGTTTACCACAACCAATTTTGCTCCAAAAAATAAAATTGTAAACTGGTACACCGGAGGATTAAACCACCAAATAGAGCACCATATCTTTCCAAATATCAGTCATGTTCATTACGGCAAAATTGCAAAAATCGTAAAAGAAACTGCTCAGGAATGCAACTTGCCTTATTACGAATATAAAACAATGCGAGGTGCTGTTATCGCTCATTTCAAACATTTGAAAGAATTGGGAATGAAACCAGAACTTACATAATCGCAACACGTATCAACACAATATTAAACTACAACCACCAATAAAAATGAATCCACTTTCAGACAGAATTAACAACCTAGCTACATCACAAACATTAGCAATGGCAGCTTTGGCCAGAGAACTAAAAGCGCAGGGAAAAGATATTATCAGCTTAAGTTTAGGCGAGCCTGATTTCAATACACCAGACTTCATTAAAGAAGCGGCTAAGAAAGCGATTGACGAAAATTACAGCACCTATTCTCCTGTGGAAGGATATGCTGATTTAAAAGAAGCAATCTGTAGAAAATTTAAAAGAGACAATAATTTAGAATATAAACCGTCTCAAATTGTAGTTTCAACAGGAGCAAAACAATCTTTATACAACATTGCACAAGTAATGTTGAATGACGGTGATGAAGTAATTTTACCTGCGCCTTACTGGGTTTCTTATTTCGAAATCGTAAAATTATCAGGTGGAGTTCCTGTAGAAGTTCCAACTTCTGTAGATACTGATTTTAAAATTACACCAGAACAATTAGAAGCAGCAATCACACCAAAAACAAAAATGATGTGGTTCAGTTCGCCTTGTAATCCAAGCGGATCGGTTTATAACAGAGAAGAATTAACAGCTTTGGCAAAAGTATTGGAGAAATATCCTAACGTTTATGTTGTTGCTGATGAAATCTACGAGCACATCAATTTCTCAGGAACTTTTTGTAGCATCGCTTCAATCCCGGGAATGCTAGAAAGAACGATTACCGTAAATGGTGTCGCAAAAGCTTTCGCCATGACAGGATGGAGAATTGGATATATTGGAGCTCCTGAATTCATTGCTAAAGCGTGTACAAAAATTCAGGGACAAGTAACAAGTGGTGCTAACAGTATTGCGCAGCGTGCTACTATTACTGCTTTAGATGCTGATCCAAGTGTTTTAAAATATATGGTTGACGCTTTCCATAGCCGTAGAGATTTAGTGGTTGGATTATTGAAAGACATTCCAGGAGTAAAAATTAACGTTCCAGAAGGCGCTTTTTATGTATTCCCAGACGTTTCGTCTTTCTTCGGAAAAACATTAAAAGGAACTTTCATTAAAGATGCAAATGACTTTTCTATGTACCTTTTAGGCCAAGCGAATGTAGCAACCGTAACTGGTGACGCATTTGGAAACCCTGATTGCATCCGTTTTTCTTACGCAACCAGCGAAGAATTGCTAATTGAAGCCTTACGCCGAATCAAAGAAGCGGTTTCGCTTACCGAAGTTCCTGCATAATATAAAATTCGTTTAAAATTTAAAATAGTTTAAGGTTTAAAGTTTCATCGCTTTATACTTTAAACTATTTTTTTTGGGCATGCCCCGCTGAAAAAGCGGGTCGGGCTATCCGTTGCAATCTTTTTTATTACCTTCGCTATCGCTACGGGAATACAAAGGATTTCCACTACTATCCCTCATGCAGTAAAGACAGCTCTCGCGCTGTCCCTAGCTATACCTAACACAATAAATATGAAAATACTACTTCTCGGCTCAGGCGAATTAGGAAAAGAATTTACAATCGCTGCCCAACGCATCGGACAAACCGTAATTGCGGTTGACAGTTACGAAAATGCTCCCGCTATGCAAGTCGCCCATGATTTTGAAGTCATCAATATGCTGGATGGAGAAGCCTTAGACCGCATCGTCGCCAAACACCAACCTGATTTTATTGTACCAGAAATTGAAGCCATCAGAACCGAGCGTTTTTATGACTATGAAAAGCAAGGAATTACCGTAGTTCCTTCTGCGAAAGCAGCAAACTTCACGATGAACCGTAAAGCGATTCGGGATTTAGCATATAAAGAATTAGGATTAAAAACCGCAAATTACCGCTACGCCACTACTGCCGAGGAATTACAAAAAGGTGTTGAAGCCGTTGGAATGCCGTGTGTCGTAAAACCATTAATGTCTTCGTCCGGAAAAGGACAATCTACCATAAAAACCGAAGCTGATATTGAAAAAGCATGGAATTATGCCGTTGAAGGTTCCCGTGGCGATGTGGTGGAAGTTATTGTAGAATCATTTGTAAAATTCAATTCCGAGATTACTTTGTTGACTGTTGTACAAAACAATAATCCGACACTTTTTTGTGCGCCAATTGGCCATAGACAAGAACGAGGCGATTATCAGGAAAGCTGGCAACCCGCTTTAATTTCCGATAAGGATTTGTACGAAGCGCAAGACATGGCCGAAAAAGTAACCGAAGCTTTGGGCGGCGCAGGACTTTTTGGAGTGGAATTTTTCTTGGCTGATGACGGCGTTTATTTCTCAGAACTTTCCCCAAGACCACATGATACGGGAATGGTAACTTTGGCAGGAACACAAAACTTTAATGAATTTGAATTGCATTTACGAGCCATTTTAAGTTTGCCAATTTTTGAAATTATTTTAGAAAAAGCGGGAGCAAGTGCCGTAATTTTAGCTTCAGAAAATTCAACAAACCCAACATATTCCGGCATCGAGAAAATTGCTGCTTTACCCAAAACCGATTTCAGAATCTTTGGCAAACCAACCTCAAGACCGTACCGAAGAATGGGCGTAGCACTAATCAATGACACTTTAAAAACGCCGATTGAGGAAATTGTTGAACGTGCCAAAAAAGCAGCTATCTTAGTGAAAGTAAATTCTTAAAAAAAATGAAAAATATAATAGCAATACTATTTGTGTTTTTAGCCGTCTCAGCTAATGCTCAAGATAAAAAAGAAAAGTCAAAAACCCAAATTGTAGATGCCGCTTGCGGACAATGTCAATTTGGAATGGAAGGACACGGTTGCGAGTTAGCTGTTCGTGTTGATGGGAAAAGTTATTTTGTAGACGGAACTTCTATCGATTCTCATGGTGATGCACATGCTAGCGATGGTTTTTGCGCTGCCATTAGAAAAGCAGCAGTTGTTGGTGAAATAAAAGACAACCGTTTTGTAGTTTCAGAATTTAAATTACTTCCTGAGGAAAAGAAAAAATAATAAAAGTTGTCTTTAATTCTTCAAAATATTACCAAGCATGTAACTCTTACTCCTGTAGAAGAGCAACTTTTTTTGTCTAAAATTGAAACACATCATTTTAAAGCCAAAAGTCTTTTGCTGAATTCAGGGCAAGTTTGCAAATATTCATATTTTGTGAACTCTGGAATCTTGAGAAGTTTCAATATTAATGATAACATTGTAGAGCATGTTTTAAATTTTGCTTGCGAAGGCTGGTGGATTGGTGATATGTACAGCTTAATTTCGCAAAAACCAGGTGCTCTTTTTATCGAAGTTTTAGAAGATGCCGAAGTCGTTCTGCTTTCAAAAGAAAATCAAGAACAACTTTATATAGAAATTCCAAAACTAGAACGCTTTTTTCGAATTCTAACTGAAAATTCATTGGTGGCAAACCAAGAACGATTGATTGACAATTTGAGTTTATCCGCAGAAGAGCGCTTTGAGAAATTTTGCAAAAAATATCCGAGTCTCATTCAAAAAGTACCACAAAAACATATTGCCTCTTATATTGGCGTCACACCTGAATTCTTTAGTAAGATGAAGTCGAGACTGCTGAGAAGGTAGTAATCACTGTTCAGTAGCAGTTGACAGTCCTAATAACTGAAAACTATTTCTTAATCTACATTAAGTGACTTCTTCTCGCTATGATTGTAAATTTGTATTATAATAATTACTACATTTATTTCATCATGGAAAATACAATTATACACAAAGCAAATACACGTGGTCATGCTGATCATGGTTGGTTGAATGCTTACCACAGTTTTAGTTTCGCCAGTTGGTACAACCCGGAAAGAATACAGTTTGGAGCACTTCGTGTTTTAAATGACGACACTGTTGCAGCTGGAATGGGTTTTGGAACGCATCCACACGATAATATGGAAATCATTACCATTCCTCTTGAAGGCGATTTAGCACACAAAGACAGTATGGGAAATACTGAAACCATTAAAAGTGGCGACATTCAAGTTATGAGCGCCGGAACTGGGGTGAAACATAGTGAATTCAATCCAAATGCCGATCAAAGAACTAAATTATTGCAAATTTGGGTCTATCCCAACCAAGAAAACGTAGAACCACGTTACCAACAAATTACTTTAAATCCTGAGGATCGAAAAAATAAGTTGCAACAAATTCTTTCTCCCAATGCTGATGATTCAGGCGTTTGGATTCATCAGGATGCTTGGTTTCATTTGGGTAAATTTGACAAAGAGGTTTCAGCAACTTACAATTTTAAAAAAGAAGGAAATGGTGTTTATGTCTTTATCCTCTCCGGAACTATAATGATTAACGGACACGAATTAGAAACTCGAGACGGTTTTGGAATTTGGAATACCAATTCTTTGGACATTAAAGCGGCCTCAGATTCCGAGTTTTTATTGATGGAAATTCCGATGCAGCATTAATTTTTTTTTAGGAGTGAAATCCTAGAATTAGAATACAAAAAAAAGGGTTCTTCTAAATGGCAGTAAATGATAAAATAAAAGCGAAAATAACATTTGTTTTTGCTGGAAAAGATAAAATCATCATTGACCATACAGAAGTAAATTTAGGTAATAATGGGAAAGGATTTGGAAAGAAAATCGTGGAAAAAGTAGTCTAATTTGCTCGAGAAAAAGGCATTTCAATTCTTCCTTTATGTCCTTTTTCGAAAAGTGTTTTTGATAAAAAACCCGAATTTAGCGACGTTTTATAATTATGAAAAAATTATTAGAAAAAGATATTAGCGGCCATATTGGGACACAAAAATACTTGTGTACCATTTCTTGGCGAAACGGTCAGCTTATTATGGATGAGCCGGAAAGTATAGATGGAAATGATCTGGGCCCAGATCCCTACTCCACTCTTCTTGCCTCTTTAGCAGGCTGTACTTTATCAACTTTACGCATGTATATTGACCGAAAAGGATGGATAATCCCCGAAATTAATATTACATTGAATGCAACACAAGAAACAGGTAATGAAGTGACTACTATAATTTCCAGAAACATTTCTTTTCCGACTGAAATTACTCCAGAACAAAAAGAAAGACTGTTGATGATTGCTGAAAAATGTCCTGTTTCCAGAATTTTAAAAGGAACAATAACGATTAACACCACCTTGTAACTATGGATTGGGAAAACATTAAAAAAGAATAAAGTCACCGCGGTACGGCAAGCTTGTAAATGCATTCACTCGGGCAACTGTGTCCTCAAGCATCCCACTGTATTTGAATCCAAAGAAAAACCGTGGATTAAAATTGAAGATTCTTCGACAGAAAAAATTATCGATACGGCAAAGAAATGTCCTTCGCGGGCGTCAACGTAGTCCGAGAATAAATAATAAATCTTATTTTGAAAGAAAAGCGTTATGTATATACTTAACGCTTTTCTCGTTTCTCGAAATCCTATAGTTCCTTTTTAGCCCTGATGGAAGCGAAAATCCTCGCAGAGATTGCAGCGTACAGCAGGAGCAATATTGATAAGAACAACAATTGTTGCTGCTCCTAAAAAAAATACTATTTTTGTCCAGACAAATTTAAACCAACAACAATGAAAGCATACGTATTTCCAGGTCAAGGCGCACAATTCACCGGAATGGGCAAAGACTTATATGAGAACTCCCCATTAGCAAAGGAATTATTCGAAAAAGCGAACGAAATATTAGGTTTCCGCATCACAGATATCATGTTTGAAGGTACAGCCGAGGAATTGAAAGAGACCAAAGTTACGCAACCAGCGGTTTTCTTACATTCAATTATTTTGGCTAAAACTTTGCAAGATTTCAAACCAGAAATGGTGGCGGGACATTCATTGGGCGAATTTTCAGCATTGGTAGCAAATGGCACTTTATCCTTTGAAGACGGACTGCAATTGGTTTCCCAACGCGCTTTGGCGATGCAAAAAGCCTGCGAAATAAAACCTTCGACTATGGCTGCCGTCTTAGGATTAGCGGACAACATCGTAGAAGAAGTTTGCGCTTCGATTGACGGAATCGTAGTCGCTGCAAATTATAACTGCCCAGGACAATTAGTAATTTCAGGAGAAACAATTGCAGTAGAAAAAGCCTGTGAAGCGATGAAATCTGCTGGAGCAAAACGTGCTTTATTATTACCTGTTGGAGGTGCTTTTCATTCTCCAATGATGGAGCCGGCAAGAGAAGAACTGGCCGCTGCGATAGAAGCAACGACTTTCTCTACTCCTATTTGCCCCGTTTATCAAAACGTAACGGCAAGCGCGGTTTCAGATCCTAATGAAATCAAGAAAAACCTAATCATACAATTAACAGCTCCAGTAAAATGGACACAATCCGTACAACAAATGATTGCTGATGGTGCTACTTTGTTTACCGAAGTGGGGCCTGGAAAAGTATTAGCCGGATTGATTGGAAAAATTGATCGAGAAGCTGTTACTGCTAACGCATAGTAACAAAATTGACAAATAATTAATCTTCATATCCAATCGTTTATGGGGATTTTTTTTATCTTTATAATAGGAGTTTATCTCAAATTATTAATTTATCAAAATGAAAAAAATGAAAAAAGCACTTTTAGGATTAGCACTTATCGCAACTTTAATGACTTCTTGTAAAAAAGAAACAAAAGACGAAGTAAAAGAGGCCACTGAAGCAGTTGGGAATGAAATGGGAGAAGCAATGGATACAGTTGCTGTAAAAGTTGATGCCGCAGTTGATTCTACTAAGGTTAAAGCAGGAGAAACTCTTGAAAAAGGAGCTAAAAAGATGGATGAAGCAGCTGAAAAATTGAAAGAAGCAGGAAAAAAATAATTCCAAAAAAAAAGCTGTCAATGACAGCTTTTTTTATTTTCTAATTTTTTGTTCCCATTTCCAAGCACTTGCCAAAGCTTGTTCCAAGGTAGATTTTGCTTTCCAGCCTAGAACAGTGTTTGCTTTATCAGTATTGGCGTAAGCCGAGGTAATATCACCTTCTCTACGATCTACAATTTTATATGGTAACTTTTTACCGCTTACTTTTTCGAAAGTATGAATGACTTCTAATACAGAACTTCCTGTGCCTGTCCCCAAATTAAAGGTTTCCACTTTAGCCAGGTTCTTTTTGTTTAATAGCCGTTGTAAAGCAATTACATGCGCTTTTGCCAGATCAACTACGTGTATATAATCCCGTACAGCCGTACCATCTGGAGTAGGATAATCATCCCCATATACAGATAATTCAGTACGCAATCCTAAACCGGTTTGTGTAATAAAAGGCACTAAATTTTGTGGTACGCCAATAGGCAATTCTCCAATTTCAGCAGATGGATGCGCTCCAATAGGATTGAAATAGCGCAATAGAATTGCATTGATATTAGATACTTTGACAACATCGATAATGATTTCTTCTCCTATTTGCTTTGTGTTACCATAAGGCGACATGGCTGTTTGAATTGATGCATCTTCAGTAATTGGCATTTTTTCGGCTTGACCATAAACGGTACAAGAGGAGCTAAAAATAAAACTGGCTTCATTTTTTTTCTCTAATCCCTGCAAAACATATACCAACGCATTGATATTGTTTTCATAATACAACAAAGGATTTTCGACGCTTTCGCCAACTGCTTTTGAAGCTGCAAAATGGATTACCCCAGAAATATCATTATGTCTTTTGAAAAAATCCTGCACTTTATCTTTATCACGTAAATCTAGCTTTTCGAATGCTGGAATTTTTCCGGTAATCACCTCAATTCCCTCTAATACACTCAAAGAAGTATTAGAAAGATTATCTACAACTAGCACCTCAAAACCTTCATTTTGTAATTCAACTACGGTATGGGACCCTATAAAACCTAAACCTCCTGTTACTAGTACTTTCATATTTTATTAATTCAAAAATTCTAAAACACTATCCGTGATAAATTTAATTTGTTCGTTATCCAGTTCTGTATGCATTGGCAACGAAATTACTTCTTTGACCAACCGATTTGTCACAGGAAAATCTTCTTCTTTATATCTTGTGTCTAAATATGCTTTTTGCGAATGTAAAGGAATTGGGTAATAAATGGCACAAGGAATGCCTTTATCCAGCAAATGTTGCATTAATCCATCTCTATCGGCATCAATGATTCTCAATGTATATTGATGAAAAACATGGCAGTCACAAATGTCACATATACTGGGCGCTACAATATTTTTATGGCCTTCAAAAGCTGCGGAATATTTTCTGGCTGCATCTTGTCTTGCTTTACTATATTGATCCAAAAATGGTAATTTTGCGTTTAAAACTGCCGCTTGAATACTATCCAGCCGAGAGTTAACTCCTACTACATCATGATGATAGCGTTCGTACATTCCGTGATTTACAATCCCACGAAGTTTGTGAGCCAGAGTATCATCATTTGTAAAAATGGCTCCGCCATCACCATAACATCCTAAATTTTTAGAAGGAAAAAAAGAGGTAGACCCTACATGACCAATTGTTCCTGCTTTCTTTTTTGTTCCATCAGAAAACTTACAATTGGCTCCAATAGCTTGTGCGTTATCTTCTATAACATATAGATTGTGTGCGGTCGCCAAAGCCATTATCGCTTCCATATTGGCCGCGCGTCCAAATAAATGCACAGGAACAATCGCTTTTGTTTTTGGTGTAATAGCGCGTTTTATTCCCTCAATAGAAATATTCATATTATGCAAATCTACATCAACCAAAACCGGCGTAAGTTGCAACAAAGCAATCACCTCCACAGTTGCGGCAAAGGTAAAATCCGCAGTAATAACTTCATCTCCAGGCTTTAAATCCAATCCCATCATAGCGATTTGCAACGCATCCGTTCCGTTTGCACATGGAATGACATGTTTTATGTCTAAATAATTTTCTAAAGATTTTTGGAACCGATGAACTTGAGGTCCATTAATATAAGTATTAGTATCTAAAACTTCTTGAATAGCCGTATTTACCGTATCTTTTATTTTATCATATTGACTTTTTAAGTCAACCATTTGAATTTTTTTCATTGAGATTTTGTTTAAAATTTATCCTTCAGCTGACCTAAGGACGATACTCGTTTATGGTTTGAAGTCGCTAAACGGCATAAAACATTTTATAAAACGAAAACAAAAATAGTTATTTAATGACTTATTACAATGAAAATTATTTAAAGTGATGTAATTTAGCACACAAATTTTTAACGATGCTTTTCCTTTATAATTTATTTGTGATTTTTGCTTCACAAGCCTTAAAACTAGTCGCTGTTTTTACTCCAAAAATCAAACTTTTTGTAGAAGGCCGCAAAGTTATTTTTCCAACTTTGGAACAAAAAATAAAACCTTCGGACAGAACGATTTGGTTTCATGCTGCTTCTTTAGGCGAATATGAACAAGGACTTCCTGTAATCGAAAAAATTAAAGAGAAATTTCCTTCCCATAAAATTATAGTCACTTTTTTTTCGCCTTCAGGCTATGAAGTCCGCAAAAACAATACAGTTGCGGATGTCACGGTTTATTTGCCTTTGGATACCCAGAAAAACGCTAAACAATTTTTATCACTCATACATCCGGAACTGGTTTTTTTCATTAAATACGAATACTGGTTAAATTATTTAAGCGAACTAAAGGATCTAAAAACGCCAACTTATCTGATTTCAGGTATTTTTCGGGAAAATCAAATGTTCTTTAAATGGTACGGTGGATTTTATAGAAAAGCACTGGATACTTTTACTTATTTTTTTGTGCAAAACGAGAATTCAAAAAAACTTTTAAGACAATTAGGCAAAGCCAATGTTGCAGTTTCAGGAGACACCCGTTTTGACCGAGTTGCAGCAATTTTAGAAAAAGACAATTCTTTGGATTTTATTTCGGAGTTCAAAAACAACACATTAACCATAGTCGCAGGGAGCTCATGGCCAAAAGATGAAAGTTTATTAGTTGATTTTATCAATTCCAACAACTACAATGTCAAGTTTATAATTGCACCGCATAACATCAAAGAAGAACAAATTCAACAACTAAAAAATAGTATTAGCAAAAAAACCGTTTTATTCAGCGAAAGAAATGACAAAAATCTTGCTGATTACGATGTTTTTATAATTGACACGATTGGTATTTTGACAAAAATTTACAGTTATGCTGACATTGCTTATGTGGGTGGTGGTTTTGGAAATCCTGGCGTACATAATATCTTGGAACCCGCTACTTATGGCGTTCCAATAGTGATTGGCCCAAACTATTCTCATTTTACGGAGGCGATTGCTTTAGTAAACCTTGAAGGCTGTATTTCTATTTCCAAAAAAAAGGAACTGGAAAACACTTTAACGAACTTAATCCTTATCGTGGTTGAAAGAGACGAAAAAGGCCATATATGTGAAACATTTGTACAAATGAATAAAGGTGCTACCAGTGTTATAATGAAAACTATTTCGAATTTTGAATTGCTCTAATTTTCTAAAAAAAAATCAGGATATAAAAACAGTCACTGCTATTTAGGTACGATCGCACATTCCTTGTCATTGGATTATAAAAAAAGCGCCACAAAGTTTCTTTTACTAATTTAACGGTTCATATTTCATAAAATTAGCGCTCTGGCATAATAGTTGCTGTAAATGAGAATGTTGGCGAAAAATATTATTTTTTAAAAAAAAAATAAAAAAATATTTTACATATTAAAAAATTTATATCTTTGCCACGAATTAATAATTAACCTTTTATAATAAAGTAAGATGAAAAAAGTATTTTTAAGTTTAGCTGTTGTTGCTGTTTTGACTGTTGTATCATGTAAAAAAGCTGACGCTCCTGCTGAAGACGCTGCTGCTGTAGTTGATTCTGCTGCTGTTGTTGTTGACTCTGCTGCTGCAACTGCTACTGACGCTGCTGCAACTGCTACTAAAGCTGCTGCAACTGCAACTGAAGCTGCAAAAAAATAATTAGAATTCAATTCTAAAAATTTTAAAGCCATCCGCGTAAGCGAGATGGCTTTTTTAATTATTTGTACTGACGCTTTTAGGGCACATATATGGATATAAAAAAGAGAGCAATGGTTAGTTACCCATTGCTCTCTTTTTTATTAACGTACTGCTTCGTAATAAACCTTAATCTTCAAAAATAAAATCATTTGCGGAAAAATCTAAAATTTCGGCTACGGATCCATATTTAACAATTTCATCTATTCCTTTTTGAAGTCTCAAAGAAGTCGTGTATTTCCTACTGGTAGCAAGATACCCACCATTTAGCATCAATTTAAAGTAATACTTGCCATTTGAAGACTTAAACTTTAAAAAATCCACTGATTCGCTATTCTCTTTTAATTTTTCAATATCTTCCTCACACTCAAACTTCAGTTCATAGCTCAAACTAGTAAAAATAATTTTTCCTTTTCTGGAAGTAAAAACAAATTTATACTCCTCATTAAATCTTTTACTAATTACAAAAGCCCCCATAGTTTAGTTTATCTTGAATAAATTAAAATTGATGCAGATACTAAAAGAACTATACTTTCAAGCACTTGCAATTAAAATTGTAAAATCTAAATGGATTTATTATAAAATAAAAAAAGCTCCAAACATAGTTTGAAGCTTTTTTAGTACTCAGAGCGGGACTTGAACCCGCACGAACATTGCTGTTCACTGGATTTTAAGTCCAGCGTGTCTACCAATTTCACCATCCGAGCATTATGTGGTGTGGAGCGAAAAACGGGGCTCGAACCCGCGACCTCGACCTTGGCAAGGTCGCGCTCTACCAACTGAGCTATTTTCGCATTTTCAATTCTTAAAAAGAACTACAATACTTGTTCTGTATTGCGGATGCAAATTTAGGACATTTATTGAATTACACAAGCCTTTTTTATAAAAAATTTATAGATTAAAGTTAACATTCTGATAACGTAAACTTTAAAACCCAATAAATTATTTTCTGGTTAACATTCTTTTTATTTCATTGAGTTTCATCAAAGCTTCCATTGGAGTTATGGTATTTATATCCAAATTTAAGATCTCTTCTTTGATTTCTTCTAATAAAGGGTCATCAAGATTAAAGAAACTCATTTGCATTTCATCTTTCGCCTCTTTAATTCCGTTTAGAGCATCGCTTGAATGGTTCTTCTCCAGTTTTTTTAATAACTTTTGAGCCTTCAAAATCACTATCTGTGGCATTCCTGCCATTTTTGCCACATGTATTCCAAAACTATGTGCGCTACCTCCCTTTACCAACTTTCGAATAAAAAGCACAGTATCTTTTAATTCTTTCACCGAAACATTATAATTCTGGATCCTAGGTAATGACTCACTCATTTCATTCAGCTCATGGTAATGGGTCGCGAACAAGGTCTTAGGCTTTGACGGATGTTCGTGCAAAAACTCCGCAATCGCCCAAGCGATAGAAATCCCATCGTACGTGCTCGTTCCTCTCCCAATTTCGTCTAATAATACCAAACTTCTATCGGAAATATTATTCAAGATGGAAGCCGTTTCGTTCATTTCAACCATAAAAGTAGATTCTCCCATTGAAATATTGTCACTTGCTCCTACTCTGGTGAATATTTTGTCGATAATCCCCATTCTTACGCTATCAGCAGGAACAAAACTTCCCATTTGAGCTAGTAAGACAATCAGAGCTGTTTGACGCAAAATAGCCGACTTACCAGACATATTCGGTCCCGTAATCATAATCAATTGTTGCGTCTCTCTGTCTAAGAAAACATCATTGGCAATATAAGGCATCCCAACTGGCAATTGTTTCTCGATAACAGGATGTCTTCCGTTTTTAATTTCGAGTTCGAATGTTTCGTCTAAATCCGGACAAACATATTTATTTTCAATCGCTAATTGCGTAAAAGAACACAAACAATCCAGTTGCGCGACCAAATTAGCATTCATTTGAACCGGTTTTATGTAAGTTGCAATCCAACTTACTAATTGCTCGAACAATTCCACTTCAATTTTGTAAATTTTCTCTTCGGCACCAAGAATCTTGGTTTCGTATTCTTTTAATTCTTCGGTAATGTAACGTTCTGCATTAACCAACGTTTGTTTACGAATCCATTCAGACGGAACTTTGTCTTTATGTAAATTTCTGACTTCAATATAATATCCAAAAACATTGTTAAAGGAAATCTTCAAAGAAGAAATTCCCGTTGATTGTGATTCTCGCTTTTCAATTCCTTCTAAAAATTCTTTTCCGGAAGTTGAAATCGCTCTCAAATCATCTAACTCGGCACTGATCCCTTTTGCGATAGCATTCCCTTTAGAAACAGCGACAGGTGCATCTTGATTTAAAGTATTTTTTATTTTTTCTCGAAGTAAATCACAGCTGTGCAAACTATCTCCAATCACTTTTACTGCTTCTTGCGGACTTTGCAACGCCAAAGTCTTTATTGGAATAATAGCATCCAAGGATTCTTTCAAATAAACTACTTCGCGAGGTGACACTTTCCCAGTAGCAATTTTGGAAATCAAACGCTCCAAATCTGAAATCTGCTTGATTTGATGTTGAATGTTTTTCAAAACGTCCTGATTTTCTTTTAAATAAGAAACCACTTCATGACGACTTCGTATTTTATTACTGTCTTTCAACGGCAGGGCCAGCCATCGTTTTAATAAACGACCACCCATTGGCGAAAGCGTTTTATCAATAACATCAAGAAGCGTAACGGCATTTGGATTATAACTATGATATAACTCAAGATTGCGTATCGTAAACCGGTCCATCCAAACGTAAGCATCTTCGGCAATACGTTGAATGGCAGTGATATGCTGCACTTTGTTGTGTTGTGTTTCGGACAGATAATATAAAATTGCACCCGAAGCAATAATTCCCTCTTTTAATTCTTCGATTCCAAAACCTTTCAGCGATACTGTTTGAAAATGTTTGGTAAGGACTTCAAAAGCGTAATCTTCTTTGTAAATCCAATCTTCAAGATAAAAACTGTGATAATCATCCCCAAAAATCTCCCTAAAATGATTTTTATTGTTTTTAGGAATCAGTACTTCGCTTGGATTGAAATTCTGCAATAACTTATCAATATATTCTGCATTTCCTTGCGCCGTAAGAAACTCCCCTGTCGAAACGTCTAAAAATGAAATTCCAATTGATTTATTTGCAAAATATATGGATGCTAAAAAATTATTGGTTTTAGACTGTAAAACCTCATCATTCATGGAAACACCTGGTGTCACCAATTCAGTAACTCCCCGTTTTACAATGGTTTTAGTCATTTTTGGATCTTCAAGTTGATCACAAATAGCCACTCTAAGACCGGCTTTTACTAATTTTGGTAAATATGTATTGATAGAATGGTGCGGAAATCCCGCTAAGGCCGTTTCTGTTTCAGAACCTGCACCACGTTTTGTCAAGGTTATACCAAGAATCTTAGATGCACGAACCGCATCTTCACCAAAAGTTTCATAAAAATCTCCTACTCGAAACAATAAACACGCATCAGGATATTTCCTTTTGATCTCGTTATACTGTTTCATTAATGGCGTTTCCTTAACCGTTTTATCTTTAGATGCCAAGTTATTTTATATTTAAAAAAATGAAAAAAAATGATCAGCGAATTTATATATTTTAAAACGAAATATAGTGGACTACAAAAAAATTAATATTTTTAAGAAAAAATTAAACCATTGGCATGATTTTTTCTCTAAATTTGTTTAATTAATTAAAAAAAACAAGACAATGAAAAAAATAGTTACACTAGCGTTATTATTAGTATTAGGAGTTACTGCTTCTAATGCCCAAGAAACATCAAAAGTTACTAAAAAAATAAAGGCTTCAACTGCTAAAATTTCAACTCCAAAAGTTGACGGTGCAGGAATGGTTTTTGTAACTGAGACTATCGATTATGGTACTGTTGCCCATAATGCAGACGGAAAACGTGAATTCGTTTTTACTAATAATGGAAACAAACCACTAATTATAACTAATACTCAAGGTTCATGTGGATGTACAGTGCCTACAACTCCAAAAGAACCAATTGCTCCTGGTGCAAAAGGTATTATTGGTGTAAAATATGCAACTGACAGAGTAGGTCCTTTCACGAAAACAGTGACCGTAACCTCAAATGCAGCTGGACAAGCAACAAAAACGCTGACAATAAAAGGAATAGTTTTAGCCGACGATGCACCAAAAAGCTAATTTCTAATACAATTTACATTAAAAAGCTTCCCTAATTTCGGAAGCTTTTTTCATGAAGACAAACCCTGAAAAATATGAGAAAGCTTGAAAACAGCGAATTGGAAAGGAAATCAATCGAAGCTTTTAAAGAATCTAAAAAGACACCCATTATCTTAGTTTTAGATGATATTCGAAGTTTACATAATATTGGTTCTGTGTTCCGGACTGCTGACGCCTTTTTGATTGAAAAAATATACTTGTGTGGTATTACGGCAACTCCTCCAAATAAGGAAATTCATAAAACTGCGCTTGGAGCAACAGAAACGGTAACTTGGGAACACAATAACGATGTCCTGACAGTACTTAAAAATTTAAAAAAAGACAACATAACCACTCTGGCAATCGAACAAGTGGAAAGTGCTGTTTTTCTTCAGGATTTCAAAATTGAAAAAGACAAAAAATATGCATTAGTTTTTGGGAATGAGGTCTATGGCGTTTCACAAGAAGCAGTCGCTTTATGTGATGGTTCAATTGAGATTCCGCAATTAGGAACCAAACATTCTTTGAACATTTCAGTAAGTGCAGGAATTGTAGTTTGGGAACTTTTCAAGCAATTTAACAATTAGCATCTATTTTGTTTTATTAACTTCTTAACTAGTTTCTTTTTAGTTAAAATTTATAGCCAAACACCGATATATTGATAAAATTTATATTTTTATAAAATGAAAAATAATTTTTTTTTTAAAGTAATTTTGGCAATATTTTTTTTAATCAATAATATAACCTACGCTACTAAAGTTGTTTATCCTTTAAAAAAAAGAAACGTCACCACTCTAAGACAAAACATCAACCCTGCTATTAATAATTCTAAAATAAATTTAGTAGCAAATATTGCTCCTATAATTAAAGCCACAGGCAATCAAATCTATTGCCCTCAAACCAATATAAAAATTGTAACTGATGTTACAATAACTGATCCTGATGACACCAGTACGGATGCCATTTATATTCAAATTTCATCAGGTTATATAAACGGACAAGACCAATTAACACTTAGTGGTTCACATCCTACAATTATCACAAGTTGGGATATTACTGCCGGAAAATTAAAATTATACAGTCCTAATGGAATACCAATATCTTATACGGACTTTATATCAGCAATTAAAGATGTAGAATTTTACAATTCATCGTCTTCACCTTCAGGAATTCGAAATTTTTCCATTACCATAGGTCAAGCCAATTATCTTTCCTCTACACAACATTATTATCAATTTATACCTAATCTAGGAATTACTTGGACAGCAGCAAAAACGGCAGCAGAAACGAGCACATATTATGGAATTCAAGGCTATTTAGCAACAGTAGGCGCTTTAGATGAAGCGCTACTTATTGGGGAACAAGCTTCAGGCACAGGATGGATTGGAGGCAGCGACGCTGCAACTGAAGGGGTTTGGAAATGGGTAACCGGTCCTGAAAACGGCACAATATTTTGGAATGGCCTTGCTAATGGATCATCTCCAAATTTTGCCTTTTGGAACACAAATGAACCCAATCAAACTGGTGATGAAGATTATGCTCATATTACAGAACCAGGTGTCGGAATCAAAGGCTCCTGGAATGATCTATCTGATACGGGTGCTATCAGCGGATCTTATCAACCAAAAGGTTATGTAGTAGAATATGGCGGAATGCCGGGCGATCCAACGCTACAAATAGCAACAAGTACTACAATTACAATCGCAAAAATTACAACGACAACACCAAGCCCTATTTGTGCTTCAGCGACATGTACACTTCAAGCAAGTTCTACAACTGGAACTATAAACTGGTATGATGCTGCAACAAATGGAGTTTCTCTTGGTACTAGCAATAGTTTTACGACTCCTCCCCTTTATACCACCACAACCTATTATATTGATAACGGCTGTACTCTGAGAACTCCACTTATAGTAACTGTAAATCCATTGCCGGTTGCAAATCCGGTAATAATTCCTAGACAATGTGATGACAATCAAGATGGAATATTCACTTTTAATACTGCTGTTCTTGAGACAACTTTATTAGAAAATCAAACAAACATAACCGTCACTTATTTTGACCAAAATAATAATCCGCTAAAAGATTCAAACGGAAATTTGGTAACTAGTCCCTTTCCCGCTAGTTTCACAACAACATCACAAACCATAAAAGCTGTTTTGACAAACAATTATTCTTTACACTGTTCTAACGAAACAACTATTAAATTTATCGCAGACGATTTACCCGAAGCTTTTGCCGTTCCTGCATACTTAACCACAACTTGTGATGACGAACCAAATCCATTAAATCAAGATGGTAAATTTGCTTTTGACACGGCTACATTCGAAGCTTTCATTCTAAAAGGACAAACCGGAATGATAGTTAAATATTTTGATAAAAATGGATATCCATTATCAAGTCCACTCCCAAATCCATTTGTAACTGCAACTCAAAATGTTTTAGTAACAGTAACAAATACAGCAAACACAAACTGCACTGCAACTACAACTTTGAATTTTGTTGTAAATCCTTTGCCAATTGTCTACGATGTAACAATTGTTCAATGCGATACTGATTTGATTTCAGACGGGAAAACTCTTTTTAATTTGACAGTAAATAACAATCTAATTTCCGCAAATTATACCAATGAAAACTTTACCTATTATACTTCACAATCAGGAGCTAATAATGGTCTTACAACCGATTTAATTTCAAATGATTTGGCATTCGAAAACACAACAGCATCGACAATGAATGTTTGGGTGAGAGTTGCCAATAAAATTAGCGGTTGTTATAGTATTGCCAAATTAACATTAAAAGTTCCTGCTACCAATCTTCTTTCAACTTATAAAATCAAAGTTCCTCCTGTTTGCGATGATTTTTTAGACGCTATTAACAATAATAGAGACGGAATCGCAACTTTTGATTTCTCTTGGACAAAAGCCACTATACAAACTCAATTACCAACAAACCAAGCTTATACTATAAACTATTTCAGAAACCAAGCTGATGCCTTAGCCGAACTCAATGTGATTGCGGATATTTCAAATTACAGGAATATTGGTTATCGCGATTCTCAAGATATTTGGGTCCGGGTTGAAAGTAGTCTAGATAACGCTTGCGTTGGTTTAGGGCCTTATATTACTCTAAAAGTCGAGGCTTTACCTATTGCTACTTCAGTTATAATTCCAAGACAATGTGATGACAATCAAGATGGAATATTCATTTTTGACACTAGTACCCTTGAATCGAAATTATTGAATGGACAACTACTTGCCAATGTTACTGTTACATATTTTGACCAAAACAATAAACCGTTACCAAGTCCGTTTCCGAATACTTTCATTACCGCTTCTCAAACCATAAAAGCCGTTTTAACTAATAAAACATCTTTAAAATGTTATGATGAAACAAGCATTCCTTTTATTGTAGATATTTTACCTAAGGCATTTGCAGTCTCCCCCGTCTTAACTACAGTTTGCGATGATGAAGCAGATCCTTTGAATCAAGACGGAAAATTTGCATTCGACACTTCAACATTCGAAGCCATTATTCTAGGCCGACAAACCGGAATGACGGTGACTTATTCTTTACAAAACGGAACTGTACTTTCAAATTTTTCACCCACTTTTATAACAGGGACTCAAAATATTACAGCAACAGTAATAAATCCACTAAACACTTCTTGTACTACCACCACAACTTTAAATTTTGTTGTTAATCCAATACCGAAAATTAACTTGAATGCCAATGGTAGTGAAAATGAATTGGTTTGTTCTAATCTTCCCAGTTTTTTTGTAACACTTGATGCTGGAATCCAGGACGGGTCTCCCACAAGTAATTACACCTACATTTGGTCAAAAGACGAAACTATCTTGATTGGCGAAATAGCTCCAATTCTTTCAGTAAACGCCGAAGGAAATTATGCTGTCGAAGTAACAAATAGTTCAGGTTGCAGTAGAATTCGAGCCATAAAAGTTACCGCTTCTGATTTGGCACATATCAAAAGTATTGATATTGTAGATTTGACCGATATAAATACAGTAACCGTAGAAGTAACAGGAAAAGGAATATATGAATATAGTTTAGACGAACCTAGTGGATTTTGGCAAGACTCTAATTTTTTTGATAAAGTACCCCCAGGAATTCACGAAATTTTTATCAATGACAAAAATGGCTGCGGCGTAATTAGCAAAACTATTGCCGTTATAGGCGCACCCAAATTCTTTACGCCAAACAATGACGGTTATAATGATTATTGGAGTGTAAAAGGAGTGAATGAAACTTTCAACACCAAATCAATAATCTACATTTTTGACCGTTACGGAAAACTCGTCAAACAATGGGTTCCCAATTTAAACGAAGGTTGGGATGGTACTTTTAATGGTAATCCTTTACCCGCAGATGATTATTGGTTTACCTTAAAATTAGAAGATGGAAGAGAAGCGAAAGGTCATTTTTCGTTAAAAAGGTAACTATTTCTAATTTCTCTTAACTGATTTTCTGCTGAATTTGATCTAAAATATAAAGATAATCTTCTTGGTTTTTTACAAAGTCCCGATTAGACACATCAATAATCAAAACATTTAGTTCCGTTTGTGATTTAATATAATCCAGATATCCGTTATTAATTTTATCCAAATATTCTGCTGGAATTTTCTGTTCGTAGCTTCTGCCTCTCTTTTTAATATTTTGTAAAAGGCGCTCTGAATTTTGATACAAATAAATATACAAATCTGGTTTTGGCATTTCTCTGTAAATGATATCAAAAAGGTTCCGATACAAACGGTATTCATCTTCAGCCAGTGTTATTTTGGCAAAAATCAACGATTTAAAAATATGATAATCGGCTACTATGAAATCTTTAAATAGATCAAATTGCGCTAAATCATCTGATAATTGCTGGTACCTGTCGGCGAGAAATGACATTTCAAGCGGAAAAGCGTATCGATTTTGATCTTTGTAAAATTTGGGTAAAAATGGATTATCAGCAAAACGTTCTAATACTGTTTTTGCATTAAAATCCTCGGCAATTTTCATAGCCAATGTTGTCTTTCCTGCTCCAATATTCCCTTCAAAAGCCACATAATTAAATTGTTCCAACGAAATACTTTGCAAAGGGCTTTTTAAATCCTGGATTATTTTGCAAACACTTTGATCTGGCGAGGATTCTAATAGCTCCGAAATTGTTTTTTTGAGAACAGGATGTTTCCAATCCAAATTTAGATCTTGGATAGGCAACAAAACAAATTTCCTGTTTTGCATTAACGGATGTGGAATCTGGAGTTTATCAGAATCAATAATCTCCTCATCAAAAGAGATTAAATCTACATCAATGCTTCGAGATTGATATCCTAGTTTGTTACTTCGAACCCGGCCTAATTTTTTTTCAATTTTTAGAACTTGATTTAAAACTTTCTGCGCAGAGTTCGTCGTATGAATAACTGCAACACAATTATAAAAAGCATCACTCTCAAAACCCCATGCCGGAGACTCATATAATCTGGAAACTTTTATTACTGTTCCCACTTCCTGATGTATAAATTGCAAACAATTCTCGATATTTTCCAATCGATTTCCTTGATTACTTCCTAGAGATAAAACGACTTGATGTTGTGATTTCATATTAAGCGCAAATTAAGTAAAAGAATTTTAGAATAGAAGTATCTTTGCAGAGAGTGTTGATAACTAATTTTAGAATTTCCGGACCCAAAGCTGTAACAAATTGACCTCTTTTGAGACTTATTAAAAAAATATAAATATGAAATTTTTAGGAAATGTACTGGCTACCGTCATAGGTATTTTTGTTTTTTGCATGCTGTTCTTTTTCGGGATACTGCTTATTGGAGCCATTTTTGGAGGAGAATCTGAGGGCGTTAAAGTCAAAAGCAATTCTGTGATCGAACTGAATTTAGAAGACATAAAAAATGATTATGCAGGAAAATATAAAGATCCATGGATGACTATTTTTTCAGAAAACAAAAAAGTAGGTTTGACGGATATTGTAAATGCTGTTGAGGAAGCAAAAACTGATGACGACATCAAAGGGATATCAATTTTAAATAACAATTCTTCTTTAGGCATGGCCCAAAGCAAGGCCTTGAGAGACGCACTGGAAGATTTTAAAAAATCCGGGAAATTTATAATGGCTTATGCCAATTCTTATTCTCAAAAAGAGTACTATTTAAACTCTGTTGCCAATAGCGTTTATTTGAATCCTGTAGGTGATATGGATTTCAAAGGTCTTTCTGCTGAACTTATGTTTTTTAAAGATTTACAAGAAAAATCAGGTTTAAAAATGGAAGTGATACGCCATGGTAAATACAAAAGTGCCGTAGAACCTTTCCTTGAAAATAAAATGAGTGATGCCAACAGGGAACAAGTTACTGCCTTATTAAACTCCGTTTGGACTTCAATCGTAACTGATATTTCCAAAAGCAGAAATATATCGGTGGCCAAATTAAATGAAATTGCAAACGGGCTTTTAGCGAGAACGCCTCAAATGGCAAAAGCAGCGAAATTAGTAGATGTTATTGCTTACGAAGATGTCTATCACAACGCCATTAAAAACATTTTGAAAGTAGACAAAGAAGAAGATTATAACAAAGTTACTATTTTGGATTATGCCAAAAATGTAGCCACAACTTCAAAAATGAGCGATGTAAAGGATCAAATTGCAATTATTTACGCCCAAGGCGAAATCATGAGCGGTGAAGGTGATGTAAATACAATCGGTGAAGGTTCCATGCGTCGTTCGTTACAAGAGGCACGAAAAAACAAAGACGTTAAAGCAATTGTACTTAGAATCAACAGCCCAGGAGGAAGCGCTTTGACTTCTGATTTGATCTGGCGAGAAATTGAACTGACTAAGAAAGTTAAGCCTGTAGTTGTTTCCATGGGGAATTATGCAGCTTCAGGAGGCTATTATATTGCCTGTAATGCCAATACTATTTTTGCAGAAAACAACACTATTACCGGTTCAATTGGCGTTTTTGGAATATTACCAAATTTCACTCAGTTGGCTACAAAAATAGGAATCAATACAGAACAAGTAAAAACCCATGAAAACGCCGCAAATTATAGTCCTTTTTTGCCTTTAGACGAAAAATTCAAAGCCGTTACTCTTGAAGGTGTCGAACGTATTTACAAAACATTTGTAACTCACGTGGCGCAGGGACGAAAAATGACATTTGCCCAAGTGGATGCTATTGCTCAAGGAAGAGTTTGGTCTGGTTCTGAAGCTATAAAAAATGGACTTGTAGATAAAATTGGAGGTTTAGATGATGCAATTCATGAAGCTGCAAGAATATCAAAAACAAAAAATTACAGTACACAAAACTATCCGGAATACGAGAAAAACTTCAATGATCTTTTAGAAAGTTTACCATTTTCTAACTCTAAAGCAGCCTTTATTAAAGAAGAAATAGGAGAAGAAAACTATAAAATTATGGAGCAAATAAAAAGATTGCAAACACAAAAAGGAGTCCAAGCCATGATGCCATTTGAAATCAACATCCAATAGTTTTTTTTCAAATTAAATTAAAAATGATCCGTTTAAGTAATTGCTTAAACGGATTTGTTTTTTTGTAACAAACTATTATTTAGGATAATATTAGAAAGTTCTAAATCTTAAACTATTATTTTTGTAGGAAGTCATGCAGATTTTTTTTGCTAAACTTTGTAATCTAAAGAAAGAACATCATGATAAAGAAAATTCTAAAAATCCTTTTAATTATAATTCTCCTATTTGCAGTTTCGCTGTTTGCTGTACCCTATTTTTTTAAAGACCAAATAAAAGTTAAAATTACCCAAGCTATCAATGACAAAGTAGATGCCAAGATTTCCTTTGCGGATGCGGATTTGAGTTTGTTCAAAAATTTCCCCAATGCTAACGTAACATTATACAAATTAGTCATTATAAACAAAGCTCCTTTTAAAGGAGATACATTAATTTCATTGGGCGAATTGAATTTAAAAATGTCAATCAAAGAACTTTTTAAAGGCAAAAACGAAGCGACAACCATAGACGGAATAACTTCAAAAAACGGGTTAATCAATATCATATTCAATAAAGACGGAATCGCAAATTACGATATCGCTTTAAAGGATAACAAATCCAAAAATGATGGAAAAAGCAATCCTTTGTCATTAAATATTCAGAATTATAAAATCGAAAATTTCAAGTTTAAATATTTTGACGAAAGTTCAAAAATTAAAATGGTAATTGATAGTCTGAACCATGAGGGAACCGGAAATTTTGCGGCTCAAAAATTAGATTTGGTTACTAAATCTACGGCAAAAATCTCGTTAGACATGGACATAGTCAATTATATGAAAAATATTTCCTTGACATTGGATGCCGTTTTAGGAATTGATTTAGACAAAAGTCAGTACACTTTCAAAGAAAACAAAGCGTTAATCAATCAATTGCCACTAGAATTTGATGGATTTATTCAAATGGTCGAAGCTGGTCAGGAATATAATTTAAAACTCAAAACGCCAACTTCCTCCTTCAAAAATTTCTTAGGAGTTATTCCTGCGGCATATGCGGCAAGTTTGAATCATGTAAAAACCACTGGGGATTTTACAGTTGTGGGTTATGCACAAGGATTGTATTCAGGCACCACCGTTCCAAAATTCAAAATTGAAATTGCTTCCAACAATGCTTCATTTCAGTATCCTAATTTACCGAAATCCGTTCAAAACATCGTAATTGACACTAAAATTATTAATGAAACAGGTATTCTGAATGATACGTATATCAACGTTGACAAACTTTCTTTCAAAATAGATCAGGATGTTTTCAATGCCGAAGCAAATATTCGAAACATCACGAAAAATCCTATAGTCGATGCCTCGTTAAAAGGAACCATCAACTTGGCTAACCTTACTAAAGCCTATCCTGTAAAATTAGACAAACCTTTATCCGGTATTTTAAATGCGGATGTGACTACTAAATTTGATATGGAATCCATTAAGAAAAGTCAATATCAAAACATTAACAATGCAGGAACGATGAGTTTGTCTGGTTTCAATTATGTGGATCAAAACGGAAAAACAATGAACATCAGCGATGCCTTAGTGCAGTTTAATCCAAGTCAGGTCGATTTGAAACAATTCAATGCAACAACAGGTAAAAGTGACATTAGCGTCACGGGAATTTTAGAGAATTTTTACGGTTTTATATTTAGAAACCAAGAATTGAAAGGAAATTTCAAAATGAATTCAAAGCAATTAGCAGTAAGTGATTTTATTACAACTGCCGACAAAACAAAAGGTGCCACGAGGGGTCAGGATAAAAAAGCGGAAGCGATGAAAATACCAGCTTTCTTAAATTGTACGCTTACTGCAAAAGCGACTACAGTTCTATATGATAATTTAACCTTGAAAGATGTTTCGGGGAAATTGATTGTGAAAAATGAAAAAGTTACTTTAGAAAATGTAAAAACATCTATTTTTGGGGGAACTATTGCGGTGAATGGAGCTGTTTCCACCAAAGGAAAAACGCCCGTCTTTAACATGGATTTGAATTTAAATCAAGTCGATATTGCACAATCATTCACCCAATTGAATATGCTAAAAAAAATAGCACCAATAGCCGGAATTATTAACGGAAAGTTGAATTCGACCATCAAATTAAATGGAAATCTTGATGCAAAAGAAATGACGCCTGATTTAAAAACATTGACCGGAGATTTATTGGGACAACTGCTTTCGACCACCGTAAATTCAACCAATTCAACGTTGTTGACAGCATTAGGTTCTAATTTGAAATTTATAGATGTAAGTAAGATTAATTTGAATGATCTGAAAGCAGCGATTACATTCAAAGATGGAAAAGTGAATGTAAAGCCATTTAATATCAAGTATAAAGACATTAAAGCGACTATTGGAGGGACTCACGGTTTTGATCAAAGCATGAATTATAATCTAAAATTTGATGTTCCTGCAAAATATCTTGGCTCAGAAGCCAATGCACTCATTGCAAAACTATCAGCGGCCGATGCTGCTAAATTAGAAAGTTTCCCAATAAATGCGGTATTAGCAGGTAATTTTACCAATCCAAAAATTACAACTGACATTAATAGTGCGGTGACTAAATTGACTACTCAATTAGTGAACCAACAAAAAGACAGATTGGTAAAACAAGGAACTTCGGCTTTAACTGATTATATCAATAAAAATAAGAAACCAAGTGACACCACAAAAACGGCTACTCCCGCAACTAAAGAAGAGGTAAAAGCTAAGGCTACAGAGTTACTAAATGGATTGTTTAATAAAAAGAAAAAAGTGGAAGAGCCTAAAGTGGAGCCTAAAGTTCAATAAGATAATTTGATTGAAAATAGTCGTTTTTCATCATTCTAAAAAGCAGGAATTTCAATAATTGTTTGAAATTCCTGCTTTTTTTATAAATTTATTACACGTTAATCGTTACCACATATCCTTCAGAACCACGGATATTGAAAACTGTTCCACCTTCAAAAATAAGATATTGTCCTTTTATGCCTGTGAGTTTTCCTTGAAACTGAGGCGTTTTATCTAAACTTAAACTGTTTACTTTATTTGGATATTCTAAAACGGGGTAGTGCATTTCATATAAATCATTCTTCTGCGAATAAAAATATTCTTGTACTTCCGTAGGGATTAAATGTTCCACTTTCAATCTTTCGGCAATCAAATCAACCTGTTCAAAAGTATTTGTCAGCATTTTACGCCAATTTGTTTTATCGGCATAATGACTCTTCAAGGCAACTTCGGTAATTCCTGCCAAGTATCTATTGGGAACTTCAACAATCGAAATCGCTTGATTTGCACCTTGGTCAATCCAACGGGTCGGCATTTGCGTTTTTCTGGTCACTCCTACTTTGACTTCGCTGGACAAAGCCAGATACACAATATGCGGTTGCAATTGTACTTTTTCTTCATACGCCAAATCCCTATCCTGAATTCCAAGATGCGCAGTACTCAACTCCGGTTTCATAATCCAATCACCAACAGCCGCGCTGGAATAGAAGCAATCATAACAAAATCCTTGTCGGAATATTTTTTTCTTCTTTCCGCAATTCAAACATTGGAATCCTCCAAAATTAATTTCGATTTCTTTATTCAGTAATTGATTTACATTCAAAAAACTATTTTCAAAAACCAAGTAATATTGAATTGGGTTTCCAAATTCAGTCTGCATTTTTGTAAGTACACCTTCGTAAGTCATTGTGATTAAAGTTTCCCGTTTAACGCTACTAGTTAAACAAATTTTGTTATTTTTGGTAAAGTTATAACTCACAATTCATAATTCATAATTTAAAAATGCCTTTAACCATAATCAATTCATTTGCTTCTTGGGTTCTCAAACAACGAATCCATCAGATCGAACTTTTCTTGAAATATCCTAATGAAGTTCAGGAAGAATTGCTTATGAATTTAATTCAGTCTTCAAAAAATACGGTTTTAGGCAAAAAATATGAATATTCGTCGATACATTCCTACGCCACTTTTGCCGAAAGAATTCCAGTTTCTACTTACGAAGAATTACAGCCGCTCATTGAAAGAACCCGCAAAGGAGAACAAAATGTTTTTTGGGAAACACCTATAAAATGGTTTGCCAAATCAAGCGGAACAACCAATGCCAAAAGTAAATTTATTCCGGTAAGCAATGAAGCCTTGGAAGATTGTCATTATAAAGGCAGTAAGGATTTGTTGTGCTTGTATTTAAATAACAACGAAGATTCAGAACTGTTTCTTGGAAAAAGTCTGCGTCTTGGTGGAAGTTCGCAAATCTATGAAGACAACAATACGTTTTTTGGGGATTTATCAGCCATATTGATTGAAAACATGCCCATTTGGGCAGAGTTTAGCAGTACGCCAAGCAACAAGATTTCTCTGATGAGCGAATGGGAAACCAAAATTGCCGCAATTATCAACGAAACAAAAAACGAAAATGTAACCAGTTTTGCCGGAGTTCCTTCCTGGATGTTAGTTTTAATGAATAAAATGCTGGAAGAAACCGGAAAGGGAAATTTATTTGAACTTTGGCCTAACCTGGAAGTCTACTTTCACGGCGGCGTTAATTTTGAACCGTACCGAGACCAATACAAAAAAATACTACCTAAAAAAGAGTTTAAATATTACGAAATATACAATGCCTCCGAAGGATTTTTTGCCATTCAAGACCTCAATAATTCCAGCGATTTATTATTAATGTTGGATTACGGAATTTTTTACGAATTTATTCCGATGGATACTTTTGGGACATCCGATCAAAAAGTGATTCGCTTAGCTGATGTGGAATTGTTCAAAAATTATGCTGTGGTCATTACCACCAATTCCGGTTTGTGGCGTTATTTGATAGGCGATACTGTTCGTTTTACTTCATTAGACCCCTATAGAATTAGGGTCACGGGCAGAACAAAACATCACATTAATGTTTTTGGCGAAGAGTTAATGGTCGAAAATACGGATCAGGCTATCGCCAAAGCGTGCAAAATGACTAAAATGGAAGTTGTTGATTACACGGTTGCACCTATCTTCATGGAAGGCAAAGAAAAAGGCGCCCATGAATGGATGATTGAATTTAAAGAGAATCCAGCTGATGTATCTCAATTCCAGAAAGCATTGGATGAATCAATCCAGTCACTAAATTCAGATTACGAAGCGAAACGCTACAATAACATGACGTTGAATCCGCTAATAATAAATGTAGCGCGAAAAAATTTGTTTTATGATTGGTTAAAGGGAAAAAACAAACTGGGCGGACAACATAAAATTCCAAGATTATCAAATCAAAGAGATTATTTGGAACAATTGAAAAGCATGCAGTTTCAAACCGTATAAAAAGTAAAGATGAAAAATACCTTCTACATCTTGATAACACTGGTTTTTCTTTATTCCTGCGGACCGCACAGAATGCGTTGTGGAGCCAAAGGAATTTGTAAATCTCCCGAAAAAAAAACATTGGAAATACCTGAAAAAACACCTACCATCAAGGCATAAAAAAGGCTGTCAAAAATTACTTTTTGAGATAGCCTCTTTTAGCATTATCATTTGCAGCCTAATCCTCATCCATCATATCAATATGCCTGTCGTGGTAGCCTAACAGGTATAAAACACCGTCGAGACCTAAGCTAGAGATTGAAGTAGCTGCATTTTCTTTAACTGTTGGTTTGGCATGAAAAGCGATTCCTAACCCTGCCAGGTTCAACATCGGTAAATCATTTGCACCGTCACCCACAGCAATGGTTTGATTGATATTTATTCCTTCTTTATCCGCAATAGCTTTCAGATATTCGGCTTTCTTTTGTCCATCAACAATTTCACCCAAATATTTTCCCGTCAATTTACCGTCTATAATCTCCAATTCATTGGCATGAACGTAATCAATTCCTAATTCCTTTTGCAAATAATGTCCAAAGTAGGTGAATCCGCCCGATAAAATTGCGGTTTTATATCCGTAATATTTTAAGGCCTTCATCAAGCGATGCGCTCCTTTTGTTATGGGCAAATTTTCAGCAACTGTTTGTAGCACATCTTCACTTAGGCCTTCTAACAAAGCCATACGTTGTTTAAAACTTTCACTAAAATCAATTTCGCCATTCATAGCCGATTCAGTAATGGCTCTAACTTCTTCGCCAACACCTGCTAATTCTGCTAATTCATCAATTACTTCCGTTTGAATTAAGGTAGAATCCATATCAAAACACACCAAACGTCTGTTTCTTCGATACATATTGTCTTCTTGGAAAGAGATATCCACATCTAGAGTTCTGGAAATTTCCATAAAACTAGCTGTCATTGACGTTTTATCAACAATATTACCCGTTACAGATAATTGTACACAAGAACGAGGATATTCTTCTTTTTCAACTACAGAAATTCTTCCGGTTAATCTTATAATAGAATCAATATTTAAATTTTGGTCTGACATTATTTTGGTCACAGCCGCCAATTGTACAGCTGTTAATGTTTCTCCCAAAACATTGATGATGTAGCGTTGTTTGCGTTGTGCTTTTACCCAAATTTCGTAATCCGGAATAGAAATTGGAATAAAGTTAACCTTGATCCCCAATTCATAGGCTTTGAACAATAAATCTTTCAAAACAGGCGCCGAATTAGACCCTGCTTGTATTTCAAATAAAATACCCAAAGAGAGCGTATCATGGATATCGGCTTGACCAATATCTAAAATAATGGCATCATAAGTCGCTAATATGGATGTTAAACCAGCTGTTACTCCTGGTTTATCCTGACCAGAAACTTTTAACAAAATAATCTCTTTATCTTCTATTGCCATTTTTATTACTATTGATTTACAAGGCGCAAAAATCGACAATCTATTGCTTATAAAAAAGAATATCCCGTATTTTTTCACAAAGAGAAAAAGGAAGTTTGAATTCCTCATCCCAACCCTCTCCAAAGGAGCCGGAGCCGAAACTGGGATAAAGTACTCATTAATGATCTTGCTTTATCAGCAAGACTCTAGATTAGAATAACCATATTGCCCACAAAAAACCTGTTCAAATAAATGAACAGGTTTATATTTATGAGAAAAACACAATTCACGAGTACACCAGAATTTGTTTTTAATGCTAATTATTTTTCGTTTTCATCAAAATTCATCATCCAATTGATTCCAAATTTATCTACAAACATTCCAAAATAAGCACCCCAAAAGGTTTGATTCATTGGCATCGTTACCGTTCCTTCTGTCGAAAGTCCGTTAAACAATTTATCAGCCTCTTCTTTACTCTTAGCATTGATTGAAAGTGAAACGTTTTGTCCAAAAGCAACTTCCCCACTTGCTGAATTACTGTCGCTTCCCATTAATACGGATCCATAACCTATTGGCAATGTAACATGCATGATTTTATTTCCATCAGCTTCAGAAAGCACGGGATTCCCTTCTGCCGGCGGCATATCTTTAAACTTTCCAAGATAAGGGAATTCACCACCAAATACAGATTGATAGAATAGGAATGCTTCTTCGCAATTTCCATTAAAAATTAAATACGGGTTAATTGACGCCATAATAGTATTTTAAGATTAATATATTATTTTACTTCTGAAAGTTTCTTTACCAAATCTAACGCTTTTGGTAAGGTAGTTTTGAAATAATCGACATATTTTTCAACTGAATCCATTTTAGCTTCTAAAACAGTCAGACCATTATTTTCTATCAAACGATAGGTTTCCATAGCACCAGACCATTCTTGAGTCGCATCATCAACAGGCATTTCCTTAAAATTTTTGATTTCACCTAAATGTTTAAAAGCGATGTATTCCTTATCAATTTTCTTGTAAATAATGCTATTCATTCCATCCCCATTTGGAGATAAAAAATGAATTTTACTACCTTCTTTCCAATCGCTTATCGCATAACTCCCTTCACAAAAAACGGATACCCATTGTTTGTATGTTTCTTCATTCCATAAAACGTCCCAAACCTTTTCTTTCGGAGCATTGATCTCGATTTTAAATTCCAATGTTGTCATTTTGTGTCTTTTTAGATTAACTTAAAACTATTATTTTGGTACTTTACTAAAATCCATATATAACATATTCCAGCGATGTCCGTCTCGATCCGCAAAGCCACAACCATACATCCAACCTAGGTTTTCGGCTGGCTTGGCGAAAACAGTCCCTCCGGCTTCTTCCACTTTCTTTGCGAATTCATCAACTTCTTCTTTACTTTCTGCATCAATAGAAATTAGAATCTCTGAGCTTACCGTAGCATCTGTAACCTTATTTTGAATACAGCTTGCAAATTGAGTTTCTTCAAAAAGCATAACCACAAAATTAGTTTCTCCGACTAACAGACATGTTGAGTGCGACGTATCGTACTGCTCATTAAACGAAAAACCAATCTCAAAAAAGAATTTTTTTGAGATTTCAATATTTTTAACGGCTAGATTAAGCCAAACTTTTTTTATCATCTTTCTCTATATTTAGAACTATTTTTTAAAGTTATCCAAAATTGCCTACCAACCTTAATTTGCAATGCTTCAGAATTTTCTATTTCGGAGCCAAAATTTTTAACTATAAATTTACAAATTATTTAAACTTCGTTTTGATTTTATAATCAAAAAAAATAGGACTTTGAAGAAGTAGCAGAAAAAATAATTCATAAAAAAAACCTGCTCAAATGAATGAACAGGTTTAGTATTTATGAGAAAAATAGAATCTTTATGATGCAATCTCCAAACGTTTCAATAAATTTTTATTCAACGTTTCTTTTGCATAATCTACGTCAATTTCTAATATTTTTTCATCAGAACTTGGCAATTCATACATCGCGTCAGTTAAGATAGCTTCGCATAAAGAACGCAATCCACGAGCTCCTAATTTGTATTCTAGTGCTTTATCAACAATAAAATCCAATGCTGCATTTGTAATGGTAAATTCAACATCGTCCATTAAAAACAACTTCTCGTATTGCTTGATTAACGCATTTTTAGGTTGTGTTAATATTGCACGCAAAGTTTCTCTGTCTAAAGGATCCATGTGTGTCAAAACTGGCAAACGACCAATAATCTCCGGAATCAATCCAAAATCTTTGATATCCTTTGGAATAATGTATTGCAACAAATTGTCTTTGTCAATATTGTCCACATTTTTAGAAGTAGAATAACCTACGGCTTGGCGGTTCAATCGTTTCGAAATAATTCGTTCGATTCCATCAAAAGCACCACCGGCGATAAACAAAATGTTTTGTGTATTTACCTCTACAAATTTTTGGTCCGGATGCTTGCGTCCTCCTTTTGGTGGCACATTCACAACGGTTCCTTCCAATAATTTCAATAATGCTTGCTGCACACCTTCCCCAGAAACGTCACGCGTAATAGACGGATTGTCACTTTTACGTGCAATTTTATCTATTTCGTCAATGAATACAATTCCACGTTCGGCTTTGGCTACATCATAATCAGCAGCTTGTAAAAGACGCGTCAAAATACTTTCGACATCTTCCCCAACATAACCTGCTTCTGTTAAAACGGTCGCATCAACAATAGCCAAAGGCACATCCAACATTTTTGCAATGGTTTTAGCAACCAATGTTTTTCCTGTTCCTGTTTGTCCCACCATGATGATGTTACTTTTTTCAATCTCAACCTCATCGTCCAATTGCTGTTGCATCAAACGTTTGTAGTGATTGTAAACCGCAACCGACATTACTTTTTTAGTTTGGTCCTGTCCAATAACATATTGATCCAAGAACGCTCTGATTTCTTTTGGTTTCTTCAAAATCAAATCTCCAACCAGTTTTGAACTTCCGCTGGATTTTATTTCTTCAAGGACAATACCGTGCGCTTGTTCAATACATTTATCACAGATATGTGCATTGATACCAGCAATCAATAATTGGGTTTCTGGCTTCTTTCTTCCACAAAACGAACATTCTAATACTACTTTTGCCATTTTTATCGTCTAATGTCATACAGTCAAAAGTCGTAATGTCTGAGCAATGCTTTTGACTTTCCGACTTTTGACTTTCGACTAATAATTTATCCTCTTACTAAAACTTCATCAATCATTCCGTATGCTTTTGCTTCTTCGGCAATCATCCAATAATCACGCTCGCTATCTGTATGAACCTTATCGAAAGTTTGTCCGGAGTGGTGAGAGATAATTTTGTACAACTCATCTTTCAGTTTCAACATTTCACGTAAGTTGATTTCCATATCGGTAGCAACTCCTTGCGCTCCACCTGATGGTTGGTGAATCATTACTCGTGAATGTGGCAATGCCGAACGTTTTCCTGCAGCACCTGCACACAACAGCACTGCTCCCATAGAAGCTGCCATTCCGGTACAAATTGTCGCTACATCTGGTTTGATGTATTGCATCGTGTCATAAATTCCCAATCCTGCGTAAACGCTTCCTCCTGGAGAATTCAAATAAATTTGAATATCCTTAGAAGCATCAGCACTTTCAAGGAACAATAACTGTGCCTGAACGATGTTTGCGATTTGGTCATCTATTCCTGTTCCCAAGAATATAATTCTGTCCATCATCAATCTGGAAAATACGTCTAATTGTGAAATATTCAATTGACGTTCTTCAATGATATAGGGAGTCATGTTTTTAGGAGTCATTGCACCTACGATTTTATCGTAATACATGGAGTTTACGCCGTGGTCCTTTGTAGCAAACTTTTTAAATTCTTTACCGTAGTTCATATTTTTTTGTTCTAAGTTTTAAGTAATATCTTGTGATTCGGTTTAATGCAAAGGTCATACCTCTTTACAAATGATGTCAATATGTCTTATTTTTTAGCCCAGATAAAAGTAAAAAGCTTTTTGAATTCCGTTTTTTAGTTTTTTTATGCTTGCAAAGCGACTGGAAGAAGCTCTTGTAGCATAAAAAAAACTTAAACGGAAGAAAAAACTTGCAACGGATAGCTGGATTAGCTCCTGAAATTAATTCAAATAAAAGAGCGCCAAAAAAATTATTCTTTTGACGCTCAAATATACTTATTTTTTTAGAAATTATTCTCCGTATGAAGCGGCAATAAATTCGTCGTAAGTTACTTCTTTAGTAGTAGGATTTGCTTTCTCTTTGAACAATTCCAATAATTTCTCAGCAACAACTTGGTCCGAAAGTCTTTTTACTTCGTCTTGATTTGACAAAACTCTTGCAACAATTGCTTGAACTTCTTCGTCAGTAGGATTTGTTTGCCCGAATTGCGCCATTTGTTGTTTGATTGATTTTGTAGTGAATGTTTTCAAGTCTTCAAAAGTTATTTTGATGTCGCTTGAAGCCATTGCTCTACCTTCGATTAACTGAAAACGCAATCCTCTTTCTGATCTTGTATATTCTACTTCAGCTTCTTCAGGAGACAATTTTTTCTCTCCAACCGTTTGCAACCATTTTTTCAAGAATTCAGATGGCAAGTCGAATTTTGTATTTTCGATCAAGAAATCCTGAACATCAGCCAATAATTTTTGGTCAGCTTGTTGTGCAAATTGAGTCTCAGCGTCTTCTTTGATTTTTGCTTTCAATTCTTCAAGTGAAGCAACAGTTCCTGCTCCAAAAAGTTTGTCAAACAATTCTTGGTTCAATTCAGCCAATTCAGCTGTATTGATCGCTTCGATTGTGAAATCTACATTAACTTCTAATCCGTGAACGTCATCATGACTTACTTTCATAACATCCATCAATTGATGATCGTCTTCAAATAAACCTTTAGTATTTACAGTCACTACATCACCTACTTTTTTACCAATGAATAAATCAAAAGTAGCTTTGTCTTTGAAAAGATCAGCAGCAATAGTAGTAGCGTTGTTAATTCCTTTTTCTTCGTTTGTGAAAGTTCCAGTAATATCAGAATCTGCAGCAACAACTTCTTGAGGAATTGCAGTTCCAAATTGTTTTTGGATTCTTTCCACTTGACCGTCAACTAATTTAGCATCAGCTGAAACTACATATTTCACAATGTCGTTTGTAGCTTCTAAATCCAATACGAAGTTTGGCACTAAACCAATTTCATATTCGAAAACCAATTCTTCAGCATCCCAAGAAAAATGCTCATCTACTTTAGGAAGTGGCGTTCCAAGAAGATTTAATCTTTCTGATTGTACGAAACGCTCTAAAGCCAAATCAACCACTTTTTGAACTTCTTCTTGTTTGATTGCTTTACCGTATTGTTTTTCAACAAGATCTTTAGGCACCGCTCCTTTTCTAAATCCCTTAACTGTTGCCAAAGGCATTTTTTCGTTTATTCTTTTTGCTACTTGTCCTTTGTAATCCATGTGAACAACAGTCATTACAATTGTTTCATTCACAGCGTCTATTGCTACTCTTTTGATATCCATCTTCTTCTTTAATTTACATAATAAAATTGGATTGCAAAATTATAAAATTTTTCCAACCCAAACAAGCATTTTACCATTTTGAATTTTAGGCAGTTATTTGACAAAATTACAGGCCAGAAAAGGAAAATAATTTGGGCGTGTCCCTCCGTAAAAACTGCGGGTCAGGCTGAACGTTCCCGCTTTTTATCGCCTGCAAAAAAAAAGGCAGCCTATAAAAGAGCTCCACTGCCATCCTTCACGCGGCTTGAGGTATGCGACAATAAAATCTCTTTGATAATTTGTAATAATTTATTTATATATTTGAAATTAAATAAACATTGACGCTTATCAGACAAAGCAACCCAATTTAGGGTAGATAAGTCGGACGCTATCAGACCAATATACAAGTTGCCATCAATACATAAAACCAAAATGAAACATATGAAACAACTATTTACATTTTTAGCATGTGCAATTTTTACAACTTCTTTCGGACAAACCGCAGACGAATATCTAAAAAGTGGAATTGAGAAACATAACTCAAAAGACTATGAAGGTGCAATTAAAGAATATAGTAAAGCGATCAAAGCGGATAAAGATTTAAAAGTTGGGTATTATAATCGTGGAGTTTGCGAACTTGGATTAAAAGATTTTAAGTCGGCAAAGAAAGACTTTGACAAAACAATTGATCTTGACCCGACTTTTATAAAAGCATTTTATAGTAGAGCGAGCGTTTATGTAAGTCAAGAAAAATATAAAGAAGCCTTGCCTGACCTTGACAAAACAATAGAAATTGACCAAAAATTTCCAAATGCTTTAACTTTACGTGGACAAATTAGAGCCCAAATAGGAAACAAAAATGGTGCTTGTTCAGATTTTAATAAAGCAAAAGAAATTGGAGATAAACAAGCTGATAGATATTTAAGTCAGTTTTGTGGTAATGAACAACAAGATGGTGAATCTTTATCTCTTCATTGGCCAGAAAGCGAAAACTGGAAAATTGGAAGCAACCAAGAAAACGATGAGATGACAATGCTTGAATTAATCCCTTCAAATGAAACCTTTGATAATTGGACAGAAATTGGAACCATGATATCTATAAAAGGCGCAAAAAATATACCGATGGATAAAGCAATGGCAATGCAATTTGAAAGGTTAAAAGAAAGCTCTCCAAAAGCTAAATTAACATTTATTGAAAAAGATGAAAGTGTAGAATATCCTTGGATAATTTTCACAATCGAAAGTCCTAAATCTAAAGACTACAAAAATCCCGAATCTCAACTTTGGTACATAACGCAAGGCAAAACATCATTATACATAAATTTTAGAGCGGTTAAAGAATCTACAGTGCCCGCAAACTTAAAAGACAAATGGATTAATTTTTTTAAGACTACAAAAATCATATATCAATAGTATAAATTATACTGCTGGCTACTACAACGGATTTGATCAATTGGCTTAATTTAGGACTAAACCACTTTAGCATGAGAACGTTGACAGAATATAAAAGCCACTAAACTACTCAAAATAAATTTCATAAAATTGCTATAAACGCTGAATCTGAACTAAAATTATGAAAAAAAATACTTTACTGATTGCACTTTTTTTACTGACGGGAATCACTTACGGACAAACTGCTCAATGGGCGAGGGCAACCGGTGGTCCAGACCAATTAGACATTGGTTCCAATATTCTGGCTGATACAAACGGAAATACCTATGCTTCGGGAATTTTCAGACAAACGACCAATTTCGATTCCGGAAATACAAATATTACTGAGGTAGCGATGCAATATGGTGACGTATATGTTCAAAAATTGAGTCCTACAGGAAGCTTGCTTTGGGTTAAAGTTTTCAAGAACGAAATGCGCATGGAGTCATCGTATTTAACACTTGATGGCAGCAATAATCTGTACCTGACTTCACAATTTACAGGTTCCATTGACCTTAATCCGGGTAACGGAACCGATATCCATACGGTTGTTTCTCCCTATCCAAGTGCCTATGTTGTAAAATTAAGCAGCAGCGGCGAATACATCTGGGGCAAACATTTTCAATTTGGCTCGATAATTAATTCAGGAATAGAAACTACAGGAATAGAGATTGATAACGAAAACAACATCTTGCTCACAGGAGAATTTCAGAACAGTATAGATTTTGATTTTGGAAATACCATGCAAGTCAGTACAGCGACAGGACGCAACAATTTTATCATAAAAATAGATAAAGAAGGTGGCTTCATCTGGAATAAAATTTTCGCCTCAAACTTATACGGGCGATATAGAATTAATGACATTGCTACAGATTCTCAAAACAATATTATTTTGGCCGGTGGCACTTATGGAAATGTTTATCTCAATCCGCCGTCAGGAAATTATATTCAGTCTGATGTGAATTACCCTGATTTAGCTATTGTGAAGCTTGGCAGTAACGGCGATTTTATCTGGGCAAAAACTGCTCAAGGAACAATGGTTGGCAACAATAATTCAGCCGAACAAGCCAATGCAATTGCAATTGATGCGAATAATAATATTTATTTTTCAGGAAACTTCACCAACCATATCAATCTCGAACCTTCTAATACAACTTTTGTTCTGGATAGCGGTAGCAATGACAGCAGTCAATCGACACCATTTTTTGGGAAAATGAATTCAGAAAGTAATCTATTGTGGGCAAAAAAACTCGACGGAGGCATTTCTACCAATTCCAGTGGAAGAACAGCCTCAATTATTGATATCAATGATGACGGTCGTGTGTTCGTTGGTATGAATTATTTAGGAACATTCACTTATACCGTAAATGGCCTTGCAGGCAGTAACACTACTTATAATGACCCATCTCGGGGACAGCAAATGGGAATGTCATTGGCGGAAATCAGTCCATCAAACGGAAATTACCTCAATATGTATCACCTAAAAAACATATGGCATATTTGGTTTCATGGGTTAGATATTAGGAACAACTCGGCTTATATTTCAGGAAGGTTTAGCGCTACTTTGGATTTTGGAAATTCAGTCAGTATTACAACTGCAACTGGTGGTTATACCGGGCAAGATGATGCCTTTGCTGCTCAGATTTCATACAACACGTTAGGCATTGCTGAAAACGTGCAACTTTCTAATACAATTCTATTATTTCCAAATCCAGTACACAATCAATTGAATATTAATACAGATCATCAGAAAATCAAAAAAATAACACTTATTGATTTGACAGGAAAAAAATTAGGAAATATCCTGCCTTCTTTAAATGAAAGTATATATAATATAGATGTTTCACAATTAGCCTCGGGAACTTACTTTCTGACAATCTATACAGAAAAAGAAATCATTTCAAAGAAATTTTTGAAATTATAAGTTTTAAATTATTGGCTAAATTCGTAGTAAATGAAAACTAAAACCTCCCCAACTCCGCAAAGTGTTCATTCAAAGAATAATGTTGTCGTAAATGCTGCGAACGTATCTGACTATTATCTCATCTACAATAAGAACAGCTAAAACCGCTACTAAAAAAGCCTCAAAAAATAATTTTCGAGGCTTTTTAAGATTGTGTTTATGAATTGTAGCCCGTAGCGGAATCGAACCGCTCTTACATGGATGAAAACCATGCGTCCTAACCGATAGACGAACGGGCCTTATTTTTTTTATTCAGGTGCAAAAATAATACTATTTTTGAGACACACAAAGCCAAAACCAAAAACCTTCAAATAAAAACAGTCTCTATTGAACTCATAAATTGTAATCAATTCAGAACTAACAACTACCACAAATAAGTTTTTTTAAACATGTTCATTTTTCATGAAAAAAAGCTAAAGTCTAATGCGAATGTGTCGCTTGTGAAGACAAAGAATAAAAAAATAATCCTTAATTCACAGTTACTTTTATACTTTTGAAATTATAATTCAAACTAAATAGATTGACAGAGTGTTTAAAATATTTAATTTCACTCTTTCTGGCTTTTGGCCTGATGGTAAATGATGGTGCTTTAGATCCTCGAACGTAATTCTCAGAAGAGAATTAAACTATAAGGATTCGAAATCATATGTTTTCAATCAGACAAATTCGGCTGGAGAAACTTCATTCTTATTTCAATTAGCCTTCCACCAACTTCAAGATATTTATAGTCTTCAAATTCCGGTACTTCTAAAATTACAAACGCTGCTTTATCAAAAAGTAAGTTCATTTGCATCTCAATACATTTTTATAAATGAGACAATTACTTCAAGAAATTCCTATAAAAGTTTATACATAGCTTAGAAAATTCTTTCTACGTATTTATGCAATTCCATGCATAAAGAAAATACTAAATGTCTAATCATTTATCATTTGCAAAATGTGTAAACACAAAAATAAAATACGTTTAGAGCGATCTAAACGCACTATTCTTTGGGTTAAAAAAAATTATGCTAATTATTACTGCATTTACGATCGGAATGTCAAACGGAATGAACGTGCGGGATCATATGATTAACGGAAATCAAAATCACACAGAACAACATAAAAAAGATTGATTTAATTGTGTCTTACTGTTGTAGAATAGTAAGACACATTACAAAATTTTAGGATAATTTTTCCAGTTACTACACCCACACTTTCAGCCAAATCATTATGGCTGTTTTTTATTTTTAAGTTGAAAATCTATTTCAAATTAATTAAGAAGTCCCGTTCAAAATCATTTTCTTTTTCTATACTTATGAGCTGCCACTAATAATGCCAGCCCTAAAACGATTATTGAAAACCACCAAAAAATATGCATCCCCATAAACATGTAGGATCCCATGTGCATTTCTCCATTATCGTTATTCAACATAATTTTTTGTTTTAAAGGTTAAATGGAATCTTAATGACTCCACAGGGTGGATTTATAATTTACTCCGAATCAGTGAGGCACGATATAAACGTTTCACACTGTGAATTTAATAATTCACATTCAACCCAAAACCAAATCCCATATCGCTGTCATAATGCGTGGTAATTCCAAAATTTCTTTTAACAATATACCGCAACCCTGCCATGTATTCTCTATCCGTATTCCACATTAAATTCATTCTCAATCTTTTTGAAACCGGAATATCCATGCGTTCGAATTGAAATCTGACTTTTCCATCACTAAAAACTTCTGTTTGAAATTTCACTAGCATAGGCAGTGTGTATTCAACTCCTAAACTTGCAACCGCTCGTTTGTCTTTGGTACTTTCTTGACCAAAAAGATTTTTCTCCATCTCTCCATCTTTCATTTTTCGATACCTCCAATCAAAACCTACGAACGGCATCAGCCATTGCATTTTCCCGATGTATCTTCCAATATGCGTTTCAGTTTCATAACCATGATGGTCATTATACCCCAATCTCCATTCGGTGCCAATACTCCAACGTGTGTTTTGAATCATCAGCATTCCGTCATTTCCATTGGTCGCAAAATCATTTTCGGCCATTATATGAAAGGCTCTGTCATCAGCGAATAATTTACGCTGTGCTAACTTTGGATCTGGAATCAAAGGATTTGGCTCTTGATTTTCATAACTTAAAACCCTTCCCATTCCCGCCATCATGTGATAGAGGATATGGCAATGAAAAAACCAATCGCCTTTCACATTCGCATTAAACTCAATTGTATCGGTTTCCATTGGCATAATATCGATGATGTTTTTCAGTGGTGCGTATTCTTCTTGACCGTTCAGCACTCTGAAATCATGTCCGTGCAAGTGCATGGGATGGCGCATCATTGAGCCGTTGAAGAGCACAATTCGGACATTCTCTCCTTTTTTAATTAAAATTTTATCGGCTTCAGAAACTACTTTATTGTCCAGACTCCAAACATAGCGATTCATGTTTCCGGATAATTCAAATCGCAATTCTTTTACCGGTGCGTCTTTTGGCAAGGTTGTTTTAGTAGGTGATTTCAGCATTGCATAATTCAAGGTCGTAATATCTGAAAGTTCATTGCTGTTATAATCGGCTTCGGTCATTTTCATGTTGTCCTTTTTTACGGAAGAATCATCCATTTTCATTTTTCCCATATCGTGCGAAGAATGATCCATTTGAACTTCTTTTTGAGTTCCTTTTTTATCGTTTAAAGGTCCCGTAATTTCAGGATACATCACCACATTCATATCCATTTGATTCAATGACATTTTCATGCCCATATCGTCTAAATCTCCATTCATCTTCATCATTCCATTCATCATTTTCATTCCTTCAAAATACTTTAATTTAGGCATCGGTGTAATCAATTGCTTGATCCCATTCCCTAAATACAAGGAAGCAGATTTTGTTCGGTCCTCTGATGTCACTAAAAATTCAAACGCCGTTTTTTCAGCAGGAATAGTTACAACAACATCATACGTTTCAGAAACCGCAACAAGCAATCGATCGACTTCAACAGGCTCAACATCATTACCATCACTGGCCACCACCATAATTTTCCCTCCGGCATAGTTCAGCCAAAAATAAGTTGAAGCGCCACCATTGGCAATCCGCAGCCTCACTTTATCACCCGCTTTAAACTGCGAAAGTTGGCTTTCATTTTTGCCGTTGATCAGGAATTTATTGTAATACACGTCACTTACGTCCATGGCGTTCATTCTTTTCCATTCGTTGGTGACTTTTGTTTTGAAATGTCTTGCTTTTAGGGCTTCGGCATAGCTCTGGGTAGTTCCTTTTTGAATTGCGAACCAATCCGTGGCATTGTGCAACATCCGATGTACATTTTCCGGTTTCATATCTGTCCATTCACTCAAAATGATTGGAACTGTCGGTAAATCATCAATTCCTTCCCTAAAGGTTGTGTCTTCGTTTCTTTTGTTCATGATAAACAAACCATACATCCCAATTTGTTCCTGCAAACCGGTATGACTGTGATACCAGTGCGTTCCGTGCTGAATAATTGGAAACGTATATTTATGCGTGGTATGCGGTTTGATTGGCATTTGGGTCAAATTAGGCACGCCGTCTTCCTTATTTGGCAAAAATAATCCATGCCAATGCAACGAAGTTTCTTCATTTAATTCGTTATGCACATAAATTTCGGCAATATCGCCTTCGGTAAACGTAAGTGTCGGCATTGGGATTTGTCCGTTTACGGCAATCGCTCTTTTCGGTTTATCGCCAAAAGTTACCATTGTATCCCGAACGTATAAATCGTAACGAACGGTTCTTGGTGGCGCATTTTTAGCAGATCTTTTAACCGGTTCCGCTTTCATTTTAGTGTCATCTGCGGAAACATTTGTATGATTTTGATGTAAATCATTATTTACTGCTTTTGTTTGAATAGGATTTGCTTCTACAGGAGCTACTTTTGAAGCCTGGTATTTTTTAACGGTTTTTTTTAACGGTTTTGCTTTTTCCTTAATCAAATCCATACCGCATTTGGGGCATTTCCCCGGTTTAGTGGCATGAATTTCAGGATGCATTATACAGGTGTAGGTTTCAGGCTGCGTCTGCAAAATCTCTAGTCTCCTAGAAATATTTCCCTCAACCTTATTTTCTGCCTGCATAAAGGAGTAAAAAGTCAGGATGAAAGCTATCAGTGTTATTTTTTTCATTTTTATGGTTCTAAATTTTGAATTAATTATTTTCTTTTTCTAAATCGGTTCAACAGTACCAACATAAAAAGAAGCAGTACGATTATTAAAATTAACCAAAATGGATGCATTCCCATGAAAGAATATTCCCCCATATGCATTTCTCCGTTACCGTTATTCAACATGATTCTTTAGGATTATGGTTAAATTAAATATTAATGATGTGCTTTATGATCTTCTTTCTTTTCTGGTTTTTTATCCATCCCTTTCATTTTACTATTGTCCATTTTTTCTTTTTTCATTTTGTCCATCATTTTCATCATTTGTTCACTTCCCATCATCTCCTTACACATTCCAGCCATCATAGCATCATCCCCTTTTGATGACTCCATCAACTTTGACATCATACTTTTCATCATTTCGGGGTCATCCTTCATTCCTTTCATCATCTCAGACATCATAGCTTTCATCATTTCCGGATTTTCTTTCATCATTGCCATCATTCTAGCATGATTCTCTTTCATCATTTCTGGATTATTCTTCATCATTTCTGACATCATACTTTTCATCATTTCTGGATTTTCCTTCATCATTGTCATCATTTTTGCATGACTATCCTTCATCATTTCCTTTTCCTTCTCCTGCATCATCATCATACCACTTTTGCTATTCATAAGTATCCCCATCATCTCTTTAGACATACTTTCATTATTAGCAATCTCATTCATAATTTCCATTCTCTTATCTGATTTTGAGAGAACCTGATTAGTTGACTGGCAAGAATATAGAAGACCAATTAACCCAATCGATAATGCAATTTTTTGTGCTGTTTTCATGATATTGAATTTATTTGTTAAACCTACTAACCTTATAAAGATCCGCGCTTTAAAGCGAAATAAACTTGTTAAATTTTGAAAAAAATTATATAATTACTCTCTTTTGTTATTCGATAATAAAAGGCTAGCCAACTAACCGAATTTCATTCTTTCTTTATTTAATAGAAAATCACTTGCACTTTTTCTATTACGTTACGGTTACACCTTCATTTTGTTTTTTTACGAACAATTTCAACAGAACATTTTGCATGAAGTGCAACCGACTGTGAAACCGATCCTAATAAAAGACGCTCAACAAGACCATAACCATGTGACCCAAGAACGATTAAATCAGCACCAAACTTTTCGGCCTCATCAACAATAACAGTTTTAGGAACGCCCTCTATTGCCTGCGTTAAAACGGCAAGTTCAGGATTTTTATTTCTAATTATTTCCGCTGCTTCAGCTACAGACTTCTCTGCAAACTTCAAAGAATTCATATTAGCATTGTCGTAATATTCCGTTAAAACACCCATTGGAGCTACGTTCATGAGCCTATCTGCTTCATAAACGGAGATGATTTTTACTTTTGTATTTATGGGTAAAGGTCTACCGGCAAACTCTTTTACCATTGCCAGACTAAAAGGAGATCCATCTGTTGCTAAAATTATTTTCATTTGAGTATACTATTTATTGATAATCCGTAATTTGAAAAATACAATCCATTAAAATCGTACTATAAATTTAAGACAATTTCTACACATTCAGATGTGATTTTCTATATTTAAAACAACCAAAGCCTAATTTGCAACCAAGTATAATACAAGTTGTAATTCCAAAAAAAAATGCAACAACTTCTTTATTTAAAGCTTTAAACTTCGTAATCTTAATGCATTTGCAATGACAGAAACCGAACTAAAACTCATTGCCAAAGCGGCGATCATTGGCGAAAGTAAAACTCCAAAAAACGGATATAAAGCACCCGCAGCAATTGGAATTCCCAGCACATTATAAAAGAAAGCAAAAAATAAATTTTGCTTAATATTTTTCATCACGGCATGACTAAGTTTTTTGGCTTTTACTATACCTTGCAAATCGCCTTTTACCAACGTAATTTTAGCACTTTCGATGGCAACATCCGTTCCCGTTCCCATTGCAATTCCTATATCGGCTTGCGCCAAAGCCGGAGCATCGTTTATACCATCGCCTGCCATCGCAACAATTTTTCCTTCTCCTTGCAGTCGCTTAATTTCCTTAAGTTTGTCTTCCGGTAAACAGCCCGCTTTATAAGAGCTTAAATGCAACTCTTCAGCAACTGCTTTTGCCGTATTTTCATTGTCGCCGGTCAACATGATTACCTCAACTCCTTGACGTATCAACTCTTTGAGGGCTTCTACACTTGTTGCTTTTATAGCATCACTAATCGACACAAACCCCACTGCAATTCCGTCAACTGATATATAGGAAACAGTTTTACCTAATTTTTGCTCTGCGATAATCTGATTTTCCAGGTCTTCCGAAACCATAGCACTCACCTGTTCCATTAATTTTTTATTCCCAAGAGCTACTTTTTTGTTGGTTACCGTACCTGTAACCCCTTTCCCGGAAACTGCTTCAAAATCCTTTACTTCGATTAAAGCAACTCCTTTTGCTTTCGCAAAATTGACTACCGCTTGCGCCAAAGGATGTTCGCTGTACTGATTTAAAGAAGCGATGCTTTGCAATAAAGAATCATCATCATTATTAGTAGCGAAGATTTTTTCAACAGATGGTTTTCCTTCCGTAATTGTTCCTGTTTTATCCGTAATCAGAACATTTACTTTGTTCATATTTTCCAGTGCTTCCGCGTTTTTTATCAAAACACCAGATTGTGCTCCTTTCCCAACACCAACCATTACTGACATGGGGGTGGCTAATCCCAAAGCACAAGGACACGCAATAATTAATACCGCAATGGCATTGATAAATCCATAAACCATCGCTGGTTCCGGTCCAAATTTTGCCCAAACAAAAAAAGTTACTACAGAAACTACAACTACAATTGGGACAAAATATTTAGCGATACTATCCGCTAGCTTTTGAATGGGAGCTCTGGAACGACTGGCCTCATTTACCATCTTAACGATTTGCGAAAGCAAAGTTTCTGAACCTACTTTTTCGGCAATCATGACAAAGGACTTATTCCCGTTTATGGTTCCCGCTACAACATAATCATCGATTTTTTTATCAACGGGAATGGGTTCTCCAGAAATCATCGATTCATCAATCGTACTTTCTCCATCGGTAATTTTTCCATCAACCGGAATTTTATCTCCTGGTTTTACACGCAACAAATCTCCTTTTTTGATATCGTGAATGGAGATTACTTTATCAGCTCCATCGACTACCAAAGTGGCTTCGGTTGGTGCTAACTTCAATAATTCTTTTATCGCTCCACTGGTTTGACTGTGTGCTATGGCTTCTAAAAGTTGTCCTAACAAAACCAACGTTAAAATTACTGTTGTTGCTTCAAAATACAGCGAAACAGTTCCGTTATGTGTTTTGAATTCATCGGGAAAAACATCGGGAAAAAACATCCCAACTAAACTAAATAAAAATGCCACTCCCGTACCAATTCCGATAAGGGTAAACATATTGAGATTCCATGTAATAATAGATTTATAAGCTCGAATAAAAAACATCCAACACGCATAAAAAACTACCGGAAGCGATAAAATTAGTTGTACCCAATTCCATTTTGAAGCATCCATTATTTTCATTAATGGGTTATTTGGAATCATATCTGACATGGCAACAATAAAAATAGGAACCGTAAAAACTACAGCGATTTTCATTTTACGCACTAAGTCATCATAAACCTTATTTTCTTCAGCATCGGTCGGCTCCATTGGTACTAAATCCATTCCACAAATGGGACAAGAACCAGGACCTTCTTTGACAATTTCAGGATGCATCGGACAAGTGTACATCGTTTTACTACTTACTATCGTTGCTTCTTTAACCAAATCCATTCCGCAAACGGGACAATCTCCCGGTTTATCATAAACTTTCTCCCCCTCACAATGCATCGGGCAATAATATTTGCCTGGCACATTGCTGGGTAACGTTTCTAAAGATTTTTCTTGGGGCTTATTCGAACTGCAACACGATTTTTCTATTGATTTCTCCGTCGTTAAATGAGAATCAACCCCATTATTCATTTCTATTGTATATTTTCCAGCAGCTGTCAATGTCTCTTGTAATTGAGCAGTGGCAATATGTTTTTTCATTGTGATGGTTGCTAAAGGAGGATCTAAAGTAACTGTCGCTTGAACCCGATCAACAGCATTCAATGTTTTTTCAACTTTGGAACGACAACCGTCGCATGACATTCCAGTAACAGTATAAGTATGTATCATAAGATTATTTTGTGCGGGTGAATCAACTATTGTACAATTGTCATCTAATTTTGTGATGAAATACTATCTCTAGTTTGTTCTATCCAATTAATCAACACCTTTTTATTCTCCTGAGTAAGTATGGCATTTTTATGTATCAGTGTGTAAGACGCTAATGGCATTTCATCAGATTTAATTTGCTTAACAATTCGTTCTAATTTGTTTCCCTGCTTGCGTGGAGAATAATCGCCAAACGTACTGAAATTCAAGTTTTCTTTTCCTTCTTTAATATGACTATCCAAAAACATTCTCGCAGGTTGAATGTACGAGTACCACGGATATTCTGTGTTGTTACTGTGACAATCGTAACAAGAAGTTCGCAAAATAGTTTTTACATCAGCCGGAACAGCGTAAATTCTGGTGAAATGGCTGGGCAAAACCTGCCCGTAATCTAAATTGCGAGTAGGTTGATAAAATTGTATCAGCAAAAAAATAATAAAACCTAAAACGAATATTTTTTTGATACTAATTTTCATTTAGAATGTTTTTCTTACTGATCCGCAGGTAAGCATTTGGGAACCATAATATGGATTTTTAATTTCCTTAGTTTCACTTATCCAATACCCGCTTTTCCCTTCGTCATACATTGGACAATAATCCTGATACAATTTTTGGGTAGTCCCAAAAGTCTTTATCAAATCGTTTACGTCCTTGCTCAACATAGCAAAATGTTCTCTTTGATGCTCAATTTTTCCTGCATTGCTACCAATATGTTCCGCATGCTCTTTGGCATCATCGGCAATATCAATGTATTCCTTTTTCAATTTCGCATCCAGTGATTTTGAATCTAAAGTATTTAGCGTCACATATAAAGCTTTGCCGGCGTTTGCCGCTCCTTTCGAATCATCTTTCACAAATGCATTTTTCAGTTTTAGATAATTAGCGACGATTTCATTGATCGAAAAAGAAGATTGGGAAGCAGTTACTGCTGTTGTTTCTAGCTTAGTTTCAACAACCGTATTTGGGATAGTTTTTGTCGCTTGACTAACAGGCTCTGTCAATTCCATTCCACACTTAGAGCATGCCGCTCCTTTTTTTCCTGTAACTTCAGGATGCATGGAACAAGCGTATAAATCTGAGGAATTCGTTGTTTTTTCTATTTTTGTTTCTTCAGAAAGTTTTGTTTTTTGATTGCAAGCCGACATAGTTAATGCTATGATTAGGGATGATAAGAATACTTTTTTCATTTTAATATTTTTAGATTTATTTTTAATAGTAGCTTTATTTTTGTATTCAAAGTTCTTAAAATAATCCTTGTATGTTGTTGTATAATTTTGGATGAAAATTGTAAAATTTATAATTTATCAATTTGAAATCGCATGTTTTCTTTATTTTTTTTGAATTGACTTGGAGTAAAGCCTGTAATTTTTTTGAACTGATTGCTTAAATGTGCCACATCACTATAATTCAATTGAATTGCAATTTCACTTAGTGTTAACTCATTATACATTATTAGCTCCTTTACTTTTTCAATCTTTTGAGCAATAAAATAATGTTCTATAGTCTTACCCTCAACTTCGGAAAACGAGTTACTCAATACGTTATAATCTTGTCCTAATTGTTTCGATAAATAGTACGATAAATTGGTTTTTAGTTCAATGTCTTTACGATGCACCAAATCAACGATCAGATTCTTTATCCGCTCAATGGTGATCCTAATTTTATCTTCTAATAATTCGAAACCAAGTGCGCGTAACCTTTTTATAAGTATCTCTTTTTCATCATCTTTAAAATCGTCCAAAAATTCGACTTCTCCGAGTTGAACCGAAATAGCGTGAAGTCCAATTTTTTCAAGTTCAGACTTCACGACAATATTACAGCGATTGCATACCATATTTTTGATATAAATCTTCATTTTTATTTAATGGTTTCAACTGTCTTACCACAAGACAACATTTGTGAACCATAATATGGATTTTTAATTCCATTGTCTTTGCTCAACCAATTAGCACCTTTTCCTCCATTTGCCATTGGACAAAATTGATAAAAAACCGGCGTTTCATACTTAGCCACTTTGATCAAATCATACATGTTTTTTGATAATGACATAAAAACCATTCTTTGTTTTTTGATATCCTGTGTTTCAGAAACACTTTTAGTATCAGCGGTTAAATCTTTCATCACTTTCATCCAAACCATGTGAACATCCATAGCCAGCTTGTCCATTTTTACCCCATTTAAGGAAGTCAATAAATCTTTTGCCACTGAAGAAGCTACTTTTCCATCCGTTTTAACCAAGGCATCTTTTAATAAAAAGTAATTCTCAAAAACTGGTTTTAATTGATTTTCTGCTACTTGATCCTTTTTAGGTGTTTCTGCATGATTTTCATGATTTTCCATTCCTGCCATTTTTTTGGCCTGTTCGCGATCGCTCTCCTTTGTTTTCGCAAATCCTGTCACCGATACTTTAGCTTCACGCTCGTATTGGCAACAACCGGCAAGGCTGTTATAGGCAGCATCAGGAGCAAGGAATTTCTCGCTATCATAACCTGCCAAGGCAATACGTTTTAAGATTTCGTCCTGATTCGTTTTTGCTGAATCATAAGTCAAAGTAGCCATTTTGGTGTCTTTATCCCAATCTACCTGAGCTACTTTTTTTATATTTCCTGCTTTCTCTATGGTTGTTTCACACATTCCGCAATTCCCGTAAATTTTTACTGTTTCGGTTTTAGCATTTTTTATTTGTGCGTTCGCAATTGTCATTGAAAGCAATAGTGTAATTGCCATCAATATTTTTTTTATTGATTTCATTGTTTTAAATAATTTTGAAGTGAATGAGCCCCAATCAATATTGAAAAACTAGCATATTGCTACAATTCAAATTGAATCAGACTATAAATTTAATGATTTTAAAGGAGTTATGCTTTGAATTAGACCCAATAATGGCTGTCTAAATAGAAATTTAGCTTATTTTAGGTGGAAGCCAAATGGAACGGAAATCTGAAGAAATGAAGATTTCTGAATAATAATAATTTTGTTTCTCGGGTGAGAAACTAAAGAGTTGACTATTAAGTTCAACATAAGAAAGAGAAGACAAGGCCAAATTAACGACAGAACTGGTGCAAGAAACATGTTTGCATCCGCCGTTACAACCTTTATGACTTTTTGAACTTTTTTCCTTAGTACAGCAAGCCGATTTCTCGCTTTGCGAAGCAGCTTCTTTTTTACAACACGCTTTCTCTGGTTTTGTTCCACATGCAAAAGCTACGCTTGGCATCACAAAGAAACCAAGCATAACAAGTAGCATTATGTAAAACTTTTTTGTCATGATCTAACTTTTGCAAAAAACAAAGGTATTAAATAAACGGCTGTTGTTAATTTATTAACTCCTAATTACTTGTTAAAAAACCAATTACTTTCCTTCCCCCAATATCCCATTCATTATCGATTGTAACAACGACAATATAATACTAAAGATTAATGCTGTCCAAAAGGAATCAACATGAAAACCACCAACAATATGAGTGCACAATAATATAATCAATGCATTAATGACCAGCAAAAACAATCCCAGTGTCAGAATCGTCACTGGCAGCGTTAGTATTACCAATATTGGTTTGATAAATATGTTAAGTAAACCAAGAACTATAGCTACAACTAAAGCTGTAGTAAAACTAGCCACATGAACGCCCGGCATAAAGTGAGCAATAAGTAGTACCAAACCTGCTGTAATAAGGATTCTGAATAATAAATTCATACTTTTTGTTTTAAAATTTAAATAAATGTAAGAAAAATTTAAATCTGATTAATTTATTTTAAGAAAGAACTCGATATTTGATAAAAAAGGACTGGATTTTCCGCATGAAGCCAATGCCCTGCATTAGGAATCGTTTCAATAGTAAAATTAGGGAAATGCTGTTTTATGCCTTCAAAATCAGAGTCTAAAACATAATTTGAATTTTCACCACGGATGAATAATGTTGGTTTCTCAAAAACAGCATTTGGTGGCAACGGAACTCCTATTTCGTCCATTTTTTTATTGAAAACTTCCAAATTGAATCGGAAAGCGAGCTGCCCCGGTTCTTGCCAATATAAACTTTTCATTAGGAATTGTCTCGTTCCAAAATCAGGAATATATTGAGACATAATTTCCTCGACTTCGTTTCGAGTTGGTTTTTTGGAGAAATCAACCGCATTCAATCCCGCCAAAATATCCTGATGGTGCTGCGGATAAAATTTTGGTCCAATATCGGCAACAATCAATTTGTTTACTAATTCCGGATGCGTTGTCGCCACAAACATGGCTACTTTTCCACCCATGGAATGCCCGATTATATTTATGTTTTCTAAATTATTGGCATGGCAATACTCGAAAATATCCTGAACCATCATTTCATAACTAAATTCCTCCGAATGCAAGCTTCGGCCATGATTGCGCAAATCGATCATGTGAACTTGAAAACCTTCGGTTCCAAACTGAGTTCCTAGTGTTTTCCAATTATCCGACATTCCCAAAAAGCCGTGGAGAATTAAAAGTGGTTTGCCTGAACCTTCTATTTTTGAGTAGAGCATTTTGATTTTAGATTTTAGATTGCAGAATTACGTGCGTGAGGGATAGCAGTGGAAATCCTTTTTTAACATGAAACGATAGTGGAATGAAAAAAAGATTGCAACGGATAGCCCGACCACGCTGCAACGCTAGTGAAAGCGTGGTCACGCCCCAATTATTTTATTTTAATTTTTGCAAATACATGTTGATCACATTATCCAATCCCAGATAAAGAGCTTCGGAAATTAAAGCGTGACCAATGGAAACTTCCAGCAATCCCGGTATATTTTCCTTGAAAAACTGAATATTGTCTAAACTCAAATCGTGACCTGCATTGATTCCCAAACCGATTTGATTGGCCAGAATTGCTGATTCCATAAACGGCTGTATACCTCTTTTGTTACCCAAACCGTATTCGTGTGCGAATGCCTCGGTATACAATTCGATTCTTTCAGTTCCAATTTTTTTTGCGCCTTCAATCATTTCTAGAACCGGATCCACAAAAATAGAAGTTCGGATTCCGTTGCGTTGAAATTCTTGCACAATTTCGGTTAAATATTCGGCATGTTTTATGGTATTCCAACCTGCATTGGAAGTTATCGCATCGACAGCATCTGGAACTAAAGTAACTTGGGTAGGTTTGATTTCGAGAACAAGATCGATAAATGTTTTCTCTGGATTTCCCTCAATATTATATTCGGTGTAAACAATGGATTTCAAATCTCTGGCATCTTGATAACGGATGTGACGCTCATCTGGACGCGGATGAATGGTGATTCCTTCTGCCCCGAACTTTTGAATATCAGTTGCTACCTTTAATAAATCGGGAACATTTCCTCCACGCGCATTTCGTAAAGTAGCTATTTTATTGATGTTTACGCTTAATTTTGTCATTGGAACACTTTTTGATTATGAAAAATAGTATTTGTTGTGACAAAAATACAAAGTAAAACCTAGGAGTTTTTGCTTATTTTTGATTATTTTGCATGAAATATTGAGATTGATTTATGACAGAAATTACAGAATATATTACTAATGATTTTAAACCGATTGACAGCCAAGATACTATTGCGGATGTTCAAGACTTTTTTAATGATGTGCACTTTTCACATTTTCCTGTAATTGAGGAGGAAGTTTATATTGGCAGTATGGCCGCAGATGATATTGTAACTTTTGAAAACAAGAAAAAAATAGCAGATTACAGATTTACTCTCGAAGGATTTTTCGTTAGAACAAATACAATCTGGCTGGACGTATTAGAAATTTTCGCAAAGAATCATACTAACTTAGTACCTGTTTTGGACGAAAACAATAAATATGTTGGCTATTATGAAATCGAAGACATCATGCGATTTTTTCATGAAACTCCCTTTTTGAAAGAGCCTGGGGGAATTATTATTGTCAAAAAAGGAGTGTTAGATTACTCAATGGGGCAAATTACTCAAATAGTTGAAAGTAATAACGGAAAACTTTTAGGCTTGTTCATCTCTGAAGCAGACGTAGAAAGTGTACAAGTTACGATGAAAATAACGTTGGGAGCCATAAATGAAATCATTCAAACTTTCAGAAGGTATAATTATGAAATCATTTCCGAACATCAAGAAGACAATTACATTAACAGTTTAAAAGAACGTTCTGATTATTTAGATAAATACCTTAATATCTAATAAAAAACAAATTGGAAAATGACAAAATTAGCAGTTTAATTATCTGATTTACACATTATCTAATTATCTAATTTAAATAAATGAAAGTAGCTATATACGGACAATATTATCAGAACAGCACCGAACCGATAATTAAAGACATCTTCGTTTTTTTTAATACCAATAAGGTAGAGATGGTTATTGATTTGGCCTTTTTGAAAATACTTTACGAAAAAAAGATTGTTCAAAAAGAATACAAAACGTTTGAATCTCATACCGAATTAGATGCTAGTTTTGATATGCTGATAAGCATTGGTGGGGACGGAACAATTTTAAGAGCTGCAACCTTAGTGCGAGATTCAGAAGTACCTATATTGGGTATTAATGCGGGCCGTTTAGGTTTTTTAGCAACCGTTCAAAAAGAAAATATTGCCGCGTTTATGCAATTTGTAATTGAAAAAAAATATACCCTTTCAAAAAGAACATTATTAAGTTTATCATGTTCTCCAAACAATGAATCTATTCAGGACATTAACTTTGCCATGAATGAAATCACTGTTAGTAGAAAAGATACTACCTCGATGATTACCATAGACACATATCTTAATGATGAATTTTTAAATTCCTATTGGGCAGATGGATTGATTATTTCCACCCCTACGGGTTCAACGGGATATTCTTTGAGTTGCGGAGGACCCATACTCACCCCCGATGTAAAAAGTTTAGTTATCACACCTATCGCTCCTCATAACCTGAACGCGAGACCACTGGTTGTTCCAGACGAAACCGAAATCCGATTAAAAATTTCTGGCAGAGAGGAAAATTATCTCGTTTCCTTAGATTCCAGAATTACTTCTGTAAAAAACGAATCGATTCTGACGATTAAAAAAACGCCCTTTCAAATAAACATGGTAGAAATTCCTGAAGAAACATTTTTAAAAACGCTTCGCACTAAATTACTTTGGGGAGAAGACAAAAGGAATTAAAGCATTTATAGCGAATACTATACGATTCAACCTCTTTTTTACGTTTTCATAAACAAATACCGAATTATACTTGTTTTTAGAAAAAACATACAATTAACTAAATAGGTGTCGAATTATATCGATAATTATTATATTTGCACGCAATTTTTAAGTAAATGAACCGTATTCTAAACTTTTTTATATTCCTATTCCCTTTCATGGCAATACAAGCTCAAATTCATGAGATTGGAGTTTTTGTTGGTGGTAGTAACTTCATAGGCGATGTAGGTTCAACAACTTACATATCCCCTAATGAACCTGCTATTGGAATACTTTATAAATGGAATAAAAGTCCAAGACATTCCTATCGGTTTTCATATACACAATCGAAAATTACTGCAAACGATCTAAATTCTGAAGAAGCTAGTAGAAATCAAAGAGGATATCGTTTTGAAAACAGCGTTAAAGAATTCTCTGCTGGGCTCGAATTTAATTTTTTTGATTTTAATCTGCACGAATTAAGAACCAAAATTACGCCTTATGTATACTCTGGTTTAAGCTATGTACAATATGAAGGTCTATTTTTTGTAGATGGGAAAACTAGATCAGATTCTAACCACGGAACCATAGCAGTACCAATGATTTTAGGTGTGAAATCAAATATTACACCTAATTTTGTTTTAGGAATAGAAGTTGGAGCCAGATATACCTTTGCCGATGATATTGATGGAAGCAACCCAAAGAATGAAAATCTAAAAATTTTACAATTTGGCAACATAAATAATAACGATTGGTATGTTTTCTGCGGACTAACCTTAACGTATACTTTTGGTAACAAACCTTGCTATTGTGCAGATTAAAGAAATGGAAATATTAAATAGAATTGACGCAACTAACTTACCCAAACATTTAGCCATCATCATGGATGGCAATGGACGTTGGGCAAAACAACAAGGACTTTTGAGATCTTTGGGACATCAAAGCGGAACAAAATCAGTCAAAGTAATAATTGAAGCCAGTGCTAGATTAGGAATTGAATTTCTTACGCTATACGCTTTTTCGTCAGAAAACTGGAACAGACCAAAACTAGAGGTCGAAACATTAATGAAAGTTCTAATTAATTCATTAAAAAAAGAACTTGTAACACTGCAAAAAAATAACATCAAACTGAATGCTATTGGTAATTTGGAAAAATTACCAAAATCGGCTCAAAAGGAACTTCTTGATGTAATAAATAAAACAAAAGACAACACTAAAATGACTCTAACGCTAGCTTTAAGCTACGGTTCTAGGGAAGAATTAGTCAGTGCTGTAAAAAACATTTGTAGTAAAGTTAAAAATAATATAATTTCAATAGACAGTATTGATGATTCAATTATAAATGAGCATCTTTACACGCAAAATTTACCAGATGTAGATTTATTAATACGAACAAGCGGAGAACATAGAATAAGTAATTTTTTGCTATGGCAAATTGCCTATGCAGAATTGTATTTTACTGATATATTGTGGCCAGACTTTAAAGAACAAGATTTATATGAGGCTATTGTTAGTTATCAAAAAAGAGAACGTAGATTTGGAAAAACAAGTGAACAAATTAAATAATTTTTTAGTGTTAAATCAGAAAATAGGAATAGCCCTTACCTTATTAATTTTTGGAAGTTTTACCCAAATTAAAGCTCAAGATCGAGTACCCTTTGACCAAGGAAAGAAATATATTCTAGCAGATGTTACCGTTGTTGGCAAAATAAGTTTTAATAATCAAACAGTAGTAACTTTTGCAGGACTTCAAAAAGGACAAGAAATAACAATTCCAGGCGAAGAAATAAGTGGAGCTATTAAAAAACTTGGAAAATTAGGTCTTTTTGATGAAATTTCGTTTTATGTGAATAAAATACAAAATGATAGTATTTATCTTGATTTAAACCTAGTAGAATTGCCTAAGTTAAACGAGGTGAAATTTGTAGGAATTAAGAAAAATAAAACTGAAGGTCTAATTAAAGACAACGGTCTTACTAGAGGCAAAGTAGTAAATGAAAATTTAATTACTACCACAAAAAACTACATCGAAAGTAAATACAAAAAAGAAGGTTATTACAATACTAAAGTAAATATTACCACCCCAAAAGACACATCAACTGTAAATCAAGTAAATATGCTTGTTACAATTGATAAAGGAGATAAAGTAAAAATACAAAGTATTGATTTTGTTGGGAACGACAAATTATCTGATAAGAATTTGCGAAATGCAATGAAAGATACAAAACAAAAAAACCCGCTACGTATTTTAAAAGCATCCAAATTTATACAGGCAAAATACAAAACAGACTTAGAAAAAGTAATAGCCGCTTATAAAGAAAAAGGATATCGTGATGCAAGAATACTTTCGGATTCGGTTACTTATAATAAGAATAAAAATGCATTAGCGATTAAAATAAATGTTGAAGAGGGAAATAAATACTATTTTGGAAATATTAAATTTCTAGGAAATACGGTATATTCTGATCAGTTGTTAAGTAGAATACTGGGCGTTAAAAAAGGAGAAACCTATAACGGAGTCTTACTTGAGAAACGTATTGCGGATAAATCAAAACCAGACAGTGAAGACATTACCAATTTATATCAAAACAATGGGTATTTGTTTTCTAATATAAATGCAGTAGAGGTAAAAACGGCCAACGACACTATCGATTTTGAAATTAGAGTTACTGAAGGTCCATTAGCTTATTTTAATAAAATTACGGTTGTAGGAAATGACAAAACAAATGACCGTGTCATTTACAGAGAATTAAGAACTAAGCCAGGAGACAAATACAGTAAAGAAGAATTGGTAAGAACCATCCGTGAGATCGGACAATTAGGATTCTTTGACCCGGAAGCAATTGATCCAAAATTCAAAAACGTAGACTCGGGCGCAGGAACAGTTGACATTGAATATAATCTTATAGAAAAGGGATCTAGCCAGATAGAACTTCAAGGAGGTTATGGTGGTGGAGGTTTCATAGGTACCCTAGGGCTGTCATTTAATAACTTCTCCGCACGGAACCTTTTAAATAAAGAAGCATACAAACCATTACCTATGGGTGACGGACAAAAAGTTTCCTTGCGATTACAAGGGAGTACTTATTTCCAGACGTACAGTGTGTCCTTCTCTGAACCTTGGTTCGGACAAAAAAAGCCCGTACAATTCAGCACCTCACTATCTTATAGCAAACAGTTTTTAAATAATTACATTACACGCAGAGTTGATAAAACTAAAAGTTTTAATATTTTAACCTTATCCGTAGGCTTAGCAAAAAGACTGACTGTGCCAGATGATTTCTTTGTTTTATCACAATCTGTAAGCTACCAACAATATGATTTGCATAATTATAATACAGGCTTATTTACTTTTGGTAATGGAACATCCCGAAACTTAGCTTATACAATAGGCTTAACAAGAAGTAATAAAGGAACTAACCCAATTTTCCCTATGTACGGATCGGAATTTAGCATTTCTGCAAAAGTGACGCCTCCATATTCTTTGATGAACGGAATTGATTATGCCAGATTAGGAGATAAAGAAGAATTCAAATTAAAAAACACGGTTGACAGGTCAAATACACCAGATGCAAATGGGCATACCGTTAAAATAGGAGATTACATTGATGCCGCCGGAAATAAAGTTTTCAGCTATGAAGATGCTGCTGCTGACCCTGCATTAGTAGATCAAAAGAAATTTAATTGGTTAGAATATTACAAAATAAAGTTCAAAGCCGATTGGTACACCAAAATTTATGGTAAATTAGTGCTGCGAACATTAACTGAGTTTGGATTTCTTGGAGCATATAACCAAAATAGAGGGGCTATACCATTTGAACGATTCTATGTAGGTGGTGATGGGTTAGCGAATTACTCGATGGATGGTAGAGAAACGATACAGTTAAGAGGTTACCCAAACAACTCGTTGACACCAGTAAATACTAAGGGAGAACAAATTGGAGCAACTGTTTACAATAAATTTTCATTAGAAATGCGGTATCCTATAACATTGAAATCATCTGCATCTATTTATGCATTGACTTTCTTAGAAGCAGGTTCGTCTTATAAGGATTTTAAAACTTACAATCCGTTTGCGTTAAGTCGTTCCGCTGGAGCTGGATTACGTGTATTTATGCCAGCGTTTGGACTATTAGGCATTGATTTTGGATATGGCTTTGATGCTTTACCAGGAACATCAAAACCTAACGGATGGGAAACACACTTTATCATTGGACAACAATTTTAAAAAAATGACATAAAATTTTCTAATACTATACCGTAATGAGAAAACAATTTTTATTTCCATTTTTAGCATTTATCGTACTAGGTACGATGAATGGGCAAACGAGAGGCACTAAAATAGGCTACATTGACATGGAGTACATTTTACAAAATGTTACCAACTATACAGAAGCCAAGAGTCAATTAGATCAAAAAGCCCAAAAATGGAAACAGGATATTGAGGTAAAAAAAATAGAGGTCAATAAACTTAAGGATGCTTTAAAGGCAGAAAAAGCCTTATTGACAAAAGAACTCATTGACGAAAGGGAAATTGAAATCAAGTTTCTTGAAAATGAAATGATAGATTATCAGCAGAAAAGATTTGGGCCAAATGGTGATTTAATTCAACAAAAAATAGTTTTGGCAAAGCCAATACAAGATCAAGTGTTTACTGCCATTCAAGACATTGCAGAAAGATTGAAATATGATTTTATCTTTGATAAATCTTCTGATTTGACAATGCTATTTACGGCCAAAAGGTTTGACATTAGCGAACAGGTTTTACGCGTACTGAATCGTACAGAAAAAAGAGAACAGTTATCAAAGAAACAGCTTAAAGTTGAAGAAGCTAAAGAAAACAAAGAAGATGCAGTAGATGAAAATCCAGTTTTAGCCGATAGGAAAAAAGCTTTAGATGAGAAAAAAGTGGCAAGAGATCAGGTTATAGCGGATAGAAAATTACTTCAAGAACAGAAGAAAAAAGAATTTGACGAAAGAAGAAAACAGCTGTTATCTGAAAGAGAATCTAAAAAAAATGGCACGGTTTCTGCCTCAGCTAAAACAGAGGAAACAAAAACAACAGCAGCCGTAAACGATTCCTCTAAATTAGCTTCAAAAAAAATGGTTGAGGATACCAAAATTAAACAAGCTGAAGAAAGAGCAACGATATTAGAACAGCGAAAAAAAGTAATTGAAGATCGTAAAAAGGCTTTGGAAGAAAAAAAGAAAAAAATACTGGAAGATAGAGAAGCGATAAGAAAAGCAAACGCTGAAAAATTAAAAGAAAATACAAACAAAAATTAATATTAAATATTTTAAAAACGATGAAACAAATTAAAACTTTACTAATTGCTGCTATATTATTATTTGGCGCAAATCAAACAATTAATGCACAAGCAAAAACGGCACATGTTGATGTGAGCGAAATTATGGCAAAAATGCCAGCTATGATAGATGCTCAAAAACAATTGGAAAAATTGAGTGCTACTTATGATGCGAATTACAAAAAAATGGTTGAAGAATACCAAACAAAATTAAAAAAATACGATTCAGAATCAGCAACAGTAACTGAAGTAGTAAATGGAGAACGCTCAAAAGAAGTTCAAGATATGCAAAAAAGAATTGTTGATTTTAGAGACAATGCTCAAAAAGAATTGCAACAAAAAGAATCTGATATTGTTAAACCATTGATGGACAAAGTAAGGACTTCTATCCAAAAAGTAGGCAAAGCAAAAGGATTTCAATACGTATTAGATGGTTCTACACTTTTATTAGCTGACGGTCCAAACTTGACTGCTGATGTAAAAAAAGATTTAGGATTTTAAAAATCACATCATTTAGATTATAAAAACTGCTCACCCTATTTTTGGGATTGAGCAGTTTTTTTTTGAAAATAATTTTTAGGATATTTACATTCTAGCCCTTAACTTTGTTTCTATGCACAACAATCAACCTATAGGAATTTTCGACTCCGGCATTGGCGGAACCTCCATTTGGAAAGAGATACATCAATTACTTCCAAATGAGAAAACAATCTATTTAGCTGATAGCAAGAACGCTCCCTACGGTCAAAAATCGAAGGAAGAGATTGTTTCCCTAAGCGTAAAAAATACGGACCTCCTACTTACTATGAACTGCAAATTGATTGTAGTAGCTTGCAACACCGCAACTACTAATGCAATTCGTGAATTACGCGAAAAGTACAATGTTCCTTTCATAGGCATTGAACCGGCCATAAAACCTGCCGTTACTCATTCCAAGACACAAATAATAGGCATACTCGCTACACAAGGAACACTGAACAGCGAGCTTTTTAATAAAACTACAGAGAAATATCAAGACACTAAAATAATTGAACAAGTAGGTCATGGATTAGTACAGTTGATTGAAAATGGCGATATCAATTCGTCAGAAATGACCCAATTACTTACGTCCTATCTCACACCTATGATTGAGGCTAACATCGATTATCTCGTGTTGGGATGCAGTCATTATCCTTATTTGATTCCTCAAATAAAAAAGATACTTCCAGGACATATTCACATCATTGATTCTGGGGAAGCTGTTGCAAAACAAGCTCAAAAAATATTAAAAGAAAAAATAGGTCTTTCTTCAGCCGAAAAAAGTAAACAAATTTTCTATATCAATAGCAATCCTACGGTTTTAAATGAAATTTTAGAAAACAAATTTACTGTTGAACAATTAGATTTTTGATTCAAAATTTAATTGTTATTTTTTAAAACAAGCTTAAATAAAGATTTTTTTGCGCAGAAATTTTAATAAAAAATCATTCTTCCAAAAGTCAATTAATAATTTGTTAAGAATAATTATTTTATGATATTCAACGTTACCAACATAAGTATAATAAAACGCAAAAAAAGGCTGACAAGAAAAATTATATCCGTTATTTTTTTTAGACGAAATTTTGCATTTTTCATTTGACGCATATAAAAGAAGAATACTGCTTATTATATATATGACGATAGATACCGCAATGAGTTTATCAATTATTGTCATTTCGCTCGAATTGTTTGAGTGTAAAAACGTCAGAACAATTAAACAAAATCCGAGTAAAATTGCCCATGATTTAAATGTATGCTAATCCATATCTTTTCTTTTGCCCATTCTTATAATTATTGAAAAGTGAAATTAACTATTTTTCTTCCTTAAACCAACTGGAATACATCACGTAATTGTTAGAAATACGTTCAATTTCCCCTGAAAAATCAGATTGGTCAATATCTTTTACCTTTTTGGCAGGAACACCAGCCCAAATCGATCCAGAACCCACAACAGTATTTTGGGTAATAACAGCTCCGGCTGCCACAATAGAGTTACTTTCGATAACACAATTATCCATAATGATCGCTCCCATTCCAATCAATACATTGTCATGCACGGTACAACCATGCACAATAGCATTGTGACCAATTGAAACATTATTCCCTATAATTGTAGGATGTTTTTTATAGGTACAATGAATAATCGCACCATCCTGGATATTAACTTTATTGCCTATTTTGATAAAGTTCACGTCGCCTCTTATTACGGCGTTAAACCAAACACTACAAGAAGAACCAAAACTAACTTCCCCTACAATAGTAGCATTTTCGGCTACATAACAATCCTCCGGTATGGAAGGAGATTTTCCGTTTACAGACTTAATTAACATGGATATAAAGTAAAATTAATTTATTGCAGGACAATTGCATTCGTATTTTTCAGGTTTGCAAAACAAATTGATTCCCAAAGTAATTTGGTGATAGCCACCATTATCAAATTTCATAGCTCCTGATACATGCGAATAAGTGTAGGCGAACATGAAATTATTGAAATTGACCCCAACAATTGGAGTGAAATATTGAAGTCTCTGCTTAGAAACTCCAGAACCATTGGTATATTCAGCGCTATCGAAACTTCTACGATATGACAAACCTCCCCATAGTTTTCCAAAATCAAAATCTTTGTATGCTTTCATATTAAGGTCTATTGATTTCTCTTTAGTCTTGTCTACCAGTTGAAATAAAATTGATGGTTCCCACAATATTCTATCCTTATCTCCAAAAACATAACCCGAACTCAACAAGTATTTTCTCAAATTATCACTTTCATATTCCGTGTAAATATCTCTTCTTGTTTCAATAGCATTTTTAACCGTACCATGAACATAAAAATCTAAATAGTTATAGGAAGCGCCAAAATCAATGTTGAAATAAGAATCTTTTTGTACAATTGTGCCATCAATAATGGGATCAAAATCACCAGACTGTCTAAACTCCGTTTCGTCTAATTGGCTTTGGATTAAACCTCCGCTAATCCCAAAAGACAACTGATTCAAATCAATTTCATCTCTAGAAAACATAAGATGATAGGCATATGTAAACTTTACCCCTTTCTGGGAATGGTACCCATTTTTATCATTAAATAGAATAATTCCAGCCCCTGCCTTTTCCCCTACTCTTCCATTAAAACTCAGTGTTTGAAGTTCTGGAGCATCTTCCTGACCAAACCATTGTTTACGTGCAGTAAGTCTAATTTTAGCACAATTTGCAGCACCAGCCATTGAAGGATGAATCAAATAATAATTATCTGATAAATAATCCGAATAAACGGCAACTCCCTCTTGTGCAAAGGAACAGTGAGATATAAAAAAAAGAAAGGCTATGAGTCTAATTTTGTTATACATTGTAATACAATTATATAATATGAGTGTGAAACCAAAAAAATTACAATAACCAGTTAGATAACTAAATTTTTGTTAATTTATTTTATTAATATTCAAATATAGCGATTCGTGGAAAATATCTTTACTAAATTTGTAGAAATTTACAAAGATCATGACAAAAATTAGTATAAAAGAAACACAAAACCCAACCATACTCAAATTTGAATTCCCAGATTTTATAACTCAGAACGAGAGTTTTGAATTCAAAAACATAGATGAAGCTAAAGCTTCTCCCCTTGCACAACAATTATTTTATCTGCCATTTGTAAAAACAATTTACATCTCGGGGAATTTTATGGCAATCGAGAAATACAGCATTGTAGAATGGGACGACGTTAAGGATGCCGTTGCAGAACAAATAGAGACATTTGTAAGCAATGGTGGCACAATCATCAATGTTGACGAAAATAAAACAAAAAAACAACCCGTAACTGTTTACGGAGAAACAACTCCCAATCCGGCAGCTTTAAAATTTGTGGTTAGCAAAATGTTAACAAAAAACGCTATTGAATTTAAGAATATTGATCAAACTGGCCCTTCGCCATTGGCAAAAGAACTATTCAAATTTCCTTACGTGAAAGAAGTTTTTATAGACGAAAACTATATCTCGGTCACAAAATATGAAATCAATGAATGGCAAGAAATAACCTTAGAATTAAGAAGTTTCATCAAACAATATATTGAAAATGGCGGAACTGTTTTAGATGAAAATTTTATTCAAACAGTTACAGCAAAAGAAGATACCAAAGCAAAAGAATTTGATAATCTGGATGTGACTTCACAACAAATTATCAACATATTAGAAGAGTATGTAAAACCTGCCGTACAAGCTGACGGTGGAAATATCGCATTCGATTCCTATAACGAAACCGACAAAACCGTAAAAGTTATTTTACAAGGTGCATGTAGCGGCTGCCCTTCATCCACATTTACCTTAAAAAGTGGAATTGAAAACATGCTAAAAAGCATGCTTAACGACGATAACATAAAGGTTGAAGCAATTAACGCATAAAAACACAATATGCTGATTACGTTAATATTACATTAAAAAATACCTAATTTTAAATTAAAAATTTAAAATTTTTGGTATATTTAGTATCTAATTTAACACCTAGAAATCATGTCAGTATTAAAAGTAATTGAAGTACTTGCCAATTCAGAAATTAGTTGGGAAGACGCAGCTCGAAAAGGAGTTGCCAAAGCGGCCACATCGTTAAAGAATATACGATCCGCTTATATTAAAGATCACAGTGCAACTGTAAAAGATGGCAAGATTACAGAGTATAGAGTAAATTTGAAATTAACATTCGAACTCGAATAAATTAATTTTAATGAAAAATTTAGGCGTTTCATTTGAAACGCTTTTTTTTTAATTTTTTTAGAAGCAGTTTCCGCGTTCGCAATCATTATAACCATGTTTTAGGACTGCAAGAACCCAAACAACACCATGAACTTCGCTTTCATTGCAACATCCCAAAAACGCCATTCATCGGAAAGATCGTCATATTAACTCATTGGCATAAGGTCAAAAAAATATTAAGCAAAAAAAAACAAATAGCTAATATATCAGGGGCTTTGGACACGGGTCCAAAAAAGCAAATGTCTCTTTTTTAGCAGTGCGTAGTAAAGAGGTGTAAACATTATTCTACTTATGTTAAAACAGATTCTCTTTAGCATCAATTACTAATTATCAGCAAATTATTAACTATATATTAAAACAATCTTAGAAATAATTGCTTAATATTGTAAGACTAATCAAATAAATATATCATGGGAGTATTATCATTTTTAAAGAATTTATTTGGCTCAGCCAAAGAATCAGCGGCTGATTTGGTTGACAAAGCCGAAACAACTTTTGAAGAGGCAAAAGAAAAAGTAGCACCTTATCTTGACAAAGCAGAGTCTTTTACTGAAGAGACAATTGAAAAAGCAAAAGAGGCGGCCACCCCTTATTTTGATAAAGCGGAATCGTTTGCTCATGACGCAATAGAGAAAGTAAAAGAGACAGCGGCACCGATAATAGATAATGCTGAAGTATATGCTGAGAAAGCGAAGGAAGTGGTAAGTGAATATTCTGATAAAGCGGCAGATGCTTTTGCAAAAGTTACGGAAAACACAAAAGAAAATGTTACTGTCCCAGCAGATAAAATCGAATCCATAGCCGATGAATCTAAAACAATTACCTCGGACACTACTAACGTTGCAAAAAACAAAGTCGAAGAAATAGTGGATGAAGCTAAAGCTATTGCCTCAGAAACCGCGGAAACTATTTCTGAAAAAACAACCGAATTTGTAAATGATGCGGACTCCGAAGCTACAGAAATAGCCAAAAAAAACATAAATAAAATAGAAGAAGACGCAGATTAGATTTTAAAAAATAATTAATTTGTATTTTCGCCATTCAAACTTAACCTTCTCTTATGAGAAGGTTTTTTATTATTAAAAAAATGAACTTAGACCCTAATCAACTTACTGATTACGCCAGTACTTTCGCCAAAGTATTGATAGATTATTCCCCAAAATTGATATCTGCTTTCCTAATTCTATTTGCAGGACTTTATACCATTAGGCTTATCAACCGATTTATTAGGAGCATGATGATAAAAAGGGATTTAGACCCTACCCTGACTAAGTTTCTTTCAGATATTTTACTTTGGGTTCTAAGGGTATTATTATTTATTACTTTCATCTCAAATCTGGGGATAGAAACCTCTTCTTTTGTAGCTATTCTTGGAGCAATGGGACTTGCCGTAGGACTATCACTTCAGGGCTCCTTATCTAATTTTGCGGGTGGAATGTTGATTATTTTGTTTAAACCATTTAAAGTTGGCCATACAATAGAAGCGCAAGGAGTTGTTGGAACAGTAAGTGAAATCCAAATATTTGTGACCAAATTAATTAATGCCAATAACCAAACTATTTTTGTTCCAAATGGATCTTTATCAAACGGCACTATCATTAATTACTCCTTGCAAGGATTTAGAAGAGCTGATTTGACAATCGCCATTTCCTATGATACGGACATTAAAAAAGCAAAAAATATCATTACCGAAGTTTTAAACAACAATCCAAAGATACTTAAAACACCAATTGCTGAAGTTTCCGTAAAAAACTTAACGGATAATGCAATTCAACTTGCGGTAAGACCTTGGGCAAATAACGAAGATTTTGGTGCTGTTTTTTCTGAGACTTTAGAAAGCTGCAAAGTAGCATTTGATCAAGCTGGGATTGTTATTCAACCTTATGTAAGAGAATCTTCCAAGGCTAATCTTTAATTTAAATATTTATTTCTTTGAAGTGGTAATCATAAAATCTTTTAAATAGTACGGTTCAAAATAGGCGACGTCTACAGTGTCACCTATTTTGTATTTTTCAAAACTCAACATGTCCATTTCTTTTGCAGATGGATATTTTATTTCCTCTAAAAAAACATAGTTTTCTTTAGTAAGAACCGCTTTGCATTTCTCTGAACAATCACCCACAAAGTAAATCGTTTCCTCTATGTCATTAAAGGAATCTTTCGTAATTATTTCCGCCAAAATTGCTCTTTTCTTCTCTAAATTAGGAGTGAATATGGCGCTGTATACTTCCATTCTTCTGGCATCAATCATTGGGATAATTAAACCATTCGAAACACTTACTTGCGAAGCTAAAGTTTTCAGTGTATCAACAGCAATTAATGGAATGTTTAAAGCATAGCTGAGTCCCTTGGCTGCAGAAACGCCTATGCGCAATCCAGTGTAAGAACCTGGACCTTGGCTTACTGCAATAGCCACTAAATCATTGACCGTGATCCCGGCCTCTATCAGGATTTCTTCAATAAAAACATGCAAGCGTTCGGCATGGGAATACCCCTCTTCAGCAATTTCTTTGCATAGAATTGTTTTTCCTTCTATTGCGAGAGCTACAGAACAGTTTTTAGTTGCGGTTTCGATGTTTAGAATATATTCCACTTTTATTTTACATTTAGGATTAGTAAATCATAATTATTTTATTTCTAATTTTCCCAAAAGTTGTCCTTTCGACGAAGGAGAAATCAGATAATGAGATTCCTCCTTCATCGGAAGTACAAAACTTGAGTGACTAATTTATTGATAAAACACAATCACAGTACAAATCTCGTTATAAAACTTGGAATTTTAGATTTGCTTTTGAAATTTTAAAAAAATTATTTCTTCTCTTTTTCTTTACCTGTTTTGAGGGTCACTCTATCTCCAGAATTCAGATCCTTTGACACCGTTGTATAAGGACCCGTTATAACGACATCCCCTTTTTTAAGACCGGTTAAAACTTCAATATTCGTATCGTCTTGAATCCCCGTTTTTATAATTCTGATTTTAGCTTTACCTCCTACTTTTACAAAAACACATTCAAATTTTTTATCACTTTTAGGAGCTGCTTCTTTAACCTCTATTTTAGAATCTGGCATCTTACCAACAACCACAGCCGTAGTATCTGACTTTACAACCACGGAACTAATAGGCACGGACAAAACATTATTTTTTGTTTTGGTAATTATATCAACAGTCGCCGTCATTCCAGGTCTAAAAGGAGAATACGCTGCAGGTCTTTCTTCTAGTAAATCTTGGTATGATTCTTTAAGTATTCTAACTTTTACTTTGAAATTAGTCACTTGATCGGCCGTTAAAGAAGAACTTGCCGAATTAGAAATACTCGTAACAACACCTTTAAACTGTTTTTTTAAATAAGCATCAACTTCAACTTTCGCCTTGTCACCTACTTTTATTTTCACAATATCATTTTCATTCACATCTACTTCAACTTCCATATTGTTCAAGTTGGCAACTCTCATTATTTCAGTTCCGGCCATTTGTTGCGTTCCCAAAACACGTTCTCCTAACTCCACATTAAGCATCGAAATTGTACCATCTGCCGGAGCATAAATAATGGTACGGCCAAGATTGTCTTTGGCTTCATTTACTGAAGCAGACGCACTTTGAACATTATAATAAGCCGTTTGCTTTGTTGCTTTTGCTACTTCAAAAGAAGCGACTGCTTTGTCCCAATCTGATTTAGATATAATTCCCTTTTCAAATAACGTTTTGTTTCTGTCGTAACTTGATTTAGCTTCTTTAAAAGAGGCGTCCGCCTGACTTAATCCAGCTTTTGTACCTGATAAATTGGCAACCGTTCTATTTAAACCGGAGGTATATAAATCTGGATTGATTTTTACTAGTAGATCTCCTTTTTTAACTACTTGTCCTTCTTTTACAGGCAATGCAATAACTTCTCCAGAAACCATTGAAGATATTTTTACTTCTATTTCAGGTTGAATTTTCCCAGTGGCAGAAACAGTTTCTATGATTGTGGATGCATTTACTGTAGTTATCTCTACTTCTTTTCCTTTATCTTTGTTACCAATAACTCCCCTTTTTGAAAGTATTACCAATAAAGCTATAATTGCTACTACGCTACCAATTAAGATATAAATTGTTTTTTTTGACATGTTAAATTAGTTTTTGATAATTGGAATCCCAAAATAGAATTCCAGTATTTTAATTTTAAAAATATAATCGTATTTGGTTCTAATAACTTCAGATTGTGCATTTGACAATAAGGTTTGCGATTGGTTAAAATCAAATGAATTCATCAAACCTACAGCATATTTTTCTTTGGCATAATTATAGGCTTCTTGTCTTGATTCTAATGCTACAATAGAAGATTCATGTGCGTTTAAAGCGCCTTTTGCATCTGTAAATGCAGTAAAAACGTTTCTTTGCAAATCTAAATCCTGTTGTTCTAATGCGATTTTTGATTTTTCTAAACTTACTTTTGAACGTTCTACATTATTTCTTACTGAAAACCCATTAAAAATTGGAACGGACAATTGTGCTCCGAATGACTGTCCTTTATTATTGCCAAATTGAGTCCAGAAAAGTGGAGCAGCACTCGTTATGACAACACCATTTGAAATAGAAATTACATCTGCGTAAGAAACCCTTGTATTAAAATTATAAAACCCTTGAAGAGTCGGCTGAAAACCTCCTTTTGCAATTGCGACATTTTTTTCGGCAATTTGTAAATTAGTTTGGGCAATTTTCAATTCCGTCCTACTTTGCTTTGCCTTATCATATATAGCTGTAGGAGTTTGAGCCAAAATATTATTTTCGTCTTTTATTGAAGTATTATCAATTACATCAAAATTCTCGAAGTCCTTTAATTGCAATAATTGAGCTAAACTTAATTTAGAAATCAACAGCGCATTATCCGCAGCAATGACAGCTTGGTTATTAGACGCGACTGTAGCTTTTATATCCAGTAAGTCTCCACGAGGAATTGATCCTGCTTTTACTAATTCCCCCGAACGGGTGTACTGTTTTTCGTTGAACGCCTTTTGCTCCTGTTGTACTTTTAGGTTTTCTTTATTGAAAAGGATTTGCAAAAAAGCATTCGCAACATTTAACGCAACATCTTCTTTCATTTTCAATAACTGATATTTGGCAGCAACGATGGAGAGATTAGTTTTTCGCAACGTATTTTGGTTTTGCAGTCCCTTATAAATATCAATACCCACACTTACTCCTGCTGAAGTAAACTGTGAAGTTTGATTTCTTAAAAGTCCTGTTGTAATATCCTGATTCAAACCAATATTCCAAGAGTGAGATGCATTAGCATTAACAGAAGGCAAAAAATTTCCAACAGCTCCTTTTTTATCAATCATTGCTGTTTTAGAATCTAATTCGGTTTGCTTGATGGAAATGTTATTTTGCACCGCATAATTTACACATTCTTCCAAGGTCCACTTTTTAGATTGCGCCTGAACTGATAGCCCAAACAGAACAATAAAAACGAAACTTATACAACTCTTTTTTTTCATATTCATTTGATAAAAACACAGCAAAAACACTGTGCAAATTTAACATTTTTAAAAACTATTTGTTTTATCAAGCTCCGATTAATCGATTACTTCGATAGACAATAATTTTTAACTTTTATTTAAAAAAACGATAATTTAATTTTCAAATTTAATACTAATGCTGCTAATTATTCAAAATTAGCAAAATGAATTCTACTACTAAAAATGCTAGTTTTCCTGATAATATACCAATAAGACATAATAGCTATCAAAATGTTACAGTTTAACTTTAAAATATAATTGTTTTCTTAATTTTGTTCCTTCAAACAAAAACAAAATGCTAAAATTCTTTTCGATCTTACTTGTCATTCTATTTATTGTATCTATTTCTGGCTGTTCAACTTCCCAAAAGATAGCGACTCTAAAACCGGAACCTGATGACGCTATTCCTTTGGTTTATGAAAATGTCCCATCTTTTATTAATTTACCCATTAGTGTAAAATTGAAGGATATTGAGAACCAAACTAACGCATTATTAACTGGTTTGATTTACGAAGACAACACTATTGAAGACGATGATATTGAAATGAAAATTTGGAAACTGGCACCGATTACGATCGTCAACGATCATGGGATTTCCGGAGAAAGAATAAAAACAATTTTACCATTAAAAGCTATCGTAAAATATAGAATTGGCACAAAAAAACTTGGCATTTCACTTTATGATACCAGAGAATTCAATCTAAACGGAGTAGTGACTTTGCTGAGCGATGTTAGTTTAACCAATTGGAAACTAAACACTATAACAGAATTAAAATCATTAGAATGGAATGAAAGCCCTACGATGACCGTTTTTGGTAAAAATGCACCAGTAACTTATCTAATTAATCCAGCCGTTAAACTTTTTAAATCAAAAATTGAAAAGAAGATTGATAGTGCGATTGAAAAATCAATGGATTTTAAACCTAATGTCCTGGCAGCTTTGGAAAAAATTTGCACCCCTTTTCAAATGAGTGACGTTTATCAAAGTTGGCTTCGAATTGTTCCACTCGAAATTTACGCTACAAACGCCAAACTGAAAAACGATACTTTCCTGTTGGACATGGGAATGAAATGCAATATGGAAACTTTGATAGGAAGTAAACCTGAATCTAAATTTGATGCAGTAAAAATCATTTTGAAATCAGTAGTTAAAATCCCTCAGGAAATAACCGCTAATATTGTGGCCGTTTCAACCTATCAGGAAGCTTCAAAAATAATGACCAAGAATTTTTCTGGACAGGAATTTGGCTCTGGCAGCAATAAAATAAAAATTCAAAATGTAGCCATTTGGCAAAAAAAAGGTAAAATAATAATTGCTTTAGATGTTACGGGATCTGTAAACGGAACCATTTATTTAGCAGGTTTCCCACAATATAATGAAAAAACCAAAGAAGTATTTTTTGATCAATTGGATTACGCTCTTGACACTAAAAACAAATTAATGCGCACTGCCAACTGGCTCACTCAAGGATTAGTTTTAAGAAAAATTCAACAGACCTGCCGCTATTCTATAAAACCAAATTTAGAAGAAGGCCAACAAAGCATGAAGAATTATCTACAAAATTATTCTCCCATGCAAGGTGTTAATGTAAACGGAAAAATGGAAGACATTCAATTCCAAAAAATCGAATTAACCAACCAAGCTATCATCGCCTTTATAAAAGTAAAAGGAACTGTAAATGTATCCGTAAATGGATTAAAGTAGATGAAGATTACTAATAATTAACTTTAACCCAAAGAAGGTTATTTTTTATTCTTTCTCATTCGATAAACCGCATAACCAATACCGCCAACAAGTAAGTAAGGAATTACCATTAGATAAACAATTCCGTCATTCACAGCAGCCGCTTTCGTTTTATTTCCCTCACTGTTTAATGCAGCACGACACATGGCACATTGAGCTTGTGAATTTATAGGAAAAAGGAAAGAGACAAGAAGAAAGAATAATACAACCTTTTTTCTTATAAAAAAATTTCCTTGTGTCTTGTGCATTGTTTTTGTATTAAGCATAATAAGGGGAAATCATTAAATAGACTACTACACCGGTAACGGCGACATACAACCATATTGGAAACGTAATTTTGGCAATCTTTTTATGCTTGTCAAATTTAGTCGCCAAAGCACGTACATAGGTTACTAAAACTAGCGGAATAATCGCAATTGATAAAATTATATGTGTGATTAAAATTAAAAAATAAACTAATCTTAAGTTTCCCACATTCAATTTTTCAGCTACATCTAATTCGCCATTGTGATTTACATCTCCAAATATAGTGGAGTCGGCTGTCATATGATACGCAACATACAACACTAAAAAAGCAATAGAGCAACCAATTGCTGCTTTCATTAAATTCTCATGAAGCTTTCGTTTTCCATTTTTGATAGCTACCACCGCCGAAACTAATAATACAGCAGTAACACCATTAATAGTAGCATATATGGAAGGTAAAAAATGTAAAGGGGTAACATGAATACCAAAATCTTTAAGTTTCACTTTAAAAAGTATAGCAACTGCTACAGGAATTACTACAGAGAGGATAATGATCCATTTATTATATTTTTGTTCAATCGAATTCTCTTCCATCTTAATCTGTTAATAAAATATTAATGTCTTGTTGAATATCTCTAACTCCTTTTTTATCTAAACCGTCATAATACAAAATTGGATTCCCAAAATCATCTTTTCTACAACGAATATCTCCGTTTTTATCTACTAACGCAAACAAACCAGAATGCTCAAAACCACCATTTACCTTACTGTTCTCACCTGCATAAAGATTAAAACCCTTGTTCGCTAAATTAAAGATATAAGTTCTGTCGCCTGTCAAGAAATTCCAATTAGATGATTTAACCCCAAGTAATTTTGCATGCGCTTTCAAAACTTCTGGAGTGTCATGCGAAGGATCTATAGTAATAGAAACAATTCCGAAATTAGGATTACCGAAAAATTTATTTTCAATAGCCAACATGCTCAGATTCATTTTTGGACAAATTGAAGGGCAAGTTGTAAAGAAAAATTCAAGAACATATACTTTACCTTTGTACGTTTCATTACTGATTTTCTTATTGTCTTGATTCATCAACTCAAATTTTGGAGCCGGACCAATTTTTACCAATTTTTGATCATTCTTGGACACAGAACCAATCTTATCCAAACGATCTCCCTTTACAACATCGTTATTTTGAATTCTGTTGACTATTCTTGGAACAGCATATATTCCAAAAAGTAGGATGATAAATGAAATCCCTATATATGATTTGTTTTTAAGCATCGTTTCTATGAATTAAAGTTCTTTAGCGGCATTATGATTTTTTTTAAGCGCAGCACGATATTCATATAAAATAACTTTAAAATCATCTAACATTTCATTACTCAACTCAGCTAAATGGAATGTATTGTATCCTTCTTTGTAATCTTTCTTTTCTTTCCTCCCTCTAAGATTTCTTTCTTTATCCAATATATACACATTTGGAGTTCCAAAGTTTTTATCCAATTTCCCGACTAATTGCAACTGGTTATAATAAGCAGTAATTTCCTGAGGCGAAGTAAAAAGAAAATGCCATTGCGAAACATCAGTAAAATCATCTAAAGCATCTATGATTTTTCTTGCTTCATTTTCCGTTCCTAAAGGACAAATAACAACAAATTGTAAGTCTGCAAAATCATGATATCTTTGATAAATTTTTTCGTTTAAATTAAAAAAATTACCCCTATTTTTTAAAAGCTCGGTCCCAGAAAATCCTAAAATAGTTATTTTCTTATTCAAGCTGACTTTCTCTCCATTTAGAGATTTCCATTGTCCGAAATCAGCAACTTTAGGAGTAATTACAGGTAACTTCGTAAAACTATTTATTCCTGACGCGAAAAAAAGATAAGCTACAATAGGCAAAATAAAAAGCACAAAAAGAACGATATTTTTTTTCATTTTTTTGAAAATATTTAAAGTACAAAAATAAAAAAAGGCACGCAATGCGTACCCTTTTATTGAATTAATATCTTGTTAAAAATTCCATTTAATAGTAGAATTCTTAAAAACCTCATAAATATAATTCCCTTCAGTCAAAAGAATGAAAAGCAAATATAATACTAGAAAAATTACTGGTAAAACAACCGCGTTTTTTAAGGTACTTTTTTCCCCTTCCATGTGCATAAAGGCCCATACAATAAAATATGCTTTTACAAGTGTTAAGATTATAAACAACCAGTTTAGCAAACTCATTGCCATAAAACTATTCATGTGAAGAAAGTCTGGCTTAATAATTCCAAAAATTACCTCTACAATCGTTATTACAGACAAAAGAGCAAAAACGGTCCAAATTCTTTTTGTATTAGAAACATGTTCGTGTGACATAATGATAAATCTAAAATTAAACTAAGTAGAAAAATGTAAATACAAATACCCAAACTAAATCGACAAAGTGCCAGTATAAACCAACTTTCTCAACCATTTCGTAACTTCTTCTTTTTTCATACGTACCTACAAGTACATTAAAAAATATTATAATATTTATAATAATCCCCGAGAATACGTGAAAACCGTGAAATCCAGTGATAAAGAAAAAGAAGTCAGCAAATAGTTTACTTCCATATTCATTGTGTGTTAAATTAGCCCCTTCAACAACTAAACTGGCTTGAGTTAACCTCAATTCAGAATCTTTTCTGGAAAGAATTGTTTTATGCTTTTCTTTAGTGATTACCTCTGTTCTTATCAAAAGATCAGGGTGTGCTTTAAATCCCGCTTGAACTTCGGCAACAGAATAAGAAGGCAAAGATGATTCTGACATGAACCATTTTCCTTTACTTCTTGTCAACTGCTCTCTTTCCTCAGGCAATGTTGCAGCAAAATCAGCAAGAGCTACTCGATGCCCTTCTTTATCCACAAACTGAAGTAAACTCCCCCCTTTTGTTTCGATTGCACCATATTCCCCTTTTATAAAATTTTTCCATTCCCAGGCTTGAGATCCAACGAAAATCATACCTCCAATAATGGTTAAAAACATATAAATAACAACTTTATCTTTTTTCATTTGATGACCAGCATCAACGGCTAAAACCATTGTTACTGATGAAAAAATCAAAATAAAAGTCATCAATGCCACATAATACATCGGAGCAGATACTCCATGCATAAATGGAAAGTGTGTAAACACTTCATCGGCCAATGGCCAAGTTTCGATAAATTTGAATCTAGAAAATCCGTAAGCCGCTAGAAATCCAGAAAACGTTAAGGCATCTGATACGATAAAAAACCACATCATTAATTTACCATAACTTGCTTTCATTGGCTCATTGCCGCCTCCCCAAGTTTTCTCTTCACTATTTGCAGTAGTAACTGTCGCTTCCATAAAAGTTATTCGTTAAAAAGTTCCCAAATTTACGTTTTTTTCTTATTTAAAGAAATATAAAAACAAAAACAAATAAACCCATAATAAATCAAGAAAGTGCCAGTACATTGCACCCAGTTCAATTCCAAGGGTTTGAGATGAATTATATTTTTGTTTAAAATGATTATAAATTATAATAAGGAGAGAAATTACCCCACCAGCAAGGTGAATCAAGTGTACAACGGTAACAACATATAAAAAAGTTGTCGTTATTGAACTTTCACTTCCGGTAAAATAATACCCGTTTTCCACTATTTGTTCGAAACCTACAAACTGTAAAATAACAAACAATATTCCCAATACTAAAGTAGACAAAAGAAACTTAGTAGTGGCACTTTGGTTGTCTTTTTGAATCGCTTTTTTTGCCAAATGAAAAGTAACACTGCAGCCAATAATTACTAATGTGCTAAAATAAAACGCTGTCGGTAACTGAAAGTCCTTCAGCCAATCGGTTCTTGATTTACTAACTACATAAGCACTTGTAAGCCCTGCAAACATCATTATCATGCTCACCATAGCAAAAAGCAACAGTAACTTGTACGATCTTGCCGTTCTAGATTTGTGGTCTTCTTCGGTTGTCATTGTGATTTCCATAACTATCTTAAAAATTTATCAAATATATAAACTAACTGTAACAACGTAATATACGAAACACTTACCAGCATCAAAGTTCTTGCCGCTTTAGCAGTTCGTTTTTTATACAACTGCACGCCATAATAAAGCATCCAAAGACCCAATAAAAACACCAAACCTGCAGCTAACGGCGTAATAAACAACTGACCAGTGTAACCCAAAGCTGGCAAAAGCGAAGCTATTATAAGCCAAACCGTATATAAAATAATCTGCAAAGCCGTTGATTTATCCTTTTTCCCGGTTGGCAACATAAAGAAACCCGCTTTTTCATAATCCTCATACAAAAACCATCCGATGGCCCAAAAATGCGGGAATTGCCAGAAAAACTGAATCAAAAATAAAGTCCCTGCTTCTATACCAAATTCTCCTGTTGCCGCAACCCATCCCAACATAAAAGGAATTGCTCCGGGAAAAGCTCCTACGAAAACTGACAATGAAGTCATTGTCTTCAGAGGCGTATATACACTTGTGTATAGAAATATGGAAATCGCACCAAACATGGCAGTTTTAGAATTGATAGTATACAACAAAATAATCCCAATAATAGTGAGAAGAGTTGCAATAATCAATGCCGTGTTAGATGACATTCTGCCAGCTGGAACCGGCCGATTTTTTGTTCGATCCATCAAAGCATCTAAATCCTTTTCAATAACCTGATTAAAAGCATTAGAAGCACCTACCATACAATACCCCCCTACGGCAAGTTTCAACAACACCATCCAACTGAAAGAATGAATATCATTGATCCCAAGCATAAATCCTGCAATTGACGAAAACACTACGCTAACAGCGAGACGCGCCTTAGTTATCTCGCGGAAATCAATGTAAACAGACTTTAATAAAAGGGTATTTTGTGTTGCGTTCAATACTAGTGGTTATTTGCTTTATAAAAACTTTTGCAAAAGTAGTTCATCAAAAGGGATTTGACAAAAAACAATTCATAAAAAAGATTTTTTAGAAATAATATTATAGCTAGTAATCAAAATACCAATTAAAAACATCAGAACGTACTCCCAAAGCAAACCAATTAGTGCTTTGATTAAAAGTTGTTGCTGTATTCATATTTGGATCAAAACTTCTGTAAATATAACTTCCAAAAAGCTTCAGGTTAGTAGATGGATTTATCAAATATCCTCCTTGAATATCAGCGATAAAAATAGCAGTTTTATTCCCCTGCCCAACTTTTACACCTGAATCAAAAGGTCTATTTTCATCATAATCCTTATAAATATTTCCTCCATAATTATAACTATCAGTAATCGTATCAAAATCTAACCCTCGAGTTCCTATTGTAAATTTGGCATCACCATAATATCTTCCTTTATGATAACGGGCAATTGCTAAAAATTCTTTAAAATTCCCGCCCCATTGATGCCCTATACTTTGATTATTGTGCGCATAATTTGTAATAGGATTGCTATGAGAATAAACATAAGGACGGACATGATTATACTCTAACTGCAATACTAAATTATCAACTTTAAATGCATTGTAATATTTAACCCCCAATTGGTACCCAAATTTATTTTTCCAGCTGCTGTTTCCTTTTTTAACCTCACCAAGAGAAAATTCATCCAGTAGAAATTGCCCATAGGTGTTAATCTGATTGTTTACTTTATATTTATAAGTCAATCCTAAAAGTGCATTTCCCGTTCTAGCCGAAGAGGCAAATTCAACAGAACGATAAAATATAATTGGATTTACAAAACTCATATCAAAACCTCTATTGTTAGTATTGGTCCACACTACAGACTCAAATAAACCGATGTTAAATTTATTTGACACATTCCAGCTCAAATAATGGTTTGCCATAAATTTCGTTGAATAGGTTCGCTCAATAGTTGCCGCTGGTCTAACATCCTTGAGCCACATATAGGTGTTGGTATATTTTATTTTCCAAAAATTAGTGTTAATTTTCACATACGGATACGGACTTGCACCATCACTTTCTAATAAAGAACGATAGCCATCTCCAATAAAATTTCTGCCATACCCTAATTGTAAATCAATGTATTTATTGGGCGCAAAAGTTAAATTGGCTTCTGCCAAGGGAAAATCATATCCGTCAGTTTTAAATCTTTTGGCAATTCCCATACCCGGTATAATAGCCGGATCACCTCCTGCTGGCTTGATTGATTCCGCGTACCGGTTAAAATAACCAGCAAATCTACCTTGGCTTTCAAAAACAGTTGCAGTAAAATTAATATCTTTCCCCAATCCTCCGCGAAAGTTTAGTCCACGTGTATTTATATAAGTTCTTGAAACCGCACTATGAGTAGCTGTACCCGCCTGTAAATCAAGAATAGGATTTAATGTAAACCAATAACCCTCCCCTTGAATTTCTACCATACTTTCGTTCCATAATTTTCTAGACCACCAGCCAGAAGTATTTTTTTTTAGCTTTTCATTAACTGCCTTAAGATCATAATATTTTGAAACCTCCACATAAGTATACGGCTTAGATGCAGTATGATTATTGCTGCCCACTCGATTTAAAGAAGCATCAAACTGAGAATAATAACTATGAGAAAAAGGAACGTTCAGATGGCTTTCAAACTCAGGGCTTCTAAATTTTTTATAAACGATACTATCTAATTCTGTCAATTGTTTTGTCTCGTTTTTCATAACTTCTGCGCGAACAAGTGCTTCAGAAGCCAACTGTTCCGGACTTTTTAAGGGTACTGCAATTGTAACAGTATATTTAGAGTAAGTAGCCTTACCGTTATATGTTGACGGCTTAATTTTGGGAAACTTCGCAAAAACTCTTTTCGTTTCATTTATTAAACTTTCATCGACAGCATCCGTATAAATTACTTTAAAAGAGCCATTACTGTCTACTTCAAAAAGAACCTTGACATTGCCTTGATAGTTGGCTTGTTTTAAATTTTCCGGGACTTCAAAATTTTGAAAAATAAAATCCAATACTTTATTGTAAAAACAGTTTTTTAATTCCGTGGATTGCAAATTTTCGCAATTTGAAAAAACAGGAAAACGCTCTGCAGAAGGATCTGATTGTAACGAACTATTATTTACTTCTTGTGAATAAATAAAAAACGAGTAAAATAATAAAAATACAGTTGACAAACCTTTTTTCATGTTGACTTTTTTTTTGAATTCAGTATTCCGAGCTAGAATTTTGTCCATTAGCAATTAATTTCGCACCGGAGGTGCCTATTCTTTTTACACCCAGTCGAATCATTTCAACCGCCTCCTCATATGTCCTTACTCCGCCTGCTGCCTTAACAGGTAATGGCGAGGCATTTTCAAGCATCATAATAATAGAAGGAATTGTGGCGCCATTAGGCAAATTGTTTTCTGTTTTATAAAAGCCGGTCGATGATTTTACAAAAACATTTGGAAATGATTCTTGTTTAAAATTTGAAACAACGATGCTTTTAATAAAAGCTGACAATTGTATAATTTGTTTATCATCAAGTGCAGCCACTTCTATAATCCATTTTACGACTTTCCCATTATCTAAACCAAATTGTGTACATTTTAAAATTTCATCCTTCACCAAATCTAATTCACCAAGTTTGAATGCTTCGTAATTACAAACAAAATCTAGATCATCGGCTCCATCTTGAATTGCTTGGACCGCTTCTTTTAGTTTTTCTTCTGTGCTAGACTTTCCTTCTGGAAAATCAATCACAGTTCCAATTTGCAAATTTGAATTGGCATCAGCAATCATTTTTTTGGCCAATGAAACCATATCCGGACGAATCATTATGAGTTTAAATTGTTCCTCAATAGCTTCCTGAATATTATTTTTGACTACAATAGCATTCTCAACCTCACTAAGCCCAGCTTGAGTTGCCGTTTTTAAATAGGTTGCGTCCAGATATTGTTTAATATTCATTGTTCTTTTGGTTTTATAATGATATAAGGTCTAATGAGCAAAAATACATTTTAAATTCCCATATTTTTAATATAAATATTTACTTTTTGAACTTACAAATCCTTTTAACACATCCATTATTAACAACGAAATGTTGAGATATAAAAAATCCCACCGAAGTGGGATTATACTATCTGCTAAATTTTATCAAAACTACGATACTTATTAAATATTAAAACGATGCAAACTGCCAAAGTTGCTCCTACCATATTTGCCAGAACATCAATAAAATCTGCTCTTCTAGTTATCGTACAACATCCTTGCAATATTTCTATTCCTATTCCAAAAAAAACAGAAAAAACAAATGAAATACCTAAAGGCTTAATACCGTTTGAACCTAACTGTTTTTTAAAAAACAAAAACCAAAATGCGGTCAATACAAAATGAAAGCTTGCATGTACAAATTTATCTAAATAGGGTATACTTACACTTGGAAGATTACTTGAAGGCGTTAAGCAAAAATAGGCTATAACTCCTGTCCAAGATAAAGCTATCCAAAAGTACAGTAATTTAGGCACCAATAAGTTCTTTGTATGATTCACTTGAAAGCAATGAATCAACTTCATCCATGTTAGCAACTTTAATCTTTATCATCCACCCGGCACCATAAGGATCTGAATTAACAACTTCCGGCGTACTTTCTAATGAGCCATTAAAAGCAATAATTTCTCCTGATAAAGGAAGAAACAAATCAGAAACCGTCTTAACCGCTTCAACTGTACCAAAAACCTCATCTTTTTCAAAAGTTTGGTCTAAAGTCTCTACCTCAACATATACGATATCCCCTAATTCTTTTTGCGCAAAATGAGTAATTCCTACTGTTGCAATATCACCTTCTAAACTAACCCATTCGTGATCTTTTGTGTACTTTAAATTTGCTGGTATATTCATAAAAATATTTATTGATAATTACTGTTTAATAATTGGAATTTTATGTGACAAATGTAACGATCTCAATTCAAATCTACTTTAGATTTTAAGAAAATTAATTACCAAAATTATATCGCATCGTAAATCCAGATCGAATATTAGTTAATGGAAAAGAAGTTGATATTACGGCTTTCGAAAAGGAATGGTCATAGTAGAAAATTGCAGTCAAGTTTTTACTGAAAGCATAATCAGCAGTAAATTTTACTGACCAAATGTTTTGCCCCCCGGCTAATTGATTATTATCATAATCCAAATAACGAACAATTGTTTGATTATTACGGTATGACAAATCCCCTTTTATGTTAATATCACTTTTTATTATCCCTGTAGGATTATCAGCCAACCTAGAAGAAAAAATTACATCCTTAAATCGATACCCTACTCCAACAACGTATTCTATTCCTTTTACCTCGGTCAATAAATTATTATCAAAACTCATCGATAACGCTCTGTCTTTCTTTATTTCAGTAAGTATTTTTAATGAATTTTTTAATTCAAAATCCATTCTGATAAGCGGACTGAATTGCTCCACTAAATTGATATTAGACATAATTGTTTTATTGTAAAAATTTCCGCTTGCATCCACTCCATTCGGGTTTTTATCATATTCAAAATTAGATCTAAACGCATTAATTGTATAGGAAGCTCGGTAACTATGCTGCATAGAAAAACGCTTGAAATTTTCTTTGAAAAAACGATAACGCATCAATCCATTATATTTCACAGCCCAGTTTGGTATTGGAAAACTTCTGAAAATCCCAAGAGAAACATCTGAAGCATTAGAGCCGGAATAAGAGGCTAAAAAAGCCGGTAATAGTACTGCCTGATTATTTTTACCATACCCTAGTGGATAACCTTCAGCATCAAGATTAGCAGGGCTATTTAGGTCTATTCCTCGTTGAGAAGCTAATCGATTTGCAACGGCAAGTCTGTTCTTTCTAAAATCATCAAATGCGGCAGATCCATTTTCATCACTTACTGAAAACGATGTTTTTATTAAAACGGTAGATATCGAAAAAAGGCCGTAACTGTAGGGTGATTGTGGGTTATAGGTCAGAACACCACTACTATCTAAAACGCTATATTGTTCCGAAAAATTTTCTGAATACGCTCTGTCTAAGGACAAATCAATTTTTAAATCAGGAAACAAATCCACATTTGCAGTAGCTTTAAACAATTTATTGGTAACTCGAGTATAGTTTTGATTAAATTCCTGATAACTGGTTAACCAACCATTTTTCGCAGCTTCATATCTAACATCGTCTTGGCTTCCAAAAATAAATCCTAACGAAGGTCTTGACGATCCTAAAAACCCAACACTTGGCGTATATCCCGGTAATATAGTCCCACTGTTGTGCGTATAATTCATTTGAACATTTTTAACACTGGTCAAAACCCCAATCAAGCCATCCACAAATTCATTATTTTTAGCAGGTTGTTGGGCGTTTGTATTCACCACTTTTTCACCAGGCTTCGGAACTGCGGCTTTTGGTTTAGCGATTGACTTATTTGTATTTTTTGACAATCCTAAATACTTATACAATAAATCCATGTTGAACGCCGCATTTAAATTATTTGAACTTGCGTTTTGAATCGTATTTCCTAAATTATAATTATTTCCGTCAATTTCTATTTGAGACAAAGCGTTAGAAGCACGCTGCCAACTATAGTCACCCGTGTAGGAATAATTAGCTTTTATAAAACTAAACAACGGAATTTTATTAATTGGCAGTTCATAGTTCAACACTAATTGTTGCATATGTTGGTTTGGATCTCCAATATCCCAGTAACTATCCCAAATTGTAAAAGAATCAATAGGTTCATTGTTCTCATTCAAATAATTTTTGACAATATTACTGGATGAAGCGGTATAATTTAATTTTAAAGATTTTGTCAAATTAAAATTAAACCCATATTGATAATTGAACGCAAAATTTCTTCGGTACAAAGGATCAAGTCCTATTCCCTCCACATCAACTTGTCTAAATTGCTGGCGGTTGTATTGTCTGTTGATATTAGAGTTAAAGGAAATATTAGACGGCAAATAATTAAAATTAAAATCACTTAACAATTTCCAATAACCACTTTTTTTCATGAAAGCGGTTTTCTTAAAAGGCTCAACTGGTTTAGGCTGAAAACTAAAGCCGTAATCAACTGATGAGCTTACATGTTGTTCGATATAATCTTCGATTTCAAAATCATGTCGCTCCACTTCATTAATAGATTGCGAAAAGGTGAAGTTTTCTACATCATATACATGTTGTTTTTGCTCTGGCCTTCTTTCTTTTCGAACTCCTATAAAATTAATACTTGTTCGTTTTGTATAATCCGTTGCTCTGCTTTTAATATTATCTCTTTCTGCTTGATTATCAGTATTATCTAACAACTGTTTTAGTTTAATATCTTGATTAAAGGGATCATATTCTGGGGTAATCATTTCTTCGCCAACAGCATAATTAAAAGGTAAATTCACGCCCCATTTTATTGGTAATAATTTTCCAAGATTTAAATTTGTAACGATGTTGTATTGCTTTGTATCTTCACGGCTTCTTTCATTTGGCCCTTGTTCTAACGCCCCAAAACCAATTGTACTCATTTTACCTGTGGCAGAAACTGTGGCAAAATCTGCAAGATTTGAATCTACATTTAGCACCGCGGCCATACCGCCTTGATTATCCATATCGGCGATACGCAATTCATTGAACCAAACCTCCCCTTTAATATCCTGATGCGTTTCATTACTCTTAACACCAACCATTAAAGTTCTAACTTGACCAAAATTAGGGTTCCCTTTTATCCCTAATCTCAATTTATTAGGTTTATTGGATAATGATGGATCCAGTTTATCATCATCTTCATATTTATAATAAATTCCGTCTAATGGCAAATCATTTGGATTTACACTCATCGCCAAAATCTTCAATTTGGTCAATAAAGCCAAAGACAAATCAATTTCATTATCCGCTGGCCAAACCGCGTCGGCACTTAAAGCAGAGCAATCAGAAGTTGACGAAGAAGAAGGCTTCGTTATTTTTAAGGGAATTTCTATTTGGTAGAAATTTTGCGTAAAGTCATTTCCAAAACGTATAAAACCTACCATTTGATCATCCTGAAGTGCAATTTCATTTGGCAAAGATTCCGCATGCAAGAACATTTTCAGTTTTTTGAACTGACGCATGTCGATACTCACATTTTTAAAAACAGCTCTCGAATCTTCTGGCTCCAATCCGTCACCCGATACTCGTAAAGATAATGACTGTTCATTTTGATTAATAACCGTATTATTATTGTATAGCTGCTCTCTTACTACTCCTGGAGGAGTAATATAATTAATTGGACATCTTTCATTATTTTCTTGAATATTAACTGCCAATACATCTAGATCAGTTTTATCATCCGTTACGTTAATATCATTAAAATCAAGGGTTTTTGTATATCGTCTCCATTCGCCCCTTACTAAATCTAAAGCTCCAAAACGAACTGTCACCTGATCATTAAAACCAGTCATAAACATTCTCATGAAACGTATCGATCTAAAATCGGAAATATTTCCAATCGTATTTTCAGGTTGTGAAACTGGTACTTTAAACTGAATCCATCTTGCATCAGTTACGGAACCATTTGCCATAGTGACTTGGGTATTTCTAATATCAGTAATGTAATTTTGTCCTATACTCATATTTGGCTTGACATCAATACTATATTCATAATACGCATTGATAGTATTCATGGTATTGTCTCTGTTAATATCCTCCACATCTGGAACTGTGGAGGCACCTCTGTTAGGGTCATTAATATCAACGGCGGAGTTTCCATCTACTCCATTATAATTTTTATATCGGTTTGAAACATTTCCAGAGGCATTCAAGTAATACGTATAATCATCCGCTGCAGGATCCGGCTCTGATGCGAAATTATTGTAAACAGTAGCTTCCTTGACATTTGCCAAACCATCTAAACCGACATCCTGATTTTTTCTATTATCAGCATTGGTATCAAACGCATAAATTAAAGATTGCGAAGCAGGGACATCCCCCCAGACAGATGGCGGATTTGATAAAATTTGATCTGGACCAAGACCATTTTCATATTGTTTTCTTCCGTCTTTAAGAACATCTTCAGAGACCTCTCCTAAATTGAAATAAATTTTACCTGTATTAGTTTGAGGAATTTGCCCACTTCCAACATACGGATCTAATACCCAAAATTGAATATATTCTACATTTCCTTGTTCGAAATTAGTTGAATTCAATGATCTCACAATCCCCCCAAAATTTGATGTTGGGTTTGTATTATAATTCGAACTATTATTATAAGGTCCTCTTTCAGAAGGATAATAACTTAAATCTAATGTATTGACAACTTGTGATTGACCTTGTGCAATATCCGTCAAAGGATACAACTCCTCACTGTAAATTCTTCTGGTAGTATTGAAAGACAAATCTTCATTTGAGATTCCAGCTGGTTTTTGAGTGTAAAATACAGGGTCAATTGAATACCAAGCTAATTTTGCTCTTTTAAAGCCATAGCTCAAATCATTAGAATTGGCATTAAAATCATAGGTACTTCTGGCATTTCTTTCCGGTGTAGATGATAAACTCCATGCATACGGGGATCGCATATCAATTGTTGACTGAGAACCTTCAAAATCATCAACATAAATAGTAGATTCTCCTTGAAAACGATCCGCTTTTGGTGAATCCGGTTTCAAAAATGCAATTTCGCCTCTTATGGAAAGATTCGAAGGAACATCTGTATCAATATTTGGTAACTTATTTACTAATCTGGTTAAAAAAGGAACCTCTGTGGAAAAATTAGAATTGAATCCGAAAATCGTGTTATTCACTGATTCTTGGCCGAAGCTTGATTTTTGTGTAAATGGTCTTTCGGACATTTTTAAAAATGTAGCACCCACTAAAAAATTATCCGAAATTTTATGTTCCACATTAACGCCCATAAACCTTCTAGTTTGTTGGCCAAAAATTGAATTATTCTCCAAAGAAACATTTATTGGCGTATTCGATGCTTGAAGAGATGGATCCAGAATTTGAACTCGTCCCAATTGATAATTGACACTATAATCTATCCCCTCAACTAAAATCCTTCCTCCTGCAGTCACAACAACTGATCCTCTAGGAACATTAAAAGCCCCAATGGGAATTCCGTCACCACCAGTAGATTTGTACTTACCTCTTAATAAAAACTTGTTTTTATCACTGTCTTGTAAGGCCCCCGATTGCGTGTTTCGATACATGCTTTTAAACACGTATTTCTTTTGATTCGCGTTATAACTACTTTCATTGTTATAATTTTCTGCTGAACCAGTGTTCGATAATTTAGAAAATAATAATTCTCCAAATGGCTCTTTAGTTGTAAAAATAATTCTCCCGTTTTGAGCATCGATAGTTAAGCCTTGCATGAAATCAAAAAAACCATCTCCTCCTGTTTGTGGATCATTATTGTAATTCAGTTTATCTAAATTGAACACTTTAAGTAAAGGGGTTTCAGCTACTTTATTTTCTTCATTTTCCTTTGGTGTTTTTAATGGATCTGGCCCAGGAAATGGAACTGGATTTCCGGCCGCATCTTTTGCTTCTGTAATATAATTTAAAGCCGAAGGATCAGTATAAAGAATATTAAATCTGAAATCTTCTTGTTTTACTTGATATGCACCCGGAATTTGATAGATATTTTTCATCATCAGGTTCCAAACCGGATTTTTGACATTGGTCAAATTACTTTTCAGCATTTTCAATATCAAACTCTGTGTTATAATTGCCTGATTTGATTGATTAGTACCTGTTACAACGGTCGCATCTACCCCGTCGCTTCCAAACTCCCCTACTTGGTAAACTTTGTCACCAATCGTATATTGATAAGCAACAGCTAAAACCTCATCATTGGCTAATCGTTGTTGTAACGAAATATATCCTAATTGAGCATTAAATGTATATTCATTAGGATTCAACTTTCTGGCATTTTCGAGCTTAGAATAATCCTGTCCTTCACTTACCGAAGCATTAAAACCTGAACTTGAGGTTACTATTTCGCGAATGTTATTGTTTAACAAACCACTTCCGGCTGCTATTTGCGCAGGATCAAAATCATTATTTGAATTGTCTGAAGGAGAATCGATTGGATTATTAAAAATTCCGGTGGAAGGGTCTAACACCACTACCTCATTATCCGCCAAACCCGATAATTGCCCTTCCCCTAAATCCTGAAGCGCAATAATATTTCTTAAATTGTTATTAGTAGTAGTAACTCTGTTTTGTTTATTGGTAACCCAAATTTCTAATCTTGAAATTTGAACTCTACTATCAATAAAAGGGTAATTTTTTAAGGATGCGTCGTATTTATTTCTGAAATACTGCGACAAGAAAAAGTGTCTGTCGTTATCATAATCTAAGGCATAAATATCAAAATCCTGAATTGTTCCGCCTCCTTGGGCAACGATGCTTTTGGTTTGCGATTTCTGTTCCGAAAATACACCTGTTACTGTCGTTTTACCAAATTGCAATTGTGTTTTCACACCAAATAAACTTTGAGCACCTCTAATCAAGGAACTGTTTAGTGGCATACTTACGTTTCCAACCTCAATTTTTTGAATAATATCATCTTGAGAAGGGGCGTATTCTAACTTTATTAAATTTTGAAAGGCAAAAGTAGACTGCGTGTCATAGTTAGCATTTACATTAAGTCGTGTCCCTACTTTTCCCATCAAACTCATACTTATCCTTTGATTGAAATCAAAAGAAAGATTGGATCTGTTTCTTGGTGAAAAGGAAGGATTGTCTTGCTTTGTGTAACGCATCCCTAAATCCATTTCTACAGATCCCGTTGGTTTCACATCAATGGTATTGCTTCCGAAAATGGATTCAAAAAGACCAGATTTTACGTAATATCTTGGCAGTAAATCTTTTTTAGCGGCTTCACTCCCCTCTTTTTTCCCATCTATCGCATCCACTTTTTTCCGGAAATAATCCCGCATGGATTCTTTCAAAACCAAGTTTTCATATTCTTTTGGCGTTAATATTATAGGATAGTCAATAGAAAACCCGTCGACAGAATTAGTATAAATATATCGATCTGTGACAGGATCATAGGAATAAGCCGAAAGAATACTTTGAGGATTTTTAAGTTGGACTTTCCCTGTAGAAAAACCAGTTTTAATTGTATCCTGAGCAATTGGTGTAACTTGGGCTTTCGATACAAAACCACAAAATATGACTAGCAAAAAAATACAAATTTTATGCATATAATCCGTTTTTTGAGTCTCTTTTATAAGTTTTTTAAAGCTTTTTTAATAATCGATTCAACAGAAGCCTCTGGATCCTCTTTTACAATTTTTTCTACGATTCGTTCTGAAGTTTTTCGAACAAAACCTAACACCTCCAAAGCAGATAACGCTTCATCTCGATTTGTATTGTTGTTTGATAAAGAAATTTCATCTAAATCATACAATTTCAATACTTTTTCTTTCAAATCAAGTATCACTCTTTGGGCCGTTTTACTACCAATTCCTTTTATGGATTGAATTGTAACTACATCTCCTGATGCAATTGCATTCGTAATTTGTTTGGGATCTAAGGAAGACAACATCGTTCTGGCAATGCTAGCCCCAATACCAGAAACTGATAATAATAATTTAAAAATCTCTCTTTCAGATTTTTCTACAAAACCAAATAAAGTATGCGCATCTTCTTTTATTTGAAGATGCGTATACAATTTTATAAAGTCAGTATTAGGAAGCAATGAGTAGGTATGCAAAGAAATATTTACATCGTACCCAACACCTCCGCAATCAATAACTACCTGTGTTGGTGATTTTTCTACTAATTTTCCTTGTAAATGTGCTATCATCGTTATTATTATATACCTCCAAATATAACAAAATTAGCAAATTATCTTACTAAATTTATCTTTACAACTATTTTTATTACCAAAAAACAACTTATTATAGTTGTTTTTTCTTTTGCTTTTCTTGGGCGTCAATCACAGCAATAGCTGCCATATTTACCATTTCTTCTACGCTTGCACCTAATTGAAATATATGAACAGGTTTCCCCATTCCTAACATAATCGGTCCTATTGAGTCCACTTTATTTAATTCTTTCAATAGTTTATAAGTAATATTAGCCGATTCAAGATTTGGAAAAATTAAAGTATTCACTTTTTTACCTGCTAGTTTAGAAAATGGAAACTTTGCTTTTAACATTTCTGGATTTAAAGCAAAATCAGCTTGAAGTTCGCCATCAATAACCATCTCTGGATGATTTTTATGCAGATAAGCCACTGCGTCTCTAACTTTTGAAGCACTTTCATTCGTTGAAGATCCAAAATTAGAATAAGAAATCATCGCTATAACCGGCTCTACACCAAACATTCTGGCCGTTTTAGCAGTCATTATGGCAATTTTTGCTAAATCGTCTGCTGAAGGATTAATGTTTATAGCAGTATCAGATAAGAACATTGGCCCACGAGTCGTCATCATCATATTTGTCGTGGCAACTAGTGACGCTCCATGCGCTTTATCGATAAGTTGTAACATTGGTTTTACCACAGAAGGATAACTTCTGGAATGTCCTGTAACTAATGCGTCGGCTTCTCCCTCATTGACCATCATAGCAGCAAAATAGTTTCTTTCGCGCATTAATTTTTGAGCATCCAATAATGATATACCGCGTCTTTGTCTGGAAGACCAATAGGTGCTCGCAAACTTATTTCTTCTAAATTCCTCCACTTTTTCTTTTGGATCAATAATCGGAACATCAGCATCGAAACCTAGCTCTTCTTTTAATTCCAAAATAATTTCTTTATTTCCAAGCAAAATGGGGAAACCGATTCCTTCTTCTAATACAATTTGCGCCGCTTTGAGAACATCTAAATGATCTGCTTCCGCAAAAACGATTCGTTTTGGATCCATTTTGGCTCTATTGGTAATCAATCGAACCATTTTGTTGTCATTCCCCAATCGATCTAAAAGTTCTTCCTCATATCTTTTCCAGTCTAATATTGGATTCAACGCAACTCCTGACTCCATGGCTGCTTTAGCAACAGCTGGGGCAACAATTGTAATCAATCTCGGATCAAATGGTTTTGGAATAATATAATCTCTTCCAAAAATTAACTTAGTTGCTCCGTAAGCAACATTCACTTGCTCCGGAACGGATTCTTTAGCCAATAATGCAAGTGCTCGTACCGCTGCCATTTTCATAGCCTCATTTATTTTGGTAGCTCTAACATCTAGTGCACCTCTAAAGATATATGGAAATCCAAGAACATTATTTACCTGATTAGGATGATCAGAACGACCAGTTGCCATAATAACATCTTTACGAGTTGCAATAGCGAGGTTATAATCGATTTCAGGATCTGGATTTGCCATCGCAAAAACGATCGGATTTTCTGCCATCCCTAATAACATTTGAGCCGTCATAATATCTCCTGTTGATAATCCTAAGAAAACATCAGCTCCAACTAATGCTTCTTCCAGACTCATTGGCTCAACATCCTTTGCATATTTTTGCTGCAAATCAGAAAGAGATTTATTGCCTTTTGTCAAGACTCCTTTACTGTTAAACATTAGTATGTTTTCTATTTTCACTCCAAGTAAAACATATAAATCAGCACAAGCAAGAGCTGCTGAGCCTGCTCCCGAAACTACCAATTTTACCTCTCCTGATTTTTTATTCGCCAATTCCAACGCATTCAATAAAGCTGCAGATGATATAATTGCAGTACCATGCTGATCATCATGCATCACCGGAATATTTAATTCTTCTACCAGTCGTCTTTCTATTTCAAAAGATTCAGGAGCTTTGATATCTTCCAGATTTATCCCACCAAAAGTTGGTGCAATATTTTTGACAGTTTGAATAAATTCTTCAATATCTTTAGTCCCTATTTCAATATCAAATACATCTATATCTGCAAAAATTTTAAACAATAAACCTTTACCTTCCATTACCGGTTTTGATGCTTCCGGACCAATATCACCAAGTCCTAAAACGGCAGTTCCGTTTGTAATCACAGCAACAAGATTTCCTTTTGCTGTATATTTATATACATTATTTATATCTTTTGCAATTTCCAAACAAGGTTCTGCTACACCTGGCGAATAGGCCAAAGACAAATCTCTTTGGGTTGCATATTTCTTAGTTGGAACTACTTGAATTTTACCTGGAGTAGGCTTTGCGTGGTATAATAATGCCTCTCTTCTTTTGCTGTTTTTGTCCATTTTTTAGATTTTATCCTAGTTTACAAAGATATACCACTCTTCCTAAAAAGTAAGCTATTATCGTGTTCTTTTACAAAAAAGAGCCTAAGTCATTATGTATAAATTAAAATAGCTGCAAAAATTTGCAGCTATTTTAATTTATAATTTGACCCTATTATATCTTGCTTCCGCTGATATAAGAATCTAAATGTTGGATTGTGTTTTTTTGAACTTCGATAATCGCTTTTACAACGTCTCCCATCGAAATAATCCCTATTGTTTGATCATTTTCGATAACCGGTAAATGCCGTATTCTTTTTGTACTCATCAATTCCATACAGTAGTCTAGATTGTCAGATGGCTTTACTGTAAAAAATTCCTTTTCCATTATTTCATTCACATGAGTTTTTTTTGAAGATTTGTCTTTAAGAACAATTTTCCTAGCATAATCTCTTTCAGATAAAACGCCCTTTAATACATTATCTTCAATTATCAATACTGCTCCAATATTCCTTTCTCCCATTACCTTTAAAGCTTCATATACAGTAATAGTAGAGACGATTGAATATACTTCGTTTCCTTTTGTGCTTAATATTTGATTTACAGTCATTTTGAATAAATTTATTGAATTATAAAGTTAGAAAAAATAACATACAAATGACAAAAAAAATTATTTTTATTTTTAAAACAGTTCGTCCGGAACAGTCAACTTGTTCAGTTCCTGTTTCAAATTATCATTCAATATTCGCAAACCATATTGATAGGAAGCATTTACCCACCCAAATCCTTCTTTTGCGATGTAATCAAATTCAGTTCCTACATTACCATACTCCGCAAAAACTTTATGAGAACTAATTTCTAAATCAAACTTTTCAGGAATGGTTCCGTTATACTCGACCGCATTTTTTGTGATTAGCCACAGCCAGCGATAAACCATCTCTTGTGCTTTATCCAGATAGTTATAATTAATTAATCCTTCCCATAATAACATTTGATGTGGCGCCCAACCAAATGGATAATCCCATTGTCGCTGTGGCACGTCTTTTGGAAAATTAGCAATACTAGCTTGCGTACTTCCTGTAATTCCACCGCTCATTACAAATTGTGGCAATGCAATTTCTACTAATTTTTTAGCTTGCTCCTCACTGCATAGTTTAGACCATAAAGGAAAAAAAGTTGCAGCTGCTTCAAATGGGAATTGTTTATTATTTACAAAATCATAATCAAAATACATACTTGATTCTTCATTCCAGCATAATTCATTGATTTTATCTTTTCTAAAAAGGGCCTTCAGTTCCCATTCTTCTGCCGTATAAATGACTTCTTCTATCTCAAAAGAAGCATTAAAATACTCTTTTATCAGGTAAGCAATATCTTTCTCATATTTATAAAGAAAACTATTTACATCTATTGAATTCAAATTGGCACAAGTATTTATAAACCTATTCGTTGTATCATGCCCACTTTCTCTCATGCTACGATCATGTACAAAATACAAATCGAGCTCCGCATCAACCAATGTTCTTTCCAAATATTTTTTCTCAAATTCTCGAATGGGCAACTTGTATTTTTTAGCGTAAGGTTCAAAAACATCATCAAAATGCCCCGGTTCCACTTCAAAAGGCATACCGACACCATCTGCTTTATACCGATTTAAACCCGTTTCAGTCAATCGATTTCCATGCACCATCCAAACCGTGTTGTATTCCAGGATTACGATTTCAAGATGACTTCGTAACCAATCTAAACTTGGCTCTTTATATTTAACTATATCAATCAATAGCGACGAATATAAAGGAGGCTGCGTTCTGGTTAAGTAATAACTTCGATTTGCATTTAGTATTTTTCCATAATGTATGATCTGATACTTAAAGTTTTCAGCAATAGCCATGGCTTTTTCCAGTTGATTATCAATTAACAAACCAACTCCAATGAAATAACTGTCCCAACCATACATTTCATTAAACCTTCCTCCTGGCACTACAAAAGGAACACCTTGCAGACTATATAACTTTTGTTCTAACGCCAAGGCAAGAATTCCTGGTTTTGTATTTAAAGTATCAACATATTCAACCGAATAATTTTCAGGTAAGATTTCGAGTTTAAAATTTCTAAGCTCTTTTTCTAATTCTTTAAAATAAACTACCCCTTGCTTATCTTTCGCAGAAACATATAGCGTAGGCATTTTATTGGAAGTCTTTTCGTCTTCCATGATTTGAGTAAGTCCCTTTTTATCAATTGTACGCGTAAGTTCGTCCCAATAATCTTCTTTGATTTTTCTCGAAATACGTTCTACAGGATTTTCTTGAATCCGATTTAAATCTACCTCTCCAACTTGAATATTACTTTCTTTCAGCTTCGCCAATTCCTGAAGTAAATTAGATAAATGATACGTTCCCTCAATTACTTGTCGCTGCTTTGTTTTTTCATCACTTAAAACAAATTTCTTAGGACCCTCATCGTCTTTGGTGATTTTTTTGTCATTATCTGTATCTTCCTGAAGCAGCAGCTCTTGGAATACCTTGTCTATGTTAAGTAAGAATTTCATTTTTTTTTGAAGTAAGTTTTTTTAATATAAAGAAAGAAGCTAGCAATAAAGACATTGGAATTAAAGTATAATAGAATGCATTTTCAGGACCTTCATTTTTGAATAAATATCCAATAGTTCTAGAGCCAAGAGTACCTCCGAGTGCCGAGAAAACGACAATTAATCCAGTCATCGAGCTGTGCAATTTTTTAGGCAACGCACTTAAAACGACCGAATTTAAAAGAGGATAAATTGGTGCAATAAAAAGCCCGACCAACGGAAATGCGAAACCAATTAATGGAATATCGCTTAGCGAATTAATCTGTTTTACATCTAATCCAACGGTTTTTGGAAGTACAAAAACGACTATTAACATCGCTATTACAATACAGGAACTGAGTACCCAAATCCAATTTACTTTTTTAGTTATCACACCGGCCAAAAGTCTACCAACTGCTAATGAAATTGCCAAAATACTCGCCATCATAATGCTGATATTCTCTGGTAGATGTAATACTTTACTATTAAAAGTAGGCAACCAGGACATTATTCCTTGTTCAATCATCACAAACAAAAAAGCACTTATTACAAAAACAATTGTTAATAGTTTTGCAAATAATTTAAACATTTGTTTAAAATCATCGGCTAAATTAACTCCCGGTATTTCAGTTCCATTTTCAAATTTGGCAAAAAACAAAAATCCAAAAGACACTAATGAAATTGCTGCTAATAACCAATATACATTTAACCAGGCGTCCGGATTCACTTCAGAATTAAAAGCGGGAAATAAAAAATAAGCTACAGCAATCCCAATCATAAAAACGCCTTCAATACTACTCATCAAGCTATTATGTTCCTGTTGATTATCCGTAACGGTTCCAATAAGAGAATAAACTGACACTTTTATTAATGCAAAAGAAACACCCACCGTAGCAAAAAGCAATTTTGCGGTGCCAAACGAATTTCCAAAATACATATTTACACAGGCAACAGAAACTAATGCCAATCCAATAAGCATAGCTCGTTTATATCCAATTCTTGGCAAAAAAGAACCGATTAAAAAAGAAACTATTGCTATAGGCAAATCCTTAAAAGCCTCAAGAATACTCGCCTGTAATTCATCGACACCATAATTCTTTTGCGCTTTTAATATTACTATTCCAACACTATTTAGCAGTATAGCAAACACAAAATAATTCAAATACATTGCAATTTTTATCGTACTTTTTCTCATTTAATATATATTTGGTTTTGGTTTAAAACAAATTACGATTCGATATTCAAATAGTCTTTAAAATTTATTCCTTCCGGTAACCTCCCCACGTTTTGAAGTTTTAGCACTGCTAATCTCTGAGCTATTGTAATGGATACTTCCAGATTTTTATTTTCTAATTGTGCATATAAAAAACCTGTCCAAAAAGCATCACCCGCACCGGTAGTGTCTTTTATATCTTCTATTGGCAAAGCCTTTTGATGAAACATACCATAATCAATATTTGACAATACAACTCCATCTTTTCCTTTTGTCAAACAAATAGTTGAAGCACCTAATCCATGAAAATATTCAAAAATAAAGTCTTCCGTTTTAGATTCGGCGAAGAGTCTATAACAGTCGTCCTCACTAAGTTTTACTAGAGGATTAGTCGATAAATATTCTTTTAAGACAACTTTTGCTTCTTCTCGATCAGGCCAGATTCTTTCCGAAAAATTAATGTCGATGCTCGTTAATAATCCTAATTTCTTTGCTCTTTTAGCACCCTCTAAAATAGTAGTTCGCGCCGGATCTTTGCTCAATGCAAAGCAAGTGGTATGAAATATTTTTGCACTTTCTAGCAGTTCATCTGTAATCTGATTTTGTTCAATCTGATAATCCGCCTCACGGTATGGAATAAAATCTGGTGTTCCCGAGGATTTTGAAACAAGAATGATTGAGGTAGGAACCCCTTCCAATTTCTTTACCTGAGTAGTACTAACATTATTCTCCTTTAATTTACGAACGATATATTCTCCCAAACCATCCTGTCCACAAGTAGCTATTAAAGCCGATTTTAAACCCAATCTTGAAGCATTTACCGCTACATTAGTTGGCGATCCGCCAAGAAAACGGTGGTAATCCTTTGTTCTATTGATAGAAGTATTTACTTCATGTCCAATAAAATCAATTAGCACTTCACCTACACATATTATATCTATTATTTTTTCCACTTTACACTAAAAATTTAAAATTAGTACTTATACTTTGATGCAACATCACCGTTGCTGCTGCACTCCAGGCACAAAAAGGAACTCCATTTGGCACTTTAGTAACACTATTGAAATTTTCATAAAAACTAAAATCCTCCACGGCATTCATTTCATTTACCGAATCTAAAAGCTGGCTTGCCTCCAATCGTTTTTCTTTGCCTAATAAAGCCAAACCATAAAATCCGTTCACCATCGACCAAGTCCCCCCGTTATGAAACTCATTAGGGTTATTCCTAAATTCGTATTTACAATTATTTTTAAGCAAGTTCCAGTCTAAATCACTCTCTTTTATTGCAGGCCAAAAAGCGGGTAATAATTGTAAAGACATTTCATTTTTTATTTCTAATGAGTACTCTAAAATACTATTTTGAAAATCTATGGAACCAATATTTAGAAACAGCGCCAACGAATTTCCGAAGGCATCAAATTGCATTTTGTATCCTGCTGGAGAAAAAGAACAAGGCATATATCTTTGAAAATTTACTTCATTATATGCACGCTCATGGTATTTCTCACCAACCGAATTTGGAGTAAAATTAATTTCGATTTGCTCCGTAATTTTTTGAATTTTATTGGTAATCGAGCTGTCTTTTGCAAAGTGATTGTAACTTCTTAATGCCCATATTCGAAGCAATTGATCGGATAAAACATAACCATCTGTAATGTATTCATCAGCCCAGTTACCTGAAAGCGGTACATATAATAAATGCTTATTATTAAACTCCCAAGCTTCCAAAAGCTGTAAACACTTTTGAATATTACTTTCGTATTTTTCTACGAAAGCGGAATCATTTGCATAAAATGAATATTGACAAATACCTATAATAAACCAAGTCACTGCATCAACTCTTCCCGCCAAACCTCCGTAACTCACTTCAATGAAATCCTCATTGGTCATTACATTTGAAGGAATTGTCCCATTATGGTGTTGATTACTGGCTAATGTTTCTAATGTTCTTCGAAAAATTTCAATCAATTCTTCATTTCCTGAAGCCAATGCCGCCAATCCACAGATTACACCATCTCTCGCCCATACTCTTTTATAATTAGAAACATCTTGAGCACTAGCTAAAAAACCTTCGCTTGAGGAAGCACGCTGTAGCAATTCAATTGCTTTACTGTAATTTAAATCATTCACTTAATTCTACTTTCTTAGTTTTAATAAATAAGGTGCATACTGCGCCAATTATCAATAGTACTCCCGCAAAAGTTATTGCTAATCTAGGGTCATTATTCAAAAAATGTTTTAAAATATAACCAAAAGTTATCGTTTGAATAAACATCGGAATTACAATCATCATATTGATAATTCCCATATAAACTCCATAGCGTTCTTTAGGTATGTCATTTACGACCATCAAATAAGGTATTCCCATCATACTAGCCCATCCAATTCCAAAACCAGTTATGGCTGGAAATAATAAATATTTGTTTTCTACATGAGGGAAAATTAAAAAGCCAATTGCTGCCAACATCAAACAAGTAAAATGAACAAATTTTGCCGAATACTTTTTAGCAAAATACACTAATGAAAACGCACATAAAAAAGTAACAATATTATACCATCCATTTACTAATCCTGTCCATCCTACCGCTTCGGAATATAATTTCATGTCTTTTTGAGGTGTTGTATGCCAAACCGAGAGAGCAACACTTTTCGATGAATTTTGCCAATAACAAAACAAAGCGTACCATTGAAATAGATATACCAAAGCCAGTTGCCACATTACCTTAGGCATATGTTTTACGGCATTAAAAATATCAATAAATGGTGTAGATATATTTAAAGGTTCTTCCCGTATTTTTTGCAGCTCTTCCTCTGTAGGCGGAATTTCTTTTGTCGTGTGCGAACTCCATAAAACGGAAGCTATTGAACATACTGCCCCGAGAAAAAAAGAGGCATATACCCAAGTGGGTAATTTTCCAGTTGTACCAATAAATATCATGGGAAATATAAACAACGATATATTTGCCAATGTTTGTCCAAAACCGGTGAAGAAACTCTGAGCCTGAAAACCGACAGGTTGTTGCGATACATCTAATTTGTCTGCGATAAAGGCCCGATATGGTTCCATTGCGGTATTATTCCCTGCATCTAAAATCCATAATAATCCCGCTGCCATCCAAAGCGAACTACTAAACGGAAATAAGAATAATGCAACACTGCAAACTAACGCCCCTATTAGAAAGAAAGGTTTTCTTCTTCCTCCAAATTTTGGCGACCATGTTTTATCACTTAATGCTCCAATTATTGGTTGAATCAATAATCCCGTCAATGGTCCGGCTAGATTAAGTAATGGCAACTGGTCAGGACTGGCACCAAGAAAATCATAAATCGGATTTACTGCACTTTGCTGTAAACCAAAACTATATTGAATACCCAGAAAACCAACATTCATATTGATAATCTGCCAAAAACTTAATTTTATTTTAATTCCCATTCTTTAGTATGTTAATTTTTTTTAAATTTAATTTTAAAATTTCCAATTAAATAAAGAAATAAAACAAAAACGTTTTCGGAATAACCGAAAACGTTTTCGAAGTAGTAAAATAACTGAAGAATATGTTTTTTATTTTTTGGCAAATGGAATAATAATTTTAGTCTCCCATTCCAATTCACTTCCTCCATTAAAAGGATTTGCTAGGAAATGCTCCAAAGGTTTATTTTCTATTTTAATATCATTCTTCTTTGCATAATCAAGCAATGTAAACCAAGCTCTATCTGAAGTTCTATAATTTCCAAAATAAGTCGCCTGAATTCCCTTCAAGGCCGGTATAATTTTGAATTTGACATTACTGTCTGGAATATATTTTGTGTCTTTGGGAATTGGAAAACAATAATTAAAATTAACAATTTCTTTATCTTCATCCCAACCTGTAATTTCTAAATAGGGACGATAACCTATTATTTTTATTTTGTTTTTATCTAAATAGCCTATAATTTTAGGATCATACTCAAGCATAGTTTGGGCTTTTTCCTGTAAAACACTTTTTAAAGAAATATAAGCTACATACATTTCTTTAGACGAGCCTTCACCATCAATTCTAATTTTAAAATCGCCAATATGATCTTCAAGTCCCAATTTAAACGATTTTATTTTCTCTATTTGTTCCGTTCTAAACTTGGTTGAAATAAAAGGAGCCGTTAACCTATTATAAAAGGAATGATTCAAATCTTTTATTCCAATGGTAACTTTGGTCATTGAATCATTAATTGATTTCATATCCCAAGTGTATTCCAATTCTTCATTTCCTTTTTTCATCTGTTGTTTGATGAAATCAAAATTTCTTTTTTCTAAAATAGAATACGTTTCATTTTGTTTTTTAGACTGAGTTGCCGACCATTCTACAATTCCTTGAGAAATAGTTCCTGTTGCAGCATTAACTTTAAAAGTAATAGTATAATCCGATTGCTTTAATAAAAAATACCATCCTAAAAAAGAAAGTAAAATGACAGCTAATAACCCCTTTAACTTATTATTCATTATATGAATTTGATTTATTTAGATTTAAAAAATTTGATTTTACTATTAATATACGTCCCTAGATTTGTACCTTGAACTACCCCATTCTCAATTGAGGCTCTATAATGAATACCTCCATACAACCTGCTAATAGAAGCTTCTGCTGCAGCTTGCTTGAACGATTTAAAAGGTCTTTTTGGTAACCCAAAAGAAACTTCAGAATCATCAATGTAGCTGAAATTATCTCCAAAAATAGAAGTTAAAATTAGTGATGAGCAAGAAGAAATCACGGAATGTCCACTTGTATATTCCGGAAAAGGAGGTGTTTGCAATTGCGGTCTCCAATTTTCATCAATATTTTGATTAATGTAAGTTTCAGGTCTAACTACATTAGTTCTAAATTTTCCATTCCAGCAACTGATAATACTTTCAAAAACTCCGATTGAAGTTTTAGTGTAGGCAAAAACAGTAGTTTCAAAATCAGATTTATTTTTTTTCAAAGCAATTTTAGTAATATTCATCCAATGTGCATCGGGTGAGTTTTTCTTTTTGGCAAACATCATGTGTCCCTGCGTTACTGTAGCATATGGATTGCAATCCCAAAAAGTGGCAATAGCGGATTCCTCCGGAATTACATTCTTTTTACTTTTTTCCATAACTATTAATTTTTCGGAAATCATATTTCCTACGTCATAAGTTTCCTTGGCTTCTTTGTAAAAAGAAGAATTTTTATCAATAGAAAAAGGGTAGGGTGCAATTGCTTTAAATTGAGAAGCTGAATCCATAACTAAAGTTCTTATTTCCCCCCAATGCGGTTCAACGGCATCCATGTATGCTGGTGGTGTAGGCTGCCACCTTCCGGGTTGATCAGCATGAACAGAAAATTTAGAAAAAGTTCTAGTTTGTTTATAGTTGTCTTTTCCCATCCATTTTTTAATTTGATCGGCTACTTTTAAGCCATACTCTTTTGAAACCAGAAATTCCTTAGCGTTCTCATCTTCCCATTTTTGGTACAAACTGTCTCTATATTTCCCTAGCGCTTCTTCGGAAAAAATTAATTGTTTACTCACCTCAATATGGGCAATAAGTGCCGCTAAATTTTTATTAACTCCACTTTTTGGATCTAGTTTAGGAATAGAATCTAATCCTTTTAATTGTCCTTGGAGACTTTTATATTTAGGGCTGTTTTGAGCCATAATTTCATACGCTGCAATATTCGGATAAACATAAATTCTACTAGCTACTGGAGGAGAGAAAATATCATGAACCATAATCCCTGTTACTGTATCAATGGCTGAGCAATAATCACTGGTAGTAATAACAATGGCTTTTTCTTTTTTGCACGAAGCAAAAAGAAGCGCCATAATTCCTACAAGATAAATTTTAGTTTTCATTTTTTATTGTTTTAATTCTTATTCATCGGCAGTTCATAGACTTCCGCTTTTTTATTATTTATGGTTACCAATAAATATTTTTTCCCATTAAACGGAATAATATCCAAGTGACGCACTGCTTTTTGCGTCAAATCAATTCCTAATTGATTCCCTAAATAAATTGTTTTTTGATTTTTAATTAACGCTCCAGAAAAGCCATCAAATCGGCTATGATATGGAGTCACCCCAAAATAATTTCCCGCAGCAAAAACTTCGTCTTGCCCATCACCATCAAAATCAGCTTTTGCAAAACTTGTAATTGGGCTAACTTGCATTTTATTGGAAAATGGAACAAAAGTGAATTTACCCTTGTCATTTCTTAAATATCCTGATTTTAAATTATGGACTTCATACAATTTTGCTTTGTCTAACATTTTGGGATCAAAAACTTCCTCCAGTGTTTTTCCAGCAAAGGATTTATAGGTGTTAAATTTCTTTTTCAACATTCCACTGAATTCTTCTGCTAATTCATCTAACCCCAATGTAGTGTAGTATTTTCCGTTTTTTTCGATCGCAACAATTGTTTCAAAAGTGTCGTTGGTATCAAAATCATCGTAATACATTTTCATAGGAAATTCCGTAGAGGCTTTGAATTTTGAATTCATTCCCCAATTGCCCACTAAATAATCTTGATCTCCATCATGGTCGATATCAAATGCACAAATAGACTGCCATAACCCATTCTGATTTCCTGGTAAAAGACTTTCTGTAACCTCTTTAAAACTTCCTTTTATATTGGCAAAAAATTTAGGTTTCATCCATTCACCCACTACAATCAAATCTAGGTTTCCATCATTATTAAAATCCGTAACCACCGCATCTGTAACCATTCCGATTCCCGCAAAAATTTTACTTTGAACTATTGAAAACACACCTTTATTATTATTTAACAAATAACAATCTGGCATTAGCCCAAAACTATTATACTTAGAATTATTTCCGATAAACAAATCCAAATCGCCGTCCTTATCATAATCAATTGTTTTAATGACAGAAGCATTCATTGCCTTTGTATCTGGAAAAGCACTTTTAATTAGTGCATTTCCTAAATACAATCGATGAATCAGGTCCGCAGCATATTGTCCACTTCCAGAAGCAACTACTAAATCATTTTGCTTATCACCATTGAAATCACCAATCACCGCCGAGGCATCTTCATAAATGGAATCTAAGTAAATTGAATTGAATGCTTTTTTTGAAAATCCTTTTCCCTTTTGAAGGTAAATTGCGGCTAACTTTCCTTGTGAACCTCCAAAGAAAACATCTTCTTTACCATCATTATTCAAGTCTCCAACAACAGTTGCCGGTCCACGATCAGAACGTTGATAGGGCATTAATTTTTGAGCTGTAAAATCAACAAAGTCGTTTTCTTGATGTGTAAAATCGATTCCTAAATTGGTTTCTGTTTTTTTAAAAATAGGCAAAATAGCTGGATGTAATTTTGCATAATTAAATACTTTACGCCCAGGATTAGGTTGGATTGTAAGCGTCTGATTCGTTTTTACATTTTTCAGGGTTTGGACCGTTTTATCTGGCCAAATCACCTGAATAGAATCTACTTGCTTTATTTTTCCGTAACCAAAATGAATTATGGGTTCTGAACTGGATTGAAAACCACGAGTAGTTTGAATTTCTTTAAATTGTTTTTTGCCTTTTACATACGAAATTACTTTACTTCCTATCCCGAAAGTATTCTTTCCTCCAAAACGTAATTTTAATTTTAAATAATTGGCTTTATTATTAGTCCTGTTAATATAAATAGAAGCCACACTATTCAAATTATTGGTCACAACATCCAAATCACCATCATTATCTAAATCTGCATAAGCACCACCATTTGAAATAATGGAATCATTTTCTATCCATTCATTAGATTTGTTTTTAAATTGTAAATCTTTAGCTCCTTGAAACACATAATTGGTTACATTGCCTTTAGGCATTTTCTTTAGCGCCTGTTTATCCAATAATTTAGTTGTATTAAGTTTGGTTTTTACATGGTCATTTGAAAAATACTTTATGTAATCCAAATCATTTGGCCGTTTCGGAATTCCATTACAAATAAAAATATCTTGTTCTCCATCTTGATCATAATCCGCAAATAAGGAGCTCCAACTCCAATCTGTTGCCGCTACCCCACTCAACAAAGCTGTTTCTGTAAAATGTTTCCCTCCCTGATTAATTTGCAACATATTTCTGGTATATTGATAATGATACCCTAATTTTTCTGTTCTAACCTTCAACATTTGAGGATTATCGTCACCTGATGAAGATTTTAAAACTTTTTCATCCTCAGGCAACATATCCAATGTCATTATGTCCGGAAAACCATCGTGATTGATATCAGCGACATCTACTCCCATCGAAAATCTACTAATATGACCAAAGTAATTCTTCATACTTTCTGTAAATGTCCCATCCCCATTATTTAAGTAGTAATAATCATCTTCATGAAAATCGTTACAAACATAAATGTCTAGATTGCCATCCAAATTAAAATCAGAAACCGCTATTCCTAAACCATAGCCATTAGCACCGCCAAAAATTCCCGCTTGCGCGCTTACATCAACAAATTTGTCATCATCATTTCTAAATAGTTTATCTCCACTTTCATAATTTCTTTTATTTCGAATATCGGCTTTACCATAAGAAGCTTCCGAATGAATCGCATGATTTAACAAATACATGTCTAAATCACCATCGCCGTCGTAATCAAAAAACGCTGCCGAAGAACTGTAATTATCAAGATCTAATCCGTATTCTGAAGCACTTTCAGTAAAGGTATTATTTTTATTATTAATAAATAATTCATTATGACCTTCAAATCCATTGATTCCTACCACTGCACAAACATAGATATCTAAATACCCATCGCCATTAACATCGACCATAATAGAACCCGTTTTCCAATCACTTCCCCCCTCTATGCCAGCTTTTACAGAAATGTCCTCAAATTTATTGCCGCCCTTATTGAGATATAACTTGTTTTTTCCTTGATTGGACGTGAAATAAATATCTACTAAACCATCATTATTAATATCACCCAGAGCGACTCCGCCTCCATTATAATAATAGAGATAATCTAAAATCGAAATATTCTTTGATTGATCTAATTGATTGTTAAACTTTACATTACTTTCTTCGGGCGATAGTTTTTCAAATAATAGATTTTCATTCTTTGAACAACTTATAAATAGCAATGACGCTAGACCTATTTTAAAAAAATTATTCATTACTTATAAATAGTTTTGGAGTATTATTATTGAGTACTGCTAAAATAGCTATCGTATTATTTTTGCTTTTAACTGTTTTAATTTTTTGCACTTCTCCAGTTAAAAAGAAACCAGAATTAGCATAAGGAAGCCAAGTAAAATTACCTTTTTTGCTCCCTAACAAAACACTTCCATGATTGGCATCCAATCGCCCAAATTGCGGTTTGAATTCATATTGATTTCCCCCAAGTATGAGGTCTAAAATTCCATCCTCATTAACATCCACCACACAAGTCGTATTTACGGATGAAAACTGCACTTCTTTTGGTAATATTTTTATTTCAAACTGACCATTACCCTTATTAATAGCCACGACACTTTCCTGAATCACAGCCTTTTTTTGTAAAGAATTGCCGACTACATCTTGAGCAAATATTTCTTGAACTGATTTGTTCGCATAATCAGCATAACTTAAATTTTTCTTTTTAATAGCTGGAATTTGTTTTGCCAATTCTTGTTTTAAATGAATTGGCATATCTTTACCTCCAATAGTACGAGTAGTAATTTGTTCAATAGTTCCATTACTGTCAAAATCATTGACAAATAATTTCATAGGATTTTTAGCAGAAGCTTTATAAGTTGTATTAGTTCCTTTATTCCCAAAAATAAAATCTTTTTTACCGTCATTATTCAAATCCACACAATTTATCGAATTCCAAAAACCTGAATAACCAGTCAAATTTGATTTAAAAATAGCCAAACGTCTTCCTGTATTTTTAAAGATTTGTGGAGCCATCCAATCGCCTACTACAATCAAATCTTTCTTAGAATCATTATCAATGTCTTCCCAAACCGCATCAGTAATCATTCCAGTCGAGTTAAGTTTAAAGGCTTTTTTATCGATAATATTTGTAAAATTTCCTTTGCCATCATTTTCTAATAATAAATGTTTTGGGTCAATACCATAGACTCCTGGAACACTTCTACTCCCCACAAAAACATCTACATCCCCATCATTATCAAAATCACATGGTGCAATAACCGATACATTATTATTAGTTGTTGGAATGGTAGTTTTGCTTTTTATAAAAATCCCTTTGCCATTATTCAAATACAAACGGTTTTTATAATTAGCTTGATCCGATTTCTCATTTCCTCCTGAACCTACAAATAAATCAAGGTGCCCATCATTATCCGCATCAAAGAAGCTAGCGGCTGTATCTTCAAAATCAGCATCTACATCCAAATCTTTTTGAACTGTGACGCCAAAACTATTGTTTCCTTTGTTCATATAAATTTTTCCTGCTTGTCCTTTGGCACCTCCAATAAACACATCATCATTCCCATCACCATTAATATCTCCTACGGCAAGTGAAGGTCCTTCTTGTGAGAGCATTTTAGAGATTAATCCTTCATAATCAAAATCGATATAGTCATTTTCTTTATGAGTAATGAAGGTTGATTTCACCTCTTTAAACAAAGCTTTTGGCTGTGTTTTTTTAAAGACATACTCTTTTTTAGCATCACCAATTGATAAATTGATAGTTGAATTGAGAATTACTTTTTTTATCGTTTGCGATTTTCCATTTGGCCAAATTACCTGTAATGAATCTATTTTTTTAGTTCCAATACCAAACGTCATTACATAATCAATAGAAGATTGAAAACCTCTTGAAGGAATTAACTCTTGTCTTATAATTTCCTTACCTGAATATAATTCAACTACACTCCCGACAGCAAATTTATTTTGATTATCTCCTTTCAATTTTACCTTTACAAAATGATTTGCTTTGTTTTTCTCTGAATTATTTCTGTAAACAAAGGATTCCATATTTACATTATTAACTACTAAATCTAAATCACCATCATTATCTAAATCACCATAAGCCGCACCATTAGAGAAACTTGGCATATCCAAACCCCAATTTATCGCATTATTTGTAAAAGTCAGATTATGATTATTTTTATAAGCGTAATTTGAGATAGGCGTGCTTGGCATCTTGGCTATAATGGTTTCAATATCTTCTTTTTTACCAGTAACTACCATTTTCTGCAAAAATTCATTTGCAAAAAAGTCCATAAAATCTTGATTCGTCAAGTCATGATAAATCCCATTACAAACATAAATATCTTTATACCCATCATTATCCATGTCAAACAACAAGGCTCCCCAACTCCAATCCGTTTTAGCCACGCCTGCATAATTAGCTACTTCAATAAATTTATTATTGCCGTCATTAATCTGTAAAGTATTGGACATATATTGATTAAAGAAATCTAAATTCAATTTTCTAGTCAATAAATCGTAGTTATCAAAACTAGTTGTTGTTTTTAAACGCGCATCTCCTTCTGGCAACATATCAGTTGTAAAAACATCAGATTTACCATCATTATTAACATCCGCTAAATCCGCCCCCATAGAAGATTGACTTATATGAGTTGCCCAACCTTGAATTTGTTCGGTAAATGTTCCGTTTTTATTATTGATGTATAAATAATCTCTTTCATAAAAATCATTTGAGATATAAATGTCTGGATATAAATCACCGTTAACATCCCCCACAGTTACTCCTAAACCAAAACCAATCAAACTACTAAAAATACCCGCTGATTCGCTAACATCAACAAATTTTCCATTGTCATTACGCATCAATTTATCACCACCACCCTTAAGGATTTCAGCAACATCCCAGTCTTTATCTCTTAATTCTCTTTTATTAGAATAATTTAAGGTCCCCACCGGAATAAAGCTGTTATTCAAAATATAACAATCTAAATCCCCATCCTTGTCATAGTCAAAAAAGGCAGCATGGGTTGTAATTCCAGTATTCGCAAGATTGTATTCAGCCGCTTTTTCTGTGAAAGTAGTATTCCCGTTATTTATATACAACTGACTTTTTCTTATAGCATCAATATTACTTCCTGCATCACAAACATAAATATCTAGCAAACCATCACCGTTGACATCCACCATCACCACACCTGTAGACCACGCTTTTTTACCTTCAATCCCTGATTTTGTTGAAATATCTTCAAATTTAAAATTGCCTTTATTCAAATACAACTTATTTGTGCCTTGATTAGAAGTAAAAAAGACATCCGCCAAACCATCATTATTGATATCACCAATTGCTACACCGCCACCGTTATAGAAATTACGATATTTGAAGATATTCATATTCTTACCGTTTTTCACCTCATTCTTAAAACTGATACCCGTTTCAGAAGCATCTAATTTAGTAAACAAGGAATCCGAATTTCCTTTAGAACAACTTATAAAAATTATAGATAGAAAAAAACTCGCAATACACTTCAACATCTTAAAAATGAATTAATTTAAATAAATATAAGGTCGCAATTTATGTTTTTTTCAGTTTATAAAAAAATTAAAAAGAGCCAAAAATAGTATAAAATAAAACAAAAAAAGAGCTTCATAGGAAGCTCTCAATTATAAAAAAAATTAAGAGGGCAATAAATCACCCTCTTAATAACTAACTCCAAATATAATTAACAGTAAACAATACTTTTAGTATCCAGGATTTTGTTTAATATTAGGATTCAACAAAGCTGTCGTTGGTACGGGTAACAATACTCTATACGCATCAGTATTCTTCATTGTAGCTCTAGCAGTAGTATAAGTTCCAAAACGAATCATATCATTTCTTCTCCAACCTTCTTCCCACAATTCTGTAGCCCTAGCTTTATCAATGTTAGCCAAAGTCGACAAATTAATTATAGTGGTAATTCCTTGACGAGCTTGTAATTGAGCAGCAATAGAAACAACAGTACTTGTGCTTGAACCACCTCTTGTTATAGCCTCCGCTTTCATCAATAAAGCATCCGCGTAACGGAATAACACATAGTCATTTTCCGGTTTATCCATATTAGACACATCTGGAATGTATTTTTGTGGACGAATACCCCATCTTTCTAACCAGCTTTGAGAAATGATTTTACCATCTGCTGGCAAATTTGCCAAATCACTTTGAAAATCTAAAGGTAATGAACCATTTTGAGCTCTTGTTGTTAGAGGAGTAACTCCTCCTTTGTCATATTGCTGTCCTTTACGCAATCCTAGAGGACTACCGAAAGCAGTAATAATAGCCGGATCACTATTTTTAATACGTCTATCTGACGGATCAAATTTGTCGTAATACTCTTGCAGTACAGAAAATCCGTTCCAACCACTTGGAACTTGATTGTAATGGTTTCCCATATACCACCTTGTTCTTATACCACCCATATCCACACCATTAATATTTTTGGCAGTAAAAATTAACTCCGGACTAGTATGATTTGCTGGTTTAAAGTTATCCCAGTAATCCGAAGCTAAAGTAGTAGCGCTAGAAATAGCATCAACGTATTGAACTACTTTATTCATATTAGCCACATTGTTCGCATTAAATCCGGTATGACTTGGAGAATCAAATACCGCTTTATTCAAATAAATTTTAGCTAACAAAAAGTTTGCTGCATCTTTACTTGCAATTGAAGGATCAGAAGTATCTTTTGAAGGCAAATTAGGCAATGCTTCTTCAAGCAGTGCAATAATTTTAACTGTCGCTTCAGGAGAAGTCCAAACTTTAGGAAAATCGTCTGGAGAACTACCTGCTTCTCTGTAAGGCACTTGACCAAACATATCAATTGCATTGTAGTAGTAATAGGCTTTCAAAAATTGAGCTTGTGCCTTCTTACTAGCTGGAATTCCTTGTATCCCTAATGCCAAATCACAATTATAAACACTTGATAGCATTTGTCTCCAAGCAGTATTAATTTCTCTACTGTTTGAATCCCATGTGTGAAAATGATCTTGCAGCCAAGCACCACCATCACCCCAGTCACCTGCACGTGTTGGTACAATAACGAAATCTGTAGAAACCTCTTGCACGGCAAATATTCCGTCTTGGCCCTCAAATTGACGTAATCCATTGTAAGCTGAAGTCAAAACTGCATCAGGATCTGCCTTTGAAGTTTCAGTTGCATCAAGGATTTTTTCATCTAAATTAGTACAACTAACTCCAAGAACTAACGCTCCTGCAAAGATACCGTACTTTATAAAATTATTTTTTTTCATTTTTACTCTAATTAAAATGTTACGTTAAGACCTACTGAAAAAGTTCTAGCTTTTGGATAAGACAAATAATCTATACCTGCTGAAGGGATACCATTTAAAGATTTATTAGTATCAACTTCCGGATCAAAACCTGAATATTTAGTAATTACAAATAAATTAGAACCGTTTACATAAAAACGAGCTGATTTTACTTTAAAACGCTCTAAAACATCTCCTTTAACAGTATAACCGAAGGTTAAATTACCCATTCTAATAAAGTCTCCTTTTTCAAGGTATTTAGTAGATGGTGTATTAGCATCAGATTTTGATTGAACTGAATTTGCAACTTCTGGAGTCACGTTTTTACCTCCCAATTGATTTTGGTAGAAAAGAGCGACATTAGTATTGTTAAATAAATAATTTCCGAAATTTCCATATAATGATGTTGAGAAATCAAAACCTTTATAGGCCAAACTTGTTGAGAAGCCTGCAGTCATTTTAGGTAACGGCTGTTTATCTAACAATTTTACAGCGCCTCCATCTGCATATTGAGAAACCCCATTTGCATCATATCCTGTAAATGTTGGAAGATAATAGGTATACAACGGATATCCATCTTGAATTCTTTGAACATAAGCATCACTCAGACCTTGCCCGTGAATAGCCCCAACGTTGTACACGTTTGCCTCACCCAAATTTTTAATAGTATTTGACAAAAATGCCACGTTACCAGAAATGTCCCAAGTTAAATCATCTGTATCAATTACTTTGTAAGATAATGAAACCTCAACTCCTTTGTTTATTAAGTTGGCCGGTAAATTAGCATATTTTATACCTTGAGGAGATGGTTGTCCTGAAGTTGAAGGGATACCAACAATTAAGTCAGTAGTGTTTTTGTTAAAATAATCAACAGATCCTGTTAACTTATTATTAAGTAAAGCAAAGTCTGTCCCTACTCCATAAGAAGTTGTAGTCTCCCAAGTTAATTGAGAATTCGAATTGTTTACAACATTAAATTGATTCGGACCATTGTATTCAATTATACCTACAGAAGAGTTTCTTGGGAATTCAGTATTACCTGTTTTACCAATATTCCCTCTTAATTTCAACTCGTTAACTAACCCGTCTTTTCCATCAACTAGTTTGTAAGCCAAACCTAAAGAAGGGAAATTTCCGTATTTATTACCAGCTGCTGTTTTAGAAGAACCATCACGTCTTACCGTTAAATCTAGATTCAATTTATTATAGAATGCTAATGATGCTCTGGCAAAAACAGATTGCATTTCAACTAATCCTTTGTAAGAACCAGTTCTTGTTTCTGTTGGGATTCCACCTTCCATATTTTCTAATAAATTACTTTGTGTAGCAGCAAAACCTTTTGCAGATACGTAAGTACCATTGGACGCATAGTTATAATAGGAATATCCAACAATTGCATTCAAGTTAATATCTTTTGTAATATCTTTTGTGAATGTTAAATTGTGTTCAATAGTTTTGTTTACTCTTTGATCATTAGAAACTGTCGCTTGTCCTCTGTACGTTTTCAAATCCGCAGGATTAGTAGCCGTTGCAAAATCTTGAATATTTAAATCTGGGGAAGCTTGTTGCTTTACAGAAGAATTAGACGTTTCAATACCAACAACCATGTTGTATTTCAAACTATTAGTTAATTTAACAGTAGTGGTTAGACTACCTAATAATTTAGACAAATCACCATTATTAGAGAACGAATTCATCAAATGAACAGGATTAAGATAATCACCACTTACTCTTGTGTAACCGCCCGGCTGTGCTGGGTCATAAACTGAACGCGTTGGGTTCCAATACAATGCAGCACTTAATAAGTTACCAATATATCCTGTGTCATTCGTAATCAAACCTCTACGATCTTTGATATTAGAATAAGCTATACGAGTTTCTAATTTCACTTTACCATCAAAGAAATCATTTGAGTTGTAAAAACTTGCAGTAATTTTATCTAACCCAGTATTTCTTACAATACCATCCGTATTAGCCATACCCAAAGAAACTCTAGTATTAGAATTGTCTGTTCCACTTGAGAAAGACAAATCATGATTTACAGTACTACCTGTTTGTAATACTTGTTTTTTCCAATCGAATGCTCCACCAAAATGATTTGCTGTCTGACCTGGAGTTGCCGCAATAAATTCATCAGTAGATAAAACATCGAATTTTGAAGCATAAGAAGAAGTCGTGTAAGAAGTAGAATAAGTTAATTCTGGCACTTTAGACTTTCCTTTCTTAGTTGTAATAATAATTACCCCATTAGCCCCTCTAGCTCCATAAATCGCCGTCGAAGAAGCATCTTTCAAAATTGACATACTTTCAATATCATTTTGATTAATGAAGCTCAATGGATCTTTGGCGCTCATAGAACCTAAATTCATATTAGCACCACCTGCAGATACGTCACCTCCGGCTAAAGGCACCCCATCAACAACAATAAGCGGTCCGTTACCCCCACGTAAAGTACCATTACCACGAATTCTTATTGAATTTGCAGCACCTGGCTCTCCACTTGAAGAAGTAATTTGAACACCTGCAACTTTACCTCTCAAAAGTTCAGCTGGGTTAGTAGCAGCAACATTATCAAATTTCTTTGAACTTAATTGATCAACTGCACCAGTTGCATCTTTCTTTTTAACAGAACCGTAGCCAATAACTACTACTTCTTTTAATTCAGCTGAGTCTTCTTTTAAAGTTACTTTCACTGAGCTTTTTCCTGCTACACTTACTTCCTGAGCTTTAAGACCAATGTAACTGAAAACCAAGACTGCGTTTGACCCAACGTTCCTGATAGTAAATTTTCCATCGAGATCTGTTTGTGCTCCGTTTGTTGTTCCTTTAACTAATATAGAAGCCCCTGGAAGCGGACCGCTAGAATCAGATACTGTACCAGACACATCTTGAGAATATGTCAAACTTGTACAAAGCATCGTTAGAAACACCATCAAGCCTTTTAATAGACTATTTTTCATACGTAATAAATAAGTTGGTTAATAAATTGTTTAATTGGTTTGTTTTAATATTGAGCCAAACTTAGTTATAAATTTATGACAATTTTATGAATATTATTAACTATAACGTTTTCGTTATGTCGAAAACGTTTTCGATTTTAAAAACAAATACCTCAACATATTAATACTAAAGTTATAAATAACATAAAAAATATCAATAAAAAATATTTATTCTTCATTTCCGCACTACATATCACAATGCAATATTTGAATATTTATTAAAAAAAATAAGATATGACAAAAACCATTGCAGAATATTCAATTTAAAGACCATATCAGTAAACATACAATAATAATTCTAAATTATCAAAATTACTTTACAATCTAATTGTTTATCAAATAACTGAGAATAAGCCTTGAAAAACATTTCAATACAAAAAAGTTATAATTCCAAACTTTTGGAGTATTAAGCCAATAATCCACCTATATCAATCCTCTCCATCAGACAAAAAAGTACAATCGTGGCAGTATATATTGTTTTACACGAGTATATCACTGTAATTTCTTCACTACCTAATTCGAAAAGAAGTTCTTTTTTTAAAAAAAACTCCCTTATTACCAATACAAGATCGATTTTCTCTATACCACCAAACAATAAATAGACGTTTGCAGTATTGCATCCGTTCTAATACTAAAGAAGAATTTTTATTATTTACTGATTCAGAAAATATATTTATAGTAGGGAGTCAGTAATAATTAAATTAATAATGGAAAAATTCTTTCTGCGCTAAATAAAAAAATATATAATGCCAAAAAGGGGCTTAACTTTAATTAAAAAGTCAAACCTTTATTTTAAACTTATACTTTTATAATAGTAATGCGAATCAAGGGTTAAAAAATTAAGTTTATAAAGGCAGCTGCAATCTTGCCAAAAAGTTGTTTTAATAATCCTTTAGTGGATCTAACTTTACATGCGCTTTGAATATTTGTTTTTTCAATCAACCAATTAAAAAGAGATTCTATAGGCTGTCTAACTCTAGACACTGCTATTGAATACAAGTCGTTTGAACCTTTATCTCTATTTCTAATTTGTTGACATTCTACTTTTAAAATCAAGCTAATTACTAACTCCTTGAAAGTTTCTGACAAACGGTTCAAGCGGCTAGAAAACGCAGAGTAAGGTCGAGTTTTGGAAACCACGAATGCAAATATTCGCTAGCGAATCGATGAATTTGCTTTACGGTAATTCGCTGTTCCTCTTCTAATGCAAATAAGCAAATTGTCATAATTTCTTGATCTGTTAAATCTTGATTGTCGTTATTGCTGAATCGCTGACATGTATATTTTAAATATTTTTCAAACTGTTCGCAAATTGTTGAATAAATTTGCACTTATTTTTATGGCTTTAGTCTGAATAATCACATGTTTAAAAGTGCTACGAATACATTTTAAATATACTAGTTTCAGACTTTGAAACAAATAATTTAAAAGATATTTCTTCTTATTTTTATTATTAGTAATCGCTTTTCAGCCCTTGATTCGCATGATTCAGAAAATACGTTAAAAAGTAAGGAATCAATCACTAATAAGTAATGGGGAAGTTTCTTCCTTCGTCGAATGAAAAAATATTAAACAACAAAAAAGGGTTCGACTTTAATTAAAAAGTCAAACCCAATATTTCAAAACTTATACTTTTAGAATAGTGTTTATTTAACCTAAATACTTATTGGACTTCACTTATCTCAAGTAATACACTCGTTCTTTTCAAAGTAACATTAGGATTAATTCCTACCTTCATCAAGAAATCACCCGTGTAAACTTTGTCAGAAGCAATTGATGAAGTAACACCTGGATACAAATTAATTTCTTTTACGGTATATTTTTTCTTTGGATTTAATCCATTTAACACAACTGGTCGCTTCGTTGCAGTTATATTAAATCTATTATTCGCTAAGTAATTAAAAACGATTGCTTTGGTTTTATCTAGATTCACGTACATCAATGCTGCAATATCATTTTCATGAGGATTGACCAAACGAAACATATCGCCATGCCACACTATCTCTTTAAATGAATTGTAATTTGTTATGGCTTGTTTGCAGAATAATTTGTCATCCGCATTTAATTTGCTTGCAACAATATCAAAACCTAGTTTACCCATACTCGCCACATCAACTCTAAATTTCAATGGTTGTTTCCCCCAGTCAGTAACATGGTTGTCAGTAGCAATAGACGGGAAGAAATAAGAGTAATCCCATTGGACAAAAATTCTCTCCAAAGGTTCGGTATCATCAGTTGGCCAAAATTCTGTAAAATATTTAAGTAATTCATAATCACCACGACCACCACCTCCAGAACACAGCATCATTGGAACTTCTGGATATTTCGCACGAATTCGTTGAAGTACTTTATACAATCCTTTAGTATAATCTACATACAAATTAGATTGCGATATTCCTTTTTTGTTAAGATAAACGGAATATGCATTATAAATAACCGCATTACAATCCCATTTTATAAACGCCAATTCCGGATTTTTTACAAATAGATTATCCACAATTCCAAACACAAAATCTTGCACTTCCGGATTCGACAAATCCAATACCAGTTGATTTCTATAATAAATTTCAGGTCTTTCCGGTTGTTTTATAACCCAATCAAGGTGTTTTTCGTACAACTCACTTTTTGGGTTTACCATTTCAGGCTCTATCCAAATACCAAATTTTACACCTTCTTTTTTAGCTTCTTTTACCAAATAACCCAAGCCACTTGGTAGTTTCTTTTTATTTTCTTGCCAATCACCTAGTCCTGCATCATCATTATTTCTTGGGTATTTATTACCAAACCAACCATCGTCCAACAAGAACATATCAACACCCAAATCTTTTGCGTCTTTGAATAATCCTTTTATCTTGTTTTCATCAAAATCAAAAAAAGTAGCTTCCCAATTGTTCAACAAAGTAAGTCGTTCACCTTGACCATCAAGAAGCCTGTATTTTCTAGCCCAATCGTGCAAATTTCTGCTGGCTTCGCCTGTACCATGATTTGATAAAGCATATATTAAAGAAGGTGTTTTGAAGATTTCGTTTGGAGCCAGTGAATATTCCGAAGCAAACGGATTGATTCCTGCAATTAGCCGAAGATTTTTATTAGAGTCGATTTCAAAATCAAGTTTAAAATTGCTACTCCAAGCCAACTGACCTATCATAACAGTTCCTTCATTTTCTAAAGCGGGCTTACCAAAAGAAATCATAAAATTAGGTGTTTGCAAAAGCATCGCTCTTGTTCCCAATTTAGAATCTACCGTTCTTATACCTTGTGAAAGCTTTGTTTCAATAGGCTGCATTTCTTTTAGATATTCACCTTGAAAACTCGTTAGGTAAAAATCTTTACCGGCAAAATATAAATTAGCAGACGCATATTTTTGCAATAAAATCGGTTTTTTCTCCTTGTGTATTATTTCTGTCCATTGCTCTATTATATTTTCTTTTATCCAAACTTTGTAGAACAACGTAACCTCAAACGGATAAATTGGATCTTTCAAAAGAATACTTGTAAGAGACGTATTAGCGTCTATTTTTTCAACTTTATGACTTACATATTTTAGTTCCAAAGAAGGATTCCCGTCTGCGTGTTTGACTTGAATGGCAGGTTCGGATAGATTCCAAGTACCTGCAGGCGTGTAGGACGAATTGTAAATACCCGCATTGGCTTCATCATAATTATAATTCGCAGAAACAGCCGCATATTCACTTTCATTGTCAAGGGGTTTCCCAAAATAAATGGTCCTTAATCTATTGCTAGTATCGGTTTGCAGCAATAACACATTATTGTCAGTAGCAATAGGAATTGTTACTGTTTGTGCCGATAAATTGATTATTACAAAAATAAAACTAAAAAGGGATACATTTTTTTTATTGAGACGAGACATTCGTTTTTCTTTCATAATTTATTTTATTCCTGCCTCTGTTTTTAGCAGTAAAATTATCTTTTATTACTCTATTGTAATTGTTTTATTATCGACACCAATACCGATAATTTTTAAAGACTTCCATTTTTTTGGCAAAAGCCCTTTATTGTATTTCAGTCCGTGATCCGTTTGTTCAACTCCACCAAAACCATAAATGACTGCTTGAAGCATTGCACCAGCACCTGTTGCAAAATACGGATTGTTACTATTAGCCGATTCTGAAAACACACCAAATGGCGCACGACTATTAGGCAAATAGGATTTTACAAAATAATTATATGCTTTTTCTTTATCACCCAATCGGGCATATAAAACAGACAAAACTCCTGAGGCCATTGCCGGGCCATCTTTTTTATCAATTTTTTCCACATAATATTCCAAATCCTTTTCGATTTGTGCTTTATCAGTAATAACATGTAAAGGATACGCCAATAAATTCACATCGGCTTGTTTTATAGTTTGTCCTTTATATCCTTTATAATTCTGTGTAATTCCATTTTCAGTATGAATTACTAATTTATCTGAAACGGCTGCCCATTTTGGATTAATTGGTTCATTTAGAATTATAGCCGCCTTAATCGTATTTTTTAAAGATTCAATAGCAGAAGCATTTGTAAACGCATTATCATCTACATGTTGTGCATATTCATCGGCACCCACAACATTCAATATAGAATAAGTTCCATCTTGATTTTTAACAACGCGGCTTACCCAAAAATCAGCAGTCTCTTTCAAAACAGCCCATTCTTTTTGCAGCCATGCTTTGTCTTGAGTTAGTGCGTAATAATTCCAAAACGCAATAGAAACATCAGCAGTAATATGTTGTTCAAAAATTCCGGTTAATGCCCATGTTGGCGTAGCTTCCTCACCTGTATCATCTGATTCCCAAGGATACATTGCTCCCTTATATCCATATATAGTAGCTTTTTGTTTTGCTTTTTGCAAACGGTCAGAACGATAATCCAAGCAGGATTTTGCCATATCCGGTTGTAAAGCCAAAAGCGTTGGAAACATCCAAAGTTCGCTATCCCAAAAAATATGACCATTATACCCTTGCGAAGACAATCCCATTGGCGCGATACTCTGTCTTGTTTCAGGACGAATAAAAGAATATAAATTATACAACGCAAAACGAACCCTTTGTTGTGCGTCTAAATCACCTTCAATTTGAATATCCCCAGTATTCCATAATTCAGCCCAAGCTTGCTTATGTCTATTTAATAAATTATCGATTCCTTGTTGTAAGGCATATATTGGTTGCCTTTCAGATTCATTCAAAGGATCAGTTATATCTTTGGATGTACAAATTCCGCCCGCAATAGCAAATCTGTATTTTCTACCTTTTACGAGTTTTTTTGAAAAACCAACTTCATTCCCCGTTTGTTTTAATACTTCGCTTTGCCCGTCAAAAAGAAAAGTTGTGGATGCGGAGATCGTATACTTACCTGTTAATGTTTTGGCAATTGTTCCAAAAACTGGCATCAAGTATTGATTGTCTTTCAAAACTCGAAACTGACTCTTTGCCTCTTTCAATTCGTCCGGAACCGTCATATAATTGTTAGCATTTATTTCGATATCCTTATTAGGAGTAATTTCGACTATTGCCATCGCCGAATAAGGGACTGCCCTATTGGCTAAAATCGTGTAATTAATACTTGCAAAATCTTTAAACGAAAATGACGTCGTACTTGTTCCTTCTTTCATGGAAACGACCTGACTCCAATTATCGATATTGTCGGATTTTATTTCCTGATTATTTATAGACAAATGGAGATTAAGGAATTCAATCCCTCGCACAATTCTACTGATACCATTTTCAGGAGAACCATCATATACGCCGTTTAATATTATCTCCTTTGTTTTTAGAGGTGTATCATCTGTAACTATTCCTATTTGACCATTCGCCATAGCAACCCCATAATAATTTTCTCTGGAGTTTGCATACAAATGCCATTCGTCTGATTTTGTTTGACCAAAAACAATTGGACTCACGAAAAGTAGGAATATCAAGCTTTTAAAATTTGAAATCATAATTGCAATTTTTTAATAATATTTTCAAACTTATATAATTAATTTGTTAAAATATTAAATAATCTCGTATTGTAGGTTGATTACAAATCGAAAACGTTTTCGACTTACCGAAAACGTTTTTGATTAGACCAGATTGAACAATCTAAAAAAAAAATTCTATTTTTATAGGGGTAATATAAAAATAAATCCTTTTTTAAATGAAGTTCTCAAATATTATTTTATTTTTCTTCGGAACTGTTTTATCCATTTTTTCTTGTAAAAAAGAAGATAGCAATATTACCTTTATTATAAATCCACCCGAAAAAATAGAAATTGATCCTTCAAAAAATTACAAGGAAATTTTTCGCCCACAATTTCATTTTTCTCCAGAAAAAAATTGGATGAATGATCCTAATGGAATGGTGTTTTACAAAGGCATTTATCATTTGTTCTACCAATATTATCCAAATGACATCGTGTGGGGACCGATGCACTGGGGTCACGCAACAAGTACTGATTTAATCCATTGGACGCCAAAAAAAATTGCATTATTTCCTGATAAACTAGGGCTTATATTTTCTGGAAGTGCCGTTGTAGATTTAAAAAACACATCTGGATTGGGGACTAAAGAGAATCCAGCTATGGTTGCTATTTTTACTTATCATAATATGGATGGCGAAAAAGCAGGAAAAACAAATTTTCAAACGCAAGGACTCGCTTATAGTCTAGACGAAGGCAATACTTGGTTAAAATATAAAGGAAACCCAATTATAGGAAATACCGATTTGAAAGACTTTAGAGACCCGAAGGTTTTTTGGAACTCTGACACCAAGCTTTGGAATTTAGTTTTAGTTGCGGGAGACCATGCTAAATTTTATACTTCCAAAAATCTAATTAATTGGGAACTTAAAAGTGAATTTGGAAAAAAAAATGGGGCACATGGCGGCGTTTGGGAATGTCCTGATATTTTTAAAATTAAAGTCAAAAATTCAAATGAAGAAAAATGGATTTTACTCATAAGCATCAATCCTGGCGGGCCTAATGGCGGCTCATCAACACAGTATTTCATAGGTGATTTTGATGGGAATAGTTTTAAAACTACTCAAAAAAAGATTAAATGGGTTGATTATGGAACAGATAATTATGCGGGAGTTACTTATAATGATGCCCCAGATAACAAACGAATCTTTATTGGTTGGATGAGTAATTGGCAATATGCCCGAAATACCCCAACAAAAAACTGGAGAAGCGCGATGACAATTCCTAGAGAGCTTACTTTAGAAAAAATCAACAATGATTATGTTCTGAAAAACACTCCTGTAACGCAACTTAAAAAACAACTAAAAGTTGAATTTTCCAGAGAGACTTTGAGTTTAACGCCTAATCATCCTACAACTATAAATTACGACAACTTAAACCAATCCCAAATAAGATTTACAGCACCGGCAAAGAACCTAAAATTGATCTTTTCTAATATAGTAAATGATTCTTTGGTACTTGATTATAACGCTAAAGAAAAAACGTTCTCGATTGATAGACGTCATTCGGGAATTGTAGATTTTGAAGAGAATTTTTCTAAAGAAATCCACAGAAATTTAACTCCCAATTTAATTCCAAAAACGCTGGACTACCAAATAATCATTGATTGGTCTTCGATAGAAATTTTCATAAATGGCGGCATTTACAGCTTTACAGAGCAAATTTTCCCTAAAAAACCATATACAAAATTAAGCCTACAATCTGGAGAAAACCTTGAACTAAAAAATTTAAACCTAAGCAAAATAAGGCGAATCTGGAAAAATTAAGTCCCGCTTAAAAAAATACAAAACCAAAATTAATAACCAAAAAATAAAATAAAAATGAATAATGTTCGAAACTGGTCCCTTACTGTCGCTGTTGCAGGTTTCCTATTTGGCTTTGATACGGTAGTTATATCGGGAGCTAATTTACCTATCAAAGAACTGTGGCACACAACTCCGTTATTTCATGGTATTTTTATAATGTCGATGGCATTGTGGGGAACAGTATTAGGCTCTTTATTAGGAGGTATTCCCTGCGATAAATGGGGTAGAAAGAAAACATTATTTTGGATTGGAATCTTGTTTTTAGTTTCCGCATTAGGTTCGGCATTAGCGCCAAATCCCTATGTATTTTCTTTTTTCCGTTTTATTGGTGGTATAGGGGTTGGTGCATCATCTGTAGCAGCTCCAATTTATATTTCAGAAATTTCTACTCCTGAGAATAGGGGAAAACTGGGAACGCTTTTTCAATTTAATATTGTTTTTGGTATCCTAATTGCCTTCTTCTCTAATTATTTATTCCAAGGCTTTGCTGGCGATAATGATTGGCGATGGATGATAGGTATTGTAGCTTTACCCGCTTTGATTTATAGCATTATTGTATTACAAATTCCGGATAGCCCCCGCTGGTTAATTTTAAAAAAGAGAGATGATGCTGCTGGCAGAAAAGTCCTTGAAATGATCTACAATAAAGAAGAAGCACTAGAAAATTTTCACGAAATTAAAAAAGATTTAGTTGACTCGACTGTCAAAGAAACCATTTTTTCAAACAAATACAAATTGCCTGTAATCTTAGCTTTTTTATTGGCTTTTTTCAACCAATTGTCAGGAATAAATTTTATTTTATATTACGCCCCCGAAATATTAGAAATGGCTGGTTTAGGATCTAAAGAATCGCTGATGAATTCTATATTAATTGGAGCTACAAACCTAATTTTCACCATTGCTGGCATGCGACTAATCGATGTTTTAGGAAGAAAGCAACTAATGCTTATTGGGTCAATTGGATATATTGTCAGTTTAACTATGGTCGCTTTAGCATTTTACAACAATCTAGGATCTATTATTTTAATGGCCTCTATAATGCTATTTATTGCATCGCACGCTATAGGACAAGGCGCTGTAATTTGGGTCTTTATTTCAGAAATATTTCCAAATAATGTTAGAGCCAACGGGCAATCCTTTGGCACAGGAATTCATTGGATTTTTGCTGCTCTGATCACTTTAGCAGGACCTGTAGTGATTAATCTATTCAAAGAAAATCCTTGGCCAATATTTGCCTTCTTTGCCTTTATGATGGTTTTGCAATTGATTTTTGTTTTATTTATGATGCCAGAAACCAAAGGATTAACACTTGAAGAAGTAGAACATAAAATGCTAAAAAATGAATAATCTAAAAAATGAAATAAGCGTTATCTGTTTTGGCGAAGTATTGTTTGATGTTTTTCCGACGCATAAAAAAATCGGTGGCGCACCATTGAATGTAGCATTACGACTTTCTTCACTTGGCATAAACGCTGAAATAATAAGCAGAATTGGAAATGATGAAATTGGAACGGAATTACTAACTTACGTTCAAAAAAATGGAATTAATCCTGTTTTTATCCAAATTGATCCTCATTTAGAAACAGGGCAAGTACTCGTAAAATTAGACGATAAAGGATCTGCTTCTTATACCATTAAATATCCGGTCGCCTGGGATAAAATACGATGCAATCCCGAAATAGAAAATGCTGTAAAAAGAGCGGATGCATTTGTCTTTGGCAGTCTTGTTTGTAGAGATGTAACTTCTTGCAACACCTTGTTAGAGTTAATAAATTATGCAACCTACAAAATATTTGACGTCAATTTACGCTCTCCTTTTTACACAAAAAAAATACTAATTAGATTAATGTTACAGTCTGATTTCATAAAATTTAATGACGATGAGTTGTTTGAAATTTGCGCTTTCCTTCATTCACCGTATCATTCACTAGAACAAAACATTATTTTTATTGCAGAGCAAACAAATACAAAACACATCTGCGTAACCAAAGGTAGCCATGGAGCAGTTTTATATTACAACGAAAAAATGTATTATAATAGTGGTTATAAAATTGAGGTCATGGATACAGTAGGTTCTGGCGATTCGTTTTTAGCCGCATTACTTTATAAATTATTAAGCAATGAAGAACCCCAAAATGCAATTGATTTTGCTTGTGCCATGGGTGCTTTGGTAGCAAAAAACGAAGGCGCAAACCCAAAAATAACAGACAAAGTGATTCATACATTTATGAACCCGATAAAAAAATAATAAAAAATAATCCTGATATCAATAATAAAAAAAACATGAAACCTATTATCAAATCATTCTTATTTTCAGCTATGATACTATTCACAGCTGAAAATACTATAGCACAAAACATGTCTGTGAAAATGACTCAAAAAAATGACCCAAAATGGTGGAAAGAAGCCGTTGTATATCAAATATATCCTAGAAGTTTCAAGGATAGTGATGGTGATGGAGTTGGAGATTTAAAGGGAATCATATCTAAATTAGATTATGTTAAAAGCCTAGGAATAGATGCTGTTTGGCTTAATCCTATTTATACGTCTCCAAATGATGATAACGGCTATGACATTAGTAATTATCGTGAAATAATGAAGGATTTTGGAACTATGGAAGATTTTGATCTTTTATTGAAAGAAATGCACAAGCGAGGCATCAAACTTGTTATGGATTTAGTGGTAAATCATAGCAGCGACGAACATGAATGGTTCAAACAATCCAGAAGTTCTAGAGATAATAAATATAGAGATTATTACCATTGGTGGCCAGCCGAAAAAGGCAAACCACCTTATCGTTGGAGCTTTTTTGACGTGAATAGTGATGCTTGGAAATATGATGGGCAAACGAATTCCTATTACCTTCATTATTTTTCACAAAAACAACCCGATTTAAATTGGGAGAACCCAAAAGTCAGATATGAAGTGTATGACATGATGAAATTTTGGTTAGACAAAGGCATTGATGGTTTTAGAATGGATGCATTTCAGTTTGCTTCAAAAGACACAACTTGGCCAGAATTGCCAAAAGGATATGAAAAAAACATCATAAAATACTATGGAGTAGGTCCTCACTTACATGAATATTTACAAGAAATGAATAGAGAAGTATTTAGTAAATATGACATCATGACCGTTGCTGAAGGTGCTGGTAGCTCTCCTGAAGACGCCATGCAATTTGTAGATCCAGACCGAAAAGAATTAAACATGGCGTACCATTTTGAAAGTGTTGATATTGGTAAACATTTAAAAGATTTTGGCCTTGTAAAATATAAAGAAATTTTTTCTCGTTATGATGAAGCCTTTAAAAACAAAGGTTGGCTTTCTATTTTTCTAGCTAATCACGATCAACCCAGAATGGTCAGCAAGTTTGGTAATGATACTCCTGAATTTAGAGAAATTTCATCAAAAATGCTTTCGACTTTTGTGATGACAATGCGAGGAACTCCTTATTATTATTATGGAGATGAATTAGGAATGGACAACATCCGTTTCAATTCAATTGAAGACTATAAAGATGTGGACACCCGTAATAAATACATTGGTCTGAAAAACAAGGGCGGAGATCTTCAAGCTTTTTTAGAACAACAAAAACAAACTTCTAGAGAAAACGGAAGAACACCATTTCAATGGGACACAACTCAAAATGCGGGTTTTACTACTGGAACACCATGGCTGAAGGTAAATCCAAACTACAAAACTGTAAATGCTGAGGCACAAGAAAAAGACCCCAATTCTACATTAAACTATTTTAGAAAATTGGTAAAATTACGCAAACAGGAACCTGCATTTGTTTATGGAAAATACACGTTATTAGACAAGGAAAATCCAAACATATATGCTTACACAAGAGACCTAAATGGTAAAAAATTTCTTGTTTTATTGAATTTTTCTGATAAAGATGCAAATTATAATATTGGTTTTTCAACCCATAAGTCAAAAATTATTTTAGGTAATTATAAAAGTAGGAAAGGTATCAAAGCGAATATATTGCAACCTTATGAGGCGCAAATAATAGAACTAAAATAATGGTCCTACAATATTTAAATAGTAAAAAAAGAATTTAACTATCAATAGATATAAATAATTAAAGCTAAACTGTTTCTTGAAAATCGATTTACAATAATTAAATTGTAAGTTTGTTTTCAGGAAACAGTTTTATTATTTAAAAATTAGGCAATCATGAAAGAAACCACGCTTAAGCAAATTGCCACAGAACTTGGAATTTCTATTACAACAGTTTCAAAGGCGTTAAAAAATTATCCTGATGTTAGTGAATCTACTAAAAAAGCCGTTAAAGATTTAGCGATAGCATTGCACTACACCCCTAATAGCTTTGCCGTTAATCTAAGAACCAAAGAATCTAAAACCATAGGTCTAATACTCCCAACTGTTTTACACGATTTTTTTTCAAATGTGATCGATGGAATTCTTGAAGAAGCAGAAAAAAGAAATTATCTGGTTATTATTTTACAATCTAATGAAAAATATGAACTTGAAAAAAAACAAATTGATTTACTATTAAGTAAAAGAGTTGATGGAATATTACTTTCCTTATCTAATGAAACGGGAGAATTCCATCACCTCAAAACTGTTTTTGAACACAATACTCCCTTAGTACTTTTTGATAAAATTGCAAAAATAATCAACTGTTCAAAAGTTAGCATAAATGATAAAAAAGCGGCTTATGATGCTGTCACTTATCTTATAAAAAAAGGATATAAGAAAATTGCACATTTCAGAGGTTCGTACATGCCTCAAAATTCCATCGATCGTTTTTTAGGTTATAAAAAAGCACTCGAAGACCACGATATCACCTATGATTCATCATTAGTTTTTGTATGCGATAACAACACGGATTTCGAAGATGGATATGAAAATGCCAGAAAAGCAATGGCCGAGCAACCGGAGATTGATGCTGTTTTTGCAGTGACAGATTTGGTTGCAATTGGCGCAATCAAATATTTTAACGAAATGGGTATCAAAATCCCACAACAGATTGCCATTTTCGGCTTTAGTAATTGGTTTATGTCTTCCCTTATTACCCCAAAACTCAGTACCGTTGACCAACCCGGGTTTGAAATCGGAAGAACAGCAGCAGCAATTTTATTTGATGAAATCTATTCAAAAAAAAACAATCTACCAATAGTTTTTCAATCAATTGAATTAGAAACAAGCATAATCGAAAGGCAGTCAACATAAAAACAACAACCTAATCTGCTATTTATTTAATTTAACTAATCATTATTAATTTGTTTATTTTGCTAAAAACATAAAAAATTAGATTAAAATTAATATCTTGGTGACGAATATTTTATGTTGTTATACTACCCATCGACATAAAGTAAGATAAATATGTATAGCATTCACGTAGAATAATTTTGCTAAAAAATATTTTTCTAAACTAAAATAAGTACAAAATAGATTCATGAAAGATATTACCCTTAAAGAAATTGCGACTAAATTGGGAATTTCGATTACCACAGTTTCAAAAGCTTTGAAAAACTATCCAGATGTCAGTGCCAAAACAAAAAAAGCGGTAATTGATCTTGCGCAAACGCTACATTACACACCAAATAGTTTTGCAGTAAATTTAAGAACAAAAGAATCAAAAACAATTGGTTTAATTATTCCTGAAGTAGTACACCATTTTTTTTCGAATGTAGTTAACGCAATTATTGATGAAGCTGAAAAAAACGGTTATCTAGTCATCATCCTGCAATCCAACGAGTCTTTAGAACTAGAGAAAAAACAAGTTGAACTACTTATTAATAAGCGCGTTGATGGCATCATCATGTCCCTTTCAAACGAATCGAATAATGATGACCATATTAAGGAAATAATCAGGAGGAACATTCCTTTTGTTATGTTTGACAAAATCAATAAACTGACGACCTGCTCAAAAGTAATAATTAATGACCAAAAGGCGGCTTTTAATGCGGTCCAACACTTAATAGATACTGGTTGTAAAAGAATCGTTCATATCCGAGGTCCCTTAAACCCTCAAAATTCAATTGACCGATATATTGGCTATAAAAAAGCATTAGAAAAAAATCATATTCCTTTTGATGCTAAATTGGTTTATACTTGCGAAAAAGTTGCTTTTGAAGAAGGGTTCGCTTTTGCCAGACAGATAATAACGGAGCATCCTGACGTGGACGGAATCTTTGCAATTACAGATTTAGTAGCCGTTGGTGTTTTAACTTATTTTAACGATAACGACATTAAAATCCCTGAGCAAGTGGCCATAATCGGTTTCAGTAATTGGTTTATGTCTCAAGTTCTTACACCAAAATTAAGCAGTGTAGAACAACCCAGCCACGAAATGGGAGTTCAATCATTCGCTTTGCTATTGGAAGAAATGATTTGTCATAAAGAAGGTTTACACTATACGCCAAGAACTGTTGAGCTACAAACTTGTAATATAATCAGAGAATCTACGGTTAAACCATAGTCATTATTAATTTATTATAATCAAATACAGATTCACATAATCAGTACCTACTTTTTAGTGCAAAAAATCAATATTCCTTTTCAATCCTTTAAATTTTGCTCTTTTTAAAGGTGAATCTTTAAAAACGATCTTAAAAGTTTCTTCTGTAATTTCTTTCCAGTCTTTTTTGGTCATAGAAAGCAGTTCAGGATTTGGGTTAAATAAAGGTTCGTTATTCGCTTTTGAAAATTTATTCCATGGGCAAACATCTTGACAAACATCACATCCAAAAACCCAATCATCAAACTTTCCTTTCATCTCCTGAGGGATATTTTCTTTAAGTTCAATAGTAAAATAAGAAATACACTTGCTTCCGTCAACAATGTATGGAGCTACTATTGCTTGTGTAGGACAAGCATCTATACATGACGTACAAGTTCCACAATGATCTGTTGTAGCATTATCATATTCTAAATTTAAATCAACAATTAGTTCCGCAATGAAGTAAAAGGACCCTACTTTTTGCGTTAACAAATTACTGTTTTTACCTATCCATCCTAAACCACTTTTCGCAGCCCATGCTTTGTCCAGCACTGGCGCCGAGTCTACAAATGCACGCCCAGAAACATCACCGATAGAGGACTGGATCGCAAAAAGTAATTCTTTCAACTTTTCCTTGATGACAAAATGATAATCGTGCCCGTAAGCATACTTTGAGATTTTATAAGCATCTGTCGCAACGATTTGTGATTGCAATGTATCAGGATAATAATTCAGTAACAGTGAAATCACACTCCTAGCATCATCAACAAGTAACGTGGGGTCTAACCTTTTATCGAAATGATTTTCCATGTATGACATTTCACCATTTCGATTCTTGTTTAACCAATTTTCTAACCTAGGCGCTTCCTGTACTAAAAACTCAGCTTTCGAGATACCACAAGATAGAAAACCAAGGCGCTTTGCTTCGGATTTAATAAATTCTGTATATTTAGATTTATGAATTATAATAAAAAGATTAAGTTGCCACTCTACTTACTAGGACTAATTACTTCTCTTAACTTCTATTTTTATATGTGTTACGTGAACTTCGTTTGAAGCGATATCCTATCTTGCTTTTTGAAAAAAACGCTTTAGCGGATAGCAGGAAATAGCTTCAAAAACTAGAATAAACCTCTTTGAATATTGGTATTTATTTTTCCTAAATGCTTATACGCTTTATCTGTGACTTCCCTTCCTCGTGGTGTTCTCATAATGAAACCTTCTTGTATTAAGAAAGGCTCATAGACTTCCTCAATAGTTTCACTGCTTTCGGATACGGCTGTAGCCAAAGTTGATAAGCCAACCGGCCCACCTTTAAATTTATCAATGATTGTTAACAGTATTTTATTGTCCATTTCATCTAACCCGTGAGCGTCAACATTCAGCGCTTTTAAGGCATAACGAGCAATTTCAATATCAATTGTGCCATTCCCTTTAATTTGAGCAAAATCGCGCACTCTACGTAACAAAGCGTTAGCTATACGCGGAGTTCCCCTACTCCTGCCCGCAATTTCGATAGCCGCCTCCATCGATATTGGCATTTTGAATATACTGGCGCTTCTTTCTACAATGGATGTCAATAATTCAGTTGTATAGTATTGTAGACGGGAAGCAATCCCGAAACGAGCTCGCATAGGAGCCGTTAATAAACCGGATCGAGTTGTTGCTCCAATTAAGGTAAAGGGATTTAGATTAATTTGAACAGTTCTAGCATTCGGTCCCGATTCTATCATTATATCAATCTTAAAATCCTCCATCGCTGAATATAAATATTCCTCAACAATAGGACTTAAACGATGGATTTCATCTATAAACAATACATCTCTTTCTTCAAGATTAGTAAGCAAACCCGCTAAATCTCCCGGTTTGTCTAATACAGGTCCGGAAGTAATTTTAATTCCTACATTTAATTCATTGGCAAGAATATTAGCCAATGTTGTTTTCCCCAAACCCGGAGGACCATGAAAAAGTGTATGGTCAAGCGCTTCATTCCTTTGGTTAGCAGCCTGAACAAAAACTTTTAAGTTTTCTAATATTTGGTCTTGGCCGGCAAAATCATCAAAAGAGAGCGGTCTTAACCTTTTCTCCAGATCAATTTCTTCGGAATTATAACCATTCGTTGTTGGGTCTAAATTTTCATTCATTTAACAAAGATAGCAAAGCAATATTAAAATCTAAATTATAAACACCAAATGCAGAAAAAATTAAAAGAGGCAGTATAAAAAAAGGCGACACAAACAATAAACAATAGAAAAAGCCCATAAAAAAAGCCTCTACTTACGCAGAGGCTTGATCAAATATCTTTAATGATGTAAAACTTCTTCACCTTCTTTCATAGGGACATTTTGAGGTACAAAATCCACATCATGTGCAGGATTACTGTAGTCATAAGGCCAACGGTGTACTTCAGGAATCTCACCAGGCCAGTTACCATGAATATGTTCAACTGGCGCAGTCCATTCTAGAGTAGTAGATTTCCAAGGATTCTGTACTGACTTTTTACCGTAGAAAATACTGCTGAAAAAGTTGTACAAGAACACCAATTGAAAAACACCACCTATTAAAGCGAATGTCGTTATAAGAACGTTTACGTTTTGTAAATCATCAAATAATGGAAAATTAGTATTTGTATAATAACGTCTTGGCAATCCAGCTAAACCTATAAAGTGCATTGGAAAAAACACACCATAAGCACAAATTGCTGACACCCAAAAGTGAACATATCCTAAATTTTTATTAAGCATTCTTCCGTATAATCTAGGGAACCAGTGGTATACCCCAGCAAACATACCGTACAGTGCCGAAATCCCCATTACTAAGTGAAAGTGAGCTACAACAAAATAAGTATCATGCACGTTGATATCTAAAGTACTGTCTCCCAGAATAATTCCTGTCAATCCACCAGTAATAAAAGTAGAAACCATACCAATTGAAAATAACATTGCAGGATTCAATTGCAGGTTACCTTTCCATAGCGTTGTGATCCAGTTAAATGCTTTCACTGCAGAAGGAATGGCAATCAATAAAGTAGTAAAAGTAAATACAGAACCTAAAAACGGATTCATTCCTGAAATAAACATATGGTGACCCCAAACAATTGTCGATAGAAATGCGATAGCCAAAACTGACATAATCATAGCTCTGTAACCAAATATTGGTTTGCGTGAATTTGTCGCCATAACTTCAGAGACAATACCCATTGCCGGTAAAATTACGATATAAACTTCAGGGTGACCTAAGAACCAGAATAAGTGTTCAAACAATACCGGTGAACCACCTTGATAATGCAATACTTCCCCAGCAATATAAATATCAGACAAGAAGAAAGAAGTACCAAAACTTCTATCAAAAATCAATAACAAAGCAGCTGACAACAATACTGGAAATGAAATAACCCCAATAATAGCGGTTACAAAGAAACACCAAATTGTCAATGGCAATCTCGTCATTGTCATTCCTTTCGTTCTCAAATTAATAACTGTAACAATATAATTTAATGATCCCATTAAAGAAGATGCAATAAATATTGCCATAGAAACTAACCAAAGTGTCATTCCCATACCTGAACCTGGAATAGCTTGAGGCAATGCACTTAAAGGAGGATAGATTGTCCATCCCGACGATGCAGGACCCGCTTCAACGAATAAAGAACATAACATAATTACAGCTGACAAAAAGAACAACCAATACGATATCATATTCATGAATCCTGAAGCCATATCTCTGGCGCCAATTTGAAGCGGAATTAATAAGTTACTAAAGGTTCCACTTAGACCGGCGGTCAATACAAAGAAAACCATTATGGTTCCATGTATGGTGACTAATGCTAAATAAATATCATTGGCCATAACTCCGTCAGGAGCAAATTTATCACCTAATAATACATTAAATATTTTGAAAGATTCTTCAGGCCAAGCTAATTGCATTCTAAAAAGCATTGACATCCCCACACCAATAACACCCATGATAATACCAGTAATTAGGTATTGCTTGGAAATCATTTTATGATCGATACTAAATATATATTTAGTAATAAAAGTCTCTTTATGATGGTGTTCGTGTTCTAGATCGTGTCCGTGATCGTGAGCTTCTGCTGACATATACGTTTACTTTAAATTTTCTTAATAATTATTTCATTGCCATTTTAACAACAGCTGCCGCGGTATCCATACCTTTAGTAGAATCCATTCCTTTAACACCATCAACAGGACCTGTTGGAGTTTTCGCTGTTTTTACTTCTTGTACTATTGTAGCTTTATCCTGCAACCACTTTTTATAATCTTCTGGAGTGTCAACGATTATTTTCATTTGCATGTTGTAATGTGAAGCACCGCATATTTTATTACAAAGCAATAAATAATCAAAAGTATAAGGATCCAATGCTGTTTGTCCTTTTGCAACAAGCTCAATACTTTTCTTAGTTCTTATAGCATTAATATTCGCCACTTTTTCTACCATGTAAGGCAATTCTCTATACTCGTCGGTAGTATAGATCGGTGTAAAAGCGAATTCAGTTACCATACCTGGCACACAGTTCATTTGCGCTCTAAAATACGGCATATATGCAGAATGCAATACATCTTGCGAACGCATTTTGAAATGAATTTTTTTGCCTTTTGGTATATGCAACTCATTAATTACAATATCATCTTGTGCATAAGGATCCGATAAATCAACACCTAGTGTATTAACACCTTCTATTAATCTAACATTAGCTTTACCTAACACATTGTCAGGACCAGCGTACCTAGCCGTCCATTTAAATTGTTGCGCATATAATTCAATAACAACTGTATCCTCTTCATCATCGATGAACATAATATTTGTCCACGCATAAAGACCATAAAGAATTAAACCTGCAAGAACAACCGCTGGAATAACACTCCAAAGTGCTTCTAATCTATTGTTATCAGCAAAATACAATGCCTTTTGCCCTTTTTTACCCCTGTATTTAAAAGCAAAATAATGCAATAAAACCTGCGTTATAGCTTGGACTATAAATAAAAGTACCCACGAAATATTCATCAAACTATCCACTAAAGAGCCATGTTCTGAAGCGGGTGTATGAAGAACTAATGGCCCCCATTTAAACAAACCGTATATTGAGAATATATATAGGAATGCTAAGAAACCAAACATTAAATAACCCTGAACATTATTATCATCATCTGAGGCTACTTGTGAATCATCCGAATTTGCTCCCACTTGAGTAAGGTCAAATATTTTCGTCAATTGCCATAAAGCAACGGCTAATAAAACTAAAACTATAATTACCAACAAACTTGTCATCTGTTTACTTATTTTAAATATTAATAATGAAAATGTTTACTCTCTTCTATAAATGGATTTCTTTTTGGTAACAAAGGAGATTTAGTTAATGCTGAGAAAACAACATAAATAAATAATCCAAGGAAGAAAAGAACAGATGCAATTTCTGAAATACCAATGAACCATCTGTCTCCTACTGTTCCAGGCATAATCATATTAAAGAAATCTATATAATGTCCTAATAAAATTACAGTACCAGCCATTACTAAAATCCATGTAATCCTTTTGAAATCAGTATTAACTAATATTAAAATTGGAAAAACAAAATTCATAACTACCGCTCCAAAAAATGGAATATTATACAATTGAATTCTTGTTACGAAATAAGTAATCTCTTCTGGAATATTGGCATACCAAATCAACATGAATTGTGAAAACCATAAATAAGTCCAGAAAACACTGAATCCAAACATGAATTTAGCTAAATCATGAATATGACTTGTATTAACGTATTCTAAATATCCTTTTGACTTCAAATATAAAGATACTAAAGCTATCGTTGTAATCCCACTAACAAAGAAACTGGCAAAAACATACCACCCGAATAGCGTACTAGACCAATGAGGGTCGATTGACATAATCCAATCCCAAGACATTATAGATTCAGTAACTATGAAGAAAACTAGAAATGCCGCTGACATTTTGAAGTTCTTTTTATAGTTAAGATCATCAGAAGCTTGATCTTGAGCCAAACAGTTTTTTGCTGAAAAATAACGATATAAATTCCAACCAATCAAAAAGATTGCTGCTCTAATTATCCAAAAAGGAAAATTCAAATATCCTGATTTATTAGCAATGATTTTATCATGCGCAACAACTTCCGGATCTAACCATATAAATAAACTATTTGAGTGGAAAATATTTAATCCACAAACAACAAGTATTATAAAAAATATAACAGAACCTATTGGTAAATACGCTGTTATTCCTTGCATAACTCTAAATAAAACAGGAGACCAACCTGCTTGTGCAACTTGTTGTATGGCATAAAAAGCCAAAACTCCCATTGATAATAGCATAAAGAAAATACAAGCCACGTATAATGAGGCCCATGGCTTATTTTGCAATTGGTGCAAAACATGTTCGGCATGCGCTTTATGTTCAGCAGCTTCTTTAACTTCATTTATTTTTCCCATTTCAGCGTGAGCTTCTTCTGCAGGAATTGAAACTTCATGTTTTGCCTCACCATGACCACCATGAGTTTCTGAAGCAAGAATTTTTTCAACTTCTTGAATATCTTTTGGTGCAGTTAAAAAACCATATCCAATTCCCAATAGACCAACAGCCATTAAGACAAAAGAAAATGTTTTTAATTTACTTGAAAATGTATACATATCTATTACGATCAGTTTGTTCAACAATTATAATTTAGCTTTCAGATTAATAACATAAGATGATACTAACCAACGTTCATGTGAATTCAATTGGTTCGCATACGCTCCCATTGAATTTAAACCGTAAGTTTGAACATGAAAAACACTTCCTTCAGTTATAATCCTATCCTTATAGCTAGGAACACCAAGAAATTTACCTTGCGTAACTAATTTTCCTTTACCATTACCTTCGACACCATGACAAATAGCACAATAAATATCAAATAATTCTTTAGATTTTTCTACATCTTTTTCAGATATACTATCTAGAGGAGATTTTAAATTTAATTTAGCTAAATCATACCCTGCAGTAGAATTTTCATATTCATAAGGCTCGAAACCTCTATTTATTGTTCCTTCTGGAGGAAGCTGACCTTCCTTACCGTTCTTAAATGCACTAGATTCCTCATAAGTTTCATAACTTACTGGCTCATACATATTAGGCATGTATTGGTAATTAGGTTTCGAATTATTATGGCAAGACGAAACTAAAATAGTAATACAAATTAAAAATGTTATTTTATATAGACTTTTCATATCGACAATTAATTCTTTACAATTACTTTAACTTCTACCGCTCCTGTACTTTCAAAAAAGGAAATCAATTCATCCTCATTATCATTTACAGCAACCTCCATCAAAAAATGATCATCTGTAGTTCTTACATCTGGATTTTCAGCAACTTTAAAAGGCCATAATTTACTTCTCATATAAAAAGTAATAACCATTAAGTGAGCGGCGAAAAATACAGTTTCTTCAAACATAATTGGCACGAAAGCCGGCATGTTATCAATATAACTAAAACTTGGTTTACCACCAATATCTTGAGGCCAATCTTGAATCATTATATAGTTCATCATCCATGTTCCAAATGATAAACCTATTAATCCGTAGATAAAAGCGCAAATGGCTAATCTTGTAGGAGCAAGTCCCATCGCTTTATCCAAACCGTGAACAGGGAATGGGGAAAAAACTTCTTCAATATGATGATGAGCTGCTCTAGTTTTCTTAACCGCATCCATCAAAATATCATCGTCATTATAAATGGCGTATATTACTTTATTACTCATGATGTAAATCTTTATTAGCTTCTCTTTCTCTTTTGTAATTATCTCCAGTCCCTTTTAAAATTGTTTTTACTTCCGCTTGAGCTATCACTGGGAACGTTCTAGAATATAATAAAAACAAAACAAAGAAGAAACCTATTGTTCCAATGAAAATTCCAATATCAACAAACGTCGGCGAAAACATTGTCCATGAAGAAGGTAAATAATCTCTATGCAACGAAGTTACAATAATTACAAACCTTTCAAACCACATCCCAATATTTACAACAATTGAAATAATGAAAGAGAACATGATACTTGTTCTTAATTTTTTGAACCACATAAATTGCGGAGAAAAAACATTGCAAGTCATCATCGACCAATATGCCCACCAGTAAGGTCCGGTTGCTCTGTTCAAGAATGCATATTGCTCATATTCTACTCCTGAATACCAAGCTATGAAAAGCTCCGTAATATAGGCAACCCCAACAATAGAACCCGTAATCATGATTACAATGTTCATTAATTCTATATGCTGAATGGTAATATAAGCTTCAAGATTAGATACTTTTCTCATAATGATAAGCAAAGTGTTTACCATTGCAAATCCAGAGAAAACGGCTCCAGCAACAAAATAAGGAGGAAAAATTGTGGTATGCCATCCTGGAATTACTGAAGTAGCAAAATCCATCGACACGATAGTGTGTACAGAAAGTACAAGTGGAGTTGCTAAACCTGCTAGAACCAAAGAAACTTCTTCAAAACGTTGCCAGTCTTTTGCTCTACCACTCCATCCAAAACTCAATATAGAATATACTCTTTTATTAAAAGGAGTAATCGCTCTATCTCTCAACATCGCAAAATCCGGTAACAAACCAGTCCACCAGAAAACTAATGAAACAGAAAGATAAGTAGAAATTGCAAAAACGTCCCAAAGTAAAGGAGAGTTAAAATTCACCCATAAAGAACCAAATTGGTTCGGAATTGGTAAAACCCAATAGGCTAACCATGGACGTCCCATGTGGATAATTGGAAATAAACCCGCTTGTATTACAGAAAATATGGTCATTGCCTCCGCAGAACGGTTAATTGCCATTCTCCATCTTTGACGGAAAAGCAATAATACGGCTGAAATTAATGTTCCTGCGTGACCGATACCTACCCACCAAACGAAGTTAGTGATATCCCAAGCCCAGCCTACAGTTTTATTTAATCCCCATGTTCCAATACCCGTAGATACAGTATAAATAATACAACCTAATCCCCAAAGGAAGGCTATTAATGCAATTGAAAATACAATCCACCAATGTTTGTTTGCTTTACCTTCAACAGGCGCAGCTACATCTACAGTTACATCGTGATAAGATTTATCACCTATAACTAAGGGTTTTCTAATGGTTGCTTCGTAGTGAGACGACATAATCCTTTATATTGATTCTTAATTAATTATTTTTTGTACTAGGTATTTCTAACTTTAACATGATAAATCACATTTGGTTTTGTTCCAACATGCTCCAATAAATGATACATTCTATCGTCAGCAGCTAATTTAGTTACTTCGGCTTCTTTATCATTTACATCTCCAAATTTCATTGCCCCGGTAGAACAAGCATTTGAACAAGCGGTTTGGAATTCTCCATCTACGATTACTCTTCCTTCTCTTTTTGCATTTAAAATTGTTGCCTGTGTCATTTGAATACACATAGAACATTTTTCCATAACTCCACGAGAACGAACATTAACATCTGGGTTTAATACCATACGTCCTAAATCATCATTCATATGATAATCGAATTCACTGTTTTTGTTATATAAGAACCAGTTAAAACGACGTACTTTATAAGGACAGTTATTAGCACAGTAACGCGTACCAACACATCTGTTATAAGCCATTTGATTTTGACCTTGACGACCATGAGATGTTGCAGCAACTGGACAAACCGTTTCACAAGGTGCGTGATTACAATGCTGACACATTACCGGCTGGAAAGAAACTTGAGGATTATCTCCCGCTTTTTCCATTTCATTAAATGTAGATAATGAACTTGATAAACCAGCAATATTTTCTTTTCTTTCGTTATCTCCTGCAAATGTACTCTCAGAAGAATAATATCTGTCAATACGCAACCAGTGCATATCACGACTTCTTCTAACTTCTGCTTTTCCAACAACTGGAACGTTGTTTTCAGCATGACAAGCAATTACACAAGAACCACATCCGGTACAAGCATTCAAATCAATAGAAAGATTAAAGTGATGTCCTGTAGAACGATCAAATGAATCCCATAAATCTACTGATGTAGCCGCCACTTCTTTGTGATCTAAAGATACCATTGGTTGTTCATTCCAAAATTCAGCATCTTTAGTATTAAATATCTCTAAAGTAGTTTCTTTAATAATATCCCCTCTTCCCATTAATGTTTTTTGACCTTGAACACAAGCAAATTCGTGTTCTCCATCCGCTTTAACTAATGATACAGATTGCACATCATTAAAGCCTTTATATAATGAGTAAGCATTTAAACCTACTTGCATTTCTTCTTTTAGAGCCGCCTTACGTCCATAACCTAAAGCTAAACCTATAGTCCCCACAGCTTGTCCTGGCTGAACAATTACTGGAACATTTTCTAGTTTTACACCATCAACTGTTGTAATAGTAGCGTAACTACCATTCAAACCACCATTTGCAACGATTTCATTTGACAATCCTAATTTCTTAGCATCAGCATTCGAAACAGTAACGTAATTATCCCAAGAAACTCTTGTAATTGGATCCGGTAACTCTTGTAACCATGGGTTATTCGCTTGTTGTCCATCACCCAAACCTGTTTTAGTATACAATACTAATTCAAAAGCCTGTGCCGGTTTTGCCTGAGCCAATGCATTAGCAGCAGCAGAATAATCAGCTGAACCACCAGACACTGATGATGCAACACCAACATAAACACCGTCATGTAACACTTTATTCCAAGTAGAACCTAAAACGATTGTTGAAGCATTCGCTTTTACAAAATCGTAGTAAGAACCCGCAACACCATTCAAAGACAATAAAACTTCTTGAAATTGTTTAGTATTAAATAAAGGACGAATTGTCGGTTGTGTAATACTATAAGAGCCTTTTGTTAAACTCAAATCACCCCAAGACTCTAAATAATGTGGAGCCGGAGCTGCAATTGTGGAAAGTAAAGCAGTCTCATCCTCTTTCAAAGAGAAAGCAACCGATGTTTTTACTTTTTTAAGTGCTTCAACAAATGTTTTACTATCTGCTAAAGTATAAACTGGATTAACGCCACTCATAATTAAAGTATGAACACTTCCCGCCTTCATCTCCTTGATTAACTGAGCAACTTTTTCGTTAGAACCTTTTCTAATTTGTCTGGTACCTGAAATAGTGAACGCCTCACTAGTCAAAACTTGATTGATAGCTAAAACTAATAACTGCGCATTTTTATCTTGAATCCCAGAAACTAAAACTCCTTTAGAACCAGCCGCTTTCAACTGCTGAGCCGCTTTAGTAACTTCAGCCTTAAATTTATCATCTAAACTAACCGCTGCAGACGAACCAGTAATAATATTGTATATAAGCACTAATGCTTGCTTTTGATTAGCACTTGACATTGCAAAACGCTTGTCAGCAGCAGCACCAGATAAAGTCATATTTGATTCTAACTGAAAATGACGAGACATCTTTCCATTTTTAGGAATTCTGCCTTGAGCATAACCTGAATCATATCCACCACCTTGCCAATCTCCAAGAAAATCCGCACCAACCGAAACGATTAGTGAAACTTTTGAAAAATCATAATCAACCAAAGCCCTTTCACCATAAACACTCTCAAAAGCATCCAAAGCTTCAGACGAAGAAACCGCATCGTAAACAACATGCTTAGCATTTGGGTTTTTACCAATAAATTGCGCAATTAATGCCTCTGTCGAAGGACTTGCTAAAGTATTTGTCAGCAACACGACCTGACCGCCTTTTACTTTCGCATCAGCGATACTTGATTTAATTGTAGCATCAACAGCTGACCAAGTTGAATTTTTACCTTTAATTTTTGGTTCTTTCAAACGCATACTATCATACAATGACAATATTGACGCATGAATTCTAGCATTGGCAGAAAATTTTGCCCCCGCAATAGTGTTATTATCTATTTTAATAGGACGCCCTTCACGTGTTTTTACTAATAAATTAGCAAAATCAAAACCATCAAAAACAGAAGTTGCATAATAATCCGCTACCCCCGGAATGATCTGTTCTGGTTGCAACACATAAGGAATTGACTTGTGTACCGGACCTTCACAAGCTGCTAGCGTAGCTGCTGCAGTACTAAACCCAACGTACTTTAAAAAGTCACGACGTGATGTTGATGAAGATGACAAAGCATCATTATTTCCTAAAAATTCATCAGTAGGAATTTCTTCAACAAATTCGTTATTTTTAAGCGCCTCAACAATAGAACTATTTTCGTCTAGTTCTTCAACACTTTTCCAGTATTTTTTGTTTGATGACATATATAAATATTAAAATCTTAATAATTTGATTAATAGTGGCATTTACCACATTCTAAACCTCCCATTTGCGCTGCAGTCAATTTGTCTACACCGTATTTTTTAGAAAGTTCCTCATGAATTTTGGTGTAATATTCATTGCCTTCCATTTTAACTTCCGTTTTTCTGTGACAATTAATACACCAACCCATTGTAAGTGGAGAAAATTGTTTCATCACTTCATAAGTCTGCACAGGCCCATGACAGGTTTGACATTCAATACCAGCTACAGTTACGTGTTGCGAATGATTAAAGTAAACGAAATCTGGCAAATTGTGAATACGAATCCATTTTACAGGTTCGGTTTTTCCAGTATATTTTTGAGTAGATTGATCCCAACCTACTGCTTTATATAATTTTTGAATTTCACCATCATAAAAAGCCTTAGAATGATCTGGAGTTGCAGTTGTATCAGAAACCTCTGCAATGTTTTTATGACAATTCATACAAACATTTAAGGAAGGTATTCCCGAATGCTTACTAACTCTAGCAGAAGAGTGACAATACTTACAACTTATTCCGTTGCTGCCAGCATGTATTCTGTGAGAATAATGAATTGGCTGTATTGGCTCGTAATCTTGATCAACCCCAACCTGCATCAAGAAACCATATACCAGATATGCTCCTGTCAACAGTAAAAATATTGAAGACACCAAAACTAAAAATTGATTTTTCGCGAATGCTCTCCAAATTGGCATAGTAGGCTCTTTTGGAGCAACCACTATTCCATTTGCTTTTGCTACTTTCGACAATACTTTATTCACTAAGAACAACATCACAACTAACATAGCCATAACTAATCCTAATGCACCAAGAATGACATTGTTTGAAATAGCATTTTCTGGAGCAGCAGTTCCCGGAACTCCAGCAGTTCCAGTAGGCGGAGCAGTAGCTTCCACTTTTGGCTCTGAAGTATAAGCAATAATATTATCAATGTCAGCTGTTGATAATTGAGGAAAAGCGGTCATAACCGACTTGTTATTTTCTTCATACACTTTTACAGCAGCAGCATCCCCTGACTTTATCAGTTCAGAGCTATTGTGAATCCACTTGTAAAGCCATGCCATTTCATGCTTTGCAGATATACCTCTCAACATAGGTCCTGTTGCTTTAGCATCCAATTTATGACATGCTGCGCAATTTGCATTAAAAAGTTCTTTTCCCTTTACAGGGTCACCACCTGACGCAGCAACAGCATCTGCTGGAACTGGTGTTGCTGCTTCCGGAGCCGCAACTTGTGCAATTGATGTTAAGGAGAAAACTAAAGTAAGCCCTAAGCTTAAATATAATTTTCTTGTGATCGAATTATGGTTACCCACCTTTTTCATATAGTATAATGATTATCTACTAAAATTGGTACGGTTTTTTCTATTAATACTTTTAGAAAAAACTAATACATTCTTTAAAACTTGCACAAAAATACGACTTAAGAACTATTCACAAAACCTTAAAATAGTCTTAAATTCAATTTATATTAATTCTAAATAATATTTAATATTATGTTTCATTCTATAAATACTATTTTTGCATAAAAACAATCACATTATGAGAATTTTAGCTCCCAAACAAGTTATTTTTTACACTCTAAGTTTAATAATTACTTCATCCTGCATATATGCTCAAGACGCAAAACTTAGACTGAGTCAAGACCCTAAATTTGAGCAATTGTTAAACGAAAAGCGAAAATTAAATGTTTCAACCTCTGTAAATGACCGTTATAAAATTCAAATTTCTAGCGGGGACAGCGAAAATGCAAAAAAGATATTGCGGACCTTCAAGCAAGAATTTACTGATATAGACGGAACAATAGTATTTAACACCCCTAATTATAAAGTTTGGGTTGGTAATTTTAAAACCCGCATTGATGCGGAACGAAATTTAATCGATATTAGAAAAAAATACAAAAATGTACTTCTGATAAAACCAAGCAAATAATATCGGAATACTATTTAGTATAGAAAAGCACTTATAATTCTTTCAAAGAAAAGCAACCCAAATAAAGCTGTTTTATTTTTGATCTTTGAACATATTTAAGGGTGAAAAATCAGAGACATTTGCGCAGTATTCCCGACGAATACATAGGAGATCGGGGACTTTTCAGCAGCCTCCAATTATGAGTTGATTTTTTTGTTTGAGTAAAGTAGTCGCCCATCGTTGTAGGCGCAAAGTCAGAGACATTTGCGCAGCCTATATAACAACTTTTCTTCTTCGAAGAGCTGGACAAATGAGACTTATCCTGCAACTCGAAGAAGACGACAAACAAACCATCTTTAAACTCATTGATAAGATGCTCACCAATAAAAAAATTAAAGACTTTTTTGCTAAAAATGTAGCGACATTATAAAATAAGAAAACCTCGCAAAATTGCGAGGTTTTTTATTGACTTGACTTGTTTTATTTGCTCAACTTTGCGGGCACAGATTACAAATCTGCGCTATCGTTGCCGAGATATACGAACCATCAGGGTTTATCATCTTTAAGCTTAATAACGAAATCTTGATATACAACTGTACCTTTTACAATTTTACCATTAGATAGTTTTCTCTTATACGAGTTGTTTTTAAATTCGATAGTACTATTTTGAGAAGTATAATCTTCTTCATATTCCATCCTATATTTACCATTTAATTGTGACTGTTGTTGAATTAAAAAGGACGACAAAATTGATATAAAAATTAATAATTTCATTTCTTATATTTTATTAAATGATTTTTAAAATTTCACTTACAATGCCATAAATACCTATTAACTTAAAAGTATTCCGCTTAAAAAAAGTTTTAGTTCAGCAGGAAAAAACCCAGCATTTGCTAGGTTTTTTATGACTATTTGTGTTTATAGGTACGGTTGTAAAACCGCACAACCAGAAGTGCATTAGCCACCATTTGTTTTTTGAAAAAGATAAATAATAAATGAAATTATTATAATAACTACAATTCCTATTAATCTGTAGGAAAAAGAATTGTCATATAAATCATAAATATTTTTAACCTTTTTTATTGGATCATTTTTAATACTTATTACTGTAAGTATTAAAAATGCCATTAAAATTAAAATTGTTATTATCATTATTTTTTATTTAGTTTATCCATCCCTTTTCCCACTTCGTTAACACCGTTTTCAAACATAATTTTTTTAACACTATCGTCTCCAGAAACCCCTTTTAATACTTATTTAAAAAAAATGAACCTGTCTGAATAGCAGCGTTTTTAAGATCAAATTTACCTTCAACAGCATCATTAAGTATTGCTCCACCAGCTCCAATAGCAGACATCGTGCCTCCAACTGTTGCCAATCCTGCTGCTACTGGTTCCGCTCCACTCAACGCTGCAACACCTGCGCCCTTTGTCCTTGCATCACCTCCTTTTTGTAATGCTCCTGGTCCAAAATCTCCAATAGCGTCTATTACCCCTTTGTTTTCGCCAATATAAGTTCCTCCTTTTGTAGTGTAACTCGTATCGTCTAGATTCAATGGTTTTCCTCCATTTACTAAATAAGTCCCGTCTTTTTGAAAATTAACTACTTCACCAGTCTTTTCAGACCTTCCTGTTCCTGCTTCAAAAACTTGTTTTACATTGGAGTATTTTGCTTCTGCTTGTGCTTTTGTCTTTACATTAGAATGGTATATAATTTGTTGCTGTCCGTTTTTACCAGTAAAATTAATCCAGTCATCAGGAGCACGTCCATCAGGGTTATTTCCTTATTTTGAAAATATTTTGATTAAATAAGATATTAACCCTATTAAAACACCAAATAGAACAACTCCTAAAAATACTTTGAACATAATTTCTAAATTATCATAGATAATTCCGATTACGGCAAATGCTATCACACCAATTATTATATAAATAAATTCAGGGTTTTTATCTATAAAGAGTTTAATTTTTTTCATTTATTGTTTCTTTTTCTTTTCTTCTAATTTTGCAGCAGCAGTTGATGCAGCTCCAGATGAAACAGCAGCTGATGCAGTTGCTCTTATTCCTGCGTAAGTTTCCAGTTTCTTTATTGCTCCTTTTACGTCTGCTTTATTTTTAGGTATAAGATTAGATTTACCTCTAGCTATATTTTTTTCTGCATTAACTGCCGCTGCCATTCTTTTACCTGTTGATGAGTTTAACACTTTTTTCTCAACCATTCCACCGACGCCTGTCGCAATTCCTCCTGCTGCAACATCAATAGCAGTATCTTTTAAAGTAACTTTTCCGTTTTTAATACCTTGACTTGCTACACTTATTCCTGTATCTGTTGCCATTCCAATGCCAATTTTAGCAATAGTACCTGCATTTTTAACTTGTTTTAATGATGATATACCTCCACTCAAAGCTCCTGCTCCTGCTGAAACAGCAATAGAGGTTAAACTTACATTAGTCCAAGCATCAGAACCAGATTTCCCTTCAGCATAATTAACAGCAACTTGTAGACCATAATCTACACCAGCGCCTATTATCGCTCCCCATATACAAGAGGGACATCTACCATCAGGATCATCAAAAGAAACAGGATTATTGTAGCCGTATCCGTATGGATTTAAATTATCTGTATTATAAATTGCTCCACCAAGTTCAAGGTCATTGATGATAGACATATAAACTTCCTGTTGGTCGTCTTCATCAACTTTGCTATTATCGTTAGCAAATTTAAGGTCGTTAAATAAAGGATCTATTTGAGACCAACGTCCAATGTCTGGCATATAATTACGCCATCCATAATCATACATGTTAAGCCCCAACTCGTCTTGGTATTCTTTCCCGTTGTACTTATACTTCTAATTCTAGCTAAAATAAAAAAAATCCCGATTTCTCGGGATTTTAATTTTTAAAATATTAAAATTTTATTTTAATTTCTTTTTAACTGCTACTTCATGGTAAGATTCAATAACATCTCTTTCTTCAATGTCGTTATAACCTTTTACTTGAATACCACAATCGTATCCTTTAGCAACATCTCTAACATCATCTTTAAATCGTTTCAACGCTAATAACTCCCCAGTAAATACAACAACACCATCTCTGATAATTCTCATTTTGGCGTTTTTAACAATTTTACCGTCCATAACCATACTACCAGCAATAGAACCAACTTTAGAAATTTTGAATATTTCTCTAATTTCAGCTGTACCCAGAATTTCTTCTTTCATCTCTGGCGCAAGCATTCCTTCCATTGCATCTTTCAAGTCATCGATAGCGGCATAGATAATAGAATAATAACGAATATCAATTTCTTCTTTGTCTGCTAATTGTCTTGCATTTCCAGCAGGACGAACATTAAATCCGATAATGATCGCATCAGAAGCAGAGGCCAACATAACGTCAGTTTCTGTAATTGCCCCAACACCTTTATGGATAATATTGATTTGAATTTCTTCAGTAGATAATTTAGAGAACGAATCTGACAAGGCTTCAACAGAACCATCAACATCTCCTTTAAGGATGATGTTCAATTCTTTGAATTGACCCAATGCAATTCTACGTCCAATTTCGTCTAAGGTGATATGTCTTTGTGTACGTACGGACTGCTCACGCATTAATTGAGAACGTTTAGATGCAATTTGTTTTGCTTCTTTTTCGTCTTCAAAGATATTAAATTTATCACCTGCAGTTGCTGCACCATCTAAACCAAGAACAGAAACCGGAGTCGACGGACCCGCAACAGAAACGATATTTCCTCTCTCATCATGCATGGCTTTAATCTTACCATGATGTTTCCCAGCCAACATATAATCTCCAATTCTCAAAGTTCCATGCTGTACTAATATGGTAGAAACATATCCTTTTCCTTTATCTAAGAAAGCTTCAACAACAGTACCAGAAGCTGCTTTATTAGGATTAGATTTTAAATCTAAAAGTTCTGCCTCTAACAATACTTTTTCCAACAATTCTTTGACACCTGTTCCTACTTTTGCAGAGATATCATGGGACTGAATCTTTCCTCCCCAATCTTCAACAAGTAAGTTCATTCCTGCTAATTTTTCCTTGATTTTCTCAGGATTAGAATTTGGCTTATCTACTTTATTTATCGCAAAAATAATTGGCACACCTGCTGCTTGAGCATGGCTGATCGCTTCTTTTGTTTGTGGCATGATGTCATCATCAGCTGCAATTACAATAATAGCGATATCTGTAACTTGAGCACCACGCGCACGCATCGCTGTAAACGCTTCGTGACCTGGTGTATCTAAAAATGCAATTTTTTGTCCGTTATCTAATGTTACTCCGTAGGCACCAATATGTTGTGTAATTCCTCCAGATTCACCAGCAATAACATTCTCTTTACGAATATAATCCAGCAAAGATGTTTTACCGTGATCGACGTGACCCATTACAGTAACGATAGGTGCTCTAAAGACTAAGTCTTCTTCTTTATCAGCAACTACTTGAATTGCTTCTTCGATATCAACAGTTATAAATTCAACTTCGTAGCCAAATTCATCAGCTACAATAGTCAATGTTTCTGCATCAAGACGTTGGTTCATGGTAACCATGATTCCAAGCGACATACAAGTTCCAATAACTTTGGTAATTGGCACATCCATCATGATTGCAATTTCACCTACTGTAACAAACTCGGTAACTTTAATCGTTTTACTTCCTTCGTCAATAGCTCTTTGCTCATCATCTGATTTCTGACGGTGCGTATCTCTTTTGTCTCTTCTATATTTAGCCGCCTTAGATTTACCACCTTTTCCTTGTAGTTTTTCTAAAGTCTCTCTAATCTGATTTTTAACTTCCTCCTCTGTAGGCTCCACTTTTGCAACAATTGCAGGTCTGTTTCCTTTTACAAAACCAGGTCTTGCGCTTCTGTTTGCATTGAAACCTCCACCACCTACATTAGGTGTAATCTTGTTAGGATTTGGAGCACCGGGAACTCCCGGTGTTGCAGGCGGTCTTGGAGCACCTGGTTTAGGAGCAATCCTTTTACGCTTGTTTTTATTTGCATTAGCTGCAGCCGAACCTGGAGCACCCGGTTTATTCGGAGTGATTTTTGGTTCTTCTTTTTTCTTTTTGGGTTTATTGAATTGAGACAAATCAATTATTTGACCCGTCAATGTAGTCCCAGAAAGTTTTTGATATTGCGTTGTAATGGTTTCATCAACTGGCGCTTCATCCACTTTTTCAACTTTTACAGGTTCCGAAACAACCTCTTTCACGGGTTCTTTCTTCACTTCTTTTATTCCAATAATAGGCTTAACTTCTTTTTTGTCTGAAACAGGTTTTTCTTGCAACGGTTCTTTTGGAGCAGGTGCTTTTTCAACAGCCTCCTTTACAACAGGCTTTTCTTCTGTAACTTTTACAACAGGAACTTCAATCTTCTCTACGGCTTTCGGAGTTGGTACCGTAACAGGTTTTTTTGGATTAAGATCGATTTTACCAACTTGCACAGGTCCACTTATAACCGCTCTCGCTTTTATAACCTCTTGTTGTTTCAATCGCTCTTCATCCAGCTTACGCTTGTCCTCGATTTCTTTCTCTCGCTCCACACGTAAAGCTTCCTTTTCTTTTCTTTTCTCTTCCCCTACTTCTTTCGAAGCCTCTTTATTCCCTTTGTCACCAGCAAACTGACCGCACAAGACATTGTATACATCATCAGAAATTTTTGTGTTTGGATTTGCTTCTATGGCAATCCCTTTATCTTTTAGATAATCCACAGCTCTTTCTAAAGAAATATTCAACTCCCTTAAAACTTTGTTTATTCTAATAATTCTCTCTTCAGACATAAAACCTTTTTATTATTACCTTTTGTTGTGTTTCTTGACTGAACCCTAACTGCTTATAGGGAAAATAAAATCAAGATTTATTTTTTAAAAGAATTCAAGATTAACTCTCGAATTCTTCTTTCAATATTCTCATTACTTCCTGAATTGTTTCCTCTTCAAGATCTGTTCTTCTTACTAAATCTTCCACATCTTGTTTCAAAATACTTTTTGCAGTATCTAAACCAATTTTTGCAAATTCTTCAATAACCCAGCTTTCAATTTCATCTGAAAACTCTGTTAATTCAACATCATCATCATCAGTGGCTGCACCAGCAACATCACCTTCTCTGATAACATCTAATTCATATCCAGTTAACAAACCAGCTAACTTTATGTTATGCCCACCTCTACCAATTGCTTTAGAAACTTCTTCCAGTTTTAAGAACACTTCTGCTCTTTTTGTTTCTTCATTAATTTTGATAGAAGAAACTTTAGCTGGACTTAACGCTCTCGTTATAAACAATTGAATATTACTGGTATAGTTGATAACATCAATATTTTCATTTCCTAATTCACGAACGATGCCGTGAATACGAGAACCTTTCATACCTACACATGCTCCAACTGGGTCAATTCTGTCATCATAAGAATCTACGGCTACTTTTGCTTTTTCACCTGGAATTCTTACCACCTTTTTAACCATAATTAATCCGTCAAAAACCTCAGGAATTTCCTGTTCAAATAATTTTTCTAAAAACTTCTCTGAAGTTCTGGACATAATAATTTGAGGTTTATTCCCTTTCAATTCAACACTTTCAATTATACCTCGAACATTATCTCCTTTGCGGAAAAAATCTGAAGGTATTTGTTTTTCTTTTGGCAAAATGATTTCATTTCCTTCATCATCAACCAAAATTACAACTCTTGGACGTACATGATGCACTTCCGCTGTATAAATATCTCCAATTAAATCTTTAAATTGCTTGTAAAGATTCGTATTATCGTGTTCGTGAATTTTTGAAATTAAGTTTTGGCGTAAAGCTAAAATAGCTCTTCTTCCTAGATCAATTAATTTTACTTCCTCAGAAACTTCTTCGCCAATTTCAAAATCCGCTTCAATTTTTCTTGCTTCAGTCAAAGTAATCTCTTCGTTTTCAAAATCTAGATCCTCGTCAGCAACGATTACTCTTCTTCTCCAAATTTCCATATCTCCTTTATCAGGATTTATAATAATATCGAAATTATCATCTGAACCGTATTTTTTCTTCAATGCATTTCTAAATACATCTTCCAAAATTGCCATAAGCGTTACACGATCAATAAGTTTATCATCTTTAAACTCTGAGAATGAATCGATTAATGCTAAATTTTCCATGCGAATTCTTTAATTAAAATGTTACTGTAACAATTGCTTCTTTTATATCTGCGTAAGGTAATTTAAGTTCTTTTTGAACCGTTTCTTTCCCTTTTCCTAACTTTTTCGGTTCTCTCGCTTTCCACGACAAAATTACAAAATCATCATTAGCTTCTACTAATTCTGCCTCAATAATTTCTGACCCAGTCTTAACAATCAATGTTCTACCAATATTCTTCTTGTATTGACGTACAAATTTTAGAGCCGAACCAACTCCTACCGAAGCTACTTCTAAAGAAAAATCTTGTTCTTCCCTATCAATATTACTCTCTATTGCACGACTAAGGTCTATACAATCTTGTAAAACTACTCCATTATCGCCATCTATGGTCACAATTACCTTAAAAGCATCTGTAATAATTAAGTCAACTAGAAAAACCGAAGGCTTCTCTAAAAGGGCTTCCGCCAGCACTGTATTTACTTTTTCTTTAAATGTCATATTTTTTATAAAAAGAGGGGACACTTAGTCCCCTCATTATCTAGATTTTAATAAATAACGGTGCAAATATAGTGTTTTTTTTTATAAAAATAAATAATCAATTGCTGTTAAAATATTTCTTATCTTTATTAAGTCATAAAATAATAGTTTTTTTCCGATAATTTAAACATTTTACTTATGAAACGAATTTTAGTACCAACTGATTTTTCCAAACACGCAGAAGATGCTTTAAAGCTAGCAGCCCAAATCGCAAAAAAAACCAAATGTGAAATTTTCTTATTGCACATGTTGGAATTACCTGGTCAAATGAGCGATGCAATTTCAGGCGGTAGTGGTATCCCCGAAGTTATGTTGTTTATCAAAAAAGCAAACGAAACGCTGCAAAAAGTCAAGGAAAGCACATTATTGGACGGGATTTCGGTAACTGAAACGGTTCAATTTGAAAGAGCTTCACACGGTATATTATCATTCAGCAAAAAAAACAAAATCGATTTGATTATCATGGGCTCCCATGGATCTTCAGGAGTTGAAGAAATACTCATTGGCTCCAATACCGAAAAAGTGGTACGCCTTTCTGAGATTCCTGTTTTAGTCATTAAAAAAGATCCCGGAAAATTTGAAGCTAAGAATTTCGTCTTTGCCTCTGACTTCTCTCAGGAAATAAAAAAACCTTTTAAAAAAATGATTGAATTTACCAAGAATTTTGATGCAAATCTATTTTTAGTAATGATATGCACCCCTAATAGCTTCAAAACTACTATTGCCGCAGAAAAAATCATGAATGATTTTACCAAAGATTTTGACATAAAAAACTACTCTATGCACATTTTCAACGATGCAAATATTGAAAAAGGAATACTCAATTTTGCTAATTCTACTAATGCTGATTTAATCGGGCTCTGCACACATGGAAGAACTGGATTGGCGCATTTTTTTAACGGAAGTATTAGTGAAGACCTCGTAAATCATACTGTCAAACCCGTAATCACCTTCAAAATTTAGTTTTTTTTCAAAAAAAGGAAAAACCTAAAATACCTATACAATAAAAAAGCCTCTCAAAAAATGAGAGGCTTTTGTTGGTCTACAAGGACTCGAACCTTGAACGACTGCACCAAAAACAGTTGTGTTACCATTACACCATAGACCAATTCCAGTGCTGTTAAGCGAGTGCAAATTTAATACAAATTTTAAGCTACACAAATTTTTTAATGCGTTTTTTTCAAAAAATTTTCATTCTCTTCAACTCCAATCGAATATTATTTTAAAAACAACTAAAAACCAATCGATTACCAAAGTCTATTTTTTTTTTGAAAATTTTGTTAATGCTCGCATCATTCGACAAAAAAACATTTTCTTTGTAACTCAAAAAATTTAACTAAAATTTTAGTCTAAAATATGGTAACATTCAATTTCAATAAATGGAATACGATTATAGGTTGGTTTACATTTGTAATAGCATTAGTAACTTATACACTAACTGTTGAGCCTACCATGAGTTTTTGGGATTGTGGAGAATATATTGCAACTGCCGCCAAACTAGAGGTAGGACATCCACCGGGAGCTCCTTTATTCCAAATGATTGGAGCCTTTTTCGCCATGTTTGCCACGGATGATAAACATATTGCATTAATGGTCAACATGATGTCCGTTTTTTCAAGTGCCTTTACCATCTTATTTATGTATTGGTCTTCCACAATGGTTTTGAAAAAGCTAATTGCTAGATTTTCTGAAATAAACAAAGACAATGCGATCGTTATTCTTGGAAGTTCATTTGTAGGAGCGTTAGCCTATACATTCTCCGATAGTTTTTGGTTTAACGCAGTAGAAGCCGAAGTTTATGCTATGGCTTCTTTATTTATTTCCTTACTTTTTTGGCTGGGATTGCGTTGGGAACAAGACATGGATACGCCAAGAGGAAATAAATGGTTACTAATCATTTCTCTAGTTGTTGGACTTTCGTTTGGAGTTCACTTTATGGCTTTATTAACTATACCTGCTATAGGTTTTCTTTATTTTTTTAAACATTATAAAGAAGTTACTGTCAAAAATTTTATAATTGCCAATATTGTCGTTATTGCCATCTTATTATTTATCTTCAAGTTATTGCTCCCGTTGACTATGGCTTTCTTTGCAAAGACAGAAGTTTTCATGGTGAATGAATTAGGAATGCCATTTAATTCCGGAAGTATTTTTGTGGCACTACTTTTTATCGCTTTCTTTTACTTTGGTTTAAAATATACCAAGCAAAAAGGTTTGATCTTTTACAACACTATCATTCTTTGTATTTTGTTTATTTTAATTGGGTTCTCCACTTGGATGATGTTACCAATCAGAGCAAATGCCAATACCGTAATTAACGAAAATAAACCATCGGATGCAGCAGAAGTTCTGGCGTATTACAACAGAGAACAATATGGTGTAAATCCATTGTTTTACGGGCCTCAATACACGGAAACCTTTACTGGCCTTGACAAAGAACATCCTTACTTAGACAAAGCACCTAACTACGAAAGAGATTTAAAAACCGGTAAATACATTATTACAAATAATTTTAAAAATGCCGAGCAAAATAGTGACGACCATCAAAAAACTATTTTACCTCGAATGTGGAGTACCGAGCATGTAGCGAATTACATGAATTTCACCAGTCCTCCTGTATTCAAAATCAATCCGGATTATCCTTATGAGGATGATTTATCAAAATATGGTATTGATCCAAGCAAATTAACTGAAGAGGAATACAATAAAGCCATTGCACAGTTAAAAAATGAAGTTGAAAAAACGGTAAATGAATTCAGACAAGCGTATGCCCAAAAACAAATTGACAATGACGGTTATGTTTCTTTTCTAAAAAGTTACGGAGATTATTTAATTATTGAAAAACCAACAACTGTTGATAATTTAAGCTTCATGTTCGAATATCAATTTGGGTATATGTATTGGAGATATTTGATGTGGAATTTTGTTGGACGTCAAAGTGATGTGCAAGGAAAATACGATAATTTAGACGGAAATTGGATCAGTGGAATTAAATTCATTGATAATTTACATGTAGGTTCGCAAGATAATTTACCATCAGATGTACTAAATAATAAAGGTCGAAATGTATATTTCTTTTTACCATTTATACTTGGGCTAATCGGTTTGATGTATCATGCCAATAAAGATTTAAAGAGCTTTTATGTTTTACTTGCACTGTTCCTATTTACTGGAATTGCGTTAAAAATTTATTTGAACGAAAGGCCTTTCGAACCTCGTGAAAGAGATTATGCCTTAGTCGGATCGTTCTATGTATTTGCCATATGGATAGGATTTGGCGTCTATGCGCTCTACGAAAGTGCCCAGAAATACTTAGCGCCTAAAATTGCTGGCCCCTTACTTATTGCAGCGAGTTTATTAGCAGCTCCTGTCTTGATGGCTTCTCAAAACTGGGACGATCATGACCGTTCTAATAGATATACAGCGGTAGCAATGGCAAAAGCCTATTTAAAGTCTTGCGATAAGGATGCCATATTATTTACTATTGGCGATAATGATACCTTCCCTTTATGGTATGCCCAAGAAATAGAAAAGATAAGGACAGACGTAAAAATCGTAAACACGAGTCTTTTTATGACGGATTGGTATATTGATCAAATGAAAACTAAAACATATGAATCTGATCCCCTACCTATTTCCTTTACACACGACCAATATGTGGGCGACAAACTGGACTATGTAGCTCATATCCCAAAAGTGGAAAGCAGATGGGAAATAAAGGATTTTATCACGTTTATTAAAAATCCGAAATCTACTGTTGAAATGCAGAATGGGCAGACAATCCATTTTTATCCGACAAATAAAATTAGAATTCCTGTTGACAAAAACAGGATCATCAAGAACAAAGTTGTTTCAGCTAAATACAATGATTCTATTGTTCCTTACATAGATATTGACATAAAAGGAAATGCATTGTATAAAAACAGGCTAATGATGCTTGATATCGTTGCTAATAACAACTGGAAAAGACCAATCTATTTCAGCGGTGGAGCATTTGACAACGAAGATTACATATGGATGAAAGAATATCTTCAGCTAGACGGAATGGTTTATAAATTAGTTCCTATTAGAACGAAACTAAAAAAAGACGATGGACAAATGGACATGGGTCAAATTGACTCGGATAAAATGTACGCCAATGTTATGAAATGGGATTGGGGAAATAGTGATAGCCTCACCATATATCATGATCCTGAAACTAGAAGAAACAGTATCACTTATAGAATGAATCTTGCCCGATTGATGGATCAGTTAATTGCCGAAGGAAAGAAAGACAAAGCTAAAAACATCATCAATTTAGCCATGACCAAAATGCCATTGGATAAATTTGGATATTATTCACTAGTTGAACCATTTCCAAAAGGATATTATGCTATTGGCGAAAAAGCAAAAGCGCAACAACTTCTCGAAAAATTAATATCGAAATACAAAGAAAACCTTAATTACTACGGCAACTTGAGCGCATCTGAGCAAACAAGTATTGCAATTGACATTATAACTGATATCGAACGCTATAGAGGTTTGCTACAAGTAATGAAAGAAAGTGGAGACACCGCATTTTACAATCAGAACAGAACCTCTTTCAATACCTATATTAAAATGTTCGAACGTTTTGGTCGTGAGAAAGAGTAAATTCAAGTAAATATCATAATTATAAATTATAGCGATATTGAAAAATGTCGCTATTTTTTTTTACTTTTAAAATAAAAAAGATGAACTTTCTTTGGGTAAAAACGAATTGGACTATAAAGAAATTGTTTTCAAGCTATGTTTGGAATATACCCAATACTGCAAATAAAATATACCTAACGTTTGACGATGGGCCCATACCTGAAATTACCGAATGGGTTTTAGAAGAATTAAAAAAACACAAGGTTAAAGCAACTTTTTTCTGTATTGGAGATAATATTGAGAAACATCCCGAAATATTCGAAAAAGTAATTGGTGAAGGCCATACTATTGGAAATCACACTTTCAATCATTTGAATGGTTGGAAAACAGTAACCGAATCGTACATCAAAAATTTCCAACGATGCGAGGACACTATTCGAAAATTTGCAATCAACGATCTTATTTGTAAAATATTTCGTCCACCATATGGCAAAATAACAAGATCACAAGCAAAAACGATACAACAATCAGGTTATAAAATAATAATGTGGGATGTTCTAAGTGTAGATTTTGATTCCGCTTTATCTCGCGAAAAATGCTTAGAAAATGTACTTTCCAATGTAAGATCTGGGAGTATAATTGTTTTTCATGACAGCATAAAAGCCTTCAAAAACCTTGAATATGTACTACCCAAAACCTTAATATACTTAAAAGAAAATAATTTTGTCTGTGAAGTTTTAAAATAGCCGTAACAAAGAACTACAACTGCTCTTGAACAAGATTAATGATCGTATTGGCATCTAACTCCCCAGATTGTCTCCAGATCATTAAGCCTTCTTTATAAATCATCAACGTAGGAAGTCCTTTTATACGTAAAGCTTCTGCTAATTCCTGATTTTTATCCACATCAATTTTTATGACCTTTGCTTTATCGCCAAGAGCAGCCGCAACATCTCTGATTACAGGGTGCATCGAAACTGATGATTCATTCCAATCCGTATAAAAGTCAATCAACACAGGTATTTGTGCGTTTATAAGTTCTCCAAATTTTGACATAAAACCAAAAATTTAATTTTCTAAATTTACTAAAAAGAGATAATTATTATACAAATGTAACAATTTTAACGAATTAAGCTATCGCCTTACCCTTTTTTAGTTCAATGACGGTAATTTCAGGCATAATTCCTACTCTTCCCGGATACGCATGAAAGCCAAACCCTCTATTTACATAAACATATCTTCCTACATTCTCATACAAACCGGCCCATTGCGTATAAACGTATTGCGCCAAACTCCATTTGAAATAACCTGGAATTTCTATTCCAAATTGCATTCCATGTGTATGTCCGGATAAGGTAAGATGGAAGTTCTTATCGTGATTTTTGATTTCATAATCCCAATGGCTTGGATCGTGACTCATTAAAATTTTAAAATCCTCTTTATTTAATTGCTCAGAAGCTTTATTAATATCACCCGCTTTTTTAAAATTTTGTCCCCAATTCTCGACTCCAACTAATGCAATTTTATCGGTTCCTTTTTCAATAAAAGTATGCTCATTCAACATTAATTTGAAACCAATTTGTCCGTAAAGATTTTTTATGTCTTGAAAATTTTTCTCTTTGGCTGCCTCTGAAGGCCACGTCACATATTCGCCATAATCATGATTCCCTAAAACCGAATATTTACCATACTCATGTTTTTTGATTCGGTTAAAAGTTTCTATCCAAGGATGCATTTCCTTCGCATCTGTGTTGACAATATCACCGGTAAACAAAATCATATCCGAATTCTGTTCGTTAACTAAATCTATAGCATAATTTATCTTCTCGGGATTGTCAAAACTTCCGCTGTGAACATCCGATATTTGAGTAATGGTAAAGCCATCAAAAGCATCCGGCAGATCAGGAAAAAATACCTGCTGTCTGATAACCTTATAATTGTATTTACCCACCGTGACTCCATATATTAAAGACAAAAAAGGAACTGCCGCTAATGCTAATCCAACCTGACTTACAAATTTTCTTCTTGAAGCAAAAAAAGTGGTTTTATCATTATTCTCAATAAAATAATTCACTGAACCAGCTCCCACTCTAAAAACATCTTCTCCAAGTAATACAAGAGCCAAAACCATTTTAGGCACGTATACTAGAAGCACCAAACCCATAGTAAACATGGTTTGCTTCGTTTGACCCACTGAACGGTCAAATTGCATGAACGAATAAATAATAAATATAAAAAGCAGAAAACTAATAATTTGATAAGAGACCAAAACCCATTTCAATTTTATTAAAGTTCGTAATGCCTGAAATGTATAAAGCTCAATAACAACGAGGACAATACATAATAAAAGTATTCGAAGAATCATTTCTATAAAATTTTACACAAAATAACAAATTAAGAAAACAGTATGCGTTTTTATTAATCTAAATTTAACTAAAATTACACCAAATAAATATAAAACGGCTTTTTTATAAAAAAAGCTGATAAATTACTTTATCAGCTTTCCTTAAATTAAAACTATTGTTTTTCTAACTACCTTTTATAACCACTTTTCAGTTTAGGTTAGTAAAATAAAAGTATCAATTATTTTTTTGCTTTTGTAGCTTCCATTTTAGCCGGTTCCGCTTTCGTAATTTTAGCTGCTTTCTCTGCTTTTTTTGCTGCTCTAACTTCTTTCGCAGGAGTTGTTTTTGCAGGCGCCGTTTGCGCATTTACCATAACTGTTGTTCCTAAAACCATTGCAACTAACATCAATACTTTTTTCATGATTGTGATTTTTTTATTACTAATTTGTTTTTATTTATAGATCAAATGTAGTGTCACTAAATGAAGATTGAATGAAGATTTAGTGGTGCAAAAAACTTTAACTATTTATTAAGTTTTTCCTTATTTCCGAATCGCAACAGGAATGTTGTTCCTTCGTTTGGCTCTGAAGTAACTTCTATAATTATATGGTGAAAAATCGCAATACTTTCAGCAATGGCAAGTCCTAAACCGTGTCCATCCTCAGTAGAATTAATTCTTGTAAAACGATTAAATATTTGCTCAATCTGATTTTCTGTCATTCCAATTCCAGTATCCGAAATAGATAAGAAATAATTAGAATGAGAAAACCCATCAACAATAGTAACAATTCCATTGCTTTTATTGTATTTAATAGCATTTACTGTTAAATTATACAAAAGAATATGAATTAGCGTTTTATTCCCAACAAACTCATAGTTATGATGGATATCGATGTTTACAATTATTCCTTTTTCATCAATACGATCTTGCAAATCCTCATGCAAATCCTCAACTATTTCCCGTAAATTTATAACCTCGTTAGATTCGTACTGATGGTTCTCTATTCTTGAGATGAGTAATAAATTATTAATTACTTTTTTCAGCATATCGAGTGTTTTCAAAGATCCCGCGATTTTATCAACTGCGTTATCATCTAATGAATCATTTTGTAGGAGGTTTTCAAATTTATTTTTAAGCAAAGCTATTGGTGTCAAAAGCTCGTGAGAAACATTGGCAATGAACTGTTTTTCTTTTTTAAAAAGGTCACTGATTCTATTCATCATTTGGTTTAAAACTACATCTAACTCTTGAAAATCTGAAGAATGTGAAGTGATAGGAGTATGATCAAAAGTATCGGGTTCATTTATACGACGAATTTTTGTATCAATAATTTTATAAAATGGTTTCAAGAGATATTCTATGTAAAACGTATCTATCAAAAATGTAACAATTATCGTACTCAATAATACAATTAAAACAAAAAGCTTAATGATAAAAGTCAGTTCCTCGATTTCACTTAGACTACTCCCAATTTCAAGTTGATATCGCATTTTGCCGTAAAGAAATTGATAATGCAAAATCCTATAATCATCTTGCTCTCCCTCAATAATTCTAGACTCATTAATAAAAACCGTCTTATCTAGTTCTGAATTTTGAGGCAATCTGGATAATTGTAGAAATTCACTATGCAATGTGGAAAAACTAGCATAAGTTTCAGTGGTATCTTTTCTAATGATAAAATCGTTAATTTCTTCCTTATCTAAATGTTCTATAAATTTTTGCTTTTTTTCCAGTAAACTTCTATTGATATGCTTGTAAATTACTCGTTCTACTAAAACAGGAAGCATTAACCATAAGATCAGAATTACTAATAATCTAGTTATAGCATTGAAAATGGTTAACTGGTGTTTAATTTTCACTCCTAAATATTTAATCGTTTATTCTGTATCCTACACTCCTCACAGTCTCAAACCATTCTATGACCGCATGTTTATCTAATTTTTTCCTGAGATTACGCACATGAACATCAATAAAATTTGAATCAGAATTAACTTCTAAAATATCTCCCCAAATATGTTCAGTTAATTGCAATCTGGTAATAACTCGGTTTTTATTTAATACTAAATATTGAAAAATATCATATTCCTTCTTAGTAAGTTTAATTGGAATTCCACCATAATGCAATTTGTAATCTTGCAACTGCAAACTAAAACCATGAATATCCAGATTATTGGCCGTAAAACCATGAATCCGTCTAATAATTGCAAATAAACGAGCACCTAATTCTGTCAGAGCAAAAGGTTTCGTGAGATAATCATCTGCACCAAGCTGCAATCCGTTTATTCGATCTTCTAGTTCTCCACGAGCAGTAATGATAACAACGGCAATCTTTGACTGTGTTTTCCGAACAGATTTTAACACCTCAAAGCCACTACCATCAGGCAAACCTAGATCTAACAACATAATATCATAATCATTACTACAAATTTCGTCTAATGCTGTTTCGCAATTTTTAGAAATTCTGCAAACATATCCGCTAAACGAAAGATAATCTTTCAACTCAATGGCTAATTCAGGATTGTCTTCAACAATAAGAATATTCATAAATAATTGTATTATAATACTATTCAAAGTAACAAAATAATCCGAATGCAATTGTCTTAATAATTTAAAAAAAAACTCAAAATTGGTATAAAAAAAACTGATAAATAATTTTACCAGCTTTTTCATAATTAACCATTCTGTTTTGCAGACTTAGACATAAACCTTTTTTTATTTCTTTTGAAAGCAAAATAGAAACATCAGTTATTTTTTTTCTTTAGAACTCTCCATGGCTGGAGCCGCTACCTTTTTAGCTGCTTTGATTTTTTTGTGTTTTGGGTGTTTTACCAATTTCACTTCTTTAACCGGAACGGTTTTTGCTGGAAGTGTTCTAGCATTTACCATAACACTTGTTCCTAATAATACTGCAACTAACATCAATACTTTTTTCATGATTTCTAAATTTAATATTAATAATTTGTTATTTATAGATCAAATGTACTAGTGATAAATGAAGATAAAATGAAGATTTACTTTCATAGAAAAGTTTAACTTATTATTAAGTTTTGTAAAATATCCGTGAGCTACTTTTTTTTTGAAATAAAAGTCAGATTGAATTATCAAAAAAAAAAAAATGTCTTAATAAAAAAATGGTTGCCAAATAATATATTGACAACCAAAATAAAATTAAAACGACTAACAAAATAATACGATTCAATTATAAATTTTAAATAAATTAATTAACAACTAAATTCAAAGAAACTGTCAGCACATTCCCAGTTCCCGAAAACCTTGAAACCCAAGCTTCAAGATAATCATTAGTTGACATATCTACTTTTGTCAAAATAGTTCCACTATCAATATCACTTAAATTCACACCGCAATACACTTTAGACTGGTTGATGACAACCCCATTTTTAGCAACATAAAAAATGAATACTCCGTCCGTGGCAACTGATGACTGAAAAGAAAATATAGCGGCGGCAAGAAAATATCTTCTTTTTGATCCTTTATATATTAATTTATTATTCGTAGCTCCATCGGCAAATCTGTATAGAGTACCTGAAGTAGTTGTACCTGCTAATTTTACAGGAGTATTTAAACCTGTAATTGTTGTAGACGCTCCGGAACCAACATCATAATTAAAATTTACATCTCCTGAAGCGACGGCATCACCCTCAACAGGAATCCCTGAACTTCGCACATTCCATCGATCATTAAAAGAAAAACCCTTATAACTCCCAATTGTGTATCCTTTTACATATCCACTGGTATTTGTCCCTGTAAAAACTACCATTTCAAGTAGTGCATCGCCAGTTATTGTTGGATTTGAAGAAACGTCTAATCCGACACTAGTTCCATTCACTTCCGTGAAACCTCCACCTTTTTGAATTAATCCAAAAGTTCCTTGCAGTGTTTCGTAAGTCCCTGAATTATTCCCGAACCATCCAGCATTAGAAATCAATAATTTACTTACATCCTTATAAATAATTCCAGTTGTATTTGCTGTGTATTGAACAATACTAACAAAAACTAAGGAAAATCCATCAATTACACCAACACTCGAAGAACTAGCAACAATCGCATCTCTAAAAACTAAATTTTGCGTGCCGCCTCCGGTAATATTAAATACTTTTCCTGCCGCGGCTGTTAAAGTCAGCACTCTTACTGATCCACCAGTTGTACCTGTAAAAAGATCGCCAGACGCTTTAACTAACTTGTCCTCACTACTATCCTGACCAATAAGATACGCGTTATTTAATTCTATTGGAAAATCAAGATTAATTGTCCCGTTAATTTCATACAATGTACCAGTATCCAAAAGATATTTACTTCCGCCTCCTGCGGTTTTTTCTGCTGCTAAAACAGTTGCCAAAACATCAGTAGATTTTACACGTTTAAATTTAATCCTTCCATAGTTACCATCACTGTTAAGTTTATTCCAAGTCGAAAGACTATTGTCATAATGAAAAAACGATTTCAAATTTGTGTCATACACCATCAATCCGTCCGCCGGGGACACAATACCCATTCTTTCTACAGTAGTCATCCTAGGCGTTAGAAGTCCTTGAGTTGAAGATGTTAAGTCTAGAATCGAACTCGCATTTGGAGTAGTCGTTCCAATACCCACTTGGCCAAACATATTTGTCGTTATTATCATGAAAAATAAGAGACAGGCCTGCAATACCTTTTTTGTAGAGTAATTTTTTTTCATAATAAACGATTAAATAAAAGAACCGAAATCGGCATCCGAAATTTTAATGCAAAAATAAGAATTACATCGACTAAATACACATTTAATCGATGTAATTCTTATTATTTTTTAAAATACATTTAATTTCTTACAAATAAGAATTACTAATTTGTACAATAAATCATTAACTATATTTTTCTTATAAATAAACGATATCAATGATTTTCAATTAAATAATTTTAAATTTATTTAGACCTGCTTTTTTGCAATAGTCGTGTTTAAAAAAGTAACTGCAAAATAAGAATAAGGAAGAAATATTTCAATCTGTCACTCCTTTATCTGACAAGTTTTGTACTTTTGAAAACTTTACAAAATCACAATCATGTCACAACAAAAACGCCTTTTCCTTCTTGATGCTTATGCTTTAATCTTTCGCGGTTATTACGCTTTTATAAAAAACCCCCGAATTAACTCGAAAGGAATGGATACATCCGCCATTATGGGATTCATGAATTCATTGATGGATGTAATAAAAAGAGAAAAACCAGATCATTTAGCAGTTGCTTTTGATAATGGAGGCAGCCAATTACGAAATGACATATTCCCTGAATACAAAGCCCATCGTGATGCAACGCCAGAGGCAATAAAAATTGCTATTCCGTATATTCAAGATTTATTAAAAGCCATGCATATTCCCATTATTGAAGTTAAGGGTTATGAAGCCGATGATTTAATTGGAACCATTGCAAAACAGGCGGAAAAGCAGAACTACACAGTTTTTATGGTAACCCCCGACAAAGATTTTGCACAGTTGGTTTCTGAAAACATATTTATGTACAAACCCGCAAGAATGGGTAATGGAATTGAAATATGGGGTATACCGGAAGTATTGGCAAAATTTGAAATCGAAAGACCTGATCAAGTAATTGATTTTCTTGGGATGATGGGCGATACAGCAGATAATATTCCCGGATTGCCTGGCGTAGGCGAAGTTACCGCTAAAAAATTATTAAAGGAATTTGGCACCATGGAAAACCTTTTAGCTAATACAGACAAGCTAAAAGGAAAAATGAAAGAAAACATTGAGGCCAATAAAGAGAAAGGTTTATTATCTAAAACTTTGGCAACCATATTACTGGATTGTCCTGTAGTTTTTGATGAAACGGATTATGAATTATCAACTCCTGATGTAGAAAAAACAGATGCACTTTTCAATGAACTGGAATTCCGAAGAATGGCGGAACAATTTGACGCGATATTTAAAAAGGGTGGAACAGCAACAACAAGTGGCACGGTGGACGATGCAAAATTATATAAAAAGCCTCAACCAAAAAACGAGGAACAATTCAATCTTTTTGGCAGCACTATTCCCGATGACACATCAGAAGAAACACGTCATCAGTTTTATAATACATTAGAAAACACGGAGCATTCCTATCAGATAATTAAAGGTGATTTAGGAATTAAATTACTGCTTAAAAATTTGCTAAGCCAATCATCCGTTTGTTTTGATACGGAAACTACCGGACTTGATGCCTTGCATGCCGAATTAGTTGGAATTTCATTTTCCTATGAAAAAGGAAAAGGATTCTATGTTCCGTTTCCTGAAAACCAAGCAGAAGCACAAACTTTAATTGAGAAATTTATTCCGTTTTTTGAAAATGAAAACATCGAGAAAATTGGACAGAATTTAAAATATGATTTGAAAATTCTTTCTAACTACAATGTTACCGTAAAAGGAAAACTATTTGACACTATGATTGCGCATTACCTGATCAATCCGGATATGCGTCATAATATGGATATTTTATCCGAGACATATTTAAAATATTCTCCTCAATCTATTGAAGCTTTAATTGGAAAAAAAGGAAAGAACCAGAAATCAATGCGAGATATTGAACTGGAAGAAATCAAAGAATATGCCGTTGAAGATGCCGATGTCACATTGCAACTCAAGGAAATATTCACCCTGGAATTAGATAAAACGGGCACCAAAAAACTATTTGAAGACATTGAAATTCCATTAGTGAAAGTTTTGGCTGATATGGAAAAAGAAGGAATTCGGGTTGACGTTGACTTCCTAAAATCCCTTTCCAAAACACTAGATGACGATATTAAAATATTAGAAGCAAACATATTTGAAACTGCTGGCGAGACATTTAATTTGGCTTCGCCAAAACAGCTCGGTGACATTTTGTTTGATAAATTAAAAATTGGAAGACTTAAACAAAAGAAAACCAAAACAGGTCAATATGCTACAGGCGAAGAAATATTAAGTTATTTAGCAGCTGAAAATCCTATTGTAAAAGATATTCTGGATTGGCGACAATTGGTTAAGTTACAAAACACCTATGTGGAGGCTTTACCCAATCAAGTAGATAAGATTACGAATCGCATTCATACTGATTATATGCAAACCGTAGCAGCAACCGGACGTTTGAGTTCCAATAATCCGAATTTGCAAAATATTCCAATTCGTACGGAAAGAGGAAGACAAATTAGAAAAGCATTTGTAGCCCGAGATGAAAACTACACAATCGTTTCTGCCGATTATTCCCAAATAGAGCTCCGAATTATTGCGGCTTTAAGCGGTGAGGAAAATATGATAAAAGCGTTCCAGAATCATGAAGATATTCATAAATCTACGGCTTCAAAAGTGTTCAATGTTCCTTTGGAAGAAGTAACACGAGAACAACGTAGTCATGCGAAAACGGTGAATTTTGGAATTATATACGGAGTTTCTGCCTTCGGACTTAGTAATCAAACCTCACTTTCACGTTCTGAAAGTAAAGATTTAATTGACGCTTATTACAAAACGTATCCAAGACTGAAATCATACATACACGAGCAAGTAGAATTTGCAAGAGAGAATGGCTATGTTCAAACTATTCTTGGACGTCGTCGTTATTTAAAAGACATAAATTCCCAAAATGCAATTGTTCGAGGAGGTGCGGAACGAAATGCTACAAATGCGCCAATTCAGGGAAGCGCAGCGGATATCATCAAAATTGCGATGATCAATATTCATGAAAAATTAATTTCGGGTAATTGGAAAAGTAAAATGCTTTTGCAAGTTCATGATGAGCTTGTTTTTGATGTTCACAATAGTGAATTAGAAAAAATAAAACCAATGATAAAACACGAAATGGAAAATGCCTTTAAGCTTGATGTACCTTTGGATGTCGATTTAGGAGCGGGGAAAGATTGGCTGGAAGCGCATTAATATTTGAGTATTGTAACGTCCTAAAACAAGCTTAACTCTATAGCCAACTTGTTTTAGGATAATTCAATATTTAAAAAACATACACAATTCCAACCCCTAACATTTGTTTTAGTTGTGCTTTGGGCCCTTGGGTAACCTGAGTGCCATCCACTTCTTTTTTAGATTTTATATCGTCATCATAAACGATACGGGTGCCAATATTTGCTTTTACATATTGGTTTACAACCAAATCTAATAATAATTCGCAGTCCACATCGATATTCCCAAAATTATTGATGTAATCAGAATATAAACTTAATCGGTTTTCCAGATTGATATTTTTAAAAATTTCCTTCTTATAAAAACTGGTCATCAAAAAACCAAGTTCCGTTTTAGTTCTTTTCCCTTTCGTAATTAAAACGCCATTTGCATCATAAACGGCTTTAGTAACACCAAAAGCCCCTTGATTAGCCAGTCTTTGATCTAAAACTAAGGTTTTCTTAAATGTAAAAGGCGAAATATAAAACGTTCTCTTCTTTTCCTTATTTATATTTTCAGCTCCTACTCCTAAGAAAATATATGCAGGCGCAAATGGTTTTGATATGGCAATTTCTGTATTTGGATACGAGTAACCATTTGTAAACTGAGAGTTAAAATTAAACTTAGCCGAATGATACCAATTGGAAAGGGTATCTTGTCTGTAGCCAAATGTAGAATTAAATTGTAAGGCATCATCTGTTTTTCTGACTTCAATTCCGTCTTGTTTATTTAGGCCATAGCGAACAATAAGTTCATTTGACCATTTATAATTTTCTCTTGTATATACTTTTGAAAAATCTCCTTTTACCAAACCTGATATAGAACTTGTACCACCCGCACTCCAATTAACAAAGGCAATTTCAGAGATATAAAAGCCTAAAGTGTGTTTTTTTATCCAATGAGATAAAGGAATAAATGATCTTGTTGGTTGTATATCTAATGCCACTGTTAATGGTTCATCTGCAGTTACTTTTACAAGCGTTGTTACAGGCATAAGTTCCAGTATTATTGTCACTTGGGAAAAACTATTTGTGGCGATTGAGAATATAAATAAAAGAAGAGTGTAGGGCAGTAATTTCATTATGAGGCGGTTAAATTTAAGGGTGCAAAATAATTATTTTAATAATTTGAAAAAAGTATTTCTAGACTTTTAACGTCAATTTTGCAGTATTGTTGTAGTTCATCAACAGTTCCTTGTTCGATAAATTCATCCGGAATACCCAATATTTTTATTTTTGAAGTGTAATTATGTGAACAAGCAAACTCCACAATAGCACCACCAAACCCACCTTTAATAACACCGTCCTCTATTGTGATTACGGTTTCGAATTTTGCAAAAATAACATGTAACAAACTTTCATCTAATGGTTTGACAAAAGAAAAATCATAGTGCGCAATTGTTTCTGGATGCTGCATCTTGGCTATTGCCAAAGTAACATTGTTCCCAGTAGTCCCATTAGATAGAACAGCTACTTTCGATCCTTTCTGGAGACAAATAGCCTTGCCAATTTCTATTTTGTCATATTTTCCAAAATTTTTAGACTGCCAATCGGCAACCACACCACGACCACGAGGATATCTAATAAAAATAGGGTTATTTACTCCTAATTGTGCGGTATATAAAATATTTTGCAATCCAATTTCATTCAACGGGGAATAAATAATAATATTTGGAATGCAGCGCAAATAAGCTAAATCAAAAACCCCGTGATGCGTTGCACCATCTTCTCCCACTAATCCTGCCCTGTCCAAACAAAAAATAACGGGTAAATTTTGCAAAGCTACATCGTGTATGACTTGGTCGTAGGCTCTTTGCAAAAAAGTGGAATAGATATTACAAAAAACAACCATGCCTTGCGTCGCCATTCCTGCGGCTAATGTAACGGCGTGTTGTTCTGCAATTCCCACATCAAAAGCGCGTTTCGGTAGTGCGTCCATCATGAATTTGAGAGAACTTCCCGAAGGCATTGCAGGTGTGATTCCTATAATTTTTTTATTTTTTTTAGCCAAATCCAATACGGTCAAACCAAAAACATCCTGATATTTTGGAGGTAAATTCTCTTCGGATTTTATATGAATTTCACCCGTAATTGCGTCAAATTTCCCTGGAGCATGATATTTAACCTGATTTTCTTCCGCTTGTTGCAGTCCTTTGCCTTTGGTGGTAATGATATGAAGAAATTTTGGTCCTTTTACTTTTTGCAAACGTTTCAGTTCTTTGATAACGGCAAAGATGTCATGACCGTTGATAGGACCCGAATAATCAAAATTCAATGATTTGATCATGTTATTTTGCCTTGGGTTTTTTCCTTCTTTTACGGCAGTAAGATACTTTTTTAATGCACCAACACTTGGATCAATACCGATGGCGTTATCGTTAAGAATGACCAATAAATTAGTATTCGTAACTCCGGCATGATTTAATCCTTCAAAAGCCATTCCTGATGCGATAGAGGCATCTCCAATCACCGCAATATGTTGTTTATCGTAATCGCCTTTCAAATTAGAAGCAATTGCCATTCCTAACGCTGCTGAAATTGAAGTAGAAGAATGTCCTACGCCAAAAGCATCGTAAATACTTTCACTCCTTTTTGGGAAACCAGAAATACCACCGAGTTGCCTGTTAGTATGAAAATTTTCTCTTCTGCCCGTGAGTATTTTATGTCCGTAAGCCTGATGGCCTACGTCCCAAATCAATAAATCGTTTGGAGTGTCAAAAACATAATGCAAAGCAATAGTAAGTTCTACAACGCCTAAACTGGCTCCGAGGTGTCCTTCTTTAACAGATACAATATCGATAATAAAATTACGTAATTCCTGAGCAACTTGTGGAAGTTGGGCTTCGTCGAGCAGGCGTAAATCGGTTGGGTTATTTATGTTTGAAAGTAAATTATCTGACATAAAGCAAATGTACGAATTGAATTCTTATTTTTGTCGTTATGATAAATCCTTTCACCGACGAATATTTTATGAAAAAAGCTTTGCAGGAAGCAGAAATGGCTTTTGACAAAGATGAAATTCCTGTTGGTGCCATAATCGTAATTGATAATAAAGTCATTGCCAGAGGTCATAATTTAACTGAATTACTCAACGATGTTACAGCTCATGCCGAAATGCAATCCATCACTGCAGCAGCTAATTATCTTGGAGGGAAATATTTAATAGGATGCACCCTTTACGTAACACTGGAACCTTGCCAGATGTGTGCCGGCGCTTTGTATTGGAGTCAGATTTCAAAAATTGTTTTTGGTACTACCGATGAAAATCGCGGTTTTACAAAAATGGGAACACAATTGCATCCTAAAACTACTGTTGTTTCTGGAGTTCTTGCAAATGAAGCGTCGGAGCTAATGAAGCGATTTTTTGCTGCGAAAAGAAAATAAGTCTATTAACCCCAAATCCCTAGCCCAGATTACTTCACTTAATGTTTGTTTTCATAGGAGCTCAGTGAAGTTTGTTTGAAGTGAAAATCCTTTTATCCCAATTTTTAGAGATAAAAGATTATAACGCATAGCTGGAAATAGCTCCTAAAAAAAAAGACATAAAAAAACCGCCAATCTTGCGAAAGGCGGTTTTGATTTATTCAATAATAGCATTTTCCTTTTTATCGTAAAAATGATATTCTAAGTACGTGTAAGCGTCACGAGGTATGATTTTCACCCACTTTTTATGTTCAAGAAACCATTTTGAACGTAATGATGGAAAACCTTTGGTAAGGTATGCGGCCACAAATGGATGTACATTAAGTACCACTTCTTTGTGATTTTTTAAAAATCTTTCTAAATCGGAAGCAATTTTATCAATGATTAATATTGGCGCTTCAATTTCGCCATTTTCATTGTTTGGATCTTCTTCTCTAGTTTTAATATTTACTTCTGGTCTTACCCTCTGTCTTGTAATCTGGACTAATCCAAATTTGCTCGGAGGTAAGATTTTATGTTTTGCTTTATCATCGCTCATTTCTTCCCTTAGGAACTCGAACAAAACTTTACGATTTTCTGGATTAGACATATCGATAAAATCAACTACAATGATACCACCCATATCACGAAGACGTAATTGTCTAGCGATTTCGGCAGCAGCGATCATATTTACTTCCATTGCGGTGTCTTCCTGATTAGTGGCCTTATTAGAACGGTTTCCGCTGTTTACGTCTATAACGTGTAAAGCTTCAGTGTGTTCGATAATAAGATAAGCCCCTTTACTCATGGAAACTGTTTTCCCAAAGGATGTTTTGATTTGTCTCTCTATGTTGTATTTCTCAAAAATAGGCGTGTCATTTGATTGATAAAACTTAACAATTGATTGTTTTGAAGGTGCAATTTCTTGCAAATAATCCTTCGTTTGGTTGTACAACTCTTCATCATCAATTTGAATACCACTAAAGGTATCATTAAACACGTCTCTTAATATCGAAGAGGCTCTGTTGAGTTCTCCTAATACTTTTGACGGATGATGAGCAGTCGGTAATTTTTTACACATTGCAGTCCATCTGCTAAGCAGGTTCTGCAAATCTTTTTCTAATTCGGCTGTATTTTTGCCTTCGGCTACTGTGCGAACAATAACACCAAATCCTTTTGGCTTGATGGATTGTACTAATCGTTTCAAACGGTCTTTTTCTTTTTTGTCTTCTATTTTTTGTGAAATAGAAACGCGGTCAGAAAAGGGAACCAGAACAATAAAACGTCCGGCAAGAGAAAGCTCTGCGCTAATTCTAGGTCCTTTGGTAGATATTGGTTCTTTGACGACTTGTACTAAAACAGATTGATTGGCACTTAATACATCCGTAATAGTACCATCTTTGTCTATTTCTTTTTCAAACTGAAAGTTTTTTAGGGAGAAATCTTTTAATTTACCTGCGCTTACAAGTTTTATGAATTTCAATTGGGAAGCTAAATTTGGTCCTAAGTCATGATAATGTAAAAAGGCATCTTTTTCGAAGCCTACATTTACAAAAGCAGCGTTAAGTCCGGCAACTGGTTTTCGTATTTTGGCAATAAAAATATCGCCTACTTGAAAGTTGCTTTTTTCTTCCTGTTTGTGTAATTCAATTAGTTTTCCATCTTTTAATAAGGCAAAATCTACGGCTTCAGAACTGGATCGGATGATTAATTCTTTATTCACGCTGTAAATTTTTTATCTATTCGCCAAAGCGAACAAATGGATTAAACAATATTTTAACAGGTATTGAACCCGGGGAAAATTAGCTGGCAGCTTGCAGTGTTGCGTTTGCAGTTAACTGCATACTAAAACCTGAATACTGATTACTAACTTTCGATTTCAATGAACTTTTAAAAAGAAAAAAGTAGTTTAAAACTACTTTTTCTTTTTGTGACGGTTAGCTCTCGCTCTTTTTTTACGTTTGTGAGTCGCTACCTTATGTCTCTTTCTTTTTTTACCGCTTGGCATATCTTGAAGATTTTATGATTAATTAATTATGTTATTTTGCTTCGTTATTTATTTTCACTCCTTCAACAAAAACTTTTGCCGGTTTAAATGCAGGAATATTGTGTGCAGGAATTTTTATTGTTGTATTTTTTGAGATATTTCTACCCGTTTTTTCTGCTCTAGTTTTTACAATAAAACTTCCAAAACCTCTTAAATAAACATTATCTCCAGTTTCTAATGAGTTTTTTACTTCATTCATAAAAGTCTCTACAGTTGCCTGAACATCTCCTTTTTCAAGACCTAGTTTTTCTGAAATTTTTGCTACGATATCTGCTTTCGTCATTTTCTTTCCTATTTTATTATGTTGTACTATTTTTTTGAGTTTGCAAATATAGGAATTTAAAAAACAAATATTCAAGCTAATTCATTAAATTTTAATCACATAAACTTTTACTTTTGCAGTCTAATATATAAAGATGAATTTTTCTAACGTGCTGATAAAGTGGTATTTACAAAATAAACGTGATTTACCATGGAGAAATACCACCAATCCATACCCAATTTGGCTCTCCGAAATCATGTTGCAACAGACGCGAGTGGCACAAGGAATGCCCTATTTTTTATCTTTTACAACCGCTTTTCCTACTGTTTTTGATTTAGCTACAGCCAATGAAGAACAGGTTTTGAAACTATGGCAAGGATTAGGGTATTATTCCAGAGCCCGTAACTTGCATAAAACGGCTCAATATGTGGCCTCAGATTTAGGGGGAATATTTCCGGATAACTACGCTGATTTATTAAAATTAAAGGGGATTGGGGAATATACCGCTGCGGCCATTGCATCTTTTTCCTATAATGAAGCGGTTCCGGTTGTTGATGGGAATGTATTTCGGGTTTTGTCTCGTTATTTTGATATTGAAACAGATATTGCTCAGGCTTCCGCCAAAAAAGAATTCGCTGCTTTGGCTTTCGAATTAATGCCAAAAGACAATCCGGCAACATTCAATCAGGCCATTATGGAGTTTGGTGCTTTGCAATGTGTGCCTAAAAGTCCCAATTGTGGTATTTGCGTTTTTAACGAAAGTTGCACCGCATTGCAAAAAAAGAAAGTCGATCAATTACCTGTAAAGTCGAAAAAGGTAAAAGTTCGCAACCGATACTTTAATTATCTTGTGGTTGCAGATGAAAATGACAACACCATAATTCAAAAACGAACCGATAAAGGGATATGGCATAATCTATATGAATTCCCTTTGATCGAAACAGAAAAAGAAGAAGACTTTAATTTTATTACGGGGCAAATACAATCTGATTATTTTAAAGAAAATATTATTATGAGCATTCTAGAAGACAACGATAAAAGTATCATCCATAAACTCTCACACCAGCATTTGCATATCAAATTTTGGAAAGTCAACCTAAACGGAAGTATTGAAAACGGAATAAATAAAGCCCTTTTAAGAACATTCCCCTTCCCTATTGTGATTTATAATTTTATAGAAAAGGAATAAAATAAGATTGCAAAATAATGTATCTTTGATTGAAATAGGATTTTAATATCATGAATGGAACTTTAAATAAGGTTATGCTAATAGGGCATTTGGGTGATGAAGTCAAAATGCATTATTTTGACGGAGGCAACTGTATCGGTAGGTTTCAATTAGCCACCAATGAAATTTACATTAATAAAACTACTAATGAAAAGATCACTTCAACAGAGTGGCATAATTTAGTGGTACGCAATAAAGCGGCTGAACTTTGTGAAAAATACCTTTCCAAAGGTGACAAAATATATGTTGAAGGACGATTAAAATCCCGTCAGTGGCAAGCTGAGGATGGATCTACTAAATATACGACCGAAATTCAAGTTACAGAGTTTACTTTTTTGTCTACGAAGAAGGATAACGATAGCAACAAACAAATTCAAAGTTCGGAATCCACAAAAAACACTAACTTTGACCCAGAAAAAAACGATTTACCTATCAATGATTTACCGTTTTGATTGTTTAACTAATCTTATTTAATTTGGACCCAGAGCCCAGTTTATTCTTTTCCTATACCATTGATACTGATTTAGTATTTGGTTTTATTGGGATATTTGCTTTATTATTTTGTTCTGCTTTAGTTTCAGGAGCAGAAGTAGCCTTATTTTCATTGTCACAAAAAGACATCGACATAACACTACAAGAAAATGTTTCCAAAGGAAAAATCATAGCAGAACTTCTGGAAAAACCAAAAAAACTGTTAGCCACACTTCTCGTCGCTAATAATTTCATCAACATTGGCGTTGTAATCCTGTTTTCATTTGTTGGAAAAAATTTATTTGCCGCTGTAACTTCACCCGTTTTAAAATTCATTCTCGAAGTAATCGTCGTTACCTTTTTATTGTTGTTATTTGGCGAAGTTTTACCAAAAGTGTATGCGAGCAGAAACAACATCAAGTTTGCCAAGCTGATTGCCTATCCTACTGCAGCCCTTGATAAATTACTTTCGCCTTTAAGTTTGCCAATGCGAGCAGCAACTATATATTTGCATAACAAATTGGGAAAACAAAAGACAAATTTTTCAGTAAATCAATTGTCACAAGCACTAGAGCTTACCGACTCGGACGAAACCTCATCTGAAGAGCAAAAAATATTAGAAGGAATTGTGAGTTTTGGGAATACAGACACCAAACAAGTAATGAGTCCTAGAATAGATATTTTCGCTTTAGAAATAGAAGAATCTTTTGCTGTTATTTGTCCCAAAATTATAGAAAAAGGATATTCGAGAATTCCTGTTTACCGCGATAATATTGACCAGATTGAAGGCGTTTTGTTTGTCAAAGATTTATTACCGTATATAAACACCAATGAATTTGACTGGAAGACCTTATTAAGAGAACCATTTTTTGTTCCGGAAAATAAAAAACTGGACAATTTGCTGAAAGATTTTCAAAGTATGAAAAGCCATTTGGCTATTGTTGTTGATGAATACGGAGGAACTTCCGGTTTGGTTTCTCTTGAAGATGTAATCGAAGAAATTGTGGGGGACATCAGTGATGAATTTGATGATGAAAGCCTCAATTTTTCTCAGATTGATGATAAAAATTATATTTTTGAAGGAAAAACAAACCTCAAAGATTTCTATAGAATTATTGCCGTTGAGGAAGAGTTATTCGAAATTAAAAAAGGAGAAGCGGAGACATTAGCCGGATTTATTCTTGAGATTTTAGGAAATTTTCCCAAAAAAGATCAGAAAATCTCTTTTGAAAACTGCCAATTTACGGTAGAAGCGGTTGATAAAAAAAGAATTAAACAAATAAAAGTAACGATTGAATAATTAAAAATGTTTAAAAAAATAATCACTTTTTCAATACTACTACTATCATTATTGAGCATTAGCTGTAAAGACGATGTTTTGCCAAAACCATCAAGCCATTTACGATTGGATTATCCAGAAGCAAAATATGTAAATTTCGAAAATGGCTGTCCATTTGCTTTCGAAATGAATTCAGAAGCTGTTATCAAAGGGGAAAAAGATTGTGGATTTACCATTACGTATCCAAAAATGAAAGCCACTATTTATCTCACTTATAAACCAGTAAATAATGATATTAATAAATTGTTGCGTGACGCTCAAAAACTAACTTACGAACATGTCATAAAAGCAGATGATATATTGGAGCAACCTTATTTAAATCCTCAAAAAAAGGTATATGGAATGTTTTACCAAGTGGATGGGAATGCGGCGACAAACTCTCAATTCTACGCAACAGATAGTACCAAACATTTTGTAACGGGTTCTGTTTATTTCTATGCAAAACCTAATTTTGATTCTATCATGCCGGCAGCGAGTTATGTCAAAAATGATATGCAAAGGTTAATGGAGACCTTGAAGTGGAAATAATATTTCGTAAAAAAAACTTCTCAATTGAGAAGCTTTTTTTATATAATAATTTCGATTACGATTTCATGTCCGAAACCTTGTATGTTTTTCCATCCCCCGTAGCTTGAACTACTTTAGTCAGGCTTTGCGGATTTTGAACGGTTTTGTCAAAAGTTACCGTGGCTAATTTTTTATCAAAATCTACTGTGGCTTTTTGTACGCCATCCAGATCGGATAATTCACTTTCTATTGTTTTTGCACAACCAATCGCACAAGTCATCCCGTCTACTTTGAAACTGGCTGTCTGCAAATTAGCGGCTGCAATTTCTTTTTTAACTTTCGGAACAGTAGCTTCTGTTGAAGCTATTGTGGTTTTAGTAGCTTCTTCAGTGTTTTTTTTGCAACTTACAAATAGAAAACCCGCAAGGGCTATCGCTGCTATTGATTTTGTGAAATTCATTTTTATTTGGACTTAAAGTAAAGGTCTAATTATCAGTTGCAAAATTAATAAAAAAAAAGAAGCTCTAATTCATAAAATTATTACAATTTTGGGGCAAAATTAGATTTATGAATGCAAGACAATTGAAATGGGTTTACTTGATAATTCTTGCCTTAATCTGGGGAAGTTCATTTATATTAATAAAAAAGGGATTAGTGGGTTTAACTGCTTTACAATTAGGCTCTTTGCGAATCTTGTTTGCGGCGATTTTTTTGTTAGTGATAGGTTTTAAAAGTTTAGCCAAAATTCCGAAAGAAAAATGGAAATATATCGCACTTACCTCGTTGTTTGGTACATTCACACCTGCGTACCTTTTTGCCATTGCCGAAACTGAAATTGATAGTTCTATAACCGCTATTCTTAATTCCTTGACTCCCTTAAATACTTTGATTTTGGGAGCGATGGCTTTTGGGATAAATTTTAAAAAAAGTCAGGTTTGGGGCGTTTTTATAGGTCTTATAGGTAGTTTGCTTTTAGTTTTTAACGGTGCCATAAATCATCCAGAGCAAAATTATTATTACGCTATTTTGGTTATAGTCGCTTCTGTTTGCTATGCCATAAATGTCAATTTATTAAAAAAATATTTGCATGATTTGAGTCCGTTGAGTATTACTACTGGGAATTTTGCTTTTCTGTTGTTTCCAACATTGCTTATTTTATTTTTCTCTGGTTTTTTTGATGTAATTCATGTTGATGCCGTACAGCATTCAGTTTTGTTTATTATGATTTTGGGAGTAGTAGGAACTGGAATTGCTAATATTCTTTTCTTTAAATTAATACAGATGTCTTCGCCGGTTTTTGCTACTTCGGTAACGTACCTAATTCCAATAGTTGCTTTCTTTTGGGGATTATTAGACAATGAAATGTTGACCTCAGTTCAGTTCTTCGGTGCATTTATTATTTTGATTGGAGTTTATTTATCAGCGAAGAAGAGTAATAATTAGATAACAAAGAAGGCTATCTTTTTGGATAGCCTTCTTTGTTATAAGTAATAGAAAATAGAAATTATTAGTAAATTGGTCTTTCTACAGGATTTCCATAATTGTCAAAATAAAATATAGGGATATTTAATTTTTCTAATCCTGGAAGTACTTCCGATCCTTTTCCGGCAATTATAATTCGGGTATTGTCTAGAAGGAAATACTTATCGGCTGCACGAAGAATGTCTTCTGGCGTTACGGCGTTTATGGTTTTGATGTAATTTTCATAGAAATCAGCAGGAAGATCTTCGGTTTCTATGTTTAAGGCGTATCGTGCTATTGCCTGAGGTTTTTCTACTTGCATTACAAACCGACCTATATATCCGGCTTTTACACTTTTAAGTAATTCAGGAGATACTTTCTCGGTTCTTATTTTTTTAATTTCTTTGATGAATTCCACAACGGCACTATCAGTAACGGTGCTTTTTACAGAGGAGGCTGACTTTATTTTTGTTACGTATTTTCCAGAGCCAATGATTGCATTTGCACCATAAGTCCAGCCGTTTTTTTCTCTTAAATTCATATTGAGGTAACTATTGAAATCTCCGCCAAGAATATAAGTTGCAATAACTGCGGGGAAGAAATCAGGATCGCTCATTTTTAAATTCACGATATTCACTAACGAAATTTCTGATTGAACGGCATTAGGGACATCAATAAAATTGATTTGGGTAAAAGGTACATTTTGGGGAGCAGTATAGGTCAGTTTTGGAGTGCTTCTTTTTTCCCATGAACTAAAAAGTCTTTCAACGATAGGTTTTACATCGTTATATTTAATGTCTCCAATAATTACCAAATAGCCATTTTCGGGAACGAAGTAGTTTTGATAATTGGATTCCACATCCGCAAGCGTGACGTTTTTAATGGTTTCTTCGGTCATGTATTCGCCGGAAGGATGGTTTTTTCCAAAGGCAAGCGCATCAACCACTCTGTTCGCAATTGCAGGAACGCTTTTTTCCTGTGCTTTGAGGCCTTCTAGTAATTTGGCTTTTTCTTTATCGAATTCTTCTTGGGTGAATTTTGGATGCAATGCTCCGGAAGCCATGAGCTCTAATATTCTCCCTGAATATTTAGAAAGGGAGCTGGCATAAGCGCCTTGTGAACTAAAGTTGATATTGGCACCCAAAAAATCAATTTCTTCATTGAAAGCATCTTTTGCAATTTTTACACTTCCGTTTCCGATCAGGTTATTACATAATTCATCAACACCTTTTTTATTGCCTTCTGCAAATGGAGCGTTGTCTAATGCAAGATTAAAAGTTACTCGGGGTAGTTTGTGATTTTCTACAATCATTACTTTTAAGCCATTGTCTAAAATAAAGGTTTGTGGCTTTTTTATATTTACGACCGGAGAAGCTCCAGGTTTTGGTTGTGGACGATTTTGTGCTTGCATGATTCCTGTTATGAACAAAATGAATAATAGAATAGTTGTTTTTTTCATGATTGAAAAGGTCTTAATTTTGAGCCTCCGCTTTTGAAGGAACATAATCCAAAATAAGTCTTTGATTTGGATTTAAGTATTTGTTGGCTACCGCTCTAATTTCTTCACGCGTTATGGAATGAAACAGGTCAATCTCTGTGTTAATCAAATTCACATCGCCATAAAGCAAATAGTAAGTTGCTAAATTTTCGGCGATTCCTTCTAAGTTTCCATTCTTATTCACAAAACGATTGTCAAACGTGTTTTTCAATTTTTGAAAATCTTTTTCAGAAATCAATTCGGTCTGGATTTTTACAATTTCCTCGTCAACTTCTTTAATTAAATCAGCAGAAGTGTGTGTTCCCATTGGTAAGCCATACAAAATATACATACCATAATCTTCTTGACTAAAACCAACAGCGTCTATTTGTAACGCCATTTTTTTCTCATCTACAATTTTCTTGTATAGTTTAGAGCTTTTTCCATCGCTCAAGTAGGACGAAATTAAATCCAATACTCTGGCATCTCTCGTTTTCATCGAAGGAGTTCTATAAGTAGCCACAACCATTGGAATCTGGATATTTGAATCCTCGTAGATTGCTCTAATAGTTTGTGTAATAGGTTCTTCGGTAAAAGTTTGTTTTTTTATTGCTGCCCCTTTTTGGATTGATCCAAAATATTTCTGAATCCATTCTTTAGCCTTGTTTTTTTCGAAATCTCCTGCGACTACCAAAACTGCGTTGTTCGGAATGTAAAACTTTTTATTAAAAGCCTGAAATTCTTCTAAAGTAGCGGCGTCTAAATGTTGCATCGAGCCAATTGTGGTCCAACGATACGGATGGTTCTTAAACATATTTTCCTTTACGGCTCCAATAATATTTCCATAAGGCTGATTATCATAACGACTTCTCTTCTCTTCTTTTATCACCCCGTTTTGAGTGTCAACGCCAATTTTATTAATTACAGGATGCATTAATCTTTCGGATTCCATCCAAATTGCTAATTCTAAGTTGTTTGATGGAAATACTTCATAATAATAAGTGCGATCATCTGAGGTGTTTGCGTTATTTATCCCTCCATTTGACGTCACGATTTTAAACCATTCGCCACGTTTAATGTTTTCCGTTCCTTCGAATAAAAGATGTTCAAAAAAATGAGCAAATCCAGTTCTGTCCGGTGTTTCATCTTTCGAACCTACATGGTACATTACAGAAGTTACTACAACGGGTGCCGATGGGTCGTTATGTAATATGACATGCATGCCATTATCTAAATCATATTCTTCGAAAGCTATTTTTTGAGCCGAAGCTATTCCTCCTAGCATAAGTGCAGTGCTTAACATTATTATTAATTTTTTCATACGGATTAATACATTTCTATTTACAATAGATAAAAACGAAAAATATTTATACTTCAAAAATACCTTTTTTTAATTATGATTGTCTGGTGATTTCAAATTTCGATGAATTTTAACAAATTTTGATGAAAAATCTGTTGCTGTAGAGGCGATAAAACGTTGAAAAACAAAGAATAAAATGATTAACTATTTTTTTGTTTAAGAGATTGCAGAATAAATATTTAATTGTATATTTGCAACCTTAAAAATTATTAAAACAATTCAGTATGTATGCAATCGTAGAGATAGCAGGGCAACAGTTCAAAGTAAGCAAAGACTTAAAGGTTTATGTTAACCGTTTGACTAATGAAGAAGGTTCAAAAGTTTCTTTTGACAAAGTTCTTTTATTAGATGATAACGGAACAATCACTTTAGGCGCCCCAGCTATAGAAGGTGCTTCAGTAGAAGCTAAAGTGTTACAACACTTAAAAGGAGATAAAGTTATCGTTTTCAAAAAGAAAAGAAGAAAAGGATACAAAAAGAGAAACGGTCACAGACAATATCTTACTCAAATTGTAATTGAAGGTATTACTGGTGTTGGTGCAAAGAAAGCAGCTCCTAAAAAAGAAGCAGTTGAAGCAACTACAGAAGAAGTTGAAGCTCCTAAGAAAAAGGTAGCTAAAGCTAAAAAAGAAGACACAAAAGAATAATAACAAAATAAAACTAATACGTCATGGCTCACAAGAAAGGTGTCGGTAGTTCTAAGAATGGTAGAGAATCAGAATCAAAACGTTTAGGCGTTAAGATATTTGGTGGTCAAGCTGCTATTGCTGGGAACATCATCGTAAGACAAAGAGGTTCAAAACATAATCCAGGTGAAAACGTTTACATCAGTAAAGATCACACACTACACGCAAGAGTAGATGGAGTTGTTTTCTTCCAAAAGAAAAGAGATAATAAATCTTATGTTTCTATCCTTCCATTTGAAGTTGAAGCATAATTGATTTACTCAATTATTTAAAAACCCGTTTTGAAAGAAACGGGTTTTTTGTTTTTAATATTTATGAAAAATTGATATTGTGATTAATATTGGAGGTTTAGACTGCAGATTTTTGATATCTAAATGGGCTTGTATATTCATTTAGATAGATGCTATAGAGTCATAGCTGTTTTATAAAACTCAATCGGATACAAATAAAAAATTAAACTTCTGATTGATTTATTCTAAGGTTCTGTATAAAATATAGAGATTCAACATAAAGTAGAAAAAGGCAGGTAAGGAAACCAATAAAGAATCTTTTATCTTTATTCTTACACACACGCCAAGCAACATCAACAAAGCTAATCCTCCTGAAGCAAGTATTAAAATAGTGTGGTTCTGGACACCAATAAACAAGCCTAGAGCACCTGTCAATTCCAAAATAGCGGTTAATGGACCAAACTTTTCTAGACCAAAGCGTTTGAATTCATTTTTCATATTTGTAGAAACAAAATATGCGATTCCATAGATGAGAAAAGAGGCTGCCGAAAAGAAAATAAGTACATTTAAAAAATTCATATTTTAATTATTTGGAAGCGCATAGTGCGACAAAAAGGGATAATGCCAAAAGGAATAAAGATGGATAATGTTTAGACCAAGGATTTTTTGCTTTGAAATGAAAAAATTGTGCGCTTATCATTAAAAAGGCCATTATGAGTGCCGGTATAAATACTAATTCAGGATACCAGATTCCTGTTATTAACAAGGTTGATAAGGCTATTTTTGTGGCTCCAACGATATTTCTTGTCAAATCCGGTAGGCCGTATTGTTTAAATTCGTTAACAATATTATCAAACCTAAAAATCCAAACATAACCTACAGACAGTGCGATTACAAGTTGAGCAATAATAGAATAAGTATTCATGGTTTTATAGTTTAGGTTGTTCTTTTCTTCGGTTTTATGAATAGGTTTTTTCAGTAGGTTTAATTTGCTGAAAAGAAATAATTTACTCAAATATACACAAACTTAAATTATAATGATTCCGTTACGGATTTATTAGTAAATAATAAACAACGTTTCTATTGGTATGGCTAACTGAACTTTTGTCTGTTAATAATAGTTGATTAGATTTAGAATGGCGCTTTCAAACGGGAGATAAGTGGGTAGCGTTGGTGTGAATTATTAAAAGTGGTTCAATGATGTTATGTTCAAAAACAAGAAACCCTCGCATTGCTGCAAGGGTTCTAAAAATCCAATACTCTAAAAATTAAATTTCAGACTAGTATCTGTAATATTCTGGTTTGAATGGACCTTCAACTGGAACACCAATATAATCAGCTTGATCAACTCGTAACGTTTCTAATTCAACACCTAATTTAGCTAAGTGCAACATTGCTACTTTCTCATCTAAATGTTTTGGTAACATATACACGTCATTGTTGTATGCCGCGCTGTTTTTCCACAATTCGATTTGCGCTAGCGTTTGATTAGTAAATGAGTTACTCATTACAAAACTTGGGTGACCTGTAGCACAACCAAGGTTTACCAAACGACCTTCAGCAAGGATAAGGATGTCTTTTCCTGCAATCGTATATTTGTCCACTTGTGGTTTGATTTCGATTTTTGATGCACCGTGGTTTGTGTTCAACCAAGCCATATCAATTTCGTTATCAAAATGTCCAATGTTACAAACGATAGTTTTGTCTTTCATTTTTTCGAAATGAGAACCCAAAACGATATCTTTATTTCCAGTAGTCGTAATGATAATATCAGCAGTAGCAATAACAGTATCTAATTTCTTTACTTCAAAACCATCCATTGCAGCTTGAAGCGCACAAATTGGGTCAATTTCAGTAACCGTAACAATGGAACCAGCACCTCTAAAAGAAGCTGCAGTTCCTTTACCTACGTCACCGTAACCACAAACGATTACTCTTTTTGCAGCTAGCATAATATCAGTTGCACGACGAACCGCATCAACTGCAGATTCTTTACAACCATATTTGTTATCAAATTTCGATTTAGTAACCGAGTCATTTACGTTAATTGCAGGCATTGGCAACGTTCCGGCTTTTACTCTTTCGTACAATCTGTGAACTCCTGTTGTAGTTTCTTCAGATAATCCTTTGATTCCAGCAACCAATTCCGGAAAACGGTCAATAACCATATTTGTCAAATCTCCACCGTCATCAAGAATCATATTCAATGGTTTTCTGTCTTCACCAAAGAATAATGTTTGCTCAATACACCAGTCAAAATCTTCCTCGTTCAACCCTTTCCAAGCATAAACTTGAATCCCTGCAGCAGCAATCGCCGCAGCAGCTTGATCTTGAGTAGAGAAAATGTTACAAGAACTCCAAGTCACTTCAGCACCAAGAGCGATTAAAGTTTCAATCAAAACCGCAGTCTGGATTGTCATGTGCAAACATCCTGCAATACGAGAACCAGCAAGTGGTTGTTCGTTTTTGTATTCAGCACGAAGCGCCATTAAACCTGGCATTTCAGCTTCTGCTAGTTCAATTTCTTTTCTTCCCCAAGCCGCTAGAGAAATGTCTTTAACTTTGAAAGCCACAAAAGGCATAGTTGTAGTACTCATTTATAGTATATTTGTAATTACTTCGTCCGTTCGCCTTTAGGCTCGGGCGTAAAATTTTTTTGCAAATTTACGGAATAACTTTAGAATTTAACTGTTTTCTAAAAGATTTATGAATTGTTTAATTCGCTAATCTTTTGAACATTAACTAAATAATTTCATTAAGCTGGACTTGTTTCAGTTTCTGGAGCTATTTCCCGTTATTCGCTATATCTTTTTCCACGCAAAAAAGCCTGAAAAAAGGATGCCGCTGCTACCGGGGCTAAAAAACGAAACTAAAAAAACGATGCCGCTTTTCAAAACCATAAACTTCAATTCCACGACCCAAATTCTCGTTTGGAAAGTAACTGAATCCTTTACAGAACTATTTGAACAAGTCGTCTTAAATGATAGCAATCGCATGCGCCTTGACGGAATGAAATCCGAAATGCACCGGCGCGCTTTTCTTAGTGTTCGCAAGTTGTTACAGGAAACAGGCCACAGCGATTTAGATTTGTATTATGACGAATTCGGCAAACCGCATCTTCATGGCGAGAAGCATATTTCGATAACACATTCCCATAATTTTTCGGCAATTATTATCAGTCACGAAACCGTAGGTATCGACATCGAATTGCAAAGAGACAAAATCATCCGAATCGCAGATAAATTCTGTGACTCAGAATTTCACTTCTTATCGCCAAGCTTTGGGCCCGAAAAAAAACAAGATTACATTCGGAAATTGACTGTAATTTGGGGAGCCAAAGAAGCCATTTTTAAAATCCGAAACGAAAAAGGAATTAGTTTCAAAGACCATATAGTTGTCGAGGATTTTCAGATTAACGTTAAACAAATGACAGCTAAACTTCATTTTAATAATTTGGTTAAAGATTTCAATATTTATTTCGAAGAAATAGAGGATTTCACTTTAGTTTATGCCTTCGAAAATTAGTATTCAATTAAATAATCCGAGTAAAATTAAAATTCCCATTACCTACGTGCCAAAAATGATAAATATTTATAACGAAATCATCCAGTCGAAAGTCGAAAACCAAAAATTGTTGGCGATTCTTCTTGATCCTGATAAAGTGGTTTTGGAAAACCTTGGTCTTTTAATTTCAAAAATCAGTCATTCACCAGCCACCCATATTTTCATTGGCGGAAGCCTTGTTCTAACTACTATTCTTGAGGAGTTAATTGTACAAATTAAACAAAATTGTGATTTGCCAATTGTTCTTTTTCCTGGAAATCCATCTCAGATTTCAGATAAAGCAGATGCGATTTTATTCCTGTCGCTAATCTCAGGAAGAAATCCCGATTATTTAATAGAACATCAGGTAAATGCGGTTCCGGTTTTGAAACAAACAGATTTAGAAATAATCTCGACTGGTTATATTTTAATCGAAAGTGGAAATGAAACTGCAGTAGGACGCGTTAGTAAAACCAAGCCTTTAGACCGGAATAATATTGATTATGTAATTCAAACCGCACAAGCAGGAGAAATGTTAGGAAATAAATTGATTTATCTTGAAGCTGGAAGCGGTGCAAAACATGCTGTTCCTTTTGAAATGATTAAAAAAGTTTCTCAAAATATTGAAATTCCATTAGTTGTTGGAGGTGGAATTGTAGATTTGCAAGGAATTCAAAAGGCGTACAATGCAGGAGCCGATTTGGTGGTAATAGGAACGGCTTTTGAAAATGACATGAATTTTTTCAATCAATAATTTAAAAGATCTAATGATAGAATATTTTTTTTCTCAATATAGAGATTACCCAACATTCGACATTATTCTGGAAATTGTAGCGGTAATTTTTGGACTATTTAGTGTTTGGTATGCTAAAAAAGATAATATTTTGGTTTTTCCTACAGGGATTGTAAGTACCTTAATATTCGTTTATTTGCTTTGGAAATGGACTTTATGGGGTGATATGATGATTAATGGATATTATTTTGTGATGAGTATTTATGGTTGGTACCATTGGACCAGAAAAAAAGAGGATACGGTTGAGTTCCCAATTTCAAAAATTTCGAGATCTGAAAAACGAATTGCGATAATTCTTTTTATATTTACGGTCGCATTTGTGGTTTCAGTTTATCACTATTTTCATAAATTTACTACTTGGTATGCTTATGTTGATACCTTTATAACGGGTATTTTCTTTATCGGAATGTGGCTTATGGCCAAAAGGAAAATTGAAAATTGGATATTTTGGATTATAGGCGATGTAATTTCCATTCCACTGTATTTTATAAAAGGTTTTACTTTTACAAGTTTTCAGTATCTAGTATTTACAATTGTTGCCGTTTACGGCTATTTAGAATGGAAGAAAACCTTAAACAGTTCCCCAAAAATGGAACTACAGAAATCATAAAAATTGCTCTTTTTGGTCCTGAAAGTACGGGCAAAACTACTTTAGCAAAGCAACTCGCCGAATACTATAATACGGAATGGGTTCCTGAGTTCGCACGAGATTATCTTCAAGAAAAATGGAATAAAAATCAACTTATTTGTGATATTGATGACATGTTGCCTATCGCATATGGTCAAACCCAATTAGAAAATAAAAGTCTTTTAATCGCTAATAAATATCTTTTTTGTGATACAAATTTGATGGTGACAAAGGTATTCTCTGAAGTGTATTATAATTATTGTGATCCACTATTAGGGGAAGCGGCTCTTGAACATAAATACGATTTATTTTTCCTGACTGATATAGATTTTCCTTGGGAAAAAGATGATTTGAGAGATAGTCCGGAAAAAAGAGAATCTGTATTTGCAGTTTTTAAACAATCTTTAATTGATAATAAAAAGCCATTTATAACGCTTTCGGGAGACAAGAATTTACGATTAAACAAAGCCATTTCAATAATTGATGACTTGACAGAGGCTAAGAAAATGGGTTTTTCTCCCGCTGATTTTGTGCAAGTTTACGAACAAGGAGTTCCATTAGAAAATATCAAACAACAATTGAGTTTTTTTAGAAACGGAATAGAAAAGAGTAATCTTGTTGGACCCGCAACTTTGTTTAACGGTATTTTAAAATTATCTGAAAAAAATTTTCAAGAAAAAGCAATATTTTTTGATAAAAACAAAACAAATTTAAAATTAGAAAAATTCGTTCCTGCATCGGGAGCAGCAAGTAGAATGTTTCAATTTTTGATTGCTTTTCTAAATGAGTTTGATGTTGAAAATGAAAGTATTAACGCTTATATAAACAGGAAAAAAGATACGGAACTGTCTATATTTATAGTTGGCTTAGAAAAATTTCCATTTTTTGAAGCAATTGATGAAAAGTTGAGAAAAGAATTCCCTGACTTTGAGTCGCTTAATAGAGATTATAAAAACTATTATTTTATAAAGTTGCTTTTAGCTAAAGATTTCTTTGATTTTTCAAGTAAACCTAAGGGAGTCCTTCCTTTTCATAAATACAAGATCCATACAGCAACGGCTTTAGAAGAACATTTGTATGAATGTGCTTATTATTCAAGTTCAAATGATAATGCCCATTTGCATTTTACGGTTTCAGAAGTCCATCAAAATCAATTTGAAAGTATAATTGATACTGTAAAAAAATCAATTGAAAACCAATCAGGCACAACAATAAAAGTTAGTTATTCCTATCAAAATAAGAATACAGATACTCTTGCAGTTGATTTTGAAAACAAGCCCTTTAGGGATGAAAATGGAAGATTATTTTTTAGACCAGGTGGTCATGGTGCTTTGATAGATAATTTAAATAACCGGGATGCCGATATTGTTTTTATAAAAAATATTGACAACGTAAGTCAAAATCACATTCAAAAAAATGTTCTGTATAAAAAAGCATTGGCAGGAATTTTATTAGAAATACAACAACGTTTATTTAAGTATTTGTACGCAATAGATGCTGAAGAAATTCAACAAGATTATATTGATGAAATTTTGCTTTTTTTGGAAGAAAAATTAAATATTAGAACTCCCGACGATTTTTACGAACTTAGTTTTGAGAATAAAATTATCGAACTTAAAGTTCTTTTAAACAAACCCGTCAGAGTCTGTGGAATGGTAAAAAATGAGGGGGAACCTGGTGGAGGACCATTCTGGGTGAAAGATGAAAAAGGCGCAGTCTCGTTGCAAATTGTAGAAAGCTCTCAAGCGGATTTGTCAAATGAAAGTCAAAAGAAAATCCTTGATAACGCTACTCATTTCAATCCTGTTGATTTAGTTTGTGGGCTTAAAAATTATAAAAAAGAGAAGTTTGACCTAAGGAAGTTTGTGGATCATAACAGTGGATTTATTGTAGAGAAAAACACATTAGGAAAAACTATCAAATCATATGAATTGCCTGGTTTATGGAATGGTGCTATGGCAAATTGGATTACCATATTTGTTCAAGTACCTTTAATTACCTTTAATCCAGTAAAAAGCGTAAATGATTTATTAAAATCGGCACACCAGTCTCAATAAAATTGGAAAAAGAAAAAATCATATCAGAATTAACGTTGAAAGCCGTTCGAAGTAGTGGTGCTGGCGGACAAAATGTAAATAAAGTTTCTTCTAAAGTGGTTTTGACTTTTGATTTGAAAAAGTCACAGTCATTAACCGAAGAGGAGAAACTGCTGCTGGAAACTAAATTATCATCCAGATTAACGACTGAATTAGTTTTAATTTTGAACTGTGATGAAGATCGAAGTCAGCTTAAAAACAAGGAAATTGTTATCAAACGATTTTTGGAAATAATCAAAAATGGATTAATTATTCCTAAAGAAAGAAGAGCAACTAAAATTCCCAAATCGGTTATTAGAAAGCGAATAAAGAATAAAAAAAATATTTCTGAAGTTAAAAAAAACAGGAAAAAACCTAATTTAGATTAGGTCATTTTCACTTTTTTTTCTAAAACTTTAAACTTTGAACAAAAAAAACTACTTTTGCACCGTCTCAAAGGGGTGCTCTAAATAACGAGCTGAGATTATACCCAAAGAACCTGGACAAGTAATGTTGTCAAGGGAAAAAATGACAAAAAGATAGCGTGCACACTACCGATTTGTCATAGGAAACAATCATTTTAATTTAACAAAAGAATAATTCCCCCTTTTATTCGTACTCTTTTTACGGATGAATACATTATTTTATTTTATTGGCCTCAAAGGCACAAAGACACAAAGTTCAAAATTCTTGTTGTCAGTTATCTTTTCTCTATTATCTGTTTATTCCTTTTCACAAGTCAAAGACACAACCAAAGTAAACCAACTCGATGAAATATTGGTTTCGGCAGTTCGTGTTACTTCAAAAACTCCGGTTAGTTTCAGCAATTTAGATAAAAAAGAACTCAAATTTAGAAACTTGGGACAGGACATTCCTATTTTAATGAATTATTTACCGTCAGTTGTAACCACTTCCGATGCTGGAAATGGAGTAGGATACACTGGAATACGTGTTCGTGGTAGCGATGCAACCAGGGTAAATGTCACCATTAACGGAATTCCTTTTAATGATTCTGAAAGTCATGGAACTTATTGGGTGAATATGCCAGATTTCGCTTCTTCGGTCGAGAGTTTACAATTGCAACGCGGTGTAGGAACTTCAACAAATGGAGCTGGTGCTTTTGGTGCGAGTTTAAACATGTTGACGGATAGTTATGCTGCAGTAAGTAATGGTGAAATTTCTAATTCTTTTGGAAGTTTTAATACTCAAAAACATACTGTAAAATTCAGTACGGGTTTAATGAATGACCATTTTGAAATTGCAGGTCGTTTGTCAGCTTTAAAATCGGATGGTTATGTTGACAGAGGCGCTTCTGACTTGAAATCTTATTTTCTTCAAGGAACTTATGTGGGGAAAACTACTTTGATCAAAGCGTTGGCTTTTGGCGGAAAAGAAAAAACCTACCAATCCTGGAATGGAATTGACGAAGCAACTTTAAACAGTGACAGAACGTTCAATTCATCTGGAATCTTTACAGACGAATTTGGAAAAACAAGGTTTTATGACAATGAAACCGATAATTACCAACAAGACCATTATCAATTACATTGGAACGAAAAAGTTTCCAATAATTGGAGTACGAACTTAGCTTTTCATTATACTAAAGGAAAAGGATATTATGAGAATTATAAAGAAGATGCGAAGTTTTCAAGTTATGGTTTGACTCCAATCGTTATTAATGGGGCAACAATAAAGAAAACTGATTTAATCCGCCAAAAATGGTTGGATAATGATTTTTACGGAACCACATTTTCTGCGAATTATAAGAGTGATAAACTGGACGTCATTTTTGGTGGTGGTTATAACAAATATGAAGGAAATCATTTTGGGAAAGTAATTTGGGCTCGTTTCGCTTCTCAAAGTGAATTGGGAGATCATTATTATGATGATTATGCTACAAAAACCGATGGAAATATTTTTGCAAAAGCAAATTATCAAATCGCAGCAAAAATAAGCCTATTTGGAGATTTACAGCTTAGAAACGTACACTATAAAGTCAATAGTTATGAAACAGGTCTGGTAAATGATACCTTTAATTTCTTCAACCCGAAGGCAGGTTTGAATTACGATATTAATACTAATAATAAGCTGTATTTTTCCTACGCAAGAGCTAATCGGGAACCTAACAGAACGGATTATGAAGGCGGAAATGCGAAACCAGAAAAGTTGAATGACTTTGAAATGGGTTGGAGATATGATGCTGATAAAGTACAATTCAATTCGAATGTGTATTATATGGCATACAAAGATCAATTGATCTTAACTGGAAAACTAGATGACGTAGGAAGTCCGATTCGCTCTAACAGCGAAAAAAGTTACCGTTTAGGATTAGAGGTTGACGCTACGATTGCTTTATCAAAACAATTTATTATTCGTCCTAATTTCACTTTAAGTGCCAATAAGAATATTGATTTAGCTGTTGAAGGGGAGTATTACGGAACTACTGATATCGCGTATTCACCAGCTGTTATAGTGGGCAATATTATTGTTTATAAACCTTTAGAAAACCTTCAGATTTCATGGTTACAAAAATTTTTAGGCGAACAATATATGAACAATATTGAATTGCCGGCAGCAAAGTTGGCTAATTATTTTGTGAATGATTTGAATATCGCTTATGAAATCAAACCGAAATCAGTTTTCAAATCAATTGTAATTACAGGTTTGGTTAATAACATTCTTGATAAGAAATACGTCTCAAATGGGTACATGTACGACGTTTATCCGTATTATTATCCACAAGCCGGAATCAACTTCTTGGCTGGTTTGATATTGAAGTTTTAGAAAAATATCAACTGAAATTTTAGAAATCCTGACGGTTTGACTGTCAGGATTTTTTTTGTTTAATTATACACCCGGAGCAGCTTTCCATTTACTTCTACACGATATTGCTTCAAAGGATATTGTGCCCCTCCTTGGGCTTGCCCCGTAAATAAACTATATTCTTTGCTGTCGCAAGCGCAAACAATATTAATCCCTTTTAGAGTCATGGTAGAACAAGAGCTCAAAGCTTGATTGGGACAGGCTGCGTCGAATGCATTATAACCACTTCCGGTGTTGAATACAAAAATTCCTTTGGCTCCAACTCCAGAATAATAGATTGCATTGCTGGGATACTGAAGACTAGAATAGGCGGGCAAATTCATATTGAGATCTATGGTAAAAGTATAATTAGGCAGGTAAGGATTTTTATTGGTAAAACCATTGTCACTGCAGGAAAAGAATATGGATAAAAAAGGCAATAGTAGAATGAATTTATTCATTTTCTAAAATTTTGTAAAAGAATTAGTGAAACAAATTTAATTTATTTAACTTTGAATTATATATGATTAACATATATTTATAGACAAAAAAAATTAATAATATCTTTGTGGAAAGAAATCCCGTCCTGATGGGATTTTTTCTATTTATATAAACGATGAAGTTATGAGTACAGTATCTTATTACACGGCAGAAGGATTAAAAAAATTAAGAGAAGAATTAGATTATTTAAAAAGTGTAATGCGTCCAAAAGCATCCGCAGATATAGCTGAGGCAAGAGACAAAGGTGACTTGTCTGAAAATGCCGAGTATGATGCAGCCAAAGAAGCACAAGGAATGCTCGAAATGCGTATTGCTAAGATGGAAGAAGTACATTCTAATGCCAGATTAATTGACGAGTCTCATTTAGATCTTTCTAAAGTATTGGTTTTATCTAACGTAAAAATCAAAAACCAAACCAACGGAATGGAAATGACTTATACATTAGTTGCCGAAAGTGAAGCCGATCTGAAAACAGGAAAAATATCTGTAACCTCACCAATTGGTAAAGGTTTATTGGGGAAATCAGTAGGAGAATTTGCAGAAATAACAGTCCCAAACGGAGTTTTGAAATTTGAGATTTTAGAAATTTCGCGCGACTAAAGCTAATGTCTGTTTTCAGTAGCAGTATTTAGTCTCCTCTGTAAACGGATTAGTATCTTTCATCGAATTTCTATTATTTTAAAAGTCATACTTATGAGTTCCATATTTACAAAAATTATAAAAGGAGAAATTCCTTGTTATAAAATCGCTGAAGACGATAATTTTTTGGCTTTTTTGGATGTGAATCCAAACGCCAAAGGACATACACTTTGCATTCCAAAACTGGAAATTGATAAGATTTTTGATATCGAAGATGACTTGTATATTGGGCTGATGCAGTTTTCCAAAAAAATTGCTGTTGCACTAGAAAAAGCAGTTCCTTGTAAAAGAATAGGAATGGCGGTTATAGGACTCGAAGTTCCTCATGCTCACGTTCACCTTATTCCTTTGAATGAAATGGACGAAATGCGTTTTCAAAATAAAGTATTACTTTCAAAAGAACAATTTGAAGCATTGACACTACGTATTAAAGCCTATTTATAATGTTTTTACAAATAAAATAAATTGGTACGATTTTCGTTTAGAAAGGGAATAGGTGAAAACGTATTCCCTTTCTAATTTTTGAACCAGTTTACATGTTGAAAAATATTTATATACTTCTCTCTTTATTTTTATCCATTCTAAGTTTTGGCCAGAGCCAAACAGACGATATGTTAGTTGATGTACAAATCTCTAAAATCCCTAATAGCGCCACTTTTTCAACTAAAGATATTGCGAATTACATCAATTCAAATTTTAAAACAGACAACGACAAAATTCGAGCGATTTTTTATTGGACAGCCTCCAATATAAGCTATGATATGGGGAATAGGTTAACTTTAAATAGTAAAGAAACTTCTGAAAATAAAATAAAAAACATTCTCCAAACCAGAAAGGGAGTTTGTGGTGATTACACAGAAATTTTTAATGATTTGGCGAAAAAAGTGGGTGTAAAATCAGTAATCATAAGCGGCTATACAAAACAAAATGGGGTAATTGATACAATTTCTCATGCTTGGTGTGCTGCAAAAATAAACAACAAATGGTATTTATTTGATCCAACCTGGGGTTCAGGTTATGCAAATAACGGTCGTTTCTTTAAAAAAATAGACAATTCTTATTTTAAAGTTAACCCTTTACAATCTATCTCGTCCCACATTCCCTTTGATTATTTATGGCAGTTTCTACATTATCCAATCACAAACCAAGAGTTTTATCAGGGAAGAACGCAAATTAATAAATCAAAGAAATACTTCGATTTTGAAAATGAAATTGCAAGATACGAATCATCATCAGAAATCGATAGATTATACGACTCGGCTGAAAGAATCGAAAAAAATGGAGTAGAAAATAACCTGATTTTAGAACGATTAAAAAATAAAGACAAAAACATAAGTTATCTACGTCAAAAAACAAATGTCGAAAAATTGAATATAATTACTATCAATTGCAATCAGGCCATCACCTTGTTAAATGACTTCATTAATTACAGAAACAAAAGATTCAGTCCTACTCTGCCAGATAAAGAAATTAAAAACATGGTTACCACACCAAAACAAAAATTAATTGAATGCCAAAATGCACTTTATGATATGGGTTACGTTGGAAATGGAAATTCATCCAGTTTAGCTTCTCTAAAAAAATCCGTGGATAATGCTTTGGCACAAACGGAAGGACATTTACTTTTTGTTCAAAACTATTTAAGCAAAAATAATATAGCCAGAAAAGGGATGTTTACTAAAACAATTTGGTACTGATTTAATTCGTTAATCAAGATATTTTTTTAAAAATAACTTGCATTGTCGTTCCTTTTCCTAATTCTGAATTTAAGACTTTTATGGTTCCTTTATGATATTCTTCGACAATTCTTCTAGTCAAAGAAAGTCCCAAGCCCCAACCTCTTTTCTTGGTGGTAAATCCCGGTTCAAAAATGGATTTAAATTGTTTTTTTTGAATCCCGCTTCCTGTATCTGTAACATTTATTTTCACATGCCCAGCATCTTGTTCTATTTCTAACAACAATTTACCTCTCCCTTTCATCGCATCAATAGCATTTTTTACCAAATTTTCGATAGTCCAACTGTGTAATGTTGGGTTTAGTGACACCATTATTGGGGATTTAGGTGCTTTAAAAGAAAATTCAATTTGCTTTGAGAAACGCGACTTCAGATAATCGTAGGATTGCATCGTTTCTTCTATAATGTCTTTGATTTCTAGTTTTGGCTCGGAGCCTATTTTTGAAAAGCGATCCGTAATTGTTTGTAATCGTTCAATGTCTTTCTCTATTTCGAATATGGTGCTTTCATCTACATTTTCAGATTTCAATAGTTCGATCCAACCAATTAATGAAGAAAGTGGTGTGCCAATTTGATGCGCGGTTTCCTTTGCCATTCCTGCCCAAAGTTTGTTTTGAGTGGCCATTTTGTTGCTCCGGTAAAAATTGTAAACTACACCACCAAATAGTACTATGATTAACATCAAGGCAATAGGATAATATTTAAGTTTGTTAAGTAAGGCTGAGTTTCCATAATATAGTTTTTGAAACTTTTTTGGTACGTATTCGATTACAATGGGTTCGTTTTCATTTCGTAAATCAGATAAAAAAGCCTTGGCCTTAATTTTATCTTTTACGATTTCTTCGTCGATATTAACGGTATTTATGATGCTGTCATTCTCAGTAAGAATAATAGGAATAGAAGTGTTGTTACTGAATATTTGAAGAGGAAGCTCTACATCAGTATTTTCATCAGCATTTTTTAATGTCTTTTGTGCATTTGCCCAAAGGTTCATTTTAAGACGCTCTTCATTTTTGAAGATTTGAAAAAAGGTATAGGTGTTCCACAGAATTAGAGAAATGATAAAGAATGAAGCAAAAATGATTACCCAGCGGGTTGTATTTTTTTTATCAGAAAACTGCATAAATTAAATTTTGAGGTATAAATATAACGAAATACTCGCATTATTATTTTAGTTTTTGTTTTAAGAACCTTTTTAGTGACAGAAAATATTTATTTAATTTTAAATCCGCAAACCTCCTTTCTAAATTTAAACAGTTTAGTTACTTTTGTCTGTTAGCAAACCTTACTCATCGCAAACTATATCATCATGATTACTATTGATCCAAAAAGTATTGAAACCGCAAAGCTACAAGCCTACTTACAAAGTTCCGTGGGACCAAGACCTATAGCATTTGCCAGTACTATTGACTCTAAAGGAAATCCAAATTTATCTCCTTTTAGTTTCTTTAATGTGTTTAGTGCTAATCCGCCAATTCTTATTTTCTCACCTGCCAGACGTGTACGAGATAATTCTATAAAGCATACTTTAATTAATGCTGAATCTACTGGAGAAGTGGTGATAAATGTGGTTAATTTTGATATGGTGCAACAAACGTCTCTTGCGAGTACAGAATATGCTGAGGGCGTAAATGAGTTTATAAAATCGGGGTTTACATCAATTCCTTCTGAGGTAGTAAAACCTTTTAGAGTAAAAGAATCACCAGTTCAATTTGAATGTAAAGTAACTCAGATTATCCCTTTAGGAAGTGAAGGCGGCGCGGGTAATTTAATCCTTTGTGAAGTGCTGAGAATTCATATTGACGAACTTATTTTAGACGAAAATGGGGCTATTGACCAATATAAAATAGACTTAGTTTCAAGATTAGGCGGCAACTGGTATTCCAGGTCAAATCAGGGACTTTTTGAAGTGCCAAAACCACTGACAACACTGGGAATTGGAGTTGATGCTATACCTGATTTTATAAAAGAAAGTACTGTTTTTGATGGAAATGATTTAGGGACGTTGGGTAATATTGAGGCCTTGCCTACTTTAGAAGAAGTTAGTATATTTGTAAAACAGAATTTTGCTGTAAAAGGAGTTTTAAGCTCCGATGATCAGGAAAAAGTGCATCTCGAGGCTAAAAAATACTTAAATGAAAAAGATGTTTTATCTGCTTGGAAAGTGCTTTTAGCTAAAAAAAATTAATTCAAAACAATAACAAAAAATAACGAAGATGGAAGTTACAGGAAAAATTAAAATGCTTGGAGAAGCTAAAAATGTAGGAAATGGAAGTTTCTTAAAAAGAGAACTAGTTGTAACGACAGAGGAACAATATCCACAACATATTTTAGTGGAATTTGTACAGGACAAATGTGATTTATTGAATAGTTTTAAAGTAGGTGAAGCGGTAAAAGTTTCTATCAATTTAAGAGGTCGCGAATGGGTAGATCCACAAGGCGTAACTAAATATTTCAATGCAATCCAAGGTTGGAGAGTAGAAAGAGTAGCGGCTGATACACCTAATGCGCAAATGCCTCCAATGCCAGCGGCTGAAGCTTTTGCTCCAGCTACAAATTTAAACGAAGAAGAAGCAGACGATTTGCCATTTTAATCATTTGATCTTTATTGATTTTATAAAACAAACCCGGCAGCTATTTAATTAATTGTCGGGTTTTATAGTACTATAAAAGATGTATTATTTAACTGCAACACTATTTTTTCCTCCTGTCACGCTGACCAATTCTACAGGTATTCTTGCCCTTGGCGGTGATTTATCGCCTGAAAGACTGCACCTCGCTTATAAAAGTGGTATTTTCCCTTGGTTCGAAGATGGCGAACCCATAACCTGGTGGTCCCCTAATCCCAGAATGGTTTTATTTTTGGATGAATTGTTAATTTCCAAAAGTATGCGGAACATTCTCAATAGAAATGTCTTTACTGTCACTTTCAATCAAAACTTCAGAGATGTAATTTCGAACTGTCAAGATATAAAACGAGACGGTCAAAACGGAACTTGGATCACTAACGACATGATTGAAGCGTATTGTAAACTACACGAATTAGGAATGGCAAAATCGGTTGAGGTTTGGCAAAATGAGAAATTAGTCGGTGGTTTATACGGAATCGATTTAGGTCATGTTTTTTGTGGTGAAAGTATGTTTTCCTTAGTGTCAAATGCTTCAAAAGTAGCTTTTGTCGCATTGGTAAACCAGTTAAAGACTGCCAATTATAAATTGTTAGATTGCCAGGTTTATAATCCTCATCTCGAAAGCTTGGGCTGCAGGGAAATTGACAGAAAAGAGTTTATGAGTATTTTGAATGTTTCTAAAAAATAAGTATCATTGTCTTACTTTGATTCTAGAATTTGAAAAATAAGTATTTTTATAGCCAATTAAATTTTAAAATGTAATGGACAATCCTCTTTTTATTAGCGAAATCTATATCTATCCCATTAAAAGTTTAGGCGGAATCAATTGCCAAAGTGCCAAGGCAGAGGAAATGGGTTTTGAAAATGACAGAAGATGGATGTTGATTGATGACAACAATCAATTTATAAGCCAAAGAGAGCATCCTATTCTAAGTAAATTTCAACCTCAAATTTCTGATGGTAAAATTGAGATAACGTATCAAGGTAAAAAACACACTTTTTTTATAAGTGAAAGTATAAACAGCCCAATTTTAGCGCCTATTTGGGATGATCAAAGCGCAGTTTTCGAAGTTAATAAAACGACTTCCGATTGGTTTAGTGAATGTCTCGGTTTTACCTGTAAATTGGTGAAAATTATTAAAATTGGTGATCGAAAGCATAAAAGCAAGGCATTGAATGTTACTTTCAATGTTAGCCTAGCCGATGGTTATCCGTATTTATTAGTAGGTAGCAAAAGTTTAGACCACCTAAATGAAAAATTAGAAGAAAAAATTACGGTCGCTAGATTTAGACCCAATATCGTTATTAATACAACACTCACCCATGAAGAGGATCACTTTGGAATTATAAAAATAGGAGATGTTACCTTCCGAAATGTAAAACCTTGCGGCAGATGCATAATGGTCAATAACGATCCAATGAAAAGTGTTATAGCGAAAGAACCTTTGAAAACATTAAGCAAATACCGAAAAGTGGACAACAGTGTTCTTTTTGGAACTAATTTAGTATGTCTTGAAAAAGGGATTGTTAGCGTAGGAGATATTTTGAGTTTTTAGAATTTAAGTTTGTTAAAATTCCAATCCAAGCTGTTAAATAGTACCAATTCATTCTCTAAAGTTGGTAAATCCATAATCAGTTTCAACGTTTCATGCGCCATCATGGTTCCTATAATTCCGGGAAGTGTGCCCAATATACCGTTTAAATCACAATTGGGAACGTCTTTTGGATTTGGGGATTCAGGGAATAAGTCACGAAGATTTTTATTTCCATTATGATTGAAAACAGCCATTTGTCCCTCAAATTTTAAGATGCTGCCATAGATCAATGGTTTTCCTAACGTTACACAAGTATCATTTACTAAATAGCGGGTTGCAAAATTATCACAACCGTCAACAACGACATCAAAATTCATGATGATTTGCGCGGCGTTTTCAACAGTTAGTTTTTCTTCAAAAGCTATAATATCAATCAATGGATTTAAAGTTTCCAAAACCGACTTTGCAGTAATTGCTTTTGATTGACTAACGTGCTCCTCAGTATATAGAATTTGGCGATGTAAGTTGTGTAATTCTATTGTGTCAAAATCTACAATTCCGATAGTTCCTACTCCAGCCGTTGCTATATATTGTAAAATAGGACACCCTAATCCGCCAGCTCCAATCACTAAAACTCTAGCTTTCTTGAGTTTTTCTTGTCCCGAATCACCTATTTCCGGTAACATCATTTGTCGGTTGTACCGTAAAAAATCTTGAATAATACTCATTTTTTTTAGTCTTAAAGTTGAAAGTCATAAAGTTATAAAGTTGAAAGTCTTAAAGTCAAAAGTCATAAAGTTGAAAAGTCAAAGTTGAAAAACATGTCAGTTCGAGCGCAGTAGAGAACTTTTTTAAAGTTGGTTGCTATTAGTAATAAATATAAGGTGTGGACCCATGTCGCTTTCTAAACTTTTAGACTCTTTACTCTTGTCTCTTTACTTTCGACATTCGACTAAAACTTCTGTCCCAGTCTTTCCAGACGGGTTCGTATCCTTTGCTGGAAATAATTTTTGCAATCTCGGCGGCAGAACGTTCGTCACTGATCTCAAATTGCTCCAAGGATTGTGGATCAACGGCATAACCGCCGGGATTAGTTTTAGAACCGGCACTCATACTGGTAATTCCAATAGGAATAATATTGTCCCGAAATTTTTCGTTCTCCCGGGTAGACAGGGAGATTTCTAAGTCTTCATTCCACAAGCGATAGGCACAAATGAGTTGGGTCAAATCGGCATCATCCATGATAAAGTTGGGCGCAATCACTCCTTCTGCTGGTCGTAATCTGGGGAAAGAAACCGCATATTTAGTTTGCCAATAGGTTTTTTGTAAATAATCTAAATGCAAGGCATTAAAAAAACTGTCCGTACGCCAATCTTCCAATCCCAATAAGACACCCAAGCCTATTTTATGAATGCCCGCAGTTCCTACTCGATCTGGTGTTTCTAAACGAAAATCAAAATTAGATTTCTTCCCTTTAGTATGGTACTGTTTGTAAACATCACGGTGGTAGGTTTCCTGATAGACTAAAATCGAATAGACACCCGCTTCGTGTAATTGTTCATATTCTGCTGTAGAAAGCGGTTGTACTTCGGCTGAAATGGTGGAGAAATCATTTTTTATTTGCGCAATTGCCTTTAGAAAATAATGAATATTTACAGTGTGATTGGCTTCGCCAGTAACCAACAAAACATGATCAAATCCCGCTTTTTTTAAGACCTCAATTTCTTGCGTAATTTCATTTTCGGTAAGTGTTTTTCGTTTGATTTTGTTGTCTAAACTAAAACCACAATAAGTGCAAATGTTTTGACATTCGTTGCTTAAATACAAAGGGGCATACATTTGAATCGTTTTGCCAAATCTTTTTTTGGTTGATTCCTGTGTGAGCTGTGCCATTTGCTCTAAGTAAGGTTTGGCAGCTGGTGAAACTAATACCAAAAAATCATCGAGATTGCGTTTGCTTTTGGCTAAAGCCTCTTCAACTTCCCGTGTTGTTGTGTCGTATATTTTGGATTTAATAGTATCCCAATCGTAGGTATCAAAAACCGATTTAAATGTTTTCATTTATTAGATAATGAGTTCGTTTTACTTTGCTCCATGTTTTTATACGGCTATGTCTCCCTCTCCTTCAGAGAGGGCTGGGGACAGGTTACTCATACAAAAACGCTGTCAAAGGACTTGAAGCTATTGCGCGATTAACCTTTTGTGCTAATTGTGCTTCGTAGGCTTTTCGACCTGCAATTACGGCTTCTTTAAAAGCTTCGGCCATCAATATAGGATTTCCGGCTACGGCTATTGCTGTGTTTACCAAAACGGCATCAGCCCCAAGTTCCATCGCTTTTGCAGCGTCGGATGGCGCGCCAATTCCGGCATCTATAATCACGGGAACTTTGCTCTGTTCGATTATTATTTCTAAAAAATCGATGGTTTTTAATCCTTTGTTGCTACCAATTGGAGAGCCCAAAGGCATCACTGCCGAAGTTCCGGCGTCTTCGAGTCGTTTGCACAAAACGGGATCGGCATGTATGTAAGGCAAAATGATAAAACCCAATTTAGCTAAAGCTTCTGTAGCTTTTAAGGTTTCGATAGCATCGGGCATTAAATATTTTGGATCGGGATGAATTTCCAGTTTAAGCCAATTGGTCTCCAAGGCTTCTCGTGCTAATTGTGCCGCAAAAATGGCTTCTTTGGCATTTCGTGCGCCAGAAGTATTGGGCAGCAAATTAATTAGCGGGTGTTTGAGATGGGATAAAATGGCATCGGTTTCGGTTTCTAAATCGATACGTTTTAGTGCCACGGTTACTAACTCGGTTCCAGAGGCTAAAATGGCTTCTTCCATTTGTTGATTGGAACCGAATTTTCCTGTGCCTAAAAACAAGCGGGATTGAAAGATTCTGTCTTCTATTTTAAAGGATGCCATATAATTTGTCGTTAAGTTGCGCAATAAGTTGTTCCGGATTTTTGCTTTGTGTAATCAAGCCAGAAATAGCAACGCCTTGAATTCCAGTTTCCATTAGGCTATCGACGTTTTCTAGCGTGATCCCTCCAATGGCATAAATGGGAATTTGGATGTTTTTTATTTTCATTTGTTCGGTAATCAATCGGTACCCTTGAAGTCCTAAAATGGGACTTAAGTTTTGTTTGGTTGTTGTAAATTGAAACGGACCCAAACCAATATAATCACACTTTTCGGCTGTTCTTTGGAGCACATCTTCAAAAGTATTTGCAGTGCCTCCAATGATTTTTGTTTTCCCTAAAAGCACGCGGGCCTCTTCGACCTTCATGTCACTCAACCCTAAATGAACGCCATCGGCATCCAATTGCTTTGCTAAATGGACGTTGTCATTGATGATAAAAGTGGCCAAATATTCGTTACATGCTATTTTTACGGCTTCCGCCAAAGTGAAAATTTCACGTGCGTTTTGGTTTTTGAATCGCAATTGTATCCAATCACAACCATTGTCCAGTGCTTTGTGAATGCTATACAATTGTTCTTGGATTGTATTTCCCTGCGAAATGTATTGTAATTGATTATACATGATGGTATCCTAATTTAGTTGGGTTAGAGTCTAAGTACGTTTCTATATATATTTTTGCATTGATACAAGCTGTTTTCAGGTCTAGTCCCAGCGCTAAATTGGCTGTAATCGCGGATGATAATACACAGCCGGAGCCGTGTTTTTCGAAAACCAAAGTATTATTTGGCGCAAGCGGGAAGATTTCCTTTCCTAAATATAAACAATCAACACCAATTGCCAGAGGATTGTGGCCGCCTTTTAGTAATACAGCGCAATGTTTTGACAGCTCGTGAGCAATTAAATTCGGATTTTTTTCTGCTTTGGAAAACTGCAATATTTCATTGTAATTGGGTGTTATCAGATCTATTTGTTCTAATATGTCTATCAAAACAGCTTGGTTGTCTATAGTTATAAAAGAGAATTCGGTTGTAGATTTTAAAACGGTATCCCAAACGATCTTTGTTTTTGGCGAAAGCCTTTTTACCAATAAAACAATTTTCTTTAAATAATCGATTGAAGGAACAATTCCAATTTTTACGGCTTTGATGCTATAATTTTCAAACAATTTATCCAGTGATCTCAAAACAAAAGCTTGGTCAGTCCAGTGCATTTCGAAGAACTCCTTTTCGGTTTGAATGGTGTTGCCAGTATTGACAGCAAAACCATACACATGATGTTGTTCGAATGTCTTGATGTCTGCTAAAACGCCTGCACCTCCAGTAGGATCAAAGCCGGCAATTGTTACTGCGAAAGGTCTGTTTTCTTGCATTGTTTAAAATTTTCTATTGGATGGTTACTGTTCCAAAGGGTGCCTAAAAGTGCCACATCATCAAAGCCATATTCTAATGCCGTTTTGATTTTGTCAGGAGTAATTCCTCCAAGTGCAATTAATGCTGTTTTGTTATTTTTTCGGTGGTATAATTCTTTTTCAAAATCAATATCAGAAGCATAATTTGGTTTAGAAATACTTTCGAAAACTGGCCCGAAAAAAGCATAGTCAAAAACATTGGATAGTTGTTCAAAATCGATCATGTTATGAATCGAAGTAGAGAGTTTAAATCCACTTTCTTTCCAGTTTTTTAAACTTTCTTCAGCCATTTCGATTCTCCTTTTTTCTGAAAAATGAATCCGATGTATTCCAGAACCTAAAGCCAGCTGGTGGTGACTGTGCAATGAAATTTGCTTACTAAATTCCCGTCCAATTCCAGCAATAAAATTTTTCATTTCGAGTTCCGTAAATTCTGGTTTCCGAATATGCAGTAACTCCAGTCCATTCTCAAAAAGTGAATGAATGGTGTCAATTTCATTGGGTATAGGAATTGGATTCGTGATTGCGATCATAATTTTTCTTCTAGTTTCGAGTCTCTTTCTTCTTGCCTTCTTGCCTCTTTCTTCTTGCCTCTAGCTTCTTTCTTCTCACCTCTAGCTTCTCACCTCTTAAATATAAATTTCCTTTCCGCTTTTCACAAATTCTTCCGACTTCTCTTTCATGCCTTTTTCGGCTTCAGCGACATCACGAATTTCCTGGGAGATTTTCATAGAACAAAATTTAGGACCACACATCGAACAAAAATGAGCTACTTTGGCGCCATCTGCCGGTAATGTTTCATCATGAAATTCACGGGCTGTATCGGGATCTAAAGACAAGTTGAATTGGTCTTCCCAACGGAATTCAAAACGGGCTTTGCTCAAGGCATTGTCACGGTATTGCGATCCGGGATGGCCTTTGGCCAAATCAGCGGCATGAGCCGAAATTTTATAGGTGATGACACCGTCTTTTACATCTTTTTTGTTGGGTAATCCAAGGTGTTCTTTTGGAGTCACATAACACAACATCGCACAGCCATACCAGCCAATCATTGCAGCTCCAATGGCAGAAGTGATGTGGTCATAGCCCGGGGCAATATCGGTTGTTAATGGTCCCAAAGTATAAAAAGGAGCTTCGTCACAGTGTTCTAATTGTTTGTCCATGTTTTCCTTTATCATGTGCATCGGTACGTGACCGGGGCCTTCAATAAACACTTGTACATCGTGTTTCCAAGCGATTTTTGTCAGTTCACCGAGTGTTTCTAATTCGGCAAACTGAGCGGCATCATTCGCATCGGCAATAGAACCGGGGCGCAAACCGTCTCCTAATGAAAACGCTACGTCATATTGTTTCATGATTTCGCAAATTTCCTCAAAATGGGTGTAAAGAAAGTTTTCCTGATGGTGAAACAAACACCATTTTGCCATAATTGAACCGCCACGGGAAACAATTCCGGTAACACGTTCCGCAGTCAAATGAATGTAACGCAATAAAACACCGGCATGAATTGTAAAATAGGAAACACCTTGTTCTGCTTGTTCGATTAATGTGTCCCGATAAACTTCCCAAGTCAGGTCTTCGGCCACGCCATTTACTTTTTCTAGCGCTTGGTAAATAGGTACCGTTCCTATCGGTACGGGGGAATTTCGGATAATCCATTCTCTGGTTTCGTGAATATTCTTCCCAGTTGATAAATCCATAATCGTATCAGCTCCCCAGCGGCAAGCCCAAACTGCTTTTTCTACTTCCTCTTCGATCGTTGAGGTTACGGCGCTGTTCCCAATATTAGCATTAATTTTTACCAAGAAATTGCGTCCCACAATCATTGGTTCGCTTTCGGGATGGTTGATGTTATTTGGGATAATGGCGCGGCCTCTGGCTACTTCGCTTCGGACAAATTCAGGGGTGATTTTCCCCACTCCGGCCCGGCCTGAAGGGGAGGGAGTGTTTGCACCCCAACTATTCCCTTCGTGTTGCTGTTGCATGGCCTTGGTTTGATCGTTTATCAACTCCAAGCGTTGGTTTTCACGAATGGCAATGTATTCCATTTCGGGAGTGATGATTCCTTGTTTTGCATAATACAATTGGGAAACGTTGGCTCCTTTTTTGGCGCGCATGGGTTTGTGTAAATATTCAAAACGCAATTCGTTTAGTTTTTCGTCATTCAAACGCTTTTGTCCATATTCAGATGAGATTTCAGTTAATTCTTCGACATCATTACGATCCAGAATCCATTGTTCCCGTATGCGGGGCAATCCTTTTCGAATGTCAATTTCGATATTTGGGTCGGTGAATGGACCCGAGGTATCGTAAACGGTAACGGGAAGGTTTTTTTCTATTTGCCCATTCGATAATTTAGTGTCTGCTAATGTGATTTCTCGCATCGCTACTTTTATGGGATGAAGGATTCCATCTACGTATATTTTTGTAGAATTAGGAAAAGGAATGGTTGATATTTTTTCTTCGGATTTCATTTGTGTGAATTTTATGACTTAAGGAGTGTTTTTCCTGCTAGGGATAGAAGTGGAAAGCCCGTAAAGTTGAAAGCCAAATAAAACAAGGATTAGTGATGCGACCGTAAGGAAGCTTTAACTAAGACTATGTTTTATAGGATTGCAACTGCGGACTTGAAATGGATAGCCCGCCCGAGCAGCCAAACTATCCTCCTTGAGTTGCAGAGATGATGAGAATGTCGTCGGTTTCTTGTATAGGATGGGAATTCCATTTGGATTTTGGAATAACGTTGTTGTTAATGGCTACAGCAATTCCATTTTGTTTTATGGGAATTTCCAAGTCAAGTAATGCCTGAACAGTAAGACCGTCCGTTGCAAATTGTTTCGTTTGATTGTTGATTTTGAGCTCCATTCCTTTATATTTTTAGAATATTGAAGAGATGCACTGCTGTGCGTCTCAACTTTAGGAATGGCTACAATGGCACATGAATGTGCGCGGAAGTCATCTTACTTTTCCCTACGCTAGTATGAACTAGATCAGGTTCAGAGGGTAATTCTCAGCCTACAATGTTGTAGACACCCCTAAAGTGTGCAGCAAAAATAGGATATTATTTAATACGTCATTCTTAAATTTTAAAAAAAATAAAACTTTTTGAATATGTTTTGTTATTGATTTTGAAAAAGTTACTGTTTTTTCCAGCAATCTTCTACGTGATCATCGACCATTCCCGTCGCTTGCATATGGGCATAAACTACGGTGGATCCTACAAATTTAAATCCGCGTTTTTTCAAATCTTTACTGATAGCGTCAGAAAGTGGAGTGGTGGCAGGAACTTCTTTTAAGGATTGGCGTTGATTCTGAATTTGGATTCCATTGGTAAAATTCCAAATATATTTGGAAAAACTGTTAAATTCATCTTGTACTTTCATGAAGGCAACCGCATTTGAAACTGCTGAGCGAATTTTTAACTGATTGCGAATAATACCTGAATCTTGCAGCAATTCCTGAATTTTATCTTCGTTATAAAGCGCTATTTTTTTATAATCGAAATCATCGAAAGCCAGTTTGAAGTTTTCTCTCTTTTTTAGGATTGTAATCCAGCTTAACCCCGCTTGAAAGGTTTCGAGGATTAAGAACTCAAATAATTTTTGGTCGTCATAAACGGGAACACCCCATTCTTCATCATGATATTTTTCATAAATAGCAATCCCAACACACCATTTACATCTTGTTTTTTCTTCCATAATTTATTCTGTTTCTTCTGATAAATATTTTTTTATCAAATGGTGTCCCAAATAAATTAGCGGTGTCAATAAAACTGCAATTCCTAATTTGAATGTATAACCAACTATTGCAGAGCTTAAAAAAGTGTCAAAGTTTATTTTTCCGGGTAACCAAAATGCAATTCCTAAAACAATAAAGGAATCGAATAATTGTGAAACTACTGTAGAACCGGTTGTTCGTAGCCATATTTTTCGTTCTCCTGTCCTGTTTTTAAAAAACCAGAATACGCTAACATCAATCAATTGGGAAACTAAAAATGCGATAATACTACCGGTAATAATCCACATACTTTGACCAAATACGGCATAAAACTGAGAATCATTTACAGGACTAATTCCTTTTGCCGCGGGAACAAGTATGGCTAAAAGTAAAATAATAAAGGCATAGGCAATTAAACAAGCTGTAATATAGGACAGCTTTTTCACTCCCTTTTCTCCAAAATATTCATTGATTAAATCAGTGGTGAGGAAAACTACTGGCCACGGCAAAATTCCGATACTCATAACGAAAGGTCCCACTTGTATCAATTTTCCACCGATTAATTCGGCTACAACTGCATTTGTGATGAAGATTCCGGCGAGAATAACAAACACCATATCTTTTTTGGATTTAAACATAAAAAATTATTAGTTTTTCAAATTTAGTATTTTAATTTCTCTTTAGAGAATAAAAAAATCCCATTTTGTTTTTACAACAAAATGGGATTTTATATTTGGTTTAGAAAACTTCTAAGATAAATTTAGAGATTCTGAAACGATTTTATAATGGTTATCCTAAAGCGGCTCTTTTGAAACCGGTAACGATAAGATCTTTATCTAAAGATTTCGCATAAGCAGCAACGCTCATTTTGTTGTCTTTGATATAATCTTGGTTTACTAAAGTATTGTCTTTAAAAAAACGAGCCAATTTACCTTTAGCGATATTGTCTAACATTGCTTCTGGTTTTCCTTCTTGACGTAGGATATCTTTGGCAATTTCGATTTCTTTAGCAATAGTATCAGCATCAACACCAGTTTCGTCTAAAGCGATTGGAGACATAGCTGCAGCTTGCATAGCAATGTTTCTTGCAACTTCATCAGCACCATCTAATTTTGCAGATAAACCAACTAAAGTAGCGATTTTGTTCCCAGAGTGAATGTAAGAACCGATAAAAGCACCCTCTAATTTTTCGAAAGTTCTGATTTCTAATTTTTCACCGATAACTCCAGTTTGCTCGATTAATTTATCAGCAACAGTCATTCCGTTGAAATCACTTGCTAAAAATTCTTCTTTAGTATTGAAGTTCAATGCTGAATTAGCCATTTCAGTAGCCATTTTCACAAAGTTTTCATTCATACCCACGAAGTCAGTCTCACAGTTTAATGTGATAACTACACCAGCAGTTTTGTCAGCATTTACAACAGCAATTGCAGCACCTTCAGTAGATTCTCTATCGGAACGGTTTGCAGCTACTTTTTGTCCTTTTTTACGTAAGTTTTCGATCGCTAAATCAAAATCTCCGTCTGCTTCAACCAAAGCTTTTTTGCAGTCCATCATTCCTGCACCAGTGATTGTTCTTAATTTATTTACGTCTGCAGCAGTAATTGTTGCCATATTGTATATTTTTTTAAGGTTAAAAGTAAAAAATTCCAAGTTTCAAATCCAGTTTCCAATTTTATTAAATTATCAACTTTAGGTTTCTAATTTTTTATGGAGAGGAATTAAAACTTGGAATTAAATGTTTATTTATTCTTCAGTTGCAGTTGGAGCAGCTGCTTCAACTGCAGGAGCAACCTCAGCTACTTCAGCAGGAGCTACTACTTCTGTAGTTGCTTCAACTGGAGCATCACCTTCTTTGTCAGAACCTCTATCAGAAAGTCCTTCAACAATTGCAGCTGTTACTAAAGATAAAATTTTATCAATTGATTTAGAAGCATCATCGTTAGATGGGATTACGAATTCAACCTCTCTTGGGTCAGAATTGGTATCCACCATAGCGAAAACTGGAATGTTTAATTTTTGAGCTTCTTTTATTGCGATGTGTTCCGCTTTGATATCAACTACGAACAATGCAGCTGGTAGTCTAGACATGTCAGCGATTGAACCTAAATTTTTCTCTAATTTAGCACGAAGACGATCAACTTGTAAACGCTCTTTTTTAGAAAGGGTCATGAATGTACCATCTTTCTTCATTTTATCAATAGTAGCCATTTTTTTAACAGCTTTACGGATAGTTACGAAGTTAGTTAGCATTCCACCAGGCCATCTTTCAGTGATGTAAGGCATGTTTGCAGCTTTTGCTTTTTCAGCAACGATGTCTTTTGCTTGTTTTTTGGTAGCAACGAATAATATTTTTCTACCTGATGCAGCGATTTTTTTCAAAGCTTCATTCGCTTCTTCAATTTTTGCCGCAGTTTTATATAGATTGATAATGTGAATACCATTACGCTCCATATAAATGTAAGGAGCCATGTTTGGATCCCATTTTCTAGTCATGTGTCCGAAGTGAACACCTGCTTCTAGTAATTCTTTTACTTCTACTTTGTTTGCCATTTTGTTCTAGTTTACGTTCTGTTGATTAGCAATGAATAAATGGCGATTTCTCGGCTTTATACATTTAGATGCTAAACTATTTCCTACCTCAGCAGGAGAGCAACAACAACTGTTTTTTTAAATTCAATAATAAATGAACGATGTCTTGTCCCATTTGAACAAGACAGGTAATATTAACGTTTAGAGAATTGGAATCTCTTACGAGCTTTCTTCTGACCGAATTTCTTACGTTCAACCATTCTTGGATCTCTTGTCAATAAACCTTCTGGTTTCAAGATAGCTCTGTTTTCAGCATTTACTTCACACATAACACGTGCTAATGCCATTCTTACAGCTTCTGCTTGACCAGTTGAACCACCTCCGTAAACGTTCACTTTTACATCAAAGTTGCTTACATTTTCTGTCATAGACATAGGTTGTAATACTTTGTACTGTAAAGTTGCAGTAGGGAAATAAGTTTCGAATGGTTTTTTGTTTACAACGATTACTCCTGTTCCTTCCGAAACGTATACACGTGCAACAGCGGTTTTTCTTCTACCGATTTTGTGAATTACTCCCATTACTTAAGATCGTTAAGGTTAACTGTTTTAGGTTTTTGAGCTCCTTGTTTGTGCTCTGCTCCTACAACAACATTTAAATTTCTAAAAAGCTCTGCCCCTAATTTATTTTTAGGTAACATCCCTTTTATTGCTTTTTCAACTAGTAATGCAGGGTTTTTAGCTTGCAATACTTTAGCAGTTAAAGTTCTTTGACCTCCAGGGTAACCAGTGTGACGGATGTATGTCTTTTCATCCATTTTGTTACCTGTAAGGTTAATTTTTTCTGAGTTGATAACGATTACGTTATCACCGCAGTCCACGTGTGGTGTGTAACTTGGCTTGTACTTACCTCTCAAAATCATAGCGACTTTTGAAGCAAGACGACCTAAGTTATGACCATCAGCATCTACAACAATCCACTCTTTTGTAACTGTGGCTTTGCTTGCTGATTGTGTCTTGTAGCTTAATGCGTCCATAATATTTTTTTAATTAAACATTCCATCCCCAATAAAGGGGTTGCAAAAGTACAATTATTTATTTTAAATACAAACACCTGTAAAAGATAATTTTAACGATACATCTGCAGATTATTGTTTGGGCGAAAGTAACAGATTAAATTTTATTAACAGGATGACAAATAAAGTCTTACATACAAAAAAAACCATCTGAATTTAGAATTCAAATGGTTTCAATATTAAGTGTATTTAATTTTACACAATAAATATATTTGCGATTGCTACCGCTTGAGCTGTAGTCAGTGGCTCGTCATAAGATTCTGAGCCTGCATCAGCTCCAAATAATGAAGCTGTATTGTATCCGGCTTGCACTGTAACTTCTTCACCGTCATATACGGCTTGTGTTGCTGGCGGCATACCTGCACCTCTTTGATTTCCTGTAATCCAGCCTTTTAACCCTCTTAACCTTCTTACTTCGGATGCATGTCGGGCTTCAACAGAGTGAATCCGTAGTGCCGCGGTTAATAAGTCGGGAGTTGAAATTAGATTTCCAGCCTGTCCTTTGTAAGCTCTTACTCCTGTGTCTTCGAAGGCTTGTGCCAGGGCAAGAAAGGTTGGGTAATTTGTAAAGGGACTAAAAGCGCCACCAACGGTGAAATCAAAAGTGGGTTTTGGGACAAAGTTTGCACTTGCAGTACCACCTAATCCTGCGATTAGAAAAGTCACATGGCTGTTTTCGTGTTTAGAAATCTGTTCAAAAACCTTTCTATCCCGTCCTGCATTTTCAGATGCAGGTATTACACCAGAATCTAAAGCCATCTGGTAAAATTCTTTTTCAAGATATTCTAGTGTTAAGGCAAGCTGTAAAGCCCCAATTGGCGTACTCGGAGTTGGCGAAATATCTGCTGCATAGGCAGAAGTTGATATTGATGCCAACCCGAATGGAACAGCTGCTAATGCTAAATTTTTTCCTAATTTACTGAATTGGCCTAAACTTTCTCTTCTGGAGCCTTTAGCTTGCATTACACTTTCATCTGCAAGTGACTCTATAAATTTTAATATGTTCATAATTTCTAAGTTTAAAAGTTTAAGGTAAATACTGAGCCGTAAATTTTGTGGTGATAAATCCGCCAGCTATCGGAATTACTTGCGATGGAGTTTTTTCAACATCTAATCCAGTAGTGACATCTACGACATCATCGCCGGCAAAATCTTTTGAATTTGGATTTATTAAACTTCTGATAGCCGATGCATGTCTTGCTTCAACAGAAACTATTTTCCCCGCTAATAATAGGTAGTCAGGACTGATTAAAAATTTTCCGGCACCGTTATAAGCTGCTACTCCTGTATCTTCCAGGGCTTTTGCCGTAGCTAGAACTTGTGTACGGTTGCTGAAATCTAGGCTTCCATAATTAAAAGCTAAGTTAGGAAGCAACTGCGTGTTAGCGTCAGGTAAAGCACCTGTTAACGCTGTCTTAAAAAATTCTCTGTGAATTACTTCATGACGATACAAATCAGTAAGAACTGCCTGATCTTGCGCTGTGAAATTCGTTGTGAATCCTGAAGCGTTTACCACTTTAGTATAAAAATCGGCTTCTAATTGTTCTAGTGCATACGCATAGGTTAAGATACCAAAATCTCCGCCACCTAAATCAAAAACTCCGTTTCGCAGTCCAGGAAACTTACTTACCGGATCATTCCCACCATTCCCATCATCGTCATTATTACAGCCCGCTAATAACAAACTGGTGCTCACAAGTGTGAGGCCACTAATTTTCAGGAAGCTCCTTCTGTTTGTGAAAGATGGTTTTACTTCTTGAATCGAAACTACATTTTTCATAACTTAATTTCTTTAAAGGTTATTAATAGTAATTATATGTTTAATAGATAAACGAAATTTTTAGGACTTCAGTTTTAGATTTTTAGAAATTTTTTATTAATTATATAAAAAAAATTAATTATTGAAATTTTCGGGCAGCTTAGGATTAGTTTTTAGCCTTACTTTTTGAATTGAAACTACATTTTCATACTCTAAAGCATTACAGGTTAATAGTTGAATTCTTTCTGATTAGTGATTTAATATGTATATTTGCATTCGATGAATTTTTATCACAAAGATAATAATAAAAATTCACGCCTTATGTATTGATTTTCAATTAACTATAATGTAAAGTTGGTTTAATTTTAATGGTTATTATTATAAAATTGTTTGAATAGTTTGTATAATTACCATATAGTCTCCTCTTCCCGTTAATATTTTTAAACTTATGAAAGCTAAAGCTACCTTAAAACAAATTGCAAAAGAACTTAACGTCTCTGTTTCTACTGTTTCAAAAGCGCTTAATGACAGCCCGGAGATTAGTGAAATGACAAAAATTAAAATTAAAGAATACGCAAAACTTAAAAACTATAAGCCAAACATCATTGGTTTGAATCTTAAAAACAGAAAAACAAAAACGATTGGTGTGATAATACCCAATATTCTAAATTCTTTTTTCGCCAAAGTATTTAGCGGCATAGAAAAAGTCGCAGATAAAAAAGGATACAATGTTATAATGTGTATTTCAAACGAATCTTTAGAAAAAGAAGCCCACACGCTTGAAATGCTTAGTAATGGAACTATCGATGGGTTTATTTTATCTGTTTCTGAAGAAGCGCAAAAACTTCATGAATACAATCATTTTAAAGAAATTATTAATGATGGCACTCCTATAGTTATGTTTGACCGAATTGCCGAAGGGGTAGATTGCGATAAAGTTATTGTCGATGATTTTGATTCTGCTTTAAACTCCACGCAACGTTTAATAGATTTAGGATGTAAGAATATTGCCTTATTTTCTTCGATAGATAATTTAAGTGTGGGTAAGCTCAGAGCTGAAGGCTACCTCAAGGCATTAGAGAATAATAACATAACCATTAATCCGAATCTAATCTTGAGAACAGATTCCGAAGATGATTTAAACGAGAAAATTGAGAAGATTCTTGATAGCGATACAATTGACGGAATTTTTGCTTTAGAAGAAAGCGACTCCGTTGCAGCATTGAAATTTGGTCTTAAAAAAGGAAATAAAATTCCAGAAGAGCTCTCAATTATAGGCTTTGCTGATGGAATTCTCGCTTCCAGAAGATTGTCACCCAGTTTGACCACGGTAAGCCAGCACGGTATAGAAATTGGCGAAGTAGCAGCTAAATTGCTTATCGAAAGATTAGAATCAAAAGAAGAGCATCTGCCTTATGAGACGGTGGTAATCAAAACTAAATTGAAAGAACGGGAGTCAACAAGGAAATTATAACATAAAAAAATCCATCAGTTCGCTAAAACTGATGGCTTTTTTAATTAAACTGATATGCATTCAATGCCTTATAATTCTTCGAAATTATTACCGAACTTTTTTATTTGAAATTTAATTCAAAATAATTTTTTCAGTAAATTCAAGATCATCACCGTTAACTTTCAAAATATAAACTCCTTTTTGAAGACGGGATAAATCAATTGTTTTTAGATTATTGAATTCTTCGTTTTTTAATTTAAAAACTACTCTTCCGTTAATATCAATTATTTGAATAGTGATTTTCCCCAAATATTGCTCCGTATGAAGATTCACTTGACCAGTAGAAGGATTAGGATAGACATTCATTCCTCTACCGCTTTCAAAATCTTGAACCATAAGAACACAATTTGGTCCAGTCGCAGGAGTTGCAAAATCTTCTACCTGATCATTACCTATATTCCCATCACCAGCTGACGCATTTACGCCTAAACCTCGAGCCGCAAATACCCCCCATATCATACAATAATCTTTACCACCGGTAATTGCCTGATCAGCTGCTATAATCGCATCTCTTGCACTAACAAAAGTTGGACTACAAGGCATCAACTTAATGCCATCTAATATAATTCGCATTAGTTTATTGTTCCCACCAATACCAGTATACTTATTGTCATCATATCCATATTTATTGATATATTCCCATGTCAAATCCCATAAAACGGTCGTCCATACAGAACCCGTCCCATGAATTTCAGTCTGCGCAACACCATCTTTATCTACATATTGATACTTATTCGTTTGTGCATAAGTCATAGGATTTATAGTCTTATCGGTAGAATATGGATAATCTCTTATTCCTACACCGTCTGTTGGTTGCATCGATACAAATGTCCCAATACCTCGCTTTGATGCGCCAACGTCACCAGTCTTAATTTGTAACATAAGAGCAAACCAGTCAGACCAGCCCTCTCCCATTTGGTCTGTATTTTGAAGACAACTGGAATTATTTCGCCCCCCAGCTAAACGAGTTGAAATCCCATGGCCATATTCATGTGCAATTATTCCATTATCAAAGTCTCCATCTGAATTTACAAACGGAGAGTTTTCCACCTGTAAGTTGACATTCACATTTTGTGTTTGCATTTGCGCTATGAGAGATTCTCCAACAGCCTGCGTTACACTTATAGCAGGAATCTTAATAGACACATCAGCTCCCGACATAGTTATTGCACCGTCAACATTATTAACAATAATTACAGCTACCGCACCTGCATTTTGAGCGGCCTTCACTTTTATTGCAAAAGTACAAGAGCCTCGCCTTATTACCACAATTTTCTTATTCATAGCAGCCTCATTAGATGGCGCAACACAAGCATCACTAGTTCCTCCTGTACTATCTAAATACAAAACTAAATCGGATTGAATAAAATTAGGCACTACAGGTAAATCAACTCGTCCAGGGTTAAAAGAATTTTGCTTAGCCACGTAACTTCCTGTAATATTTTTTGGAGAATTAACGATTATAGGCTTGATTTCAGGGCCGTAATTCCATAAAAACATTTGCATTCTAGGCTTACCCCCATCTATAGGCGTTGAAAAATTTGCGTTGTTTGCGCTCTGGGGATCTGCCATAGATCCGTCTTGAGCATCCGCATTAACAAAATCATTTTCCTTTCCTCCACGAAAATAATTATTCTCTTGAAAATTCCCGCTGGCTTCATTAAAACCATATTGATACCAAATGTCATGCATCACATTATTCATATAGAACAAATTAGTTGTCGCGGCATTAATGTATGAAGCTGCTTCTACTCCCGTACCATTATAAGGAAAATCAAAAACTAAACCCGCTCCCCCATCAGGACCATTTCCTACAACAATGTTATCACCGAGGAAGTCTTCTTTTGCCCAAACATTATTACCTCTTGTAACGGTAAATTCTGCACCATCAAAGCCATCGATATCATGCCAGCCGTATGGGGAGGCTGTAGCATTTGCCGGATTTGATACTAACCTTCTTGCACTGTGATTCGGACTTTCGTAATTAAAAGGAATGACATTATATGAGCCGCCTCCCACATACGTGGGTGCCGCAGAAAATAATTGTTTATAACTCGCTTTAGTTGGTTTATTCGAGAATTTATTTGCAGAAGGGTAAAATCTATTTACATCAAAACTACACGAAATATTTAAATCCTTTTTTTCTAATATTTCGCCATTCAAAGCATCAATTCTAACGCTCCAAATATGATTGTGATCGGGTGTGTTTATAGTAAAATCCCAAGCTAATTTCAAAGTACTTTCTTTAGTTAAATGATACACTAAATTTGCACCAACAGGCTCTTCTATAAACAGACCGTTTGAAATTTTAAATTTATACTGACCTGTTTTTTCCAGAATCGTAAATGGTGCAGTGGCCGTAATACCTAACTTAAGATACGTCTTTGCCAAAGCATTAAGTACAGGAAGCGAAGGCTTTGTCGTATTTACTTTTTGAGACAAATTTGCTACAAAACGGTTACCTACATTAATCACTTGACCCTCTTTTATCGAGAAATTAGAAAGTGCTCTAAATACCTCGATGCCCTGATAACGCTGTAAAACATAACAGTTGTTTATATTAGTTGTCGTAGAGTTTCCTTCACTTTCAATTATCCAATCTTTAACATCAGCATTGGACACATCCAATTTAGCAGTTTTGCTATTCAGATATCTTTGAATTGTTTCAGCATTAGATTGTGAAAAACTAATAATAGGGATAAAAAATAAAATTAACAGAATACTTTTTTTCATAAATTTAGTTAAATTCAAACAGGGTTAATTATTAGCACAAACTTAATTTTTTTTATTTGATTTAACAATTAACTGCTAGATTGTTGGTAATTTAACTTTTAACTGCTGTAATTGTTTTATAAAATAGCAAAGCATTACCATCGGTAAGCAAAGAAATAAAATGACAAATATGGAGTAATCTTCCGTAAAGGTCTTCTTTCTCCAAGTGATGCTTCTCCGGTAACATTTTAAGAATTAAGGCATCATAATTAGAATCATTCCCGTTGTATTTATTATTAAAAGCAGTTATGAATTTATCTAATAAGGTTTGAATAATCTGATAACCCACAATTTCTTTCTCAATCACTTCCCTACTTTGGTAAATATTATTAACACTAATCTTGATAATATCATCCATTTGTGCTTTATACTTACTTTTATCCATGATCGCAAAAGGAAATTTACCTTCCAGAATTAATGATTCATTTTCGATAAATACTTTTACGGCATCACTGATTAAACTACCAATAGCCAAGGCACGTAAATAACTGATTCGATCTTCTTTGGTGGTTAGCGTTTTATATTTGGAAGTGTCTATGCTGTCTTTTACCAATTTTATCAAATATTCTAAAGCAAAGTCTTCGGAAACTAATCCTAAGTTTATTCCGTCTTCAAAATCAATAATCGTATAACAAATATCATCGGCTGCTTCCACTAAATAAGCCAAAGGATGCCTTTCGAAACCTATATCATCTCCCGATTTATTTGGAATCAATCCCATCTCAGAAGCTACATTTTGAAAAAAGGCTTTGTCGGTTTGAAAGAAACCGTATTTTTTATCGGCAATATTTTGTGTCGGCTTTTTTGGTAAACTTTCTTTTGGGTATTTCGTAAATGCACCCAATGTTGCGTATGAAAGTCGAATTCCTCCTTCTACTCCTGGTCTTGAACTGTTTAAAACTGAAAATCCATTCGCATTTCCTTCAAAATCAATTAAATCCTGCCATTCTTTGGCAGTAAGCTGATTTTTATATTTTTGTCCGTTTCCAATGGAGAAATATTCTCCTATAGCTTTCTCCCCGGAATGTCCAAAAGGCGGATTGCCAATATCATGCGCCAAAGATGCGGCGGCAACAATAGCCCCAAAATCATTCATATGATAGCCATGAACTTCTTTCAGATGCGGATATTTTTCTATGATTTTTTTTCCAACCAATCGTCCTAAAGAACGCCCCACAACTGAAACTTCTAAACTATGTGTCAATCTGGTGTGAACAAAATCAGTTTTTGACAACGGAATAACCTGTGTTTTATCCTGCAAACTTCTAAAAGCCGCCGAGAAGATAATACGATCGTAATCAACCTCAAAACCAAGTCGTGTATCATCTTGTTCTATACGTAATCTTTTGCCTTTGTCTCCCTGACGTTTTAGTGATAAAAGTTGTTCCCAGTTCATTGTGATTTATAGTTTCAGATTAACGAATTTTGATTTCAAATTTAAAAAAATCAAAAATACATTTTATTTTAAGATTTTACCCAGCAATTAAAATTCTCTCCAATCAAAAACTCCAATAAATTGCCTCCGCATTATCAAATAGCCAATGCCGTACTGTGTTTGATTTCTCCCATTACAAAAACGCTTTGAGTATTCCCGATATTCTCAATAGTGGATAATTTATTCATTACAAAATCCTGATAGCTTGACATATCTTCGACCAATATTTTCAACATAAAGTCATAGTCGCCTGCAATATTGTAACATTCTATAATTTCCGGAAGAGCAACAATATCTTTTACAAAATTACTCCCCACATTTTTCGCATGTTCCTTTAGCCTAACATTACAAAAAACAGTCATCCCAAGATTCATTTTTTTCTTGTTCAACAGGGCTACATATTTCATAATATAGCCGTCCCGTTCCAGTCTTTTTATACGTTCATAAACAGGTGTCACAGTAAGAAATAATTTACTGGCTAACTCTTTAGTATTGATATTTGAGTTTTCCTGCAAATGCTTTAAGATTTGCAAATCAATGTTATCTATATTTTCCATAGTATTTTTTACTGTTAAAAATCATTTTCAAAGTTTCATTCAGAACTAAAACCTACCATACATCTATATAATACTTTTATTCACTGAAACAGTAGGCTAATTTAAGTTTAAATATCCAATACAATAACTTTGCATAGTAAAAAACACTGTATATAATGAAAACAAACAATCTAGGTTATCCAAGAATTGGTAGCAACAGAGAATTAAAAAAAGCCTGCGAATCGTATTGGGCAGGAAAAATTTCAGTAGACGAACTTTTAACTGTAGGCGCCACTATCCGCAAGCAAAACTGGCAATTACAAGCCAAAGCCGGAATCGATTTGATCCCTTCCAATGACTTTTCCTTTTACGATCAAGTACTGGATTTATCGCTTACTTTGGGAGTTATTCCAAAGCGGTATCAAGAATTAGCCAAAACAAACTCCACTATTGATTTGTATTTTGCGATGGCCAGAGGTTCGCAAAAAGATGGACAAGATGTGGTTGCCATGGAAATGACAAAATGGTTTGATACTAACTACCATTACATTGTTCCAGAATTCACAAAAGATCAAGAATTCAAATTATTCTCCGAAAAAATAATCGACGAGTTCAAAGAAGCCAATGCTTTAGGAATCGTTACAAAACCAGTTCTAATAGGACCCGTTACTTATTTACTTCTTGGAAAAGAAAAAGAAGTAGGTTTCCATAGAATCGATCTTATCGACAAATTACTTCCGGTATATTTTGAAATCCTTCAAAAACTGGAAAATGAAAATGTGGAATGGATCCAATTTGACGAGCCATTTTTGGCTTTGAATCTAACTGATAAAGAAAGAAATGCCATAACTTATGTTTATAATGAAATCAACAAGCGTTTCCCTAAAATCAAATTAATTCTAGCGAACTATTTTGATTGTTTCGGAGAAAATCTTGAAACCGTTCTTGCTTTGCCTGTTGATACTTTGCATTTAGATTTAGTGCGTTGTCATTCGCAATTAGATGACATCTTAGAATCAGGAAAACTATCCAGTACGGTAAATCTTTCTCTTGGCGTTGTTGATGGTAGAAATATTTGGAAAAATGATTTCAAAAAATCGTTAGCCCTCATTCAGAAAGCCACGGACGCACTTGGCGAAAACAGAATCCTAATTGCGCCATCGTGCTCCCTGATTCATTCGCCTTGTGATTTAGATTTAGAAACCAATGATACTACGCTGACTCCCGAAATCAAACAATGGCTGGCTTTCGCCAAACAAAAAATAGAAGAAATAGTACTGCTACAAAATTTCGCTTCAGGTGAGATAACGCTCGTTGATTCTGTCCTATTTCAAGAGAACACAACCGCCAACGAAAACCGAAAAACATCAAAGTTAATCCATAATGATGCGGTGAAAAATCGGGTTGCCAGCATTGCAACTGCTGATGATCAAAGAGAAAATCCGTTTTCAGTCCGTAGAAAAAAACAAATAGACGTATTGAATCTTCCGTTATTTCCAACTACCACTATCGGTTCATTTCCGCAAACTACCGAAGTCCGAAACTGGAGAGCGAAGTTTAAAAAAGGAGAACTAAGCCAACAACAATATGATGATTTACTCCAAAAAGAAACGGAAGAAACGATTCGCTTTCAGGAAGAAACAGGCATAGACGTATTGGTTCACGGAGAATTTGAACGCAACGACATGGTGGAATATTTTGGAGAGCAATTAGACGGATTTACCTTTACCAAAAACGGCTGGGTACAAAGTTACGGTAGCCGCTGCGTGAAGCCTCCCGTTATTTATGGTGATGTATCGCGTCCCAACCCAATGACTGTGCAATGGTCGGCCTTTGCACAATCGCTTACGCCAAAATGGGTAAAAGGAATGCTAACCGGTCCCGTGACTATTTTGCAGTGGTCTTTTGTCCGTAACGATCAACCTCGCTCAGAAACCTGTACCCAAATTGCATTGGCGATTAGAGATGAAGTAATCGACTTAGAAAAGGCAGGAATTAAGATTATTCAAATTGATGAACCCGCCATTCGAGAAGGATTGCCTTTACGCAAAGAAGAATGGGCAACCTATTTGGATTGGGCAGTAAAAGCGTTTAGAATTTCGGCGAGTGGTGTAAAAGATGATACCCAAATTCATACCCACATGTGCTACAGTGAGTTTAACGACATTATTCAAAATATTGCAGATATGGATGCCGATGTTATCACCATAGAATGCTCGCGTTCGCAAATGGAATTATTGGATGCTTTTGCCGATTTTAATTATCCTAACGAGATAGGACCTGGCGTGTATGACATTCACTCGCCTCGTGTTCCTTCTAGTTCCGAAATGGTGAAATTATTAGAAAAAGCGTCGGCAGTGATTCCTGTAGATCAGCTTTGGGTAAATCCGGACTGTGGCTTAAAAACCCGTCATTGGGACGAAACCAAAAAAGCACTAATCGAAATGGTAGCCGCAGCTCAAGAAATGAGAATTGCTGTCGCAAACATTGCAATCGTTTAACAACCTGACTTCAGGTAAGCACTAAAATAAAAACCTAGTAGATGCTCGATTTACTAGGTTTTGTTTTAAAAAAACAATCGAGTTCTATTTAAACAAATTATCCAAAAGCGAAAACATTAGTTGATTATTTTCTTTAATAAATGTAGTATTACTTACGATCTCGTCATATGTTTGAACATACGTGTCTTTTACTAATTCTGATTGCTCATGAAAAGCCATTTGTTTCATAGCCTCATCCGTTACTTCTAAATGGAATTGAAGTCCCAATACTTTATCATTATATAAAAAAGCTTGATTTGCGCAGGCTTCTGATTCCATTAAGCGAATGGCATTTTCAGGAATTGAAAACGTTTCTCCGTGCCAGTGAAAAACAGAAAATGATTTTGGATAACCATTCAGTATCGCAACATTTGAATCTAAAATTGAAACAGGAAACCAGCCAATTTCTTTTTGTTCATTATCCGTAATTTTTCCTCCTAACACATTTGAAATTAATTGCGCTCCCAGACAGATTCCAATTATTTTTTTTCGCCGGTCAATTGCGGACTTGACGAATACTTTTTCGTCTTTTAGCCAAGGGAATTTGGCTTCGTCATGAATACTCATGGGACCGCCCAAGATAATCAGAGCGTCTATCGTATCAAGATCCGGAAATTTAGGATTGTGGTATAATGTGGTATACGAAAGGGAATGCCCGTGCTCTTGAATCCAATTCTCTATACAACCCAGACCTTCAAAAGGAACGTGCTGTAAGCAATGGATATTTAATTTTTTACTCATACTGTCTTGTGCAGGTTTTCTACAAAATTAATGAATCGTTACCTTCAGAAATAGTATTATACTCCAATTTCATCCACTGAAACAAACATTTTCATTTTCTCGACAAACTCGTGCTTTTTCACCACATACGTTGCGGATAAAGTATCATGCAAACCTCTTTCTGCTTTACCCAGAAATGAAAAAGGGTCCATAGGATTAAGGCGGGATACTGCTCGTATCATAAAGTTTTTGGTATTGGGTTTAGATCCATCAACTCGTACTACAATAGTTTTGGTGAAATACTTAGCGAAGGTTCTGGAGAAGTACATTTCCGTAAATGCATAGTAAAAAAACAGGATTACAAGCCCAAAAAAGACCTTTTCAATTAAACTCAATAATGTAACCCAATTTGAGGCCTCATAACTATGGGTCAAGTCTCCAATTATAGTTATGGTAGTGCCAATAGTAATTCCGATAATATAAACAATCAATATATCAATAAGGAAATTCAGGAAACGCTGGCTTTTGGAAGCTAATAAATCATCTGTAACAGTAAATTTTTTATTTTCCATTTTTAATATTTTTGATTATCATAAAAGGCTTTAAGGCTAATAACTATCTCAAATATAGTGAATTGTTTACAAATGTTACTATTAAATCTTGGTGTTTTAGCCCCGATTACTTCACTTAACTTTTATTTTATTTGGAGTTCAGTGAACTTTGTTTGAAGTGGAAATCCTTTTTATATTTTCCTTTAAAAGTAAAAAAATCACAACGGAAAGCGAGAAATAGCTCTATAAAACAAAGGCTTTCTAATTATTTTTATGTTTTAAAAGAACTTTAATATATAATCCATAGCCACAGACTGCAACTTTTTGCTAAATATTAATTTATTTATTACAAATTTGTAATATCTTTGCATAAGAATTACATATCATTTGATGTAAATATAATAGGATTGGGGTGTCCCCGGTCGACAAAAAAGGCTGATTTAATCAGCCTTTTTGTTTTATGGAAAAACTTTCAAACCATAGCGTTTACCATTTTTCGTGTAAAATTTTTCTTTGATTAATTCAAATGATATATTAACTCCTTCTGGAGTAATTATTTTTCTAGCTATTGGATATGCCAATAAATCCGAGATCTGTAAACCATTACTATTTTCTTTCTTACCAAGAAATTTATATTTAATTGCATACTTTTTCATCCTTTCTACATCCACATAATAAGTCCCAATTTGACTTAATTTGTGTAAATGACTAGATAGTTTCAAATCTTCTTTCCTACCTCTCTTTTCGATTATTATCTCTAAAGATTTACAATCTTTCATCTCATCAAGACAGAAAATTGTTCTTTCTAAGATAAAGGATAAAGCAATTTCATAAACATCATCTTCTAATTTTCCATATTTTTTAATAAATGCAATTTTATCAATCGCAGAACTAATAATATTGTAATTACTTGAAGTAAGAATATGATTTATATCTTCATAAAATCTTTCTTTTATCGTTAAATCAAATAAAATTTTAAATTCATTATTACATTTTCGTATATCCCGCGAATGTAAAATCACATTAGTATTGTTCCAGTATTTTATTTTCAAACTATTTACAACTGAATTAATATTAAAATATTCAACTTCAGAAACTAAAACGCCACAAAGCAAAAACACTGGAAAACCTTCATCAATAGTCTTCAAACCATGATCTCCACTTTCATCAATAAATAAATAATATTTCAATTATTATTTATTAACTCCCACACATTTCACAATCGTCAGGACCTGCATTTTTAGATAATTCAAGCATAGCTCTGTATTCATCCGAAGTCATTTCTACTGCTTCAGCAACTGCAGGAACAACGATTGATTGCTCTTTAATTTCGATTGGCTCTGCTTTTTTATCATTGTTTAATGTAAATTTAATCGCATCCACCGCAGCTTTTGTTCTCAAATAATACATTCCCGTTTTCAATCCGGATTGCCAAGCATAGAAATGCATCGATGTCAATTTAGAATAATTGGCATTTTGCATAAACAAGTTCAACGATTGCGATTGATCCACAAAATAACCACGTTGACGGGACATATCGATAATGTCTTTCATAGACATTTCCCAAACTGTTTTGTACAATTCTTTCAAGTCTTGCGGAATATTCAGGTCTTGAACCGAACCGTTATTTCGCATTAATTCTTGTTTCAATGTTTCGTTCCACAAACCACGCTCCACTAAATCGTGCAACAAGTGTTTGTTTACCACAATAAATTCTCCCGAAAGGACTCTTCTGGTGTAAATATTAGAAGTATATGGTTCGAATGCTTCGTTGTTCCCCAAAATTTGTGAAGTCGATGCCGTTGGCATTGGCGCCACTAACAACGAGTTCCTCACTCCGTGTTCCATCACTTCTTTTCGTAATGAAGCCCAGTCCCAACGACCAGATAATTCCTCATCTTTCATTCCCCACAAATTGTATTGAAATTCTCCTTGAGATATTGGCGAGCCTTTAAATGTCGAATAAGGCCCTTCTTCTTTGGCCATTTCCATCGATGCGGTTACCGCTGCAAAGTATAATGTTTCAAAAATTTCTTGATTCAGTTTTTTAGCCTCATCGCTCGTAAACGGCATACGCAACATAATAAAAGCATCGGCTAATCCTTGTACTCCAAGACCAATTGGCCTGTGGCGTTTATTCGAATTTTCTCCTTCAATTACCGGATAATAATTTCTGTCGATTACTTTATTTAAGTTTCTAGTTACTCGTTTTGTAACGGTATACATTAATTCATGATCAAACTTTCCATTAGAAACAAACATTGGCAAGGAAAGAGAGGCTAGATTACAGACTGCAATTTCATCTTTGGATGTGAATTCCATAATCTCGGTACACAAATTCGAAGAACGAATCGTACCCAGATTTTTCTGGTTTGATTTTCTATTAACTGCATCTTTATACAACATGTAAGGCGTTCCGGTTTCGATTTGCGATTCTAGAATTTTCTCCCAAAGTTCATGCGCTTTAATGGTTTTTCTACCTTTTCCACGTTTCTCATAATCAATATACATGGCTTCAAATTCTTCGCCATAAACATCGTACAGTCCTGGACATTCATTAGGACACATCAACGTCCAATAACTGTCTTCTTGAACTCGTTTCATAAATAAATCAGACGTCCACATGGCGAAGAATAAATCTCTGGCACGCATTTCTTCTTTTCCGGTATTCTTTTTCAAATCTAAGAATTCAAAAATATCCGCATGCCAAGTTTCGATATAAATAGCAAAACTTCCTTTACGTTTTCCACCACCTTGATCTACATAACGTGCCGTATCATTAAAAACACGCAACATTGGAACAATTCCGTTTGACGTTCCGTTTGTCCCACGTATGTAAGAACCAGTTGCTCTTACATTGTGAATAGAAAGCCCAACACCACCTGCTGACTGAGAGATTTTTGCCGTTTGTTTCAACGTATCATAAATCCCGTCAATACTGTCGTCTTGCATCGCCAGAAGGAAACAAGAAGACATTTGAGGTTTTGGAGTACCCGCATTGAATAATGTAGGGGTTGCATGCGTAAAGAATTTTTTCGACATTAAGTCGTACGTCTCAATCACCGAATCTAAATCATCTAAGTGAATCCCAACCGAAACACGCATCAACATGTGTTGCGGACGCTCCACTATTTTGCCGTTTATTTTAAGTAAATAAGACCGTTCCAGCGTTTTAAAACCAAAATAATCATAATTAAAATCTCTGTTATATATCACATGTGAATCCAAAAATTCAGCATTTTTCATAATCACCTGGTGCACTTCTTCAGATAACAAAGGTGCATCTTGTCCATTTCTCGGGTTTACATAATGAAACATATCGTTCATTGTTTCCGAAAATGATTTTTTAGTATTGGAATGCAAATTCGAAATTGCAATCCGCGCCGCCAATTGTGCATAATCAGGATGCGCAATAGTCATTGACGCCGCAGTTTCGGCTGCTAAATTATCTAATTCCGACGTAGAAACTCCATCATAAAGCCCTTCAATTACTCGCATAGCAACTTTCACGGCATCAACCAAATCATTCAAACCATAACATAGTTTTTTAATTCTATCTGTGATTTTGTCGAACATTACAGGCTCTTTACGCCCGTCTCTTTTTACTACGTACATACTTTTGTTTGTTTTCAAAACAGAAAATCCCTTTGCTGTTTTTCGTTATTTGTATTATTTTTTTGGAGCTATTTCCAGCTATCCATTGCAATCTTTCTAGTCCTGAACTTGTTTCAGGATCCTGAAGCAAGTTCAGGACCAGAAAGGATTTTCATTACTATCTGGGCTATTAGAACAGAAGTACGAAGAAATATAGTATAATTCGAGAGGAAAAAATAAATCTAAGGATTCAAGAACTCAAATTTTAAAAATCGGCGTCAAAAGATATTTTTTGAGCATCCCCATCAGTATTCATCACACCCGCTTTTTGATATTCAGCCACTTTCTTTTCAAAGAAATTAGTTTTCCCTTGAAGCGAAATCATATCCATAAAGTCAAAAGGATTCGCAGTATTATACTCTCTGTCGCAACCTAATTCCACTAATAATCTGTCAGCAACAAATTCTAAATACTGTGTCATTAACACCGCATTCATTCCTATCAAACTCACAGGAAGTGACTCCGTAATAAATTCTCTCTCTATATTTAAAGCATCAACAATAATACTTCTAATTCTTTCTTTTGGCACTTTATTTACCAAGTGGTGGTTGTGCAAATGCACTGCAAAATCACAATGAACTCCTTCATCACGAGAGATCAGTTCGTTAGAAAATGTCAACCCAGGCATTAATCCTCGTTTTTTCAACCAATAAATAGAGCAAAAAGCTCCCGAAAAGAAAATTCCTTCCACAGCTGCAAAAGCTATCAAACGCTCAGCAAACGAATCGGACTCGATCCATTGCAAAGCCCAGTCCGCCTTTTTCTTAATCGCTGGAAAAACTTCTAAAGCATTGAACAATTCATCTTTCTCCGCTTCATCCTTTACATAGGTATCAATTAATAACGAATAGGTTTCGCTGTGAATGTTTTCCATCATGATTTGAAAACCGTAAAAGAATTTTGCTTCCGCATATTGCACTTCGTTGACAAAATTTTCAGCCAGATTCTCGTTTACAATTCCGTCAGAAGCAGCAAAAAAAGCAAGAATATGTTTTACAAAATAGCGTTCCTCATCAGAAAGTTTGTTATTCCAGTCATTTAAATCTTGTGATAAATCAATTTCTTCAGCAGTCCAGAAACTGGCTTCCATACTTTTATAAAATTCCCAAATATCATGGTGTTTGATAGGGAAAATTACGAAACGATTTTTATTTTCTTGTAAAATTGGTTCAACTTGCGCCATTATAATTGTTTGTTTTTTTGAAAATTTAACGAAATTTTATGCATTTAGTGGATTACAAAGATTGTGAAATATTGCCGAATTTAAAAGCCAAACTTATTCACAATCGGACTTAGTTTTTAACAAATGAGATAAACCGGAATACTTTTGATTCTTTTTTCAAAAAACTGAATATCAGTACATTGAAAAACAAAAAAAGCACGTAAAGCACCGTAAAATATAGGATTATAAAAATAAAAAACAAGAACTTTTTTAATTACTTTGAAATTACTTTTTCATGTCCAGCGCCACTTTCTCAAGCTCTGCATACCAGTCTTCTCCAAATTTTCTAACCAATGCTTCTTTAACAAATTTGTAAACAGGAACTTCCAATTCCTGACCTAAAGAACAGGCTGGGTCGCAAATATCCCATTTGTCATAATTGACAGAGGCAAACTCAGTAAAGTCTTTTACTCGAATTGGGTACAGATGACAGGAAACAGGTTTTTTCCAGTCAATTATTCCTTGATTATAGGCTTGCTCGATACCACAAAGACCCGTTTTACCGTCAAAAATCACGTAAGCACAATCTTTATTATCAATTAATGGTGTTTCAAGATCACCATCCGTACCATTAACCCAAGTTCCTTGCGCTTCGATAGCTGCAATTCCTTGTTTACGAAGAAACGGTTTTACCTTAGGATAAATTGCTTCTAATATCTTAGTTTCCTCAACGCTCAATGGAGCTCCGGCATCGCCATCAACACAACAAGCCCCTTTACAGGCTGATAAATTGCAAACAAAATCTTTTTCGAGTATGTCTTCTGAGACGATGGTTTTTCCTAATTGAAACATTATTTTGGAGTACTGTGATTATAAAGTGCAAAGATAGTTAAAGTATATGGTAATTTTTTAGTCAAAACCAACTTTAACCTTCTGCCCATCTTGAATAATCCATCTTTAAAATCAGAATCAAAATAAATTTTAATACAAAAAACAATAATTCATTTGTTTAAAAAAAATACTTAAAAATATCGCAATACCGCTATATTTTAACTAATAATTTGCCGAAAAGTTTAACTTTGCCATCAAAAAAGATATGATAGGATTCGATATAAGAGAAATTGTAACCGTAAGCATGGTCCTTTTTGCAGTAATTGACATTATTGGTACTATTCCCATTATCATCGATTTACGGGCAAAATTTGGGCATATCGAATCAGAAAAAGCAACCTTAGCGTCAGGAGCAATTATGATTGTCTTTCTTTTTATAGGGGAGGAATTCTTAAAGCTAATTGGAATCGATGTTCATTCTTTTGCTGTTGCAGGATCTTTTGTTTTATTTTTCTTAGCACTAGAAATGATATTAGGTATCCGATTGTATCGCGATGAAGCAGCCAGCTCGGCATCAATAGTTCCAATCGCGTTCCCACTTGTTGCTGGGGCCGGAACTATGACCACTTTATTATCCTTGAAAGCGGAATTTCAAACTATTAATATTGTCATTGCCATAATTCTGAATATCATACTCGTATACATTGTTTTGAAATCATCTGCAAGAATCGAAAAATTGTTAGGTGAGAACGGACTTGGAGTCATTAGGAAGACTTTTGGAGTGGTTCTTCTTGCCATCGCTGTTAAATTATTCGCTGCGAATGTTAAAGGTTTGTTTGTGTAGAATAAATTTTCATAAATTTACCCCATAACGCAACAATCTATAAAAATATTTGATTTTTATTAAAATTAATTTTTAATTAAATAATCTTAAATTTTTCATTAAAAAACAAAAAAAAATATCATGAAAATCTTCACTAACATACTCGTGTTTTTAGCCATAGCTTTAATCATATTTAATGTTACTTTACTTGATTTTAGCCATCCTTTTCAAGGTAATAGTCTATATGCTATTATAGGGGTTGCAGCTTCTTTATGTGCCGTATTAATTCTTCTAATCTTTAGAATGTCTAAAAAAATTGAAGAAAAAATGAATGGTAAATTCTAACATGTTTGACATTTTAATTGTTGGGGGTGGAGTATCCGGAATGTCATGTGCGCTTGTTTTAGGATCAGCCAAAAACAAACTCTTTGCCATTGATAAAAAAATTGGCGTTTTTACCCATCAAAAAACATCCTCACTTCAAGAAGCTCTTTTTAATAATGCTTATGGAATAACTCCAGGTACTTTAGGGTCCGATTTATTGGTGAAGAGCCTTCAACATCTTTCCAAAACGTATCCCCATGTAATGCAAATTCCAAATGAAAAAGTGTTAAAAATAGAGGGAGCTTTTCCTGAATTTATAGTTACTACAAATAAGAACAGTTATAAAACAAAAAATGTCGTTATAGGTATTAGTTCGGCAAATACTTTTGAGATTGAAGGTTTGATGCAATACATCGAACCACACCAAAAATCACTTCCAGAAAAACAAAGAATTCAGCTGAGAAACAGTGACCATAAAGTTGCTGATGGAATTTATGTTGTAGGAACTTTAGCTGGCTGGAGAAGCCAACTAGCCATTGCTGCTGGAAGCGGTGCTGCTGTTGCTACCGATATTCTTACTTTATGGAATGGCGGTGTGCAAACTCATTCTCACGACAGCATTAGATAAAACGTTTATCGTTTAATCTAAAATTTTTAGATACCTATCAGCTCTAAACTATTAATTATTTCAAAAATAGATTCTTCATTTAATTCAACCTTCTTTAGAATAGATTTGATTCCTTCAATATCTTTTTGCTTCAGACAATTGTCAAAATCATGTATAAGACCTCCGACACATAATCGTTCATTAAGCGTCATTCCAGAAAATTTATTTTCCATACTGTAAAATGTATTGATTATTTTTTTTCGAAAACTGCTTTAATCATTGCATCTTCTTTCAATATAATTTCATAATAATACTTTTCACCATATAATTGTCTCGCAAACTCAGCGACAAGGTATCGTTTTACCAACGACTTGCTTTTTCCAAATTTCAAATCCAATCCGTTCTGGAAAATATACTTCTGAAAAGAATTAAAATACAAATCGGACGCATTCATTTTAGTTATAAATTGTTGAAAAGCCAATCCTTTGAATGCATTTCTATTTTTATCTAATTGTTCGAAAACAAAATGACCAACAATACCTGATTGCAATAAATAAGGTGTGCTTTCTCTGCCATGTTCCACTTCAAGCGGCACAAAAACATCAGGAACAATTCCACCGCCACCATATACAATTTTACCTTTTTTAGTTTTAAACTTTAAAGTGTCCGAAATTTTTATACTGTCTTTATTGTACAATTCACCGTTTTCAAATCTTTCGTCCGATTCTTTAAAATAAGCTTCATTCCCTTTAGAATATGGTTTTTGAATCGAGCGACCGGTTGGTGTGTAATATCTTGCAATGGTTAAACGAACTGCCGAACCATCGTCAAAATCCATTTCACGTTGTACCAATCCTTTACCAAAAGAACGTCGACCAACAATAGTTCCTCGGTCATTATCCTGAATGGCTCCTGCTAAAATTTCACTGGCAGATGCACTGTTTTCATTAATTAATACAAATACATTTCCGTTTTCAAAACTCCCTCTTTCTGTTGCAAATGTTTTATCTATTTTACCTTTTTTGTTTTTCGTAAAAACAATTAATTGTTTGTCTTTCAATAATTCGTCGGCGATGGCAATTGCTTCCTCCATATAACCTCCGCCATTATCCCGAACATCGATAATTAATGATTTTGCACCTTGTTGTTTAAGACCTAATAGACCTGATTTGAATTCACTATACGTAGTTTCTGCAAAGCGATTTATTTTTATATAGCCGGTTTCATTATTCAAAAGCATCGAAACATCGACACTTTTTAATGGAATAACATCTCGTTTTACTTTTAGTTTAATTTTCTTACCTTCTGATTTTCTGTAAACAGTAAGCTCAATCTCGGATCCTACAGTCCCTTTTAATTTAGCAAACAAACTGTCATTAGGCAATTTTCGACCGTATAATTTTGTTTTATCAACATACAAAATTCGATCTCCGGGTTTTATTCCAGCTTTTGCAGAAGGGCCATTTTCGACCGGTTTTATTATAGCCACAGAATCATTGTACATATAGAAATTTACGCCAATACCTACAAAATCACCTTTCATACTTTCAATAACTTCCGCTTGTTCACTTGGTGGTATATATACAGAATGAGGATCCAGTTTTGCCAGAATATTGTCAACCGTAAGATTTACAATTGAATCCGTATTTACATTATCGACATATTCGTTATCGATAAAATCAATAAGTTTATTTAACTTATTTTTAGAATTGTTTTTTGCAAAAAACTGATTTTGGTTGCGGAAATTTAATGCACTACCCAGAACAACTCCTAAAGCAAGAGTCACACCAATAATGATAGGCAAGTATTTATTATCGATTTTCATTTAAGCTAGATTGTCAATTAATGGTATTATGCCCACGTGTATTATATCAAATTAGACCTTTAAAAAACATAAAATTAAACAATAGAATACCGTCAATTTCATTAATTGTCTAATTATTAACAACAAAAAACAAAATTTAAATCACATCAGTATTTAAAATCCTCGAAACTATCTGGTCAATGACTTTAATGTGCATTTCTATTGCTTAACTAGTCAAGCCATTTACCGTTTATACAATTTTATTATTCTTCTAATATTGGAATATGCGCTACTTCTACTCCTGCTTTTATTAAAAACTGAATTCCGGAATCATCGCGATATCCATTGTGATACACCACTCTTTTTATCCCCGACTGATGAATTAATTTGCTGCATTCTTTACAAGGCGAAAGCGTAATATACAACGTCGCCCCTTCACAAGATTGTGTCGACCTGGCGACTTTCAAAATAGCATTTGCTTCTGCGTGTAAAACATCCCAGCGCGTCAAGCCTTCAGCATCTTCGCAACAGTTTTCAAAACCAGAGGGAGTTCCATTATATCCATCAGATATTATCATTCTATCTCTTACAATGATTGCACCCACTTGCTTTCTTTTACAATAGGATAAAAGTCCCCATTCTGTTGCAATCCTAAGATAGGCTTTATCGTATTTATTTAATTTTATTGCTTCCATTTTTTTATCTAATCCAAATTTTACTTTCTACAATCAGTGGTAAAACTACTCCAATTATAAATGCTGACATAACCAAAGTCCAGTCTCTTTTAGAAAATCGAAAAACAGTTTGAACAATATAAGAGAGAACCAAAACTACAAAAACCACTACAATTTGAGCTGCTTCAATTCCTAATGCAAATTCTCCTAAGGGTATTAATTTCGAGCTGGGAGATCCACCTAGAATTGATTTGAAATAATTTGAAAATCCCAAACCATGAATTATTCCGAAAAAAAGCGTAATAAAAAATACCAAATTTACGCTCTCTTTTTTACTTGATTTCCCGGCAGTAAATAGATTAAACAAAGCCGTTATTAAAATGGTTGTAGGAATTAATAACTCTACCACATTTACTTTTATGGCAATTATTCCAAATATAGATAATAATAAAGCCAAAGTATGCCCTATTGTGAACATAGACACCAGCAAAACTATCTGTTTCCAATCCTTGAAAGAGAAAGGAACGGCTAAAGCTATTAAAAACAAAACATGATCATAAGCATGAATATCCAAAACATGTTTTAATCCGATTTGAAAATAAATCCAAAATTCTGACATAGGTAAATAATTAGATTGGGGTTGGGGTTGTAAACTTACGATTAATTTTGAAAATGATTGTTTTGAAGAAATAAATCATCCCACAAAAAGTACAATTTCATAAAACAAAATTAATAAGAAAATTAAAATCAAAAAATTTAAAAATAGATTTATCTTTGTAAGATAAAAAATTATAATTATGTCATTTTCAGATTTATTTGATAGCGAATTTAAACAAAGAAATAAAGGTCACTTTTCAGCTATTGTCCGTGTGGCACTTGCCGACGGAAAATTTGCTCCAGAAGAAAAAGCGTTTTTAGACAAACTAGCTTTAAGACTAGAAATTTCCCCTGCAGAATATGCAGAAATATTAGAAAACCCATTAAAATATCCGATCAATCCTCCTTATTTGCAAGAGCAAAGGGTGGAGCGTTTATTCGATTTAGCTCGAATGGTTCATGTAGATCACCATTTAGGAGACGCACAAGATTTGTTGCTTAGAAAAATTGGATTAGCGTTAGGTTTTACTCCTGAAAATGTAGACTACATTATCGAAAAAGCAATGATCTTGGTAGATGAAAAAGTAGATTTAGACACTTTTGTTTCGGAAATGATGAAACATTCATAAATAAAAAAGCTTCCGCCATAGCGGAAGCTTTTTTTATACTTCTTACTTTAGTATTTGCTTAATTTTGCTTTTTGCATGAACTCTTCCGCCTTTTCTACCATATTATAACTTCCACAGAAAAAAGGAACTCGTTGATGCAATTCCGTTGGCATTATTTCCATGATACTTCCAAAACCATCAGAAGCTTTTCCGCCCGCTTGCTCTACAATAAAAGCCATTGGATTACATTCGTACAACAAACGCAATTTCCCTTTTGGAGCTTTAGAACTTGTTGGATAAATATATATCCCGCCTTTTATCATATTTCTATGAATATCCGAGACTAAACTTCCTATATAACGGGAAGTGTATGGTCTATCCTCTTCTTCCAGCTGACAATACTTAATATAATCTTTTACACCTTGTGGAAAGTGAACATAATTACCTTCATTGATGGAATAGATATTTCCATCTTTAGAAAACTGCATATTCGGGTGAGACAAATAAAATGTCCCAATTGCCGGGTTTAACGTAAACCCATTTACCCCATGTCCAGTAGTATAAACCAACATTGTTGACGTTCCATAAATTACATATCCAGCAGCCACTTGATTAATTCCTGGTTGTAAAAAATCTTCAATTGTAACCGGCGTACCTATTGGCGTTACTCTTCTATAAACAGAAAATATCGTTCCTACAGATACATTTACATCAATATTTGATGAGCCGTCAAGCGGATCCATTAAAACCACATATTTATTATTATGGCTTTTGTCGCTTCCTTCTACAGTGATAAAATCATCATTTTCTTCGGAAGCGATACCACAAACAATTTCTCTATTGATTAAAGTTTGGATAAAAACTTCATTGGCATAAACGTCCAATTTTTGTTGGTCTTCTCCTTGAATATTTTGTTCCCCTGCAGCCCCAACAATATCAACCAATCCAGCTTTGTTCACTTTATAGTTGACCACCTTTGCAGCCAAACGGATTGAATTGATAATTCGTGATAATTCACCTGACGAATATTGAAAAGCATTTTGGTTTTCGATGATAAACTCCCCTAGTGTTTTGTTGCGTTCTTCCATTACGAAATCGTTGTAGTTATTTTGAAGTCACAAATATCGGTTTTTTTGTGAAAATGATTTGAATAAAATTTAGTTACTTTATCACTATTGTATATTTGCTCAAAAAATCGCTGAATTTTGAGTAAAATAGCTTTATTTTGATCAATTGAAAACATTAAAAAGAAGAATTTATGAAATGCGCATTTTAGGGATTTAGTACAAACACCAATCATATTATGCAAATTCATATTTAAATAATAGTAAATCAAATATACTTATGAATATTAGAAAAGGAACTCCTGAAGACATGCCAGCTGTTTTAGGACTTATTCAAGAATTAGCGGAATTCGAGAAAGAACCAAATGCTGTTCTTGTTACCGTAGATGATTTAGTTCGCGATGGTTTTGGCACAACTCCCCTATTCCATGTTTTTGTTGCAGAATTGGAATCTGAAATCGTGGGTATTGCTTTGTACTATTATCGTTATTCTACCTGGAAAGGAAAAATAATTCACCTGGAAGATCTTGTGGTAAAAGATAAGATGAGAGGCACTGGATTAGGCTATGCTTTGTATTCAGAAATTATCAAACAAGGGAAGCGAGATAATGTTCGAAGAATTGACTGGCATGTTTTGGACTGGAACACTCCTGCAATCGAATTCTATGAAAAATCTGGCGCAAAAGTGCTTAAAGACTGGTCGGTGGTGCAAATGAATGAAGATGGAATCAACTATTTTATCGATAATAGATTAAAATAAAATTAGAAAACATTTTGTTGAAAAAAGTATGAGAGTATTCAAATTTGGCGGCGCTTCTGTTAAAGATGCCGAAGGGATTAAAAATGTTTATGACGTTTTACAAAAAGTGGGCTATGAAGATGTATTGTTAGTTGTCTCTGCCATGGGGAAAACTACAAATGCATTAGAAGCGGTTATTAAAAATTATTTCGAACAATCGGCTGAATTAAATTCTTCTGTTCAAGAAGTGAAAAAATACCACAATCAAATCCTACTGGATTTGTTTGACGACGAAAAAAACGCAGTTTTTAATGCTGTAAACATTCAATTTTCTGATTTAGAATATTTTTTGGCTCATAATAAATCTCCAAATTATAATTTCGTTTACGACCAAATTGTGAGTTATGGTGAATTAATTTCGACAACTATTCTCAGTCATTTTATGAATTTCATGGCAATAAAAACACAATGGCTGGATGTGCGTAATTTCATAAAAACAGATGCAAATTATAGAGATGCAGAAGTGGATTGGGAATTGACACAGAAAAATATTGCCAAAAACGTAAAAAGAAAAACACTGAACATCACTCAAGGTTTCTTGGGTTCAGATGAGAATAATTTCACCACCACTTTAGGTCGTGAAGGTTCTGATTATACTGCTGCTATTTTTGCTTATTGCTTGAATGCCGAAAGTGTAACGATCTGGAAAGATGTTCCGGGAGTTATGAATGCGGATCCAAGATATTTTGAAAATGCAAGTTTGCTGAATCAAATTTCGTATCGTGAGGCCATCGAATTAGCGTTTTACGGGGCTACCGTTATTCACCCAAAAACCTTACAACCTTTACAAAAAAAAGAAATTCCTTTGTTCGTAAAATCGTTTATTAATCCTTTGTTACCGGGGACTCGTGTTGCTAAAGGCGCAGATTTAGAACCTTATTTACCTTGTTTTATTGTCAAAAGAAACCAACTCTTGATTTCGCTTTCCTCTATAGATTTCTCTTTCATAATGGAAGAAAACATCAGCGAAATCTTCTCTTTATTTCACCAATTCAAAATCAAAGTAAACTTAATTCAGAACTCTGCCATTAGCTTTTCTGTCTGTGTTGAAGATAAATTTGATAATTTTAAGGACTTAAATGCGATTTTATCTAAAAAATTTAAAGTTGATTTTGATAAAAATGTCACTTTATATACGATTAGACATTTCAATGATAATGCCACACAAACCGTTGAAAAAGACAAAATAGTTTTATTGAAACAAGTGAGTCGAGAAACCATGCAAGTTATTACCAAAGAATAAGTTATCTAATTTTAACCTTTAAAATGGAAGTCCTATTACGGCTTCCATTTTTTATTTATATACCTTCCCAAAAATCACTTTCTACCTTTCAAAATCAAAAAAATTACAACGGCCTATTTAAACAATTATAAATACTACTTTTGACACTTTCGAGCTCCTGAATTTATGTTGAAAAAATTACTTTTCTGGCTGGTCATCGGTTGTTTTTCTGGACTGCAAGCCCAGGAAACGAATTCATTATACAAAACAAAAAAAATTAGCGCTACTCGCGATACAATCTATCTTGAAAAAGAAGGCATAAATTCTAATTTTTTTAAAGTGCTCGACACCAATGGAAAACCAATTGACACTTCATTTTACAAAATAAACTTTCAAAAATCCACCTTATTCCTTAACGAAAATTATCCAGCTTTTTCTGATTCCATAACAATTAACTATCTCAAACTACCTGAAATTCTGACTAAAGAATATCGTATTTACGATCCAAGCCGAGTCGTGAGTAACGAAGCCACTTCAGGAAAATTATATAAAATTGAGCCAGAAGCGGAGAAAAAAAACATTCCTTTTGACGGATTAAATACTTCCGGAAGTATAACGCGTGGAGTAACTATTGGCAACAATCAAAACACCGTTTTAAATTCAAATTTAGATTTACAAATCACAGGAAAAATATCCGAAAAAGTGAGCCTTAGAGCCTCCCTGCAAGACAACAATATCCCTTTACAAGACGGAGGTTATTCCCAAAAATTAGATCAATTCGACAATGTTTTCATGGAGTTATTCAGTGACAAATGGAATATTAGAGCCGGAGATATTTTTCTCGAAAATAAAAAAACACAATTCCTGAATTTTAATAAAAAAGTACAAGGGCTCGCAACCCATTTCGACTTTGGAACGAAAGACAGTAAAACTAATGTTTTTGCATCAGCGGCGCTTGTAAAAGGGCAATATGCCAAAAGTAATTTTAAAGGACAAGAAGGCAATCAGGGTCCTTATAAATTAAAAGGACAAAATGGTGAATTATATGTTCTTGTCATATCTGGTTCAGAACGGGTATATGTTAATGGAAATCTATTGAAACGAGGCGAAAACAATGATTACACCATTGATTATAATGCCGGAGAAATTATTTTTACCCCACTTTTTACCATTACTTCTGAAATGCGAATTGCAATAGAATATCAATATTCAGATAGAAATTACACCCGATTTGTCACTTATGCGGGAACCACTCAGGAAAATGAAAAGTGGAGTTTTGGAACCTATTTATACTCAGAAAATGATTTGAAAAACCAACCTTTACAACAAAATCTCACTAAAGAACAAGCTCAAATACTCGTAAATTCAGGAGATAATCCAGATTTGATGGTCGCACCTTCTGCTTATGCTGACATCTATCCAGAAAACAAAGTACTTTACAAAAAAACCATTGTCAATAATCAAGAAATATTCGAATATTCTAATAGTCCTCAAGACGAATTATTCAACGTTCGGTTTAGTTTTGTGGGAACAAATAAGGGCAATTATATCCTGATAAATTCATCTGCAAATGGCAGAATTTATGAATACATTGAACCAAATGGCTTTCCGCAAGGGAATTACGAACCGGTGATTCAATTAGTGGCACCTACGAAAATCCAAGTAGCCACCTTCTTAGGGAAATACAAACCGACCGAAAAAACAGCTGTCGATTTTGAAATCGGAATTAGCAACAACGACAAGAATTTATTCTCGGACATAGATGATTCCAATAATAAAGGTCTTGCAGGTAAAGTAAACATGAAACAACGTTTGTATTCCAAAAAATGGAACGTTGATGCCTTTGCCAATTATCAATTTGTCCAGAAAGATTTCAGGTCCGTTGAACGCTTTTACACCATTGAATTTGATAGAGATTGGAATCTGGGAATTACTACAACCGGTAATCAAAGCTTCCTAGTTTCAGGATTAAATTTTATTTTAAATGAAAAAGAGGAAACACAAAATAAAGGAGTGCTGACGTATCAATTTGAAAAACTAGATTTTTCTCAAAATTTCTCAGGTAGTCGACACATCCTAAATGGTTTACTACGTTTGAAAAATTGGTCGTTGCAAAATCAAGGAAGTTTTCTAAAAAGTGATGGAATGATATCCTCATCCAAATTCATTAGAAATCAAACCCAAACTCGTTATCATTTTAATAAAAATTGGATTGGAAGCAGTTTACAATTGGAGGATAATCAAGAAAAAAATAAAACAACAAATCAATTTTTGGCTTTGAGCCAAAGATTCACACAATACAGTTTTTTCGCCGGCCGTGGTGACAGTACTAAAGTTTTCGTTGAATTGGGCTATTTAAACCGAAAGAATGATAGTTTGCAATCCAGAAGCGTCGGGAATATTTTACAAAGAGTAAATAGCTCACATACTTATTTTTTGAAGTCTAAATTGATCCAAACCAACAAAAGCGATTTGTTCATTTATATTAATTACAGAAACTTAGATTTTGTAGACGCGACAAAAAAAAGAGAGTCTTCATTGAATTCAAGAATAATATATAGCGACCGATTTTTTAATCAATTAATTCAAAGTACAACCGTTTATGAAACAATATCAGGAAGCATTCCACAACAAGAATTTACTTATCTGGAAGTTCCTGCAGGTCAAGGAGTGTATACCTGGAACGATTATAATGCTAATGGAATTCAGGAATTACAAGAGTTTGAAATAGCGCCATTTATCGATCAGGCAAAATACATTAGAATTTTCCTGCCCAACCGAATTTACATAAAAACGCATCAAAATAAGTTTTCGCAGTCTCTGACTGTTAATCTAAATCAGTGGCAGAATGATCATGGCTTAAAAAAATTGCTGTCTTATTTTTATAATCAAACCTCCTTTTTAATCGACCGAAAAACAAAAAGCGACGGTGATAATTTCCAATTAAATCCTTTTAACTCTTCGGACGGGAATGTATTAGGATTGAATTCCAGTTTTAGAAATAGTTTGTATTATAATCGTGGCAAACAAAATCATTCTATTACCTATTCTTACCTGCAAAATCAAGCAAAAAATTTATTGTCAATAGGTTCTCAAGAAGCCAAAAACAGCTCCCATCAACTACAATATACCCATTTGTACAAGAAAGGTTGGTTGTTCAGTTTTTTCGCAAAAACTATTGAAACTTTCGTTACGTCAGAAAACTTTCCTGAAAAAAATTATGACTTAACTGGATATCAATTGGCTCCTAAAATCAGTTATTTATTTTCTAAAAATACCAGTTGGAATTTATTTTATGAATTGCAAAACAAAGAAAACGAAAATGGAAAATTAGAAACTTTATTACAAAATCGCTTGGGTACTTCCTTCTCTTATACTAGTAATAAACAATTAACGATGAACGGTGAGATATCATTTTATCAGAATAAATTTACTGGAAATGAATTTTCTTCTGTTGGTTTTCAAATGTTGGAGGGACTTCAAACTGGGCAAAACTTGACTTGGAGATTCCTCATACAAAAAAATTTGACGCAATTTTTAGATATAAATGTAAATTATCAAGGGCGAAAAAGTGAATCAAGTAAAACTATCCATACGGGAAATATTCAGTTAAGAGCTTATTTTTAATACTTTAGCTTAATAATTCAACATAAAATTGTTAAATTTAATAAAAATTAGGCTCTATAATTCTAACTTTAAAAATAACAGGTCATGAAAAAATTAGTATTATTATGTTTTGTATTTATTTTATCAGCAAATTTTTACGGACAAGAAACGGCTGCTCAGAAAAAAGAAGCTAAAGCTAGGACAGAAAAAATAGCTAAAGATAAAGCCGCAGCAAAAGCAAAAACAACGAAAGCAGAAAGTAAAGCTAAAGCAGCAAAAGAGAAAATTGCTAAAGCAAAAAGCGATTTAAAAGCTAAGGATCAAGCCGCTAAAACAAAAAACAATGCAACAGCTACGACTGCCAAAGCTGAAAGTGACGCTAAAGCAGCAAAAATGAAAGTGACTAAAGCAAGAAGTGATGCAAAAGCTAATGCTAAAGAAGAAGAAAAGAAGGTCGCTAAAGCGAAAAGTAATATAAAAGATAGAGCTACAGAAAGCAAAGAAAAAGCAGCAAAAATAAAAAATGACGCAAAAGTAAAAGCTGCAGAGGTCAATGAAAAGGCTATTATGACCGAAAAGAAGTCCGAAAAAATACAAAAATCAACTACAACTGCCAAAACTAAAAAACCTGCAGCAGAAGTTAAAGAGACGAATGAAAAAGCTCCGAAAGTACCAGACAGAGTCACAGGAGAATACAATGGCAAAAAAGTTTATACGGGACCAAGAGGTGGAAAATACTATATCAATGCAAACGGAAATAAAACGTATATACAAGAGTAAACTTGTATCGAAAAGACACTATCCCGTAAAGTGTGTAAGTTAAAAATATAGGGGTTTGACTTTTTAATTAAAGTTGAACCCTTTTTTCAAAAATAGTTAAGAACTGATTTAGTATTAGCCCCCAGTTTTGG